>JBEBTY010000058.1:0-3969 GCA_040393525.1 Victivallis vadensis | reverse complement strand
GAGAACTCTGTTTTTCCTGAGAACTCTGTTTTTCCTGAGAACTCTGTTTTTCCTGCTGATTTTGATCACGGGCTTGCTGGGCTCGCTGTTGAGCTTGTTGCTGCTGCTTTTTCAGTTGCTCAATCTGTTTCTTCTGCTTTTCGGCGTGAACGCGCTCGATGGCCAGGCGGCCCAAGTTGTTAGGTATGTGACTGGAGGCGGCGAGGCTCTGACGGTAAAGTTCTTCGGTTTTGTTGAGATAGTTCAACGCCTCTTCCAAAGCGTTTAGGGCAGGTTCCAGCTGCTGGGCATTGATGGATTCCTGTGCCTGTTGAGTGCTGGCCTGTGCTTTTTGGTGAGCCGCAATGCCGAGGTTGAACAACGAACGGGCGTGAATTTCGCGGTCGCCCACACCTTCGCGCATGGCCTCCGCATATTGCTCGGTTGCGTCTTCCCCCGCAAGTTGGCTTGCGCGGGCGGCATTATAACGTTCTGCCGGAGTTGCGCCGAGGCAGAGAACGAGCGGCAACATAACACATAGAATTCGTTCCCGCCGCCCGGATGCCGGGCGCTCCCCGATCAACAGTGACAGAGTGAACAGCATGGCCGCTGCTCCCAGCGCAAAGGGGAAATCATCGTCGGGAACCGTTTTGTCGCCCGCCTCCTGTTCCGCCTGTTCCAGTGCCCGGATTCGGTCGGAAACTTGCCGGAGCCCCGGATCGGCCGTGGTGCTTCGCACATAGATGCCGCCGGTGGCAGCGGCGAATTCCCGTAGCTTGGCTTCATTCAGGCGGCTGGTGGCCAATTCGCCTTTGCCGGTGCGCTTGAAGCCTCCGCCTTCGTCCGGGATCGGGGCGGCAATGGCCGGGTTTCCAAGCCCGACAATCAGGAGCGGGATGCCACGCTCTTTGAGCTGCTCCACCGCACCGGAACTGTCGCCGGTGAGTTCGTCGCCATCGGTAAAGAGCAGCACTGCGCGGTTTCCCGCCGCCGCCACAAACGCATCGAGGGCAATTCGGATCGGTTTCTCCAGATCGGTTCCGCCGATCGGCATGTTATCCGGACCCAGTTCATCGAGATACAGCGAAAGTGTCGTCCGATCGGAAGTCAGCGGACAGGCAAGATAGGCATTCCCCGCGAACGGAACAATGCCGAAGCGTGTCCCGCTGCTGTTTCCGATCAGGTCGCGCAGCAGTTGTTTCGCATGGGTGAGGCGGGAGGGCGCGACATCCGTCGCCCACATGCTCTTGGATACGTCGAAGAGAACCAGAATGTCCCGTCCGACCGCCTGATGTGAAATGACCTGACTGGAACGGTACGGTCGCGCAGCTGCAGTGATGAGCAGGAGAAGCGCAACCGCGAGAAGCAGCAGTCGGAGCATGCGCTTCTTTCGTGAAACGTGAACTGCCAACGGGTCTTCGGCCGATCGCCCGAGCAACTGCACAAGCAAGGCCTTGCGCCTTCTGTCGGCACGCCATGCCGCGCCGCCCAGAAACAGGAGCACCGGGATCGCCAGCCAAAGCAGTTGCGGGTGGATGAAATTCATAGTTGAAACACTCTCAGCAAAACTCATGCGTTTATGTTGGAAATATAACCGCTCCAAGCTGTTTTGTCAAGAGGATTCCGCTCAAAAAGAACGGGGAACCCCGGAAGTAGCCGGAATTCCCCGATTCAGTTTATCGGAGGCTTATTTCTGCTTGTTCGCTTCCTTGTGTGCATCGAGCGCTTTCTGCGCCACGGTGCGAAGGAACGCGGCGTCTTCCGCCGTCAGTTGCGTGGGCACAAATGTGATTCCCGATGTCGGCTTGTCGAAAAGCATGGCGTACCAGAGGCAGGCCTGAAGGTATTGGCCGCGATGGTTCAGGTGGTAGGAGTCCCCGCCGATCTTTTTATAGACTTCGCCGGTTTCCTTGTTCTTCGCGTCCTGCCATTTGAGTCCCCAGACGAAAGAACCGGTTTCTGAGGGGAGGGCATCGGGATGCTTCAACTGCTTCAATGCTTCGCGGTCGTATTCGACATATTTGGTCGGCTGGGTTTCGCGGGCGAGCTGAACCGCTTCTCCGGTCGGAATCTGGCGGATCCCGAGTTCTTTGGATGCTGTTCCGTAAGCATCAACGAGCTTCTCAAACATCTCCTGCTGGCTGATTTTCCAGTTGCCGAGCCGGTTGTCGTCAAAACGGTAGGCCCAGGTCTGCTGCATCAGGAGTTCCGCCTGGGGCGCATATTTTGTCACATACGCTTGAAGATCTTTGGCGTAGGGTTGAAAGCTCGCGGGCCGCCAGGAATCCGAGCTGACCTGCTGAATGGTGATGAAGTCCCACTTATCTTTCTCCAGCATGTCGCGAAGATTGGCCTTTTTGCCCTGATAAATTTTCTTCGTGGGGTCTGCGTCGCTCTCCTTCATCAGTTTCCAATGACGTTCCAGTGAGCAGCCGCCGAGATTGGCGCGATCCATGATGATCTTGTCTCCGGCCGATTCCGCCACTGCCGGCAGAAAGGCGAATACGCTGTCGGCGAAGCTGTTGCCGATGGTAAGAAGACGGACTTCCTTTGCTGCCGCGCCAAATGCAAGTGCGGCGGCGGCGAACATGGAGAGTACGATTTTTCCGGTCATGATTTTCTCCTGTCTTAAAAATGGACGATATCGGAAACGGTTGTATACAATAATTACCCGGTGGATAAAATGCAACCCGATGTACCGGTTTTTTTTAAAATCATGCCGGTTGCCGCTCAATGATGGCAGAAACAGGGTGTGGAGAAGCGATTCTTCGTCGTTAGAAAGAGGCTACGTCAACCCATTTCCCTGTGCGCTCTGACTCGTAGACCGCCTGCACCAGCGCCGCGGATTCTGCCGCGTCGGCAAGCGTGATCTCCGTCTGTCGTTTCTCGCGGATCGCGTCGATGAAGTCGGCCAGCTGCGGCGTGTGCCCGGCGCCATAGTACTGCTTGCCGACAATCACGGCGTCATCGTTGCTGTCGGAGGTCAGCGCCTTGCGGATTTCGTCAACCCGACCTTCGATCAGGGAGTCGAAAAAACTGGGTTCTTCGTTGATGTATTCGAGATGGGTTTCGGTTCCGACGATGGTGAGGAAGCTGCGCCACTCCATTGCGCTGGAATTGCTTGCCGTGACCGTGGCGAGAAGCCCGCAGTCGAATTCGATCAGAAACGCGGCGGTGTCCTCCACCTCGATCACGTTCTGATGGGTCAGATTGGCGGTGCGTCCGACCACCCGTTTCACGTTGCCGAAAAGATAACGGAGTTGGTCAAGGTGGTGAATCGCCTGGTTGATCAAAATTCCGCCGCCTTCACCGGCGAAGGTTCCACGCCATGCGTCTTTCTGATAATACTCATTGGTGCGGAGGCAGCTGAAGGTGAGGTTTACCAGCAATACCTTGCCGAATTTTCCATCGGCGATCAGTTTTTTCAAATTCCGGTTCGCCGGCTCGTAGCGGTGCTGGAAAATTCCTGTGGCGGTAAGCTCCGGGTGGCGTTTCGCCGCGGCCGTCATCCGGGTCAGGTCTTCGGGAATGCGCCCGAGCGCTTTTTCACAGATTACATGTTTGCCCGCGTCCAGCGCATCGCAGACGATTTGCGCGTGACTGGCATGGTCGGTGCAGATGCTGACGGCATCGATTTCCGGATCGGCCAAAAGTTCTCGGTAGTCGGTGGAGCGCCGGGCGATGCCGTATTTTTCACCGAGAGCGTCGGCGCGTTCCGAAATCAAGTCGCAGAGGTGAGTGACTTTGACATCCGGCAGCGCCAGATAGCCTTCAATGTGAGTCGGCGCGATTACGCCGCAGCCGATGATCCCGCACTTAATCATGATGGCGATTTCTCCGTACCATAATGCCGACCCGTTTTTTTGATCAGGCCGGGGGTTATACTTAATCGTATTTTGTATAAAGTACTGCCACTCTCCCTTCATTTCAAGATAAAACCTGAGTCCGTGAAAGAAATGAATAAAAAAGGGGCGTAAAAATAGAAAAACC
>JBEBTY010000057.1:0-6602 GCA_040393525.1 Victivallis vadensis | reverse complement strand
GCGCTTCGCCCCCAAACCCCAGACCGGCGAGCCGCCGGTGGCGGGTAAGGGTGGTCCCGCTGATCTAATGTACAAGCGTGTTTCACCGATTGTCTTCGGATTTTCTCATCTTTCTCCGAATCACACTTGCTTTTGGCGATATTATGAACTATAATTTTATTATAGCAACTATGTATTTCATAATATGAAAGAAGCAAGATGATAAAAGTTTTAGACAAGGCCTTCTCGATTCTTGAAACCATCGTGTTGAATTCTCCACGCCCGATGCGGATCTCTGTGCTTGCCGAGCAATTCGGGATCAACAACGCAACTTGCGCACGCATCATCCGCGACCTCACCGACGCCGGGTATGTGATCCAGATTTCACGACAGGAAGGCTACGCCGCCGGCCCTCGCGCACTCACCTTCGCCAATGCGGTTCAGTATCGCCCCGCATTGCTGGAAGCCGCCGCTCCGCGGGTTGATGAAACCGCTCGCGCATTCTCCGCCTCCGTCCTGCTGACAGAGCGCCAGGGAAGTTTGCGCTATGTCCTGTTGCATCGCAACGAATCTCCACGTCTGATGATCCGCCTGACGGAACTTGCGTTCCACGACCTCTTCACCACCGCGACCGGCCTGGTTCTCGCGGCGTTTGCCCCCGCAACGGAACAGGACGTATTGCTCTCCGAAGCCGCGCAGACCAACTCTACGCTGTTCGATGAAAAACTCGGCATCCGTGGACAGTTGGCACAGATTCGCAAACAAAAACACGCCTGCTTTCTGGACCCTGCCCGTGGGCAGGGGATCGCAGCATTTCCGGTGTTCCGCAACGGAACCTGTGTCGCATCATTCGGCGGCTCGATCCCGGCGGATGAATACGAAGCACAAGCCCCCGCCTTTCTGGCCGGACTGGCGCAGGCGGCGGAAGCCATCGGCCGAACCGTCTCTGTCATTCACACCACAGGATAAATGAACATGGATTCCATCGCAGGAAAAACCGCCTTGGTAACCGGGGCGTCACAAGGGCTGGGGCGTGTAATCGCCATCGAACTGGCGAAACTCGGCTGCCGGATCATCATCAACTATGTGGGCGAAAACGAGAACGCCGAGCAAGTGAAACGCGAAGTGGAACAAGTCGGCGGCCAGGCTCATCTTGCCTGTTGCGACGTCAGCGATGAAATCGCGGTAAACGCCATGTTTCGTCGAAATGCGCCGATCGACATTCTGATTAATAACGCTCGCCTCGATCCGTGGCTGCGAACCAATGAAATGAGCGAAGGAGAATGGTTCGATCGGGTGATGCAGGTTAATCTCAAGGGCGCGTTTCTTACCTCTCTTGCGTTTGTCGAACAGGCGAAAGAACGCAATTGGGGGCGGATCGTGAATATTTCCAGCGTTCGCAGTTTTCGCCCGGCAGAACCGAATATGATTGCTTACGGAGTTTCCAAACTCGGCATGCACGCGCTGACCCGCGCGTTCGCCGAAAATGGCGCCCCACTCGGAATCACTGCCAACACGGTGGCTCCCGGCATGATTCTCACCGAAAATGTAGAAAAACGGTTGACGGCAGAGAAAAAACAACAGGAACTTGCTGCGATTCCACTGGGGCGCGGCGCAACTTGCGAAGAGATCGCCGATGCGGTGATCTTTCCGCTCTGTAACGGCTATATGACCGGCGAAACCATTCACATCAATGGCGGCATGTATTACGCACCATAATCCAAAGGAAAAGTCGAATGAGCAGCATTTTTAAAAAAATCGGCAATGTTCCTCCGGTACATTCTCGCGAAGTGAAGAATTCCACGTGGGGGCTTGGATTTGAAAAACTCGATCGGGATGTATTCGATCCGGAAAAAGCCTACGACCGCGTCGGAGAGCTGGGCGTCAAATGGGTGCGGATTCAATCCGGTTGGGCGAGAACGGAAACCGCCAAAGGCGTTTATCTATTTGACTGGCTCGATTCCATTGTCGACAATCTCTGCAAGCAGGGCGTGATTCCCTGGATGTGTCTTTGTTATGGGAATGGCATTTATGATGAAGCCGCCGCCAAAGTGTTCGGTGCGGTCGGTTGCCCCCCGATCCATACCGAGGAACAAAAGAAAGCGTGGCATGATTATGTCGTTGCCACCGTTGCCCATTATAAAGGGCGCGTCTCCCGGTTTGAAATCTGGAACGAACCCGACGGCACGTGGTGTTGGAAGCATGGTGTAAACGGAACTGAGTACGGTGAATTTACCAAAGCTACCGCTGCTGCGATTCGCGAAGGAAATCCCGCAGCGGAAATCATTGGCGGCGTGCTCTGTTGTTATCACTATGACTGGCTGGCCGATGTGTTTGAAACCGGCGCCGCCGAATGTCTTGATTTTGTCAGTTACCACGGCTATACGCCGAATGAAAATTCTCTGGCAAAACAGCAGGAAGCCCTTCGCGCGTTCTGCCATCGTTACAATCCGGCGCTGAAATTTATTCAGGGCGAAACCGGAACCCAGTCGCGGGAAGGCGGCGCCGGAGCGTTGCGCGAGGGCGCGTGGACGCAGGAGAAGCAGGCGAAGTTCCTCGCCCGGCAACTGCTCGGCCATCTGGCGGCGGGAGTGGAGATTAACTCTTACTTCTCCTGCCTTGATATGATTGAAGCGCTGAACGGTACCGTGGGGGATCTCGGCAGCTATCTGGATTATGGTTATTTTGGAGTGCTCGGCGCGGAATTTGATGCGACCGGACGCGCCACCGGGGAGTATACACCGAAACTCTCGTATCGGACGCTTCAAGTGCTTTCTTCGATTTTTCGGGAGGAGTTTTCTGTGAAGGCGTTGCCGGTCATGTTCAAGACGGGGCTTTACTCCCCGCGGTTCATGCGCAATGACGACACTGGCGAGGCCGTGCTTTCTTACGGATTCCGCAAAGCGAACGGCAGCTCCGGATTTGTCTACTGGCATCCTGCCGAATTGCTGACCACCACCGGCTACGAGGCCACCGTCACGCTGGACGTTGCCGGAGTGGAGGGCGAGCCGATGCTGATTGATCTGTTGAATGGCAACATCTATTCCCTTCCGAAGGAATCGGTGGAACCTATTCGTGAAAACTACCGCCGTTTTCTGCATCTGCCAATCCGGGACTATCCGATGTTGTTGGCGTTTGGTGATTTCATTTAGTGCATAGAAAGACTTGATCCCATGAACTCTTCATTTTTTCCGATCGGCGCAACGTATGCACCACTTGCCAAAGCAGCCGAGGTCGATATTTCGGAGTGGCCGCAGGATATTGAAAATATCGCGAAACTTGGTTTGACCACATTCCGGCTCTTTCTTTGTTGGGATCGGGTGGAACAGGTTCCGGGTGTACGTGATTTTTCCAAGGTCGATCTTGCATTTGACCTTGCCGAGAAGCATGGCTTGCGCGTTATCGTCAACATGGGCGGCACGTTTGCCAATCTACAGTCGGTTTACGCGCCGCGCCATCTGGTTTACGACAAAAACTGTACGCTGTTCAAGCCGAAACCGGATTCTTCGGAGGTGTTGAAATCCAACCGGTTCAAACTCTGTTATGATGACCCGACTTATCAGGACATGGCCAGGGAGTTCATTCAGATGGCGGTTGCGCGCTATCGATGCCGTCCGTCACTGTTGGCGTGGTCGGGGTGGAATGAACCGCGTATTTCGGAATGTTTCTGCCATCACTCCGTTGGCCTTTATCGGCAATGGCTGAAAGCGAAGTACGGCAATCTTGATACGCTGGCGAAAGCCTGGGGGACCGAGTTTCCTGTCCGTTACCGGACATGGGAAGACGTTAATCCACAGGGAGAGGCCAATTTTGAAGCCGGCGGCTATCAGGCGTATCTGGACTGGAAGACGTTTTGCGAACAGAACCGGCGGGATAAATTCAACCTGATTCGCAATTGGATCAAGCAGGTTGATGTCGACACGCCGGTTATCTCTCATGTCATCAGTCCGCCGGACGCGGATATTTTTGGCGATGAGGATATTCTCGGCACCAGCATCTACACCATCCACGCACAAGGGAAAAGCGCGGACTATACTCCCTACGAGTTCGCTTTCCGCCAGAACGTTCAACTGTTGGCGCAGGGGCGGAGAAACCACCGGAACGATCCGGAAGGATTCTGGGTCGTCGAAACCGAAGCCGGTCCGGTGAGCTGGGTGCATAACTTGATCCCACGCAGTTATTCCCCGCGCCAGATGAATGTGCGCGACATGCTTTACGTTTCTTACGGTGCGCGGGCGATCCTTCGTTGGCTCTACCGCAGCCGCGTTTCTGACGCGCAGGCCGGGGAATTCAACCTTGTAGGCTGGGATGGACGCATTACGCCACGCGCCGCCGAATTCGGCAAGCTCTCACAGTTCCTGAATAAGCATGCGGAACAACTACGTACCCATGTCACCCGCAAGTCAGGCGTGTATATCCTCGATAATCAGGATTGCCGTTCTCTTGCGGAGGCGGAGACATTTCAGGGGCGTTACAACGAAGTCGTTCACGGGGTTCACAACGCGTTGTTGCACATCGGGGTTCGTGGCGAAACCTGTAATGCCCGGCAGATCCGGGAAGGGGTGCTCGATAACGCGAATGTGCTGATTCTCCCATTCCGTCCCTACGTCGACTCGTGGATGGCGGAGAAATTCCGGCGCTTTGTCGAACGGGGCGGCACGCTGATTGCCGATTCGCCATTCGCAATTAAGAACACCTCCGGAATCCACTATGAAGTTACGCCAGGGCTTTTGACCGATGTGTTCGGGGCGCAGGTGTATGATCTTGAAGCTCTGCATGAACCCGCTTGCGGCGGCGTTCCGGCATTTGATTTTCGGGCGCACATTGAAGTAAAAGGAGGCAAGGTAGAAGGCTGTTTCTCCGACGGAGAGCCGGCGATCGTTACCAACAAATACGGCAAGGGGAAGACCGTGCTTTTCGCCTCCATGACCGCCATTGCCTATCGGATCGACAAGGCCTTCTGGCACAATGAAATTCCGGTTCTCAGTTGGGAACAGGGCGAGGCGTATCGCGAAAAGCTGTCCGAATACCTGAATGACGCCGGAGTTGATACGCAGTGGGTTGTCCGCTGTGCAACGGATGCCGACAAGCGGTTCCTCCAGATTGTTCCCCGGATACTGCCTGGCGGGAAAGCGCTCTACTTCATCATGAATTTCGATCGCGTCGGGCGGGAGTTTTCACTGAAGCTCAAAGAAGGGAACGCATTGCGCGTGCTCGGTTGCTCGGCAGAAAGCGAATATGCCGGGTTCTGCGATGGGGAATGGCAAATAAAACTGGACGAATGGGGCTGGACAATCCTGACCGGAGAATAAATCATGAAAATTACCAAGGTAAAAACATTTCTGTGTAACTGCTTTCGCACCAACTGGGTTTTTGTCAAAGTGGAAACCGATGCCGGGATTCACGGGTGGGGCGAAGCCACGCTTGAATATCGCGAGCCGACTGTAGCCGCCGCGATCCATGATCTTGAGAATTGGTTGATCGGCAAAGATCCGCACAACATCGAAGCATTTCGGCACGACTGCTACCGTGACGCCTACTGGCGCGGCGGTCCCGTGCTGATGAGCGCGCTTGCCGGAGTTGAAATTGCACTTTGGGATATCAAAGGCAAAGCGCTTGGCGTTCCGGTATATCAACTTCTCGGCGGCAAGGTGCGTGACTCCGTTCCGATCTATGTCAATGGTTGGTTCGCCCCGGCGAAGACTCCGGATGAATTCGCCGTGAAAGCGGAGGAAGTGAAAAAGCATCAATTCCTCGGCTGCAAATGGGACCCATTCGGAAACGCGTGGCAGCAGATCGGCAAACGAGAGCTGGATTCCGCGATGGATTGCGTCCGCAAGGTTTCCGAAGCGGTGGGCAACGACGTTCTGCTTCTGATCGAGGGGCATGGACGGTTCGACATTCCGACCGCAGTCAAAATCGGGCAGCGGCTCGAAGAGTTTGACATCTACTGGTTTGAAGAACCGTTGCCGCCCGACGATCTGAACGGAATGCGCGAAGTGAAGGAACGTGTGCGCGTATCGCTTGCTGCGGGCGAGCGGCTTTACAATCGCTACGAGTACCGGCAGTTCTTTGATCTCAACTGCGCCGACTATATCCAGCCGGATATTTCACACGCGGGCGGACTGTTTGAGATGCGGCTTCTGGGGGCCGAGGCCGAGGCGCGGCACATTGGGTTCTGTCCGCACAACCCCTCCGGCCCGGTTGCAAATGCCGCAACGCTTCAGCTGGCGGCCTGTGTTCCGAATTTCGTCATCCTTGAGATGATGATGACCGATGTGCCGTTCCGGGCCGATGTTTGCGATGAAAAATTGATCGTGCGCGACGGAAAGATGGTGATCCCCGATCGTCCCGGTATCGGCGTCGATCTTGACGAGGAGGAATTGCTCAAACACCCGTATGTCCGCACCGAATTGCGCCATTATCGCGGCGACCTGACCAACATTCGTCCGCCGGATGCGGTACGCTATTATGATTTCGCTTGATTTCACCATGTACACGGAGTTAAGGAGTGCCTTGCTCCGTTTTTTGTTTTCGTCGAAAAGCAAAAATACGACACTAAATAACGTCCTGAGTCCGTGAAAGAAATGAATAAAAAAGGGGCGTAAAAATAGAAAAACCTG
>JBEBTY010000056.1:0-7096 GCA_040393525.1 Victivallis vadensis | reverse complement strand
TTCATGAGGCTCAGATGTTTTGCTGGCGTTTCTGTGCCAGTGATTTCGATAGCCTCACGTGAGGCTTTGGAACCAGCATCCATTTCAACGTATTCTGGCTCGGCAGACTTGGTCGGCTGGATTATTATTTGCTGTGCGGGTTCAGCCGCCGACACCGCATTCGGCATCGGCTCAAGCCGCCGCGCCTTGAATTTCTTGCCGGCTTTGTTACGGACGAGGAATGCGCCACCATCCGCAATAGCGATGACTTCGACTGTAATGGCATTGCGTCCGACTTTGGCGATTGCCATCGTCCCGACTGTGATGTTTCCGTTTGCCATATTGACCTCCATTGGTTTGGCTCTGTGCATATATGAAGCGCGCCTTGCCCGATATGGCAAATCGGATATCGAAGATTAACGCAACTTATTCAATGAAAGGATGTTTATGGCTGACCAAACCAAACTTCAGACTCTTTCTGAGATTCTTGCCGCCGCGATTTTGCGGCTTGCCGGAGCGAAAATCCCGGTGGTCGTCAAAGAGGCTTAATTGTGCCGGATAGCACTTGCTATTCAAACACATGAGAGCTTTCTATATACGCAACCGAATCCACAACCATTCAACCTCGAAAGGAACGAAAATGGATGCTCAAACGCAAACAAACGAAGTCCGCGCCCAGCTGCTCAATCTTCAGCATCTGGGAATTCCGGACCTTACCGAAAAATGGAAACTTCTCTTTCACAAAAAACCGCCGGAATATGGAGAGATCTTTATGCGCCGCCGACTGGCGCACCGAATCCAGGAGCTGGCGTATGGCGGTCTGAGCGACGCCGCGCAAAAGAAGCTGAACAGCGTCAACGGCAAAATACGCCGGACGCATTCCGGTCTCCGCGTCGGCACGGTGATCGTGCGAACCTGGCGCGACTCCAAATATGAGGTGCGCGTCTGCAAAGACGGCTTCGAATGGAACGGGCAGCTATTCAACTCGCTCTCGGCGACGGCGCGCGCCATCACGGGAGTCAACCGCAACGGATATGAATTTTTCGGAATCAAGGGGAAACATGACTGAAATCAATACGCCGGTCCGGTGCGCCGTCTATACGAGAAAAAGCACCGACGAGGGATTGGATATGCAGTTCAACTCGCTTGACGCCCAGCGCGAAGCGGGAGAGGCATTCATCGCCAGTCAGAAGCACAAAAACTGGCAATGTCTGCCGGAGCATTACGACGATGGCGGCTTCAGCGGCGGCAACACGAACCGCCCGGCGCTGACCCGTTTGCGGCAGGACATTGCGGACGGCAAGATCGACGCGGTGATCGTCTACAAGCTCGACCGTCTGTCCCGCAGCCTGTTGGACTTCGCTGGTCTGCTGACGCTGTTCGACAAGCATAACATCGCCTTCGTGAGCGTGACGCAGGACATCAACACCTCAAGCAGTTCCGGGCGCATGATGCTCAATATCCTGATGACGTTCGCCCAGTTCGAGCGGGAGGTCATCACCGAACGCATCCGCGACAAGGTCGCCGCCGCCAAGAAAAAAGGGATGCGCTGCGGAGGGCCGCCGCCGATGGGCTACACGTCCAATCCGGTCACCAAAAAGCTGGAGATCGTTCCCGAAGAGGCCGAAATCGTCAAACGGATCTTCGAATCGTATCTCCGGCTCGGTTCGGCGCGGGATGTCGCGGCGGAACTGGATGCCGACGGGCTGAAAATTCGCACGAGGGTCAGCCGGAAAGGCCAGACGCACGGTGGCACGGCGTTCACCGGAGCCTACATCTACCAGATGCTGGCCAATCCGACCTATGTCGGGCTGGTGAAGCATTACGACAAAACCTATCCCGGCGAGCATGAGGGCATTATCGACCGGAAGACGTGGGACGCGGCGCAGGCGCTTCTGAAAACCAATGTGGTGCATGACGGGCGGCAGTGCAAGCGGCTGACCCCGTTGCGTGGACTGGTCAAGTGCGGATGTTGTGGCGGTGTGATGAAGGAGAACTTCACCAAGAAAACCCACGAGAAAAGTTACCGCTATTTCGTCTGCGACCGGGACACCAAGCGGATTCATTCGACTTGTCCGCTGAAACGTGTTCCGGCGGCGGAGCTGGAATCGCTGTTGCTTGCGGAAATCGGCACGATGCTGGCGAAGCCGGAAATTCTCGCGGGCGTCATGCACTCGGCGGCGGAGCTGGACGAAAACGGCAAGTGGCTCAAAATGAAACAGGTACAAACGGCGTTCGCCGATCTCGTGAAAGTCTGGGATGTGATGTTTCCGGTCGAGCAATACAAATTCATCCGGACGGTCATCGCCGGGATCACGGTGTTTCCGGACAAGGTTACCATCGAATACAAAACGCGGGGCTTGGAATCGGTCATTGGGGAAACGGAGGTCAAATGAATCGGCAGATTGAAAAACTGGTCAACGGAAATATCGCGGTGATGATCCCGATCCGGCTGAAATACGATGGGCACAAGACGGTCATCATCCAGCCGGAGAAGGTGGTTGAGGAGCTGGACATCGAAACCATGTCGCCGCTGCAGAAAGCGCTGGTACAAGGCTTTCAATACCGCGATGCGCTGGAATCTGGCAAGGCCGCTTCCGTGTCGGAACTCGCGCGGCGGGAGAACCAGGAACGAGCGTTCCTGTTCCGGGCATTGTCGCTGGTGAATCTCGCGCCGGACATTCTCGAAGCCATACTGGACAGCACGGAGCCGCCGACTCTCACGCTCTCCCGTCTGCGGAAGGGATTTCCGGACGACTGGGACGAGCAGCGAAAGTTCTTCGGCATTGCGTAAAGCACAATCCCGGCTGGCATCCCTCACGAAATGCCAGTCGGGATTGTGGTGCCATCCGGCATGCTCTTTTTTGCCTTTCTATTTCTTTGATATATCTTGATTATAAACTGGATATAACGCAAAGCAATGGCATTGTATGTATCAACAAAACAACCAGCCGAGGCGACGCCAGCCCCGGAGAAACCATGGAGATGCGAAAAAATGAGACAGATCAGCCCGATCATCCGCGACAGCCACACGGCGCTCTACCGCCTCTTCCGCACGGAACTCCGCAACGGACATAAGATAGAAATTTACAACTACCGCGACACGGAGGTCTTCACGTGGCAGGTTGACGGCAAACGTTTCGCGGGAGAACGCTGGAATTCCGCCGCAGCCGCCGCCGCGCGGGCAATCGACTTCATCGACGGAATCATCGGATAACCGGCAGTGTATGCGTACGGTCAAAACGAACAAACCCATCCAGGGAACAATGGCATGAAAATGAAGATCACAAAAGAATCGCTGAATAAGGAAATCGCCCGGCTCGACGGGAAGATCGCGCAGGAACTCGAGCAGATGAAACACTATGCGGAATGGATTCTCGACCGCATCGGTGATTCCGAAGCGGTGGTCAACTACGGATTCAGCCGGAGCATCGCCACCATCGAAACCACGGTCAAGGAATACCTCGGCCGACGCGAAGCCTTCCGCGACATCATGAACAGCATCGGGGAGGAATGAAGATGAGCACGCGCGGAGCAATCGGGATGCGACAGCCGGACGGAACCATTCGGGCCGTCTATGTACATTATGACGCATACGTCGCCGGAGTCGGCGCAATCCTCGGCGGCTGGTATGACACGCCGGAATTGGTCAAGGGACTCCTTGACCTTGGCGATCTGAGCAGTCTTGAAACAACGCTTGCGGACACGGGCGCCTACCACCGCGACCGGGGCGAGGTCATGCGGATAGCGGGGAACTACCGGGACGTCGGCGCCTATCGCCGCAGCGGCACAAGCGACTTTGAAGCCGACCACCTGTATCTGTATGACGGCGGCCGCTGGCTGGTATACGGCATTCCCGGCGAGTCAGACTGGGTGGAAATCAAGGTTGAAAAATGATGCCGGATTCTTGTGATACACCACTGGCATCAATCCGTTGCACAAACGGAGAATTTCGCCTGCTTATTTATACAGCCCCGAGGAAAAGTTCAGCAATTCTACGGACGGCCCTGTATAAACTCCCCGGAATGATTCGCGATTTCCGGACCCGTTACAATGAACCCGGGAGCGGATGACTCCATTCCCGGGTTGTGTGTTCAGTCGGCCTTTTCCAATTCACGCAACCGTTGCTGGACCGCGTCCAGCTGGGCTTTCAGCGCCTCGGCCTGGTTCTTCAGCAGCGTCTGTTCCGCTTCTCCGCCGGAACGCCTGGCAAATCCGAACCATGGTACCGCCGCACCTCGGCAAATGCCGAGGCAGCCGCCAAAGCCCAACCCGGCACCGCGCCCAAGTCCGCAGCCGAATCCCAAACCTCGGTTCACGAATCCGGGAACTCCCAACCCGGCGCAGTAACCCGCGCCCCGACCACTCATTGATCCCATCCCAGCGGGACCGGTTCCATCACCTCTCGGCATGTCACACCTCCTGTAAATCAGGTTGTTTATATGCTTTACCGAATAATCGGGAAAGGGCGCCTTTTCGGCAACCGGATTTAAATAAGCAAACGGCGTGCCATATTTTTGTAATTAGACAATATGTTAATATACAGCAAGATGCAAATTAAGACGTAGCAGGCAAGATGCGAGCACCACTGTTGCGTTGCAATCCTGCAGAGATGGAGCCAATGCAAAAACGCAATGATTATTTCTGAAGACGGAATTCCTCTTTCGGGAGGAACTCGATATCAAGCACTTTCATTTTCCGGAAAAGCGTGGACGGATGAATGCCGAGTTCGCGCGCGGTGTTGACACGGCTGTAATGATTCTTTTTCAAAGCATTGACAATCATCTGCTTCTCCGTCAACCGAAGCGCGGCTTGAACTCCGGAGTTTTCGGGAATCACAATGGTAGCGGGAGGGCCGCCGAACGGATAGAGCTCTTCGGGCAAATGACATGGTTTGATGTACGGATCCGGGCAGACCACGAATGCGCGTTCAATCACGTTCTCCAGTTCACGAACATTCCCCGGCCAGTCATGCGACATCAGCACCGATTGCGCCTCCGGGGAAATGCCGATGATGTCGCGTCGCTGCTGTTGATTGAAGCGATGTATGAAATGTTCCGCAAGCAATGGAATGTCTTCCTTGCGTCGGGAGAGTTTTGGAATTTCGATGCGCACTACGTTAATCCGGTAAAATAGGTCCTCCCGGAATTCCCCGTCCTTAACCATGGCGTACAGGTCGCGGTTGGTCGCGGCGATGATTCTGGCATCGGTGGATTCCGATTTGGTTCCTCCCAGCGGCTCATAGGTGTGCTCCTGCAGCACCCGGAGCAGCCGGACCTGCATGGCCGGGGAGATCTCGCCGATTTCGTCCAGAAAAAGGGTTCCGCCGCGGGCCAGAGCGAACCGTCCCGGCTTGTCCTGCGCCGCCCCGGTGAAGGCGCCTTTTTTGTAGCCGAAGAGTTCCGATTCCAGTAACGTGTCAGGCAGCGCCCCGCAGTTGATCGCGACGAAGGGCCGGTCGGCACGGGGGCCCATTCCGTGAATCGCGCGGGCGAGAAGCTCCTTGCCGGTCCCAGTGTCTCCCTGAATCAGAACATTGCTGGCGCTGGCCGAAACCGCGTGAACCAAGTCGAACACCTTCCGCATTGACGGACTGCGGCTGACGAACTCCCCGATCTGGACCCGGCCCTCAAGCTTTTTTTTCAGTTCTTCGACTTCGCTCAGGTCCCGGAACGTTTCCGCGCCGCCGATGACTTGTCCGTCGGCGGACTTGAGCACCGCGGTGGAAACGCTGATCGGTCGCTGGTTGCCGTCGGCATCGATAATATAGCAGACGCGATTTATTATGGGCTGCCCGGAAGTGAGCGTCTGCCGCAATGCGCATGAAGTCTGGCACATGTTCGAACGAAAAATTTCCGCACACAACCGCCCGATAGCTTCCCGCCGGGGGATTCCCAGAATTTCTTCCGCAGCACGATTGAACGAGGTGACCCGCCAATTCAGGTCCACGGTGAACACTCCGTCGGAAATGCTTTCCAGAACGGTCTCGAACGGAACCGTCGAAAGCGGATCCGAAGGTGTCACAATATCCGGGCGCAGTTTCGCCATAAGCCTCTCATTTCAACTTTTTTGCCCCGGAATAAACTTCACGGGGGACAATGACAGCCGCGGCATGTCCGGGGTGTTTTTCCGGATTCCATTCTTTCATGAAGTCGAAGAACACCCCCTTTTCATGATATTCGATCTCGCCCTTGACCTGATACGCCTTGCCGGTGTCCGTGATGAACAGCACCGCGCCGGTGGACCCGTTGCGGATGTTTTCCCGGGTTTTGCAGAAATAATTATCGGCGACCACAATCCGGCTGTTTTGATACAAACCAACACAGGTGGCATAAATGCTGTTGGGAATCTTGTTTCCGTCCACGGTGGTAAAAACCACGGCGCCACTGCGTTTCTCCCACGCCCGGCACACCTCTTCCGGCAGCGAATCCATAAAAACCTCCATACTGTCAGCAACCCATTCCATTATACATTCATTTACAAAAAATGCAAATCGGGAAATGCCGGTTAAAACGCGGGGGCAATCGACTGCCGGCACTTCCCGTCACTATCTTGTCATATCGAGATCGTCATGCCGGCATAGCCGGCTTGAACCGCCTCCTTGACCCGCGAACGCATAAAATCAATCGCGGGCTCCCCGGTGCAATGACAGGGAATGACAAATTCGGGGGCCCACTCCCGCAACTTTTTCGCGATAGCTGCCAGACGCTCCTCCGACGCGCGGAGAAGATGCATGCCGCCAACAATTCCCCGGACCTGTTGAATTCCGCTGATTTTACGAATATATTCCACCGTATTGATCAACCCCGAGTGACAACAGCCGAGCACGATCACCAAGCCGGACGGGGTTTCCAGCCACAGAGCCTGATCGTCGCGAATCCGATCCGGTTCGTTTCCGATGGAATCCAGAAAAAACGGTCCGCCGGTATCCTCGAACAGCGTCAGGCGCGGAATCTCCCCGGTAATGCCGATTCCGGAAGCAATCCGGCGCACTTCCGTCCCCGGATGCCGCAGTTCGGACGGGTGATGCAAAAGGGCTTTTCGGCAAGTCGGCGGCATGGAAATCTCCTGAGTCCGTGAAAGAAATGAATAAAAAAGGGGCGTAAAAATAGAAAAA
>JBEBTY010000055.1:0-7179 GCA_040393525.1 Victivallis vadensis | reverse complement strand
GTTTTTCTATTTTTACGCCCCTTTTTTATTCATTTCTTTCACGGACTCAGGATAAGAGTAACCTCTGTTCTGTGTTTTTGCAAACTTACGGCAAGGGAACTGTAAATGAATCAGAAATTCGATAATTTGTTTTCATGCCGGAGTATTTGATTCGATAGCCATTGCGTTGGCTCGCTTTTATGTCTTGTTCTGTTTCCAGTTGGCCGAATTCATATTGATAGGGGAGGTGGTTCAGGCGGTCGATCGGGAGTTGAGGGAGAAACTCCGGCACCAGAGAGTCAAGTGATTCCGGTAATACTCCATTTTTGCGACGGTAACGTTCTACTGCAATCGTCAGCTCCAGTGCCGTTGCCTGATCGAGAATTTCTGCGCTGCGCCTGTAAATCAGTGAGCGCTCGACCAGCAATAGCGAGCAGAGGGCAAAGTGTGGTTGCGGAGCTTCCAGAAGAGCTGTTACGCTTTGAGAATGATCCAGCTCAGGAATGGACAGAAAATACTGTAGCGCATATAATTTTTCCTTGTGCAGCCAATAACGAAAGAGCGGGGTAATTCTGTCAGAAATAGGCAGGGCTTTTTTATTGGAATAAAGTTCCAGAAGAGTTTGAGCCGCTGCCTCAGGAGAATTCATGATGTCGAGAGTGCTGACAACTTCCCCGCTGACAGAGAAGAGCAGTGCCTGGCTGCACTTTTGGCCGCTTTGTTGAATTCGATCACGCAGAGCAAGCAGATCCGCATCTGTCAACACCGGGGAAGATAGTGACTCCGCGCAACTCTGCAGATAGATTTCTTCTGCCGCGATTCCGATCAATCCGGAGATCAGTATTGACGGTTGATCTTGACTGGAGCGCAGGTTCTCGAGCCGCCGTGAGGCGTCATGCCAGGCATCTCGGTCGCCGATCTTGGCGGCGTAGCGCATTTGGAGCGCATAGATTCTGGCAAGAGGTCTTATCAGGCGCAATTCCGGCAACAGAATGTGAAAGAGAAATTTTTCATAATCATGTTGAATTGAAGTACTGGGGATATCGGTCAGTTGATTGGCCGCATCGATTACCTCCGGGTATTCCTGCCAGAACTGAGCAAATCGCGCCCAGTCGTCTTCAAAAGCTTCCGGTATGTACTGCAAGTCACTCTGCAAATCATATAGTGCGTTGGAATTTTCCAGTAGAATGGACCAGGGGGGCTCGGTTTGGGGAAGCAATTTCGCATCCCGTTCCCAGAATGCTTTGGGAGTTAATTCAATGCCGAAGTGTTGTTCCAGCTTAACGCGAGTTGCCTCGACTTCATTCTCCGTTCTCTTTTCGGAGAGATAGATCCCGAAGACGGTAAACAGAAAAAGGCCGGCCAAAATGCCGCAATACCAGCGTGGGCGATCATTCGGCAACGCCGAAATCATCGCGGCCAGATACAGAAAAGTAGTGGCCAGATAGATTCCCTGCAACCAACCGTTTTGAAGGAAGAGAAAATAAAAAACGGCAATCCCGAATGATGTTCCGGTGACTGCAAGGATGATTGCGACGACACTTTGCCGCTTCATCGCCGCCGGCAGCAGAATCAGCAGGCAATTCAACGGAAATGCAGCCAGCATCACTCCCCATCCCCAGAAGTACCACAGTTGCGGCGGCTGTTCGGGAAAAGCGTGTTTCAGTACGGCGGTAAAAAAAACTCCCCAGAGAGCAATCGCATAAAGAAAAAGAGAGAGCCATGCGATTGCGATCGCGATCGCCAGTGGCCATAGTCCGTTTTGGCTGCCGGGAGTCATGGTCGGAATGGTCAGCAAGAGCGGCAATGGAACCATCAATGGTGTCATCGTCAGAAGGGTTTGCGATAGAAACAAAGCGCAGATTCCGCCGGCAAGAGGAGAGTCGCATGCGAAAAGTACACGTAGAGTTTTTTTCATTGGCGCTCTTTCGCTTATTTGGTGGATGAATTCTATATTGACTGAACATTAGCACGATCTTCTTGCGTTGTCCAGCGAGAATTCGACATAAAGCAATATAATTACTTTCCCGGTGGCATGGGTTGAATCCGGTTCGGAATTATGATATATTAGAAACTTCACAGAGGAGTTTCGCATGAATCAATCTCAAAAAACAGTAGTGACGATTATCGGGCTTGGACTGCTCGGTGCTTCGCTCGGTATGGCGTTGCGCGGCAAACAGTACCGGCGAATCGGCTGGACCCGTCGCGACTCCGTACGGGCATGGGCGGTGGAGAATGATGTGCTGGACGAGTGTTGCGATTCATTGGAGGAAACGCTGGCGAAGGCGGATCTGGTATTTTTTGCGCTTCCGCTTCCGCAAATTGAAGAGTACCTAACCACCTGTGTGGAATTCTTTCGTCCAGGCGCTATTGTTTCCGACCTCGGAAGCTGTAAATCGGCTGTGATGCGTGCCGCATTGCCGCTGAAGGAGCGCGGGGTTTTCTTTGTCGGCAGTCATCCGATGGCTGGAACCGAAAAATCGGGTCCGGAGGCGGCTTTCCCGTCGCTCTACCAAAATGCCGACGTCTTTCTCTGCCCCTATGAAGATTCGCCCGAAGAGGTGATCGGCCGGGTGGAAGAATTCTGGCATACAGTCGGCACGCATACTTCGCGAATTTTTGCCGATCGTCATGACGATTTGGTGGCGCACACCAGCCATGTGCCGCATATTCTTGCTTCGGCACTGGCGTTGTCGGTGCTTGACGCGCCGGATGAAGAGACGAAATTGGAGCGTTATCGCGGTTGTGCGACCGGGTTTCGGGATTCTTCGCGCATTGCGTCCAGTTCGCCCCGGATGTGGCGCGAGATTATTGAATGCAATCGGGAGTTTGTCCTGACGGCCATGCGTGACTTCGACCGCAGGTATGAGGAGTTCCGAAGACTGGTCGAAGCCGGTGACTTCGATGGATTTGAAAGATTGTTTGATGAAGGCAGACACCAGCGTGATGGCTGGATCGAATATAAGAATAAGGAACGGGAATGAGTACGGAACTGGCGATCAATATTCAAAACGCGAACGTCCGTTTAGGTGGGCGTGATATTATCCACAACATGAATTGGCAGGTGAAGAAGGGCGATCGTTGCTTTATTCTCGGTGCGAACGGAGCGGGCAAGACGACGCTGGTGAAAACCATGATGGGTTACGCCTGGCCGCGCTTCGGGGCGACGGTGGAGGTGCTCGGCAACCGGTTCGGGCAGACCAATCTGGTGGAGCTTCGCAAGAAAATCGCGTGGGTCAGCCCGTTTATGAATCAGTTTACCAGCACCGACAATACCGGCCTTGAAATGGTGCTCTCCGGATTCGACGGCACGCTCGGGTTGACCCGGGAGGCTACGAGCGATGAGGTGGATACGGCCAAGGCTCTGATGGAGCGTTTCCGTTGTGCGCATCTGGTGGATCAGCAGATCTTCACTATGTCCAGCGGGGAGCAGGTGAAAATCATGATTGCGCGTGCGCTTCTGACGAAGCCGGAGATGGTGATTCTCGATGAACCGAGCGTTTACCTTGACATGGCGGGGCGGGAGTTTTTGCTGGAGGAAATTCGTCAGATTGCCGAGAAACTTCCGGATGTGACCATCATCTTCATCACGCAGCGAATCGAAGACATTCTGCCGATCTTCCGTGAGGGAATGATTCTGGCGAACGGAAAGATCGTTGAGTATGGCGACCGCGACACGGTGCTTCGCGAAGAAGTTCTGAGCGCGGCTTACGGTATGCCGATTAAGCTCTGGAAGAACAAATCCGGCCGTTACTGGGCGATGCTGGAATAGTAAAGATCCATGACCCGCCACCGGGTGCTGCCCGGCCGGGTTCCAAGGGCGAAGCGCCTTGACGGTCAGAGCGACCGAGGATGGAGTTGGCCAAAGGCTCACTCACCCGCTTGCGCCGCAGGCGGAGCCTCCCTTTCTCCACCATTCTCACTCCCACGAAAAACAAACAGCCGGGACCTGCATTTGCGACAGGTTCCGACTGTTCTCTGTTGTCAGATTAGCGGAAGCGCACCAACGGATACTTCGCTGTATCTTTGCTGGCGCCGATGCCGGGAGCGACCATGATGAAACTCTCCCGAATTTCGCCGTCATTGTCATTGACGATCAGATTGAACCGGAACCCTTCCGAACCTGATTTTTGGGTCAATCCGATCGCGTCGAACGGAATTTCCGCTTTGTAGGTCGTCAGTTTTTTCGTTTCGTTGCGGTCGGTGGTCAGATTGATTTTTGCTGCCGCCTTTTCCGCGTCGAATCCTTGTGGGGCGCGCCAGATGTAGGCTTCGGGCGAACCATTGTCGAGGCGGGTGAGGCCGATTTCCCAGAAGTCATTCTGGCCGGGAATCCGAAGTGCGAGCTGAATGTTATCCCCTTTCCACACATCGATGCCGTGTTCTTTTTGATGATGAACATCATCAGTAACCAGTGCCTCCAAAAGAAGCGTGTTGTTTTTCTGCGCGAGACGAATCTCGGCGCTGAGGTCCTGTGTGCCTTTCCAGTGCAGATGAGCCGTTGCCGGTTCGTTCACGATGAAGGAATGAATCTGATCCGCACGGTTCAGCAGGAACAACGGTTCTTTCGAGAAATTTCCGTCAGGAATATTGACCGCAGCTAAAAGCGGACAGCGAAGCGCTACCGGGGGGAGGCCGCCGACCGCAAGCGAGAGCACCATTTTCTTCGGCGCGGAAGCATAGGAACGGAATGCGTTGTCCGTCTTGAGTTGCAGTTTCAATTCTTTCTCTTCTCCGGCACGGAGACGATTGTTGCTGTTGGTCGTGCCCGTCACTCCCTCCGGCAACGTTCCGGTCAGGCGGAATTCCTGCGTGTGTGTCGAAAGATTCTTCGCCGGAATCACAATTTCCGTGGTCACGCCCGGATCGATGGAGAAGTCACGCAAGGCGAGTATGCTGTCAACACTGGTGCGCGGAATCTCTTTCTGCCCGACAAGGTGAAGAAGGATTGGTTCAAACCCTGCGGCAAGCAGAATTTCACCGTTGACGACCGTCAATTCTTTGCGATTGCCCATCAGGTCGATGACTTCCGCTTTTCCGGTGATTCCGCCGAGAAATAATGGTTGATCGGCTCCGGCTGGTTCATTGTTCCAGATCGGAATGAACAAGTCGCCGTTGATCGCCCGGAATCGGTATGCGCTCAACGGTTTGTTGATCGCTAATGCTCCTTCGTATGTTGCGCCGCGAAGGTGGGTCGCCAGCATGTTATAGGTCAGGTAGGCTGCTTTGGGTTTGAAGTCGTTGGTGATCATTCCGAAATTATGTTCGCCGTTCTTGGGGTCGAAGCCATCGTTGCGGAGGTCATACCAGTTGTAACCGATGGAGCCTTCCGTCCAGGCATAGAGAAATTTCTGGAACAGTGTCTTTGCCTGAACATATTCACCTGCGGCAGTGGAAGAGATTGCGGTTTCGTTGGAATACCACGGCGTCGAATTCTTTATGTGGCGTTTGAAATAAGCGACTTGTGGCTTGTATCCCATAAGGCTGCCATGCCCGTGAAACGCAAAAATATCGATGGTTCCGCTGTTGATGATTTTTTCGATGATTCCTTTGCGGGGGCCGCTCCGATCGGAGCCGGTTCCGGCCACGCCGCCATTCATCAGTTTGGCTGCCGGATCGGTGGCACGAAGCGCCTTGAACGCAATCTCCTGCATCTTCAGGTACTCTTCGGGAGGAAAGTTGGCGAAGGAGTCGAGATCCGGCTCGTTCCACACTTCGTAATAGCGGATTTTGCCGCGATAGCGGTCAAAGGTTTTTTCGACAAAGGTTTTCCAGTATTCATAGTCGGGACGGCGGCCTCTTTTGGCGAGACGTGGCTCTTTAGAAAAAGGTTTCCAATCCTTCGCAACAGCCCAGGCAGGGCAATAGCTCAAGATCATCTGCACTTCCATGCCATGCCTGGCATACGTGTCGACAACGTGGTCGACGATGCTGAAATTCCATTCATCCGGGCCGTTGCGCTGAATCTGGCGCTCCCAACGGGCGTCGGTGCGCATGATTTTTACTCCGCAGAGGGCGGCGGCGCGAGCCTCGCGTTCCCGGATTTCCGGTGCGTGATTGTATGGATGCGAGCAGACGCCAAAGAGGTAGGAGTCGAATCGCTCTTGCGTTTCCCCGGCGGGAACCATTCGCCCGATGCGATCGGTTCCGGTAAATGTCTTTTGAGATTTCTTATCGGTCAGGCTCCAGGATACAAGCCAAACTCCCTGGGTGCCTTCAGGAAGAGGTATCTGCCATTCAAATGACCCGCCTGTCGCAATATTCTGTTGAAGATTGTAACTTGTTATGTTCTCATCATAAGACTGAATTGTAACGGAACCTTCCAGTTCCAACTCCTTTTGACCGGGATTTTGAAGCTTTAATGTTGCTTCTTGAGCAGTATCAGGCAAAAGGAGATTGAATTCATTGTCGATGATGACATGTGCGTCAAGTGCCGTGTCCCTGCCGATGCGGATTTCGTCAATGCGAAGTTGAACGATCTTCGGAGCCGTCGCTCCATGTGGGCGAATTGCATTGACATAGATTTTGCGTAACGGTAGTTTGGGTACGACATCTTCCAGGTTTTTCCCGCCCCATTTGATCTTCCAATCGGCGGAATCGAGTTGGGCGACAAGCACTGCCGATTCTCCTTGCTTCAGTCGAATGCGATCCGTTTGAAAGAAGCGTTTTTCGGCGTCTTCAATGCGAAGTGCGGCATCGCATGGAGTGAGTGCGGTTACGGCGATAGCCAATTTGTTCGTTTCTGGCGGCAACGCGTTTCGATAGAACGGCGCGACGAAGACACCGCCTTGAGTAAAGTTGCCTTCCACTGTTACTTTCTCGGTTGTATCCAGAAATATTTTTCCGGTTGCACCTGGAAACTCCCCCCCGAGGCTGAGTCCCCACGCCGATATGTCATTGGTCAGGTCGAACACAGTTGTTCCTGCCGACAGCAAGGCTGTCATGACCATCAGGAATGCTGAAAGTGTAATTTTCTTCAATTCTCTTTCCCTTTATATCGTTGTTTTTATCAATCTGGCGTTTTCAAGAAAAGTGAATCGTGATAACACCATAAGCCGGAGTGTTTCGCTTACAGTAAGCAATGATTCACATTGATGAAAATTCCTGATTATTTATTTTATCGCCGACGTTTTTTGTTGTCAGGCAATCTCCTGAGTCCGTGAAAGAAATGAATAAAAAAGGGGCGTAAAAATAGAAAAA
>JBEBTY010000054.1:0-7478 GCA_040393525.1 Victivallis vadensis | reverse complement strand
GGTTTTTCTATTTTTACGCCCCTTTTTTATTCATTTCTTTCACGGACTCAGGTTCATGATATACAAATGAATAACATAACCTTCGGAGCGCTTTCTGTCAAGAAGTTTCTGAAAAAAGTGCCTCCGCTGTTGTCATTTTCCGGAGGAGGCGTTATATTACTGCATGGGAAGCAATTTCGCTGCTTCCCCATGGAACTTTTATCATGGCGAAGAAACCGATCGAAACGAAAAAATTGCCGGTTCGGAACTCGGCGAATGTGCGCAGCGACAGCGAGAAACTGTTGCGTGCGCTGATTGTGTTGTTCATTCTGATGAGCGTTACGACAGCTCTGCTTTTCGGGCTGGTCGCTTTGCGCCGGGTGATGTTCTCCGCCAATCCCCGCTTTCAACTGCGCGAAATCGTGGTGCTCTCCGAAGGATATTGGCAGGACCGTTCGACGCAGCTTGCCGCGCGCCTCGGCGTGCATCCCGGTGAGAATCTGTTTGCGGTTGATCCGGGCGTTCTGCGTCGCCAGCTGGCGGCGATTCCGAATGTGGAGCATTGCGAAGTCACCCGGGTTCTTCCCGATACGTTGCGTCTTCGGGTAGTGGAGCGAATTCCGCGTGCGGTGCTGACCAGCCCACAGGGACGTTGGGTGGTGGATGAAGAAGGTATTGTTTTTCCGCGTGCCGAGTCGATGCTGGCCGACCGTCGCCTGCCGGTGATTCTCGGTTTCTCCGACCAGAATCTGGAGGGAGGAGTGAAGGTTGACAAGCTCCGTCCCGCTTTAGAAGTGATTATGCAGGTCGCCCGGAATTTTCGAGACATCGAAATACAGGCGCTCTATATGCAGGAGCCGGATAAAATCAACATGGTCATGCGTTTCCGTGGTCAGAAAAATTGCCAGGCCCTGCTTCCGGTCGGGCACAGAAGCAATATCGGCTTCCTTCTCACGGCACTTCAGAGCGCCATTCTTCAGGCGGAACGCCGCGGCGATCAGGCTTCCATCTTCAATCTTTCCTTTGACGGTAACGTCATCCTTCGCTGACGCAAAAAAACGGTTCCGCTTTTTGGGGCGAAACCGTGTGATTTGCAATCGTGGTGTTACGAAAGCTCCAGCATTTTCTCGATTGGTGCAACGGCCGCGGCCATAAGATCCGCAGGAAGCTCGATTTGCGGCGCCATATCCTTCAGGCAATCGCGAACGTTTTCGAGCGTCAGTTTTTTCATATTCGGGCAAAGCATTTCCGGTTGAAGCGGATAGAAGCTCTTATCCGGATTCTCTTTCTGAAGTCGATGCAGAATTCCGCTCTCGGTTCCGATGATGAACGCCGGATCGGAAGATTCGCGGACAAAGCGGAGAATCCCTCCGGTGCTGAGTGATTCATCCGCCAGTGCGACCACATCGGGGTCGCATTCCGGGTGAACCAGAACTTTAACGCCTGGGTGCGCGGCACGCGCTTCGCGGATCACCTGTTGCGTCACTCGGTCGTGCGTCGGGCAGAATCCCGGCCAGAGCAACATGTTCCGCCCAAGTTTGCGGTTCAGGTTCCCTCCGAGGTTCCGGTCAGGCAGAAAGAGGATTTTCTGATCTTCTGGAATGGAGGAGATGATCTTCTCCGCATTGCCCGAGGTGCAACAGATATCAACATGAGCTTTGACGTCCGCCGTGGTGTTGACATAGGCCACGATCAGTGTGTCGGGGTGTTCCGCTTTGTACTTCGCCACTTTTTCTCCGAGCGCCATATCCGCCATCGGGCAACCCGCGTCGGGATTTGGAAGAAGCACGACAGAGGCGGGCGAAAGCAGTTTCGCTGTTTCCGCCATAAAACGCACGCCGCAGAAGACGATGACATCCGCATGGATGTTCTTTGCTTTTATGGAAAGCTCAAGCGAATCTCCGACGAAATCGGCAATGTCCTGCAATTCGCCCCGCACATAGTTATGTGCGAGGATCACCGCATTGCGTTCGGCTTTGAGTTTTTTGATTTCTTCGATCAGTTCAGACATCGATTACTCCTGAATGTTGATGGTTCGCAATCGTTTCAAGTAGAATGAGCGCTGCGGTTTCCGCTTCCTGCATCGTGGTATGGTGTCCGAACGAAAAGCGAAGCGCGCCGATTGCAGCAAGCGTGTCAAACCCTTGAGCGGCAAGGATTCTGGATGGCTCGCCGGCGGAACAAGCGCTGCCGCTGGATACGGCGATCCCTGCTTTGCCTAATTCCTTCACCAACACGGCTCCGTGTTGACCGGGGAACAGGATGCAGCTGGTTTGGGGAAGGCGGAGGCGATCCGCGGCGGCGACCAGGTGTTGGATTCCGGAAGCCGCGATGATGCTCTCAAACCGGTCACGAGGAGCGGGGGAGGGGAAGCCGGAAGATTGCAACAGTTCCGCGGCCTTGCCCATTCCGACGATTCCGGGGACGTTGAGGGTCCCGGCACGCAGCCCGTTCTGCTGTCCGCCGCCGATCAGCAACGGTCGAAATGACTCCGGGTCCCGCACGAACAAAACCCCGACTCCTTTGGGGCCATATAACTTATGCGCTGAAAATGCCATTGTGTCACAGCCAAAACGGTTGACGTCAACCGGCACCTTTCCAATCGCTTGTGTCGCATCAAAATGAAGTGGAATATTGCGCTTGCGTAACACTGGCGCCAGCGCCTCCGCGTCCGCGATCAATTCTCCGGTTTCGTGATTGGCCAGATTCAGCGCGACCAGTACGGTTTTCGCGTTGACCGCCGCCAGAATCGCCTCGCTGTTCGGGGAGGCGCAAAGAACCGCTCCTCGCCGATTGGCCGGGGCGTACAACGAGGCGTGTTCCGCATTCGACAACACGATTTCACCCTCCGGCGGCATGTTGAAGACGACATGGTTGTTGCCTTCGGTTGCGCTGGAGGTAAAGATAATCTGTTCCGGTTCGGCTCCGATCAGCGCCGCTGTTTTCAGGGTCGCTGATCGAATGGCCTCGTCGGCTTCATGCCCATAGGGGTGTGAACTGGCCGGGTTCCCGAACACAGTGCCAAAAAACGGCAACATCGCTTCGGTTACTTCCGGTGCGCATGGGGTGGTTGCATTGTAATCCAGATAGATCATGGGCTTTACTCCGGTGAAAAACAACGGCTGCAATACCAGATTGTGGTTTGATCCGGCATTTCAATGACAAAGTCGGAGCCGTAATATTCGGATTGTTTCCGTAACAATTCGCCGATCTCGCTGCGATCCAGCGGGAAAATATCTTTATGGTCAGCTAGTTTGAGCTTCAGTAACGCATAACGCCCGCTGGAGAGGTGAACGGAAATCGCGTCCTCCAGCTCGTCCATGTCCGAAAATTCCACTTTGCCGTCGATTCGTACCGGTTGATCCTTGGCGTATTCCAGCGTCAGAATCGAGTTTGGCGCATAATCCGGTTTCGTATGGGAACGCTCCGCCGGGCAGTAAACTCCGTGCATTCCGGCGGCACGGTCGTAGAAACGGAACGCGCTCGGTTCCGCATCATCAGTCGGTTCCATCGGCTCCAGAAAACGGATCGCACTTTTCCATGCGGATTCGCTGCCGTGGCGGATGGCAGTTTTCGGTGCGTCTTCCGGCGCGTCGCCCGGAATCTGCCAGATTGCGGCGGATTCAGAAATGTCGAATTCAACGGAAGTTACGCCATCGTTTTTCTCTGCGCTCTCCCCGGTTTTGCTCCATAGGGCAAGCAGTTGTTCTTTTTGCGCAGAACTTAGCTTCATACGGTAAAAAGGAGTGAACGTCGGAACGGGCGTGGAGTCGCGCTCTCCGATTATTGCGCTGTAAACCGTCCCGTCCGAAGTCAGCAGAAGAAGGCGGTCGAAACTGCCGCCCTGAGCGGTCGCACGCCGTGTCAGTTCACGGAACGGAGCGGATGCGATGATCGGCTCCGCCACATCAAGCGAGCTGCCGCCATCCCGAATCGGAAGAATCAGCACACGCGAAACATCGCCAAGTTGAAACGCGATCAACCGGGGGAAGTTGTCCGGTACTTTCGTGCCGAATTCGATTTGCTTGCACCCGGTAAACAGCAATGCGGCAATTCCGACTAATAAAAAAAACCCGGAAATTCTCATGAATCCTCCGCTTCTCCTTTGAAAAGTAATATTACTATGACATAATATAATGTGAAAAGACAGTTTTCGCAATGATATAAAAAAAAATCAGCGGTATATGGAAGATAATCAAGTAAAAAAGAGTAGATTTCTAAGCTACACTCTTCGTCATCACCCGCAAAAGATCGGGTTGACGCTGGATGCCGCCGGTTGGGCGGATATTGATGAGTTGATCGCAAAAAGCGCCGCTCACGGGCAAGTGTTTGACGAAGAAGAACTGTTGCAGATGGTGGCGAACAATCCCAAAAAGCGCTTTGCGGTGGAAGGTCGTCGAATCCGAGCAAATCAAGGCCACTCCATTGAGGTCGATCTGGAGTTGCCGGCGATCATTCCTCCTGAGATTCTGTACCATGGGACTGCGACTCGTACTCTGCCGTCGATCCGGCAAGAGGGACTCAAAAAAATGCGACGTCATCACGTTCATTTGTCGGCGGATGAAGATACGGCGCGCCAAGTTGGAATGCGTTACGGGAAACCGGTGATTTTGAATGTTTTTGCCGCTCGAATGGTTCAGCAAGGATTTTCCTTTTATCGTTCACAAAATGGTGTCTATCTGACCGAATTCGTTCCTCCGGAATTTATTGAATTCCCTAATGAATAAAGAGGTATATGGTGAAGAAACAGGTGGTTTTGTATAGTTCCTTACTGGCCACGCTTCTCGCGGACGGGGCGGATTTGACTCGTGCCGAGCTGGATCGGAGGTTGCAGGAGCTGGAACGGTCTCCTGGACCTGTTCAATTACGCCCGGGGGCGACATGCTATGTTGTCGTTGCACCGCGATTGGTGCGTTATCGCTTTGCCTGTCCGGATTGCGGGCAGATTACCAATTACCAGATTGGCAGCTATGAAAGTGAATTTTCTTTACTTGATGAGGCACGGCTTCGTTTGCCGGAGCTTAAAAAACATGAATTGAATATCGCAATCGATGTTCGTTCTTTTTGTTCCAACTGCGCTTCCGATAAACGCTTCTTTCAGCCGATCACAGAAACCGTTGGCGAAGAAGGGCGCGAATTTGTTTTCTACAATAATGCAAGACGAAAGAAAATCGCCATTCAGTTACCTCCCGAATCGATATTGGAGTTAGAGTGGCACTCAGGGCGTGGTGGTTGGTTCTGGATTCCAGAGCAGTGGATTGCCAGTGAGTTGTTGGAGGAAGATGAACTGATAAGGAACAGTAACATTCGTTCTGGGCCAGGAACGAATTTCTCGACATTTGGGATCTGGTCGAAAGGTACTCAAGTGACTCGTCTGCCGCATCGAGATAACGCGCCGGATGGTTGGACAAGGATTCGTATTCCGGAAATTTCGGCTCTTGCCAACTCCTCTCCTGTGGTCGCAGAGATTCCGGTGCCGAAAGCGCAGTGGGTGATTCAAGTGGATGGAATTGAACGGAGAGTTCCGATTCAACGTGGAGATGTCAAGTTTTTGATCGCATTCTTGACCGGAAAAGATCGCGTCACAACAGAGTATGATAATGAGTATCCGTTAAAGAAATGGTTGCCGCGGCTACATGAATTATTGGGGAAGACCGAGGATGAGAAGCAATAACGGGTATTGCACTTTATTGTCAGGGGAGGGCGTGTGATGGCTTTGGCGCACTCTTCTCGTTCGGTTTTGCCTGAGAGCGCCGTTTTGGAGATGACCTATCGCTGTAACCATCGCTGCCGATTCTGTTCCTGTCCGTGGTACGCCGGGATGATTCCGGTGGAGCAGGAGCTGGAGCCGGAAGAATGGTGCGAGTTGATTGAAACCTACGCCGGATTGGGTGTCGCCAGCTTTACTTTTACCGGAGGCGAGGCGCTGCTAAAGCCGGGATTGCGGGAGATTATTGATTTTGCCGCCACCTGTCAGGCGCGTTGCGTGGGTACGATTGATGGAGTGCTAGGGGAATATTTGCTCCCACTTCATATGAATTTATTGTCTAACGCGCGCGCGTTAGATGATAAAGTGCTGGAGTTGTGTGCAAAATATGATATGAACCTCTCTCTTAGTTTGCCTGGCCTGAAGACGTTCCGCGAACAGACCGACAGCGATACCGATCCGGAAATGGTTCTTCATTGGTTTTCCCGTGCGAAATCATTCGGGGTGAGTACTACAGTTGGAATTGCCGTAACAAAACGGAATTTGCCCGAACTTTACGAAACGATTGCCGCCGCACTTCTGGCGGGAGCCGATACACTTCTTTTGAATCGTTTTCTGCCCGGAGGGCGCGGGCTGCAACACCCGGAATTGGAATTGACGATTGAAGAAATTCGCGAAACCGCGGTTGTTGCCGAGCGCGTTTTGACATTGGCGGGGCGAAACGGACATTTTGGTACGGAACTTCCGCGTTGCCTGATCGACCCCGGAGAATTCAAGCAACTCAAAATCAGCACCGGTTGCTCCGCCGCCCGGGACTTCTTCACCGTCGGCCCCAATGGGAAACTGCGCGGCTGCAATCATTCTCCGGTTGAGCTTTGCTTCTGGCGCGATCACGCGACACTGGCGCAAAACTCGGATTGGCGGGCGTGGCAGTTGGGGGAACTCTATCCGGAATCTTGCGGCGGTTGTGAATTCCTGTCGGAGTGTGCCGGTGGTTGCCGCGAGGCGGCAAGGGTAAAAAGAGGCGATCCCAAAGCTCCCGACCCGGTTTTTGCTGAAATTTTCGAGAAAAATTGATTGGTTGAGCTTGCATTCTACGCAAGCCGGAATATATTAAAAAATGTTGAGAGCGCAAAATGCGAGTGTAGCTCAGTTGGTAGAGCATCACGTTGCCAACGTGATTGTCGCCGGTTCGACTCCGGTCACTTGCTCCATTTTATGTTGCGGGTCTTAACGAAGCAGGTGCGAGTGTAGCTCAGTTGGTAGAGCATCACGTTGCCAACGTGATTGTCGCCGGTTCGACTCCGGTCACTCGCTCCATTTTTTTTGCTCTTTTTCGACCAATGCCGCAGGGACGACCCGGTGCGCATCATAGTAACGGGGACGACCCCGATGATTCACAGGAAACGCATGAATTGGCTTATTCTGATTTTGGCCGGGCTGTTTGAAGTATGCTGGGCAGTGGGGCTCAAGTATTCTGTCGGTTTTACGAAGCTGTGGCCGTCGGTGTTTACTGTTGCGACCATGGCGATCAGCGTCTTCTTGTTGGCGCTCGCTATGCGAACGCTTCCCATGGGAACCGCTTATGCCGTTTGGACCGGAATCGGCGCAATCGGTACCGTGATCGTCGGAATTTTTCTATTTGGCGACTCCGCTTCCTTGCTGCGAATCGGCTGTCTTCTGTTGATTTTTTCCGGGATTGTCGGTTTGAAGTTTCTTTCGGAAGCGTAATGAATTAATTACGATCGTTATCTAACTCTCCTCTAACTGTCGACGTGGCGCGGAGTTCCGT
>JBEBTY010000053.1:0-7569 GCA_040393525.1 Victivallis vadensis | reverse complement strand
TTATAGCATAATAACAATAATGAGAGAAACACGGTGTTTCTTTCACGGATTCAGGGTATCGTCATGTTTCGGGGCGCCAAGCTGTGGCTTGCAGAAATCTCTCCATCACAAAACATATTTCTTGCAATCACGCGTTATGGTATAAAACAAGAAACACGGAACCCGAAAGAATCCCGAAATTCTTTGATTGAAAGATAGCGCCTGTTCTTTAAATGTTCAAGCAATGTACATGAAATGTTCTATGCTTTGTTGTTGTAGTCGCCATTTACGCTCAGAAATAAGTTGGCACGCCTTTTGCTAATACATTCAGGTGACGGGCAACGTAATAAAAAACACTCCTTGTGAGAATAGAAAGGATAGACTTATGTTTACAACCATCAATACGACGACCTGGAACCGGAAAGTAACCGGATTGAAGCGCCATTGCTCGCAGCTGAGTTATCGTGTGTTCGCTCCTTTGCACGCATTGGAATGGCGGTTGAAAGTACAAGCACATAAACCCCTGATCGATGGGGAACGCTTTGCGGTTCGTCTGGCGAACAACGCGCTTGACATATATGAGGCTCAAAAGTTGCGGCATGAGATTTTCATGGTCGAACAGGGGCATGGCTCTCCCGGAGAAGACTCCGGGCTCGACCACGACGAATACGACGACACGTCGCTGCATCTGCTGGTGGAAGAGAAGTCCACATCGCGGATCGTCGGGACTTATCGCGTCCGTCCCGGACATCTGGTGCGAAACTCTCCCGGATGGTATTCTGAGCGGCAATACTCCATTTCTGGTCTTGCGGAGATCGAGCGCGAGTTGTGCGAAGTCGGTCGTTCCTGCGTGGACCCGGAGTTTCGCGGCGGCTCCGTCGTCGCCCTGCTCTGGGCCGGACTGCTGGAGATGATGCGCCGCACCGGCTGCCGCTACATGATCGGTTGCGCCAGCCTGGAGGTGAAGGATGAAGCGCTCGGCTGGGCGCTCTATCGGAAATTCCGACAGGACGGCAAGGTCAGCGCACGAGTGGGCGCGTTTCCGAAAGATGGATTCCAGTTGCCGCACCCGGATGCGCAGCCGGAATTCACCGAGCGCGAGCTTAAAAATGCGATGCCCCCGCTTCTCAAAGGATATTTCCGGCTCGGCGCGGAAATCGGCGGGTTACCGAGTTTCGATCCGGAATTCGGCTCCATCGACTTCCTGATTATTCTCGATGTGCAAAAGATGAACAAACGTTATATGAATCACTTTCTCGGGTAATGCGGGCATAAAAAAAGCGGGGCTCTCCTGAAAGCAGGAGACCCCGTTTTTTCATGTTGCTTACTTGACGAAGTAAATCGGAAGCGGCGGAAAGCCGTTGAATTCCACCGAGCAGTAGCTCGACGTATACGCTCCCGTCGTCAACCAGTAGATCCGATCACCCGGTTTGATGTAGGCCGGAAGCGGGTTCCGGAATGTTTCGTACATCACATCCTGACTATCGCAAGTCGGCCCCGCGATGATGAACTCCTCGCTGGGTTCGCCGCGAGCCTCGCAGTAGAGCGGATACTTGATCGACTCATCCCAGGTTTCAATCAATCCGTTGAATTTACCGGTGTCGAGGTAGAGCCATTTGTCCACGCCGACGGAGGATTTCTGGCTGATCAACACCACTTCGCAGACCAAAACGCCGGATTCTCCAACGAGGGAACGACCCGGTTCGAGAATGATTTCCGGGAGTCCTTCGCAGAAGTCCTCTTCGAGGTAGCGGGTGATTTCTTCGGAGTAGACCGTCATCTCATTGGTCTTGGAGATATAGTTGGCAGGGAAACCGCCGCCCATATTGACCAGACTCAGCTTGATTCCCTCTTCCTTGAGGTAGTCGGAGATGTAACGGACTTTGGCGATCGCCGAGTCCCAGGAGCCGATGTCACGCTGCTGGGAGCCGACATGGAAACTGATTCCACAAGGCTTGAGCCCAAGGTCGCGCGCCAGCAGCATCAAGTCGATCGCCATATCGGGGTGACAGCCGAATTTGCGCGACAGCGGCCAGTCCGCGGTGGCGCTGCCTTCGGTCAGGATACGGCAGAAGACCCGGGAACCGGGAGCATTTTTTGCGATATTGCGCAGATCCGCTTCGCTGTCAGTGGCGAAAAGCCGAACTCCCTTTTCGTAGAAATAACGAATATCGTCAATCTTCTTGATCGTGTTGCCATAGCTCATCCGCTCCGGAGAAACGCCGAGCGACAGCACTCGGTCCAGTTCGTAGCGGGAGGCGATGTCGAAGCAGGAACCGAGGTCCCGCAACAATTCAAGAACTTCCACCGCCGGATTCGCTTTTACCGCGTAATAGATTTTGGCAAACGGGAACTGCTCCGTCAATTCCTTGTATTTACGCTGGATAATGTTGAGATTCACCACCAGAAACGGGGTGGGATGAAGATCTGCTTCCCGTCGCATCGGGAGCCAGTCTTCTTTGCTGTAGTAGTCCAGAACGTCAATCCGCATTGTTTCTTATAACCTTTCCTGAAAATCCAAACGTTCCTGTTCTGCAGAATCGCCGCTTTTATGCGGGGGCGGTTCCACTTCGCCCGATGCGTAACACACCGTTAGAAGACGAAATCGGGGACGGCGAACCTCCCCGATTTTGACAATCATAAAAAGTAGCTTCATTCCTGCTTATTTCAACGGCAAAAATAGAAAAAATCGGATTATTTTGCAAAAATGAAACACACTGAGCTCAAAGAAAGAAAGCGCCGTGATGATTCATCCCGGCGCATCTTAAAAGAAACAAAGTTTAGCGGTGACGCTGCTTTGCTTCGCGACGCTTGACTTCGCTCGGCTTCTCATAATGACGCCGGTTGCGCAGTTCCTTGAGGGTGCCTTCTTTGTCGAGTTTCTTCTTCAACCGACGCAGAGCGCGGTCGATGATCTCGCCTTTTTTGACGCGAACTTCGGTATCCATAGCAGTTTCACCCCCTTTGCGGAATTCAGTTTTATTACACAATCTTCTAATATATCACACGGGAAAACAAAATTCAATCGGCATGAAACTCAATATGCAAAACTATTTTCCGGTTTTATTTCTACCTCACCAGCTTTCCGGCCTTGATTTCCGAAAAGAACGATCTATCTTATTTGTCAAACAAATTAACATTAATTGACGGACAAATTAAATGACAATGCTGGAACAATTTGAAACTTATCTGATTGAAAGCGGTTTCCGTCCGGGGGATCGCTTGCCCGGAGAACTGGAGTTGGCGGTTCGATTCGGCGTTTCGCGCGGGACGATCCGCGAAATCATCGTCCACCTGACGCTGCTGGGCGTGTTGGAGCGTGCACCGCGCCGCGGCACAGTGGTGGCGGTTCCCACAGCGGACGCCATCGGGCGGAGCCTGGCATTTCAACTTCGTTGGCTCGGTTGCGGACGCGAGGAACTGAAGTCGGCGCGTCAGATGATCGAAACGGCGATGATTCCGGAGCTGATCCGTTGCATCACTCCCGCGCAGGCCGACAGGATCGGTTCGCTGATCGACGAGATGGAGCGCGCCGCTGAGGAGCCGGAGAAGGCGGATCGCCTTGACCTGGCGTTCCACCTTGCATTGTTTGAAGTTACCGGCAGTCGGATTCTTCAGGTGTTCGCACAGGTGCTGACGCTGCTGTTCGACCGCGAATACCGCAAGCCTTACCTGACGCCGGAGGCGGTGCGGCACAGCGTTGCGTTTCACCGGCAAATGCTGCACGCCGTTCTGAAGCGCGACGGGGAGCGTCTACAGGCACTGATCGCCGAACATATCCGGCCTTTGTAACTGTCGGAAAGGAATTGTATGTCCCTCAACCATCTTGACCGTTTTCTCTCGACCGTCCACTCCGGCAGTACCGCGTATGGGTGCGTCATCAGTTCGACCGATGCGGCGCTTGCGGAGCTGGCGGGAGAGGCAGGGTTCGATTTCGCCTGGATCGATCTGGAGCATTCCCCGCTTACCTTGCCGGATGCGTCGCATCTGATCATGGCGTTGCGCGGCACCGGGTGCGCCTCTTTCGTCCGGGTTCCAGGGAATGTGAGCTATTTGTTGAAACCGGTTTTGGATCTCGCCCCGGCGGGGGTGATTGTGCCGATGATCAACACCGGAGAGCAGGCGCGGCAGGCGGTCTTGGCCTGCCGCTATCCGACTGACGGCGGGGAACGCGGCTTTGCTCTGCGCCGTGCCAACGCCTACGGCAAAGTTCCGTTGAACGAATATCTGGGGCGTTCGCAAAAGGAGCCGCTGGTGTTGCTCCAAATCGAGCATCGTGAGGCGGTGGAGAACATCGATGAAATTCTGGCGACACCCGGCGTGGACAGCATCTGCATCGGCCCCTTCGACCTCTCCGCATCCTACGGTACGCCGGGAGATTTCAAAAATCCGGAGGTGGTGGCCGCGATTGATCTTGTCCGTGAAAAAACGCTTGCGGCCGGAATTCTGCTCGGCGGATTCTGCCCCGGGAATGCGTTCTGGGCCGAGCGCTTCATGCACTGGAAAGCGCTTGGAACCGATACCGATGCCCTTTTTCGGGCGTATCGTGCCTTGCTCCAGGAACAACCCAAAAATAATTAAGGAAAAACCGCAATGAACAAGCAAACCCGTATCTGCCTTGGCAATGCCGAACTTGCAATGCGCGTACCAACGTTGATTTCCCCGGTTCCGCGCGACTATTATCCGGAGGTGGACGACTACACCATGAGCGCCGGAATGGCTCGTACGCCGGGCGGCCGGATCTTTCTCTCCTGGTTCGGCCGGGAGGACGGCCCTGAAACGGTCATGCTGCTTACGCACAGTGATGACGAAGGAAAGAGTTGGAGCGGGCCGGATTATCTGATCGACCCCGGGTTTACGCCGGAAGGGCATCATGTATCCTGTCTGGTCGGCACGATGTGGTGCGATCCGAAGGGGCGAATGTGGTGGATTTTCTCCCAGAGCATCGGCTATTTCGACGGTCGCGCCGGCGTATGGGCGTCGATTTGCGAAAACCCTGATGCGGAGAAACCGGTATGGGGAACGCCGTTCCGCATCTGGCACGGCTGTGCGCTGAATAAGCCGACCGTATTGGCCAACGGCGAATGGGTGCTGCCGGTTTCACTCTGGCGCCGGGAGCATATCTGGGTGGATCAGCGTTTTTCATGGGGCAACGTTGATGCCTCGCTCTACGCCGATCTGGATCATCGCCGCGGCGCAAATTTGCTGGTGTCGAACGATCACGGGAAGACCTGGGAGTTGCGCGGCATGCAGCGTTCGGTCGATCCCTGCTTCGATGAGCACATGTATCTGGAGCGGGCGGATGGCTCTCTGGTCATGTACGCTCGGGATCATCACGGGATGGTCTGTTCGGAATCCGCCGATCGCGGCTGGAACTGGACGCCGTTTCAACGGGCATGGTATACCGCCAGCGCCCGGTTCTTCACCGTGAAACTTCCGTCAGGCAAATGGTTGATGGTACGATACGATACAACGACGGCGGGGGATCGCTCCCACTTAACCGCTTTTCTCTCCGCCGACGAAGGAAAAAGCTGGTACGGAAGGCTTCTGCTGGATGAACGCGGCGGAATCTCTTACCCCGACGGCTTTGTCCACCCGGATGGGCGGATTTTTGTCCAGTACGACATCCATCGCGCCCATGGCGAAATTTTAATGGCGGTGTTTACCGAAGCCGATATCGAGGCCGGGTACAATGTATCCGGCAGGACAGAATTGAAGCGCCCGCTGGTTCAAAGCGCAACTGCGCTGGAACGCCGCTGACGGGCATCGTCAGGCGGGCAGCTGGGGGGTGGCCGCTCCGGACAGGATCGGCGCGGCACTGTCCAAAATATCCGGCTGCCCCAAGATCATCAGTCCGTCGTTCACTTCGATCACGGTATTGCCGTTGGGAACCACAAACCGGCGCTTTCGCCGGATCAGCAACACCAACGCCCCTTGCGGAAGACCGAGTTCGGCGAGTCGTTTGCCGATGCAGGCAGCGCCCGGCGGAATGAGGAACTCCTGCATTTCGCCATTCATCGCGCCGGTGTTTTCAAAGAGAAGCGGCGCGTGGCTGACGGGCGGTTTGGCCGGTTCGTCCAGTTTAAGCAGTCTGGCCAGCGGCATGATCGTCCGCCCCTGAACCACCACCGAAAGCACCACGACGAAGAAGACAAGGTGGAACATTTTCCAGGAGTCCGGCAGATCGGCCATCAACGGGAACGTCGCCAGCATGATGGGCGCCGCTCCACGAAGCCCGACCCAGGAGATGAAAAGTTTCTCTTTGAAGGTGAACTTGCTGCCGAATGTACAGAGGAACACCGCGAGAGGGCGGGCAAAAAACACCATAAAAACCGTAACCGCCAGTCCGGGTATCCATAGTTTTGGCAACTCCTGCTTGGGAAAGCTGAGCAATCCGAGCATGACGAAGAGCGTCACCTGCATCAGCCAACTGATTCCGCCGTGGAAGCGGCCGATGCCGTGCTGGAAGATATATTTGCTGTTCCCCATGACGATTCCGGCAGCGTAGGCTGCCACAAATCCGTTGCCGTGACAGAGTACGCTTCCCCCAAAGGCGAGCAGAACCATTCCGAGGCTGGCGACATAATAAAGGCCATCGTACTCAAAATTGATCCGGTTGAAGAGCCAGATCGCCAATTTGGCGAGGGAGAGGCCGAAGGCGACCCCCACGGACATTTCAAACAGGAAGGCGGGGATGATGCCCCAGTAACTGCCTCCGGGCGTCGTAATCAGCCCGATAATGAAGACGGTGAAGAACGCGGCGGCGGGGTCATTGCTGCCGGATTCATACTCCAGCAAAGAGCGCAATTTGTTCGGCAGACTGACGCTGCGTCCACGTAGAACAGCGAATACCGCCGCGTCGTCGGTGGAGGAAACGATCGCCCCGAGCAGAATGCACCAGAGCAGCGACGGCTGCTCGGTGAAGCCGAACGCATTGGGATAATACTCGAAAATGAGGTGGAACAGGAGATAAATGAGCGTTCCGCCAAAGATCGCGGTCAGCAACGTTCCGACGCTGGCCAATACGCTACCGACGACAAAGATTTTTTTCACCGATGTCCAATGCGTGTCGAACCCATTGAAAAACAAAATGTAACCCATGGCGACACTGCCAATGACATTGGCGATCTTGGCATTTTCAAAGTCGATGAAGCCGAGAAAATCCGATCCGGCCAACATGCCGACGGCAAGGAAGAGGATCAAGACGGGAATATTCAACCGTGCGGAAATTTTGCTGGAACACGCGCCGAGCAGCATCAAGATGGCTGCTACAGTCAAGTAGGATGCAATATCTGTCATGGGCAATTTGGCTCCGTTTCAGGGATCTCGTGGGACTAATTTAGAATGGAACCTTGTAAGATATCATTTTGATTGTCGGTTTTCAAGTTTTAAACGAAGGAATTTGAGGAAAAGAACCCGACAATGACATACGTCGTTTCCGATCTCGTTCTTTGGTTCACAAAAGCTCCACACGCAGAGTACCATTCGGTCATCCCACGCACACCCCTGTTCACTCCCCCCCCCGCAACACCATTCCCCCCGCAACACCATTCCCCCCGCAACACCATTCCCCCCGCAACACCATTCCCC
>JBEBTY010000052.1:0-8558 GCA_040393525.1 Victivallis vadensis | reverse complement strand
TTCGTCCTTCAAGACACAAAAAATAGCTCAGCCATGTATCTCATTGGGCGCATACCTTCACGGAAACTTTTGGTGTAAGCACCGGAATTATATTGAATATAATAGTAGAGAATTTCATCTAGAAAAGAAATATGCGATGCGTGAAAAATCAGGCGCGGGACAACAGAAAAATCTTCTCCATGATTGATGCCGGGAGTAAACGTGATTCCTGTTTCTTGAAAGAATTTTCTCGAGAAAAATTTATTCACGAAATAGGTTCTTTGTTTCATCTCCAGTATCTGTCGAAAATAATCCTGCTTCGACATTGATTGAATTCGTTCCGGATAAATAGCATGTTCTGAGAACACCCTGCTGAGTCCGAATATTACAATATCCGCATCTTCAGCCATCGCGGTGCGATGGAGCAATTCTGCTGCGTTTTCAGCCACATAGTCGTCACTGTCCACGAACCACAAATAATCACCTGTCGCGGCCTCTATTGCAGTTGCCCTGGTTTTCCCGACCCCTTGGTTGGTTTGATTACGAATAATCTTCACCGCTTTTTTGCGATGGGGGTACTGCTTTTCCAAAAGACGCAACAAGCGTTCGACACTGTCGTCCGGAGAACAGTCGTCTACAAAAATATACTCGATATCGTCAAATGTCTGCGCAAATAGCGAAGCCGCACATCGCTCGATATAATCAGCCACGCCATAGATTGGCACTAAAATGGAAACGGCGGGTGCAATGCTCTTTTCCACTGTGTCTATCGAACCATCTTTGCAAAGGCTGTCGTACATGAATACCACCATAATAAAGAGACCAGTAATACGGCAAGCGATGTTCCTGTCGCACCGAAGAAATAGCTCAAAACCGGCAACAATGGAAGACTAATGGCGATGGCGGGCAATGCGGTCATCACGGCAATTCGTTTTCTTCCGATGGCATTAAAAAAGTTGATGTGAAATTGAATAATAACACTGATTATTGTTGCTTCAATCAACAATAGCATACTCCATTTAGCTGCCACGAACTCAGCGGAAAATAAAAGTGTAATTAACCACTCCCCAAGCCAGAGCAGAGTTGGGAAGGCTATAACCAAGCCAGCAATGGTAAGCAGGTTCAACCGCGTCATGGTCCGGCGAAGCTGATTGTGATCTCCACTGTTAAAAAGTTCAAACGATAGTGGAGTAAATACCATGGGGATACAATAAAGCGAACGGATGATCGTGGCGATAGGTAACGCGATGTTGTACAACACCACTTCGGTCGTCGTGCTGGTAATTGTTAACACTACCGTCCCGAAGTCATTGAGAATAGCCTGCCCCAGCGCAAGGGCGTAAAACACTGCTCCCGCATTCAGCGCTTGTTTGCGAATCGTTGGAGCGATGAAGAATTGATATTGCAATTTCCCTGAACGCTTTATCAACCAATAACCGGCGACGACAATCAACAAGGTACTCGTAATATATGTTGCAATGATTCCGCTCAACCCACCGTTGTACAGAAAAATCAGTACCCCTCCCAGCAACAGAAGTGATTTTAATACCTTCAATCCGTTTTGGATTGTAAATTCTTGAAGTGAGTTCAACGCGTTTTGTTGAACCGTTTCCAGTGCCGTCAAAAGCAGGAATGGCAAAAGAGCCAGAATCAACCATGCTTTTGTTGGCATTGAAAAGTAAAATTGTTGAAATAGGGGGATACACAAAACTAACAGCAGCGTGAGGCCGCCAAATACAACAATTTGATAATGACACACAAACGAGAAAAGCATTCTGGCGTTTGTAAGTTTTCTCTTTTGTAGTAACGCCGGAAGCTGGTAAAGAACCACTTCCGGAGTGCCGAACCGGAATATAGCCAGCAGAGAAAGCAATAACGCATACATACTGTAGAAGAAGGCATAGTCATCAGCACTCAGCCCCAGCGCCATCTGCCGTCGAATGAAATAAGCGGATGCGCCAACTGCAATTGAGGCAACCAGCGCCCCAGCACTGCCATGAAGAAATTTTCGTTTAAAATGATTCATCCGCTTGTGGTCGCTTCTTAATTCAGGAAAAGGATATTGAAGATCGGCATTCTAGCTGTCGGTTTTGTGCCTCAATGCTTCCGAGAGGGCGATTTCAAGAATTTGGACGGTCCATTCGACGTCAGCTCCGGCGCGGTGGGCGTTCATTCCCTTTTCTGTGGGTAATTGAAAGTATGCACGCAAACTTTGAAGACTGTAAGAAGGCAATCCAGGATGTGTTTTACGGAGAAGTCGCAACGAATCAAGCGTCTTTCCGCTCCAGAGCGGCATTCCAACCCGCGCCAGACTCTCCTGAAGGAATCCGAGATCGAAGAGGGCGTTGTGCGCCACCAACGTGCTCTCTGTCGCCAAATCGAGGAATCCGCGAATGGCGTCTTTAAAATGTGGCGCACTTTGCACCATTTCATTGGTGATATGGTGCACCGATGAGGCGGCGGCAGGGATCGAACGCCCCGGGTGAATCAGCGTCTGGAAGCGCTCCAGCTTACCGCCCGGATCGATCCGGATCGCGGCGATTTCCACGATCCGGTCATTGGATGGGCTCATTCCGGTCGTTTCGACGTCGAACACCGTGAACGGCCCCATGTCGTGCCAAATCAATTCGTATACCCGTTCGGATGTTTGAGTTGCCATTTCCAGGCGGACTCGATGATCTGCTCGGCAGATTCGTATTTCGGCTGCCATTTCAGTTCCGCCTTGATGCGGTCGCTGCAGGCGATCAGCTTAGCCGGATCTCCGGCGCGGCGCGGCGCGACTTCATAGTTAACCTTCATCCCGGTAACCTTTTCCGCCGCGTCGATGATTTCACGGACGGAGAGGCCGTTGCCGGTTCCGAGGTTGTAATGGCCGCTCTGCGGTGCGGACAGTGCCAGTTCATGTGCCTGAGCAAGGTCGAGAATGTGAATATAATCGCGGATGCAAGTGCCATCCGGCGTTTCGTAATCGCCGCCGTAAACCATCAGTTTTTCGCGTTTGCCACGGATGGTCTGGAGAATGATCGGAATCAAGTGGCTCTCAGGACGATGATCTTCACCATATTTTTCGCTGGCGCCGGCCGCATTGAAATAACGCAAAGCCGCATACTTCATGCCGTGGATCTCGCTGTACCACTTGAGCACCTTTTCAAAGCAGAGCTTCGATTCGCCATAAGGATTGATCGGAATCTGACGGTCATTTTCACGGATCGGAATCGATTCCGGTTGACCGAAAGTCGCCGCGGTGCTGGAAAACACAAAGTTTTTAACGCCGCCTTCCACCGCCGCATCGGCAAGATTGATTCCTGCCGCGAGGTTGTTGCGGAAATATTTCGACGGATTCTGCATCGATTCTCCGACCAAGCTGAATGCGGCAAAGTGCATTACGGCATCAAATTCACCTTCACGGCAAACTTTTTTGATCAATTCACGGTCGGAAAGATTTCCGAGGACAAATTTAGCACGCGGATCAACTGCTTCGCGGTGTCCGGTGATCAGTGCATCAAAAATGGTCACTTCATAACCGCGATCGAGGAGATATTCCGAACAGGCGCTGCCGATATAGCCCGCTCCGCCGGTAACCAGAACTTTCTTCATAACTGTCGCCTTTCGCCAATTTAAATGGTAAATTGCCAGCCTAAAAATACAACAAAAACCGCTAAAATGCAAGTCCGCAGCAGAAAGAAACTCTCTCAAAGCGGCTTTTGTCCTGATTCTCATCGGATTCTTGCCGAAACAAAGAGTGAAACAATTGAGTTCACGGTTTGATAATCCACATTTCGGAGCTACTTTATAGAGAAAAAACTGGAAAGGAAATTTGTTATGAAAGCGGTTGTTTCTGTAATCGGACGGGATGCCGTCGGAATTATCGCCAAGGTCAGCGCCGGTTGCGCGGAAAGCGGCGCAAATATTCTTGATATTTCGCAGACAGTTCTCGACCAATACTTTACCATGATGATGATTGTCGATATTCAATTCCTCACGGTGCCGTTTAACGATTTTGTCGATCGGATGACCGCACTGGGCAAAAAAGACGGGCTTGATATTCATGTCATGCACGAAGACATCTTTAACTCGATGCACAGGATCTGATTATGTTTGAGACCCGGGATATCATTGAAACCATCAGCATGATCCGTGAAGAATGCCTCGACATCCGCACGATCACAATGGGCATTTCGCTTTACGACTGTCAGTGCGAAGATGCGGATCGTCTCTGCGGGCGCATTTATGACAAAATCATGAACAGTGCCCGCGATCTGGTGAAGACGGGGGAGGATATCGAAAAAAAATACGGTATCCCAATCATCAACAAACGAGTTTCCGTAACTCCGATTGCGTTGATGGCCGGCGGGTTGAATGTTTCCGGCGCAATCAAGCTGGCGAAAACGCTTGACCGCGCGGCGCATGAACTTGGCATCAACTTCATCGGTGGCTACAGCGCCCTTGTCCAGAAGGGGTTCACCAATGGCAGCCGCACGCTGATCAACGCGATTCCCGAGGCATTGGCTGAAACCGAACGAGTCTGTTCCTCTGTCAACGTCGCCAGTTCCAAGGCCGGAATCAACATGGACGCGGTGGCCGAAATGGGACGTGTCGTCCGCAAAGCCGCTGAGCTGACCAAGGATCGTCAATCCATTGGCTGCGCCAAGCTGGTCGTATTTGCCAATGTGCCAGAGGATAATCCGTTTATGGCCGGAGCGTTTCATGGCGTTGGCGAGCCGGAAACGGTCATCAATGTCGGTGTTTCCGGCCCCGGTGTGGTGGCGTCGGCCATCCGACGCAAAGGCACGTGCGATTTGACAGAAGTTGCCGAAACAATTAAACGGACGGCATTTAAAATTACCCGTGTCGGCCAGCTCGTTGCCCGGGAAGCATCCGAGCGGCTCGGCGTTCCATTCGGAATCGTCGACCTGTCACTCGCGCCGACCCCGGCTGTAGGAGATTCAGTCGCCTATATTCTGGAGTCGATGGGGTTGGAGAAGTGCGGCTGTCACGGCACCACCGCCGCACTGGCCATGTTGAACGACGCAGTGAAAAAAGGCGGCGTTATGGCATCATCGCATGTGGGAGGACTTTCGGGAGCTTTCATCCCCGTCTCCGAAGATGCGGGGATGATCGAGGCGGTTCGTTGCGGCGCACTCAGCCTTGACAAACTGGAAGCGATGACCGCGGTTTGTTCGGTGGGGCTGGACATGATTGCCATCCCGGGCGACACTCCGGCGGAAGTCATTTCCGGAATCATCGCGGACGAGATTGCCATTGGAGTGGTGAACAACAAAACTACAGCGGCTCGCCTGATTCCAGCTTATGGATGCAAAGTCGGCGACATGGTTTCCTTTGGCGGGTTGCTGGGGGAAGCACCGGTGATTCCGGTCAACACATGGTCCCCGGCGGAATTCATCGCTCGCGGCGGCCGAATTCCGGCTCCGCTTCAAAGTTTGAAGAACTAAGCCTTAAAACTTACCACGAACGCTCTTCCGATCAATGCGGAAGGGCGTTTTTCTTATATCACGGCAGGGGGGAGGGGATTATACCGTTCGTTGGCGCGGATCGAGCGCATCGCGAAGCGCATCCCCCAACAGATTCAACGCCAGAACCAGCAGGAACATAAATCCGGTCGCCGCTGTAATTTCCCACCAGATGCCGCGCCAGAGCCGCTGTTGCCCATCGGAGATCATCACTCCCCAGCTCGGTGCGCTCTGGACACCGAATCCGAGGTAACTGACGATTACCTCCAGCATGATCGCTCCTGCAAATGTGAGCGTAAAATAGATAATAACCAGATGAAACACATTCGGCAAAATATGACGTCGGATGATTACCGTATTCTTCACCCCGGCTACGCGGGCGGCGGAGACAAACGGCAAATTGCGAAGACGCATTGTTTCCGCACGTACCACACGGCAAAGCGTCACCCAACCGGTGATGCCGATGGCAAGGTAAACCGCAAGCATTCCTGGTTCCGCCCTCAAAATTCCGGAAAGGATTTCCGCTCCCCGCATCATTCCGGGAGATAAAAAATTTCGCGACACCAGCAATGCAAAGGCGAGAATAAACAATAAGGTCGGCATGGAAGCGAATGTGCTGTAGAGCCAAACCACCGCATCATCAAACTTCCCACCGTAAAACCCGGCAATTGCACCGAGAACAACGCCGATTCCGGCAGCAATCAAGCTGGCGATCAAGCCGACTTTTACTGCGGTGGCACTCCCTGCAATCGCGCGCAACAACACATCACGCCCCTGATAGTCGGTACCCAGCCAATGCCGAGGGGAGGGGGGGGTGTAGCGCGATGATTCATCAGCAAGCTGGTAAATCGGAACTGTGTCATTTGCCTCGCACCACAGTGTGTAAAGCTCCGTGCCGAACGCCGTCAGCACATAGAGCGCCACCACACCAAGCGAAACCATCGCCAACGGACTGCGGCGCAGGCGACTCCACGCAGTGGTGGCAGGGCGGCTCACCCGACACTCTCCGTCCGGTTACGGCGTACAAGAGCAATCTGAATCAGTGCAATATCAGCCGGAGTAACACCGTCGATCCGTCCGGCCTGGCTCAGGGTGGTCGGTTGGACTTTTTGCAATTTCAGTCGTGCTTCGTTGGCAAGCCCGCGGATGGAATCATAATTGAAGTCCTCTGGAATTTCTAGCGCTTCCAGCTTGTGCATCCGGCTGATCTCGTGAGCCTCTCGCTGAAGATAGCCATCGTAGCGCGCTTCGACGAGAAGCTCACGCCAGATTCGCCGCCCCATTCGTCCTGCCGGGATTTCCGGAAAGAGTTCGACGGGGAAGGGGAGGCGGTTACGCGCTTCTTCCTGACTGATTTCATTGGGAAGATCCTTTAAATGCACCAACAGCGCTTTCCCTGTGGATTTGGTGGAGCGGCAAAGATTAATCACGCGGGCAAGTTCATCACGATAGGTCGAAAACTCTTGATATTTCCGCTCAGGGAGCAAGCCGTATTCATGTGCCAATTCCGAAAGTCGGAGATCAGCGTTCCCTTGCCGCAAGTGCAGGCGATACTCCGCCCGGCTGGTGAACAACCGGTAGGGTTCCACGATTTCTTTGGTGCAGAGGTCGTCAATCATGACTCCGATATAGCTGCTGTCGCGGCCGAATTCCACCGTGGATTTTCCGGCGGCAAGCCGAGCGGCATTCAACCCGGCCACCAAACCTTGCCCGGCGGCTTCTTCATATCCGCTGGTTCCATTGATCTGTCCCGCGCTGAACAGGTTCTGATACGCTTTGACGCGCAGTGAACGCTCCAGTTGATCGGGATAGAGGAAATCGTATTCAATTGCATAAGCATAACGCGAAATGACCGCCTGTTCCATGCCCGGAACCGAATGGATCATCGCCCGTTGCACTTCCACAGGCAAACTGGTGGAAATTCCGTTGATGTAATACTCGCGGGTATCGGCTCCTTCCGGCTCCAGGTGAATCAAATGGACTGGATGCTGCGGAAATCGCACCACTTTATCCTCAAATGACGGGCAATAGCGCGCACCGATTCCCTTGATCACACCTTGATACATCGGGGAATATTGAATGTTTGCGCGCACAACTTCCGATGTCGCCTCCGTGCTGTAAACTTGATAGCAAGGCAGGTCTTTTCGGCTGGCACGGGGAAGGGGGGGCAACAATTCCGGACTCCAGCAACAAAACTCCTCATCCTGGCTTTCCGCCGCTTGTGGCGTCATATTAGTGAAATCAATGGTTTTCGCCAGAATGCGGGGAGGGGTGCCGGTTTTCAACCGTCCCAGACGAAGATTCAGTTGCCCGGAAAGCGCATTGGATAAAGCGTTAGACGGGAAATCCCCTGCTCGTCCACCGGGAAAATTGCGCATTCCATAATGCAATTTCCCATTCAGAAACGTCCCGGTCGTAATCACAACGGAACGGCAGCGAATCTGGTCGCCGAATTGATCCTCCACCCCGACGATCCGGTCATTTTCGACCAGAAACCCGGTAACTTCCGCCTGAAGCAGATCTAAATTCAAGGTTTCTTCGAGCAACAACTTCATGCTACGCTGATAGACTACCTTATCGCATTGTGCTCGCGGCGACCAGACAGCCGGGCCCTTGGGACGGTTGAGCATTCGGAATTGAATCGAAGCCATATCCGTCAAGAATCCCTGTGCGCCGCCCAAAGCGTCAATCTCACGGACAACCTGTCCCTTGGCGATCCCGCCAATTGCCGGGTTACAGCTCAACAGCGCAATATGATCCAAATTCAACGTAATCAACAAAACCGAAGCGCCAACCCGTGCGCCAGCCAGCGCAGCTTCACATCCGGCATGGCCACCGCCGATTACGATAACATCATACTCTTTCATCATTCCAGATCCAATCTCTATAAAAATAGCAACGTTATAAGATAGCTCAAAGGTTGACGGAATCAATCATATAGGGAAGGGAATTTCAATAAAATCAACGAACCACAGAAACAGGAGAACCGAACCGGTTTCGCTCAAAGTTCACCCCTGCCCTTGTTGCTCCATATGTTACTTATCATAACATGGATTATGCGACGTTATCAATCCATCAATGATTTCCCCTCAAGAAGAGCCGCCAAGC
>JBEBTY010000051.1:0-8774 GCA_040393525.1 Victivallis vadensis | reverse complement strand
CCTCCTACTGCGGCGATATGTGGATGGGGCACAACGGCCGGTTGGTTGGTGCGTTCGGCGACGGACACGTCGCTGCCATGAGCGAGGGAGAACTCAAGTCCTCTCCGATGCAGGTGTACGCAGTACGCAGGCAAGACGGCACGCAGAAAATCCTCTGATTGGATTATTCTGCATGCTTTCGTTGGCAATGAGGCAATCAGTTGGATATATTTACCAAAACCGAATGATGTGAATTTATAGTAACCAACGATTGCCAAGGAGGATTTTTGTGAAACAATGGCTTTTTGCACTGACTCTGCTCTGTCTAATGGCGCTGCCGCTTGCGGCACAGGCGACCATGTTCGACAACGCGGAAACATTAGCGAACTGGGGGCTTAACACGGGGAAAGAATTCCCCGGCGCCTCTGGCGACCTCCGGCTCGGAAAGAGCGGGAAAGTGACCATCGAAGGCAAGTTCACTCAAAACAGCGCCTATGTCGCTGCCATGTATCGCAAGGCACAAACATTGCCGAACGATACAAAACGCATCGAAATCGTAGTCAACGCTCTCACTCCTTGTGACGCGGCAATCCGTATTTGTGACGCGGACAAACGCTATTTTCAAACCAAACGAATCGGCCTCAAGCCCGGAGCGCAAACCGTACTGGTCGCTCAACTCGATTCCGCAGCCGGATGGGATAGCAAATGGGGTGGAAAGGATCTGGAGCAAGTCACTCCGAAATTTCCGCTTCGAGAAATCTACCTCAACGCCATCCGCCCATACAAAGGCTCGCAACTGGAACTTCAGATTGACGGCATCCGCATCGACGGCCCGAAAACAGCCGCCAACGTTCAGGCGGTCGCCGCCGCAGACCGGAGCCTTCCCGCCCTGCTTTTTGACAATGCACAAAATCTTTCAGTCTGGGGCTTCGATCTCGGACGAGAGTTCGCCGGAGCCGAAGGTCAGTTGACCATCGGGCAAAATGGACAGGTAACCGCCGCAGGAGATTTCAGCAAAGGAGGCGCTTTCGTCGCCCCGCTGTTCCGCAAGAAACTCCCTGAAAACACCAAGCGGATCGAATTCTCCGTCACGGCTCTCTCCCCTTGCGACACGGCAATTCGCATCTGCGACGCCGATCGGCGTTTCTTCCAGACCAAGCGTGTGATACTCAAACCCGGTGTACCGACCACACTGACTGCTTACCTCGACTCCGCAACGGACTGGGACGGCAAATGGGGCGGGAAAGACTTGAAAGACGTGGTGCCCAAGCAACCGTTCAAAGAGATTTACGTCAATGCGATCCGCCCGCAAAGTGGCAATGTGCAACAGGTCAAACTTCAAATCAACGATGTCCGCATTGTCGGGCCGGAAGTCATGCTGGACGCCGCTCTTGCCATCGACAACGAATTCCACCTTCTCCTGCCGGGAGATGCACAAACCCCGGTGCTGAAACTCCACAATCTCGGCCAGAAAGACCTGATGCTGGAGGGCAAAATCTCTCTTACCTCCTACGATGGCGCCATCAGAGATTGGCCGATCAACCAGAGCATCGTGGCAGGAGCCTCCTTTGATTGGAGCGTTCCCCTCCCTGCCGGCCAGCAAGGCACCTGGCTGATAAACTGGGAACTGACTGATCAGATTTCGCAAAAAATGTTCACCGGAACCGATCGCGTCGGGCGAATGGTTCCTGCCGGAGAAACGCAAGAACGATTTGACACCTACCTCTTCGGCGTCTGCTCGCACCCCTATAACCATGCGCCCGCGGATCGGGAGAAAGAAGCACGCATCGCCGCACTCTGCGGAGTGAAGATTATGCGTACCGACGCCCGTTGGGAGCGCCAGATTCAGCCCAGAAATAAAGATGAATGGAATTTCAGCATCGTCGACCATATCGTTGACACATATGCGAAACATGGAATGGAAGTTCAACTCATTTTGACCTACGGCCCCCGTTGGGCGGTGTCAAAAGACTGGAAACCATTCTCTCAGGAACCTCGCTTCGCTCAATGGGGCGGCCGTCCCGAGTATGAGTACTGGAAAGCCTTTGTCGAAAAAACGTTTGAGCGTTATCGCGGCAAAATCCGTTATTATGAAACATGGAACGAGCCTGATCTCGACTATTTCGCCAATTTCTCCGTCGAAGAATATCTGGAAATGCAGAAGATCGCCTACAAAGCGCTTCGCTCCATCGACCCGGAAGCGAAACTGTTGAGCGGTGGAGTATCCTCCATCGGAACAGACCGTTCCGGCCCCCGACAGGGAATCATCGGCAAAATCCTCGCGGCAGGAACATGCGATGTCTTTGCGTTCCACGCCCACGGCGGCTTCCAGAATTATCAGCATCAACTTCAATATGTGCGTGAAGAGTTGAAGAAGTCACCGATGCCATGGTATTCCAACGAAACCGCCATCACCTCCTCCGCCTCGGGTGAATATCTTCAGGCGAAAACATTGTTCCAGAAGTTTCTGTACGCCTGGACGGAAGGCTCCATCGGCTACAATTGGTACGATCTTCGCAACGACGGATTCAATCCTCGAAACAACGAACACAACTATGGAATGGTCACGTTCGATTTTCGTCCCAAGCCGGTATATCTGACGTACAACATGCTTGCCAGCCACTTCCGTGGCGCGAAATACGAGTCCCCCCTTGCAGTCGGGGATCAATTGAGCGCCTACCAATTCCGCGCACTCAACGGCGATCTTCTCGTGCCGTTCTGGCGGAACAATCCGGCCGGGCCGGATGTACCGGTTCTTCTCGGCGGCATCACCGGCAAAGCCGAGCTGATCGACCTGATGGGCAATCGTAAAGAATGGGATGTCATCAACGGCGAAATTCTTTTCTCCATCGGGTTTGAACCGGTGGTACTGCGCCTCACCGAGCAGGCGACGGCACTCCAAAGCTCCGACGAGCCGTTGCTGGCAATACAGGAGTTTCCGGTCGATCCGGGTACGAATTCGGAGCTTGCATTCCCGTTGCGAAATCCCTCTGCTCACGCGTTGGAATTCGGTTTGAACAGCAACCTCCCGGCAGGAGTTTCCGGAAATCTCTCTGGGAATTGGCAATTGGCACCGGGTGAAACCCGCACCGTCCGGTTCCAAATCGCTGCTGACGCAACATTCCGCTCTTATGCGGCGCAACCGGAAATGCTGACGCTGACACTCACCATCGGGAACCACCAGCCACTTACGCTTGCAGGACCGATCCTGACGGCGATCAACATTCCCGCCGGAAATGTCCCGAAGGAACCGGCGTTCCTGTTGAATCGCCCCGAACAACTCCATTCTTTCGTGTCGCACGAGCCGAGGACGGCACATCTACACTGGAAAGGCGTGGATGACCTCAGCGCCGAGATCCGCCTCGCACAGAAAAACAACACTCTTCTTCTCGAAGCTCTGGTGACCGACGATGTTCACCATCAGAAGGAACGTGGCGTCGATGTCTGGAAAGGCGACAACATTCAGTTTGCCATCAAGTTCCCGACACAGAACGATTTCTGGGAGATTGGACTTACCCGCCTCGACAACAGAGCGCCGGAAGTCTTTATCTGGCGTGCTCCGACCGGCTTCACCCCTGAAAAGGCCGCGGCGAAGATCCGCCTGACCACTACCCGCGACGAAACGAAGAAACTGACAGTGTATCGGGCGGAGATCCCATTCGACGCAATCGGATTGAATGAACAAATCGGACGCGAAGGCTTCCGTTTCAATCTGATCGTCAACGACAACGACGGCGAAATGCGCGAGAGCTTCCTGATGGTTGCTCCCGGCATCGGAGCGGACAAGGATACCACAAAATATCCGCTGGTGCGCTTCCGTTGATGTGTAATTTGCAACCGTCCGCCCCTCAAGGCGGCCGGTTGATTCATATCAAACCATTACGGTAAGGAGAAGTCAATTGAAGAAAATCGCATTCATGTTGTCCCTGATGTTCGCGGCAATCCTGCTGCCGGCGGGAACGACAGTCGTGTTCGACCAGGCCGACAATGCGTCGGGATGGGGCCTCAGTCTTGGGAGTGAATTCCCCGGCGCAACCGGAAAAATATATCTGGATGCGACGGGGAAAGTAACTGCCGAAGGGAACTTCTCCAAAGGCGGAGCCTTCATCGCGCCGCTCTATCGTAAAGCGCTCCCGACAGATACGAAGAAACTGGAAATCGCAGTAACGGCGCTTACGCCATGCGACACCGCGCTTCGCATTGAAGACGCCGAAAAGCGCTTCTTCCAAACCGACCGCGTTCTGCTCAAGCAAGGAGAATCAACGGTTCTTACCGCTCAACTCGATTCTGCCGATTGGAAGATTAAATGGGGCGGAAAAGATCTGAAAGAAGTCGCACCGAAATTTCCGTTGCGTGCAATCTATATCAACACAATCCGTCCACACGGAGCCAATGCGCCGGAGATCGTAAAACTCCGCATCGACGAAATCCGGATCGAATCGGACTCCTATGAACCTCCGCCGAACGCCATTCTGTTTGATCGCGCGGAAACGTTGTCAGACTGGGGTTTCAGCAATGGCGCTGAATTTCCGGGTGCAACCGGAAAAGTATTCCTTGAGGAAACCGGAAAAGTCGCCGTTGAAGGCAATTTCTCCAAAGGCGGAGTGTTTGTCGCATCGCTCTATCGGAAACCGCTTCCTCCGGGAACGCAACGGATCGAATTCGTCGTAACGGCACTCACGGAGTGCGATGCGGCGATTCGCATTCATGCGGCGGACAACGCATTTTTTCAGACGGATCGCCGCTTTCTTAAGCCGGGTGCTTCCACCGTTCTCGTCGCCCAGCTCGACTCCTCGACCTGGAGCGGGAAATGGGGTGGAGCAAATCACAAGGACGCGATTCCGAAGCAGCCGTTTAAAGAGATTTATATCAATGCGATCCGCCCGCACGGAGCCAATCCGCCGGAAATCGTAAAATTCCGCATCGACGAAGTTCGGATCGTGTGGCCGGATACGGCACTTGACGCAAATGTCGTCATCGACAACGAATTCAATCTTCTCTTGCCCGACACGGTTCAGGAACCCAAGTTCAAACTCCAAAACAATGGGCGCAAAGAGCTGGAACTCGAAGGGACCATTGCAATCCAATCGTATGACGAAGCCGTAACGAGTCACTCATTCCAGCAAAATATTGCGGCAGGCGAAGCCTTTGACTGGACCATCCCCCTTCCCCAAGACGCGCAAGGACTCTGGGTCATTTCCTGGAATCTGACCGACAAGAAATCTCAAAAGACATTTACCGGAACCGATCGCATCGGACGAATGATCCCCGCAGGGGAAACACAAGAGCGATTTGACTCCTACCTCTTCGGCGTCTGTTCACACCCGTACAACCACGCGCCGGCAATTCGGGAACGCGAAGCTCGTGCCGCCGCCCTCTGTGGAGTGAAGATCATGCGCACCGACGCCCGTTGGGAGCGCCAGATTCAGCGCAATGGCCCGGATGAATGGAATTTCAGCATCGTCGACCACGTGGTCGACACATATGCCAAGCATGGCATGGAAGTACAGATGATCCTGAGCTATGGCCCTCGTTGGGCAGTGGCGAAAGATTGGAAACCCTTCTCCAAGGAACCGCGTTTTGCCCAATGGGGCGGCCGCCCTGAATACGAATACTGGAAAGCCTTTGTGGAGAAAACCTTTGACCGCTATCGCGGCAAAATCCGCTATTATGAAGTGTGGAACGAGCCGGATCTCGACTACTTCGCCAACTTCTCTCCTGAAGAATATTTGAAAATGCAGGAAATCGCATTCAAAGCGCTTCGTGCCACCGATCCGGCGGCCAAGCTGATGAATGGCGGCGTCGCCTGGATCGGTCCCGACCGGGGCGGCCCCCGCAAAGGAATCATCGACAAAATCATCAACAGCGGCACCATCGATATCTTCGCGTTTCACGGACACGGCGGATTTGTGGATTATGTACCGCAGATTCCTTACTTCAAACGTTATATGAAGAATCCGATGCCGTGGTACTCCAACGAAACCGCGATTTCCTCCACCGCCGCAGGCGAATATATTCAGGCAAAGACACTGTTCCAGAAATTTCTCCATGCCTGGGCGGAAGGCTCCATCGGTTACAACTGGTACGACCTCCGCAACGATGGCTTCGACCCCAAAAACGGTGAACATAACTTCGGAATGATCACCAACGACTTCAAGCCGAAAGCGGTTTATCTGACCTATAACATGCTGGCGACCCACCTTCGCGGCGCGACATACGAAGGGACGCTGGCGATCAACAAGCCGCTGAGCGCGTACCAATTCCGGGCAACCAACGGCGACCTGTTCATTTCGATCTGGAACAATGAACCAGCCGGAGCCGATCAACCGTTCTTCCTCGGCGGAATCACTGGAAAAGCGGAAGTCATCGACCTGATGGGCAATCGCAGCGAGTTGACGGTCGTCAACGGCGAAATTCTGCTTGCCGCAGGATTTGAACCGATGCTTCTCCGCCTGGCCGCACAGAAAGATGCTCCGCGCACCAATGCCGACAGCGTACTTGCATTGCGTGATTTTTCTATCGATCCGGGCATGGCTACAGAGATAGTGATTCCAGCGAAAAATCTTTCGACACGCACGCAGGAGTTCCGCCTGACCGGAACATTGCCGGAAGGCGTGGAGGGCAAGATCAACAGCAGCAATCGCCTCCGTGCCGGAGAAGCAAAGGAACTGAAGCTGAAACTCAAAGCGGCCAACGCGTTTCGTTCCTATGCTTCTGCTCCGAAAGTGATGGTGTTCACGCTTACCATCGGTGACTTTCCGCCGGTGAAACTTCGCTGCCCGCTTCTGACCGCGGTCAACATTCCGAGCGGCAACCTCCCGAAGGAACCGTCGTTCCAACTGAATCGTGTGGATCAGGTTCACTCCTTTATCGTGAACGAACCGGCAACGGCTCATCTTCACTGGAACGGTGCGAACGACCTCAGCGCCGAAATTCGCCTCGCGTACCGCAACGGTAAATTGATGCTGGAGGCACTGGTGACGGATGATGTCCATTACCAGAAAGAAAGCGGCAGTGATGTCTGGCAGGGCGACAATATTCAATTCGCGCTTCGCCTCCCCGGACAGAGCGACTTTTGGGAAATCGGGCTCACCCATCTGGAGAATCGCTCGCCGGAAGTTTACATCTGGCGCACTCCGCAAGGATTCGACGCGGAAAAGGCGGCAGCAAAAATCAATCTGGCCACCGACCGCAACGAAGCGAAAAAACTGACGACCTACAAAGCGGAAATTCCGTTCGACGCGATCGGATTGACCGAAAAAGCAGGTTCGGAAGGGTTCCGGTTCAACCTGATCGTCAATGACAATGACGGCGAAATTCGAGAGAGTTTCATCATGGTTGCTCCCGGCATCGGCGCCAGCAAGGATACAGCGAAGTATCCGTTGGTGCGCTTCCGCTAATCTGACAATAGAGAACAGCCGGAACCCGTCGCAAATGCGGGTTCCGGCTGTTTTCGCTTGTCATTTACAAGAAACGAGTGTTCTCTGTTCTGCCTGGCAAATAATTTTTGCAGGTTTACCATTCCGGTCTGCTAGAGTGTGCGGTATCTCTTCCGATACTCACGGGGCGACATGCTGTCGCGAAAGCTTTTAAAAAAACGACTGAAAGAGGTTTTTTCCAAAAATCCGCATTGTCTGCCTATTTCTTGGATCGGAAGGTCAGTTCCCGCCAGAAGCGTTCGAGCCTTTGCAAGCCGCCGGGTCCGAATATATTCGCTCGGTGTAAAATTCATCTCCGCAATGAACTTTTTTTGGAATGTAGAGCGGTGTACTCCAAGAGATTCACAAATAAAGTTGACATCTAAATTACAATTTGGCAAATTCGACATAATGACTCGAATTGCCCGCTCGACCATATGCCTGGATTCATTCTCACGATTGATCGTCGCACCCTTGCCGAGGTATTCAAACAGTTGAAAGATCAGGGCCGAGGTATAACGGATCGCAGATTCACTCGAATCAGGAAGCTCTTGCACCAGCCCCTGATAAATTTGCTCCGGAAATCCCCCCGGCAGAGTTAACGTCCGCGGGAATCGGTATGCGGCCAGAATCGACATCGCCAACGGGCCATCAAAATCAATCCACGCCTTGATACAATCGCCTGTATCCGGCCGAAAGCAGTGCTCTTCATTGGGATAATAGAAAATCATATCATTCTCTTTCATCACAAACGGGCGATCAAAGAGATATGCCGTACCGGAGCCCCGAACACAGAAAATCATTCCGACATAATTGGCCACAATGGACGACACCCCGTCAATCGCCTGATCTCCATAATCTCTCTTGCCTACGCTCTTCGCATACAAAGGCAACGGAATATGCTCAGGCGGAAGTTGAGAAAGACGCACCCCTTGTTCAAACATATCAGCGCTCCAAAATGATAACTTTTTACATAAAATGAATATTGCTTTTTTTGATGAAATATAGTATACTTTTATCTAGAATGCAAGCAGAAACATCGATACATTTTCCATAAGGACGCACACTTCTAAAATAAAGGGGCTTGAATGATATCACGGTGTCTATATGAAAGAAAGCACAGCGATTTTCAGAATTATTTTTGGTCATGATTTTGAAATCAGTTCCATCAGTAAGCGTTGCGTCCACAGCGAAAACCCCGGGAGGGAATCATATGAAAAGCAACAGGGCCCCGAAGCACAATCCAATCCAGCGTGTATCATTTACATTAATCGAGTTGCTTGTAGTCATTGCAATCATCGCGATTCTGGCCGCCATGCTGTTGCCGGCACTGAATCAGGCGCGGGAACGGGCGCGACAAGCGACCTGCCTCAGCAA
>JBEBTY010000050.1:0-11714 GCA_040393525.1 Victivallis vadensis | reverse complement strand
AAAGTACAGACAACTATCTGATTATCAAGAGATTTTTTATTGTTCAGCAAACCCTCCTTAACAATCGACAAAAAAAAAGCCGAACGTGTCCGTTCGGCGTGAAAACAAAAATGGTGGAGGATTATCCTCAAAACTCAAAGGGTATCTCCAAGCTCAAAAAGCCGTTGGTGGAAAGTCTTTTCTGGTCAAGGCAAGGCGGTTGGATTGACCGACCCGATGTATCAATGGGGCACTGGTCATCGGAGGAGTGAGGTGAAAGCTATTCTGGTGCGAACGTCCGTTCGACCGTCGCCAGCAGAAACTTGTTCAGTCTCCTCCCCCGGTAAGCCAGCCGTTTTTTCTGTACCTCGGAATACCGGAGATTTTCCGCCATTCTCTTCCGTTGCAATTTCCTCCGTGGTGGCGACCTTTTCGAGAAGGTATTCGGCCTGATCCTGCAAAATCCACACAATTTGCCCATTGTCGCCGTTGACATCTTTCATCATGGTTCGCAGACGCTTGAACGTATCCGGCCGACGGGATAGCCATCAGTTGCAGCAAGGCGGCAAAATGAATTTATGTACCCTCCATGATTGTGATCTCCACATGGTGTTCCAGATGGTCATTGACGAGCGGTATGGCCTGGTCCCGCTGCCCGACGCCGTCCACGGTTACAGTGGCTTCGCCCTGTCGACCCGGAATTCGCACGACTTGGATGTGATAAACGGTTTCCCGATACCGGTAATGCAGCTTGAATTCGTTCCACTCGTCCGGCAGACAGGGGTGAAACCGCAATTTATCAACCTCGAGCGAAAACCCCAGCAGGGAGTCGATCATCAGCTGATACATCCATCCGGCCGCGCCGGAATACCAGGTCCAGCCGCCCTGTCCGACATGAGGCGCAACGGCATAGACATCCGCGGCGACGACATAAGGCTCCACCTGGTAAACTGCGGCGTCTCCGGGCGACTTCGCGTGGTTGACCGGATTGATCATGTCCAGCAACTCCCAGGCCCGGCGGCCGTCCCCCGTTTTGGCAAACGCCATGGCGGCCCAGATGGCGGCGTGGGTATATTGGCCGCCGTTTTCCCGGACGCCGGGCACATAGCCTTTGATGTAGCCGGGGTTGAGCGATGACCGGTCGAACGGCGGCGTCAGGAGTTTCACGATCCGGTCGGCGGGACATACCAGATTTTCGTAAAACGAATTCATGGCGGTCCCCGAACGCTCCGTCGACCCCGCCCCCGAAAGGATAGACCAGCTCTGCGCGATCGAATCGATCCTGCATTCCGGGCTTTCGGAAGAGCCGAGCGGCGAGCCGTCGTCGAAATAGGCCCGGCGGTACCATTCGCCGTCCCATCCGGATTTCTCGATATTCTTACGAAGTTTTTCCGCCTCCCCGATGCAGATTCCGGCGAAACCGGTATCCTTGCAGGCGAGCGCGATACGGGAGAACTTTTCCAGTACGTCGTACAGGAAAAACGCCAGCCATACGCTCTCGCCCCGGCCGCGTTCGCCCACCAGGTTCATCCCGTCGTTCCAGTCCCCGGACCCCATCAGCGGGAGTCCGTGCGCTCCGAATTTCAGACCGTACCGGATGCTCCTGACGCAATGATCGTACAGGCTGGCGACCTCGTCCGACGCGGACGGCAGGTCGTAATACGAGTCCTCCTCCGACTTGACCGGGCGTCCCTTGAGAAAGCGTACATTTTCCTCCAGCACACCGGTGTCGCCGGTCGTCCGGACGTAACGGCAGACGGCGAACGGCAGCCACAGATAGTCGTCGGAACAGTGCGTCCGAACACCTCTTCCGACCGGAGGATGCCACCAATGCTGGACATCCCCCTCCTGAAACTGATGCGCCGCGGCCAGAAGCAGATGCGCCCGCACCAGTTCCGGTCCGGCGTAAACCAATGCCAGCACATCCTGAAGCTGATCGCGGAATCCGAACGCGCCGCCGGATTGATATTTCGCATTTCTCGCCCAGAGACGGCATGCCAGGGTCTGATACAACAGCCACCCGTTGGCCATGACGTTGACCGCCGGATCAGGCGTTTCGACCTGAATCGCGCCAAGCGTGCGTATCCAGTGCCGCATGACCGCCTCCAACGCTTCGCGCGGAGCGACGGATCCACGAAACCGTTTGACCAGTTTGACCGTATCCCCGGTGTTGAGCCCGGCACCCAGCCGGAACACGATTTCCCGCTCTTCCCCCGGTCCCAGCTCGAGATTAACCCGGATGGCGGCGCAGGGAGACCACGACGCGCCGACTTTGCCGGAAAGCTTGGTGCGTTTCATGGCCGACGGCGATCGCAACGAACCGTTCCTCCCCAGAAATTCAAGCCGGTCACCGGTAATGGTGCGAACCGGCTGATCGACGTCGAAGAACGCGGTCTCATGACGGAACTCCGCGTGGTAACGGTTGCGGGCGAACACGGCGCCGGTCACCCGGTCCGTTTCGGTGGTGACATGCATTGCGGTTTTGGCGCGCAGATCGCCAAGTACCCACTCCACGTATCCGGTGACGGACAAACTGCGCGGGCGGGCGGATTCGTTACGGATTCTGATCGCCGTAAATTTGACGGCGGCGTCGATCGCGGTGTAAACCCATGTTTCGGAATGAATGCCATGTTCCAAGTGTTCGAACACGCTGTATCCGAAGCCGTGCCGGACGGTACCGGGCGTTGCGCCGCCGCACGGAAACGGCATGGGCGACCAGTATGCCCCGGTCTCTTCGTCGCGGAGATAAAACGCCTCGCCGCCGGTGTCGCTCACCGGATCGTTTTCCCACGGGGTCAGGCGGAATTCATGGGCGTTCCGGCTCCAGGTACAGCTCTGGCCGCTCTCTGAAATGAACGATCCGAAATCCGGATTGGCCAGAATATTGATCCACGGCGCCGGCGTCGATTGTCCCGAGGCCGTATGGATCACATACTCGCGCCCGTCCGCGGTGAATCCACCCAGCCCGTTATAGAAGAGCGGCGGGGGCGGCTCGGGAAGCGAATCCGGAGCCATGGCGACGTCCGCAATTCCTCGCGGCCGAAGAAGCGGGATTCTGATTTCGCTCGAAACACGGCCCGCTATCTGCTCCGCCAGAGTACCCCTCCGATCGGAAAGTATAACCCGGGCGACGGTCTGGATCAGAATGCGGTCCTCTTCCGATATCTGGCCGGAGTTCCTTAAAAAAATGCCTCCGGCGCGGTCCGCGATATTGGCTTCCGTCCCCGACGCGATCAGGCCGGCTATCTGGTCGTGAAGAAGTTGACGGTATCCGGCATTGTCCTCATTCCAGATGACGAGGTCCACGGACAGCCCCTTCAACCGCCAATACGCATGGGCTTGAATCAGTTGCCGGGCCAACTCGATGTGATCGGGACTTTCGATACGCAGCAATACGATGGGCAGGTCGCCGGAGATGGCGTAACCCCACAGTCCGGATTGGCCCCGGCGGTTTTTCAGGATCACTTTGGAAGGCGCCCGCAACGCGGGATTCGCATAGAGAATCGAACCGGCAAGCCGCAGGTAAAGCTGGATATCCGACTCCGAGGCATTCAACTGGCGTAACAGCACCTGTTCGTGAGTCCAGGCCAGATCGAAAACCCGGTTGGAGAGCTGTTTGTCCTGATATTTCTCCACCAGCAGCAGGGCGGTTTCGCGTGTTTCGGCGACACCGGTGAATAAATTGACCGTCACCGTTTCTCCCGGGGCCAGTGTGACGCGCGACCGCAGGGAAACGACGGGGTCCAGCACCGGGCCCTCGCTTCCCGAAAGATAGTCGGCGTAACCGTCCGGTCCGCCGCTTACGGCCGCGGGATCGGCGATGGTGTTGCCGCGCCCGATAAAACGCCTGCGGTCGGTTTCCGCGGATACGCTCCCGTGTTCCGCTCCGTGTATCGCCATCAGATGGAACAGCCAGGGATGCCGTTCATTCGCGGCGCGCGGGCGACGGGTGCAGAGGATTGCGTTCTGAGACGCGACGATCTCCGTCTGGATGAACAGATTGCTGAATGCCGGGTGCATGGCGTCCGCCGCTGATTCCGCCAGAACCGCTTCCGCATAACTGGTGACGTCGAGCGTCCGCGTGGATTCCGTCCGGTTGGTTATGCGGATGCGGCGCAGTTCGATATCATCCTCGGGAGAAACCGCGATTTCGGTGAGGGTTTCGCAATCCCCGTCCGTCCGGCGGAACTCCGCGCGTCCGGCGGAAAACACCGCCTTGAAATCGTCGGGACGCCGGCACATCGGCTGATGGATGGCCGACCGGAATTCGCCGGTGGCCACATCCCGGATGAAGCAGAACGAACCGTTGCCGTCGCAAACGGGGTCCTCGTTCCAGCGGGTGACCGCGAGGTTGTTCCAACGGCTATAGCCGCCGCCCGAGTTGGTGATCATGACATGATATCTGCCGTTCGACAGCAAATGGACCTCGGGAGTTGGCGTATCGGGAGAATTGAATGAACGCGACACCCCCGTCTCGGCCTCGCGAACGGGTTGATTTTCCGGGATTTCCGTCGTGAATGCATAAAACGCGGCCGCTTTGGGAATGCGCTCCTGCAGCAGCATCAGAGCGGCCCGGAATTCAAGATCGGCGGTGAAGCGCTTCTGCATGGGGCGGTCCAGCAGCAGACTTTCCAGGGCCAGAAGCCCCATGCCCTGATGATGAACCATGAACGATCTGACCACGGCCTGCGTTTGCCCGTGTGGAAGATGGGACGGGGTGTAGTCCACCGCTTCATAAAAGCCGTATTTCCCTTCGATTCCCGAATCGGCCAGCCGTTCGAGATTCAAACAGGCCTCCCGGGGCGAAACCATCAGGGCAAGCATCGACGCATAGGGCGCGATCACCAGATCATCGGCCAGCCCCCGCTTGAGTCCCAGTCCCGGCACTCCGAATGCCCGGTACTGGTAGTTACGCTGGGTGTCGATCGCATGATACCCGCATTCGGAAATGCCCCACGGAACCCGGCGGCGGCTCCCGTAGCTGATCTGAATATCGACCGCCGCCCGACAACTGTCGGCGAGCAGCGTACGTTCATAGGAGGGCATGACCAGAAGCGGCATCAGGTACTCAAACATGGAGCCGCTCCAGGAGAGCAGGATCGGTTCTCCATCGACGATGGTAAGCAACCGCCCCAGCGCGAACCAGCTTTCCTGCGGAACCCGCCCCTGGGCGATCGCGACGAACGAGGTCAACCTCGCTTCGGAAGCCAGCAAGTCGTAATAATTGGAATCCAGCTTCGATTCATCGGCATTGTAGCCGATGGAGAGCAGACGGCGCGATTTATCATACAGGAATTCATAATCCATTTGTGCAAGCATGTCGCATTCCCCGGCAAGGTGCCGGATGACGGCCATCCGGTTCGCGGCATATTGAGCGGCTGCGGCGACATGATGCCGCAATCCCCCCGGCAGGACCGTTTCGTGATGAAGCGTTTGCGCCAACGCGAGATCAAGCGCCGTTTCCAGACCGGATATTTCACGCAACGAGGGGATCCGGTCCAGCATGGGAAATTCTTTGAGCATCTGAAAGCAAGCCGGATGATCCAGCCACGGCGACAGCCGCTTCAACTCATGAAGGACATCCGCGCATTGATCGGACAACGCCTGCCCCCAGTATCGCACCGGCGATTCCGGATCGGAACCGCCGCCGATATCGGCAAGCACCGCCGCGGCCGACGCATTCAGCTGCTCCAACGCATTCCGGACGGCGGAAATCGTCGGGTGCGGTTGCCCGGAAAGACACGGCGCGCTCCTGAGTTCCCGCAGTTTCTCCAGGTTGCAGGTTCCCGGAGACAGTGCGGCGGCGTCGATGAGAATGTCGAGTGTATCGGCCAGACTCTCAAAGCAGGATTCTCCGATGATTTTCCGATCCGCCAACTCCAGCAGTCCGACCCGCAGGACATGAAGATGCCCCGCCAGATTCCCGCTGTCCACGCTGGATACATAGCGCGGATGCAACGGAGTCAGCGATTTGGTGTCGTACCAATTGTAAAAGTGCCCGTTGCAGCGTTCGAGCTTTTTCATGCTCTCCAGCGTGTTGGCGGTACGGTCGAGCAACTGTCCGGCCGAAATCGTGCCGAAATCATATGCCGACAGATTGGCCAGCAGCGCCAGTCCCATGTTGGTCGGTGACGTGCGGTGCGCGACCGCCGCGTCGGGCTCCATCTGCACATTGTCGGGCGGCAGCCAATGATCTTCCGGTCCGGTGTAGGCGGCGAAAAACGTCCAGGTTTTTCTGGCCGTCCTGCGCAAAAACCGGATCTGCTTCGGGGACAGATTTTCCCGTTTCCGGGGGATCGGAAGGCCGAGCCGCCAGACCACCACGGGAGCCGCCAGCCAGAGAACCAGAACCGGCCCCGCCGTCGCCAGCAATTCCGGACGCAGCAGCGCGAACAGGATGAGTGACGCCACCGAAACGCACGGCACGATCCACATGCTCCGAACCGTACGAATCAATCCTTTGCCGGACGCATTGCGGACCTGATCCGACGGATTCCATTCCAGCAATTTCCGGTGGGATACCCGGAGCCGCCAGACGGCGCGGACGATGGCGTCCAAACTGAAAAAAGCCTCATAGGGCAGACAGATGAATGAGAATGCAGCCAACAGAAAACGCCGGAACATGGAGTCGCCCGTCCCGGCGAAATGCTGTCGCCACGTCATGTCAACCGATTTCTGAAAGACATTCAGCAAAGCGGCCATCAAGGCCGGCATCGCGATAATCACGACGATCGCTCCTGTCCACAGCCATGGGAAGGGCAACAGCACCCAACCCATAAACAACAAAGCAAAGAGTGCGGCCGGGGCGAGACTGCGAAGCAGATTGTCCACCAGTTTCCAACGCGACAGCCAGGACAGCGGATTCTTCCGGAGCGTTCCATCGGCCTCCGGAACGCGCGGCATGATCCAGCGGGCGACCTGCCAGTCGCCGCGAATCCAGCGCCGCCGGCGGCTCACATCGCTGCTGTAACAATCCGGATATTCCTCATAAAGCGGGATATCACTCAAAAGTCCGGATCTGGCATAACAGCCCTCCAGGAGATCGTGGCTGAGAATCCGATTGTCGGGGAAACGGCCGTCCAGAATGGAATCGAACACATCGACATCATAGATTCCTTTGCCGATAAAGGACCCCTCTCCAAACAAGTCCTGATAAACATCGGAAACGGACCGCGTATAGGGGTCGATCCCCCATTCGTTGGTATACATGCGCGAATACAACGACCGGTTCATCCCCGTCAGACTCAGCGTGACTCGCGGCTGAAGAATGCCGTATCCGCCGACGACACGTCGCCGCTTTTCATCGTAGCGGGGCCGATTGAGTGGATGGGCCATGGTTCCGACGAACTGCCGTACCGATTCGTGGCCCAGTTGCGTATCGGCGTCCAGCGTGACCACATATTTGATTTCGCGCAGAATCGGGAGATTGCCGACCACCAGGGAAAACCCGGTGTCGGACTTTCCTTTCAGCAAACGGTTCAAATCCGCGAGTTTGCCACGTTTGCGTTCGCGGCCCATCCAGATTTTGTCATGGGCATTCCAGAGACGCGGGCGATGAAACAGGAAAAACAGATCGTTTTTCTGTCTGCAGTATTTCCGGTTCAGTTCCTCGATTCCGCGTCTGGCCAATTGCAGCAGCCGTTCGTCGTCAGGAAGGGTTTCGGTGGCGGCATCTCGAAAATCCGTAAGCAGCCCGAAGTGGAGGCGGGCATCGCGGTTTGCCAGGAACCCGACCTCCAACGACTGGAGCTGCGCGTCAATACTTTTCCTGCCGGTTAAAAAGGTCGGGACGACGACCAGCGTCCGCAGCTCCCGGGGAATTCCTTTTGAAAAATCCATCCGAGGAAGATATTTCGGCGGCACCAGCCACATCGCCGGACAATTCACCATCGCCACCGCCAGGTTGCAGGTCCCCAACGCCGCCAATATACCCAGCGTCACCAGACTCCATCCGCACAGCCCGGATCCATAGGCGACGCCCACGCAGTAAATGGCGCAGAGCGCCATGACCAGAAGAATGGATCCGCAATATAACAACAGCATAACGCGGCGGCTGAATTTCTTCCATTTGTCAACCGGCGAAGCGCGCAGTCCCAAATAGTGTTCCAGCTTTGTCCGTCCCGCGTCAATCAGATAATAACCGACGTGCCCCATGTGCGGTGCACCGCCGGCGGCGACGGACTCCTGCGCCAATTTGACTGCCGCCCGCGCCACGTTCGCTTCGGAATTCTCCGGATTCCTGCGGGCAACCTTTTCCACCAGATGGCGATAGCGGTCGCGCGTACCGAAATCCATTTTCCCGTAGAATCCGCCCGGATCCTCTTTCAATACCTGCTCGACAATGCTGGTTCCCTCGATAAATTCACGCCAGTCGATGGTGTTCAGATGACGGAGTCCGTCAACGCTGTTGCTCATGGAAATCTGATCGGCGGCCTGCTGCTGGATGTCTTCTCCGATCAGTTGCTCCATGTTCAAATCGGCGTCGGAGAGCCACTGCTCCAGCCAGGTGAACGGCAGGGTCAGTGCCGAATCCTGACTTTGCAAACGGCGGGTAAGCGTGGCGACAAAAGAGCTGGTCATCGGAGGTTCCGACCTGGCCATGTCGGCAATCGTCAAAATCAAATTTCCGGGAGCCTGCGCAATATCCTTCGTCATCCGGTCGGCCCATTCATCCGCGATATTTCTTGCCATCCGATTGGCGGCCAGCGTGGCTGCGAGTCTCCGGATATTTTCAATCAGGGCGAGCCGCAGCATAATCGGGATGGCCCAGAGTTCCCCCAGATTCAGCGGGTTAATCGCTTGATAGGCGCTGACCAGCGCATGAAGATTCTCCAAATTAACCTGGCCGTCGCCATGCGCGATGGTTTCAAATGCGATATCGTAGACACGGGGGTATCCGACCCAGGTTCCGCCGGTCAGGTAAGGAAGTCGATGACTGTAACCGGGCGGCAGATGGCGTTTGGCGGTCTGGATATTTTCTTCAATCAAATAGAAATTGTCCAGCAGCCAATCACTGGCCGGCTCACGTTTTTTACCGGAAGCGGGCGTCTCGTTCAATAAATCATGGACCGCCAATAAAAGAGTTTCGTTTCCCGCCAGTCTGTCCAGAAGACGACAATGGTGTTTCTCTGTTTTAAAACGGTGTTGTCCGGCCAGATATTTGCCGTTCTGCCTCATCTGCTCGGCGCTGTAAAACTCCGCCCGCAACGGCTGTTCCCCGGCGAATCTGGCCGGCGTCGGAATATTTTTGCACAATCCGTCCAATATGCGGGAAAAAATATCCTGCTCATGAGATGCCGCAATCGTCATAGGGTCTCCTCTGGTTCCGTAAATTGCATCGATAGGCGAAAGGCGTTTGAAGAAAATGCATTCACGTTCGCCCGGAGAATGCAAATACGGGTAAAAATACGCGCGGATCTTGGCGCAGTGAAAAATGTTCAGGACAGAACGGCTTGCCTAGTTCAAACCGAGATGGACTTCCGCCGTACGCAACCGCTGCTCGGACATGTCGGAATGATGACAGCGCTTCCAGTTGCGGATGAGATGCCAACCGATGAAACGCCAAAGCGAATTTCGCCATTTTCGATACCAGAGACGCCAGCCTTTTCGCAGGTTGAACATGTAGAAGATCAACAGCGGAAACGTGGCGATGGCAAAGCCGATCGAAAACAGCGAATTGAAACGATAGAAATCAACCATCAGTTTTCTTGCCGCCTCCTGTACTTCGATCGCCGTCAATGGGCTGTCCGGCTCGAAAAGTTGAAAGTTGCCGTCATAAAATTCCCAGCCGATATCCTCGCGGCTGAAGATCCGGTGCTGCCGGTCAAGGCGGGCCGTGAGTTCCGTTCCCGGAAGCGGTCCCGGCAATAAGATCTGAATCGTGTCGATGCCGGCCTTCCGGATAAAACGGCGGTATGCCACGCTGCGGTCCCGGGCCGACATGGCAAACGGTTTTTCGAGGCCCGGATAACCGAAGATGAACATCCCGTGAATCAAAAAACCCGCGCGATGGTAAAGTTCCGTGTTTTTTATCATGTCTTCGGGACGAAGACACTTGTTCATCGACTTGAGTTCTTCGGGGATCGGCGATTCATAACCGATGGCCAGCACTTGAATGTTTGCCCGCCGCATTGCGGCAAGCAATTCCCGGTCTCCGGCTTTGTCGAGCCGGATCTGAACCGTAAAGTGAAATTTGATCCGCAGCCGCTCCTGGTACTCGCTGATCTTCCGGCAAAAATCCAGCGTCTCCTCCCGTTTCTGGCCGAAAAGGTCATCCACGATAAAGAAGGTCGTCGCCTTGAAACGTTCATGCAGTGAGACGATTTGAGCGACCGGGTAGTCGGACGGCGGACAACGGACATTGCCTTTTACCGTACAGAATTCACAATTCATGCAGCATCCGCGCATCCAACTCACCGGATAGAGCGCGATCCGGGCATGGCGGAGCAGCGAAAAATCGGGCATTGGAAGCGCGACAATGTCTTCGACGGACATGGACGGACGCTCTCCAGTCACAATGACATTTCCTTTTTCTTCGTAGACGAGTCCCTTGATGGCCGAAACGTCGGCGCCATGCTCCCAGGCATCCATCCATTCCGCGATCGTGTGCTCCCCTTCGCCCATACACAGATAGTCCAGGTGGTGAGCGAGCGCCTCCGGGACGTTTCCCGGGCTGAAATGCTGCCCTCCGGCCATGGTGATGGCGCCTTGTTCGTCATAAAATTTCGCCAGTTCATACAGGCGCGGAATGGTGCTGGAAAGCCCCCCGTAGAAGGCGGCCACATCCGCTTTGCGGAGTTGCTGCAGATAGTTGTGATCGGGATATCCGCGTGAATCTTTCGCCGCTTTGACGGTAAAGTTGTTTTCATCGATGATTTCGACATCCCAACCCGCTTTTTTCGCTGCCACGGATGCGAGAAGCACCGGTCCCAGCGCGGTCGTATATTTCGCAATAGAGGAATAGATATTGAAGGTCGGATAGCCGGGAATGATGAAACGGATACGCAATCTCCCGCCGGCATGCCCCATGGGCCTGTCATACTTCATAACAGCCTCCTGGTTAACTCGTAATTTTTCTTTTACCTGATAGGGGCTAGAGAAGATTTCCGCGACAGACGATCCTTGTTATCAATGGTTAACATATCATGATTCGGGGAAAATACAAATCGGATTCGTCGATCATCGTCATCCCGCCACGGTAGAATCAGTGTCATGATGGCAACATCAAAGATTTTACTCGAAATACACCCGCGCTCAGCAGGTTGAATGATCTCAAATATCCGACGCTTCAGCTTGGTGAATTTTTCGTTTTTCATATGAGGAGATCACGGTTACTATTTATCTATCGTCGAATTAAAATAGTAGGTAATTTCCGGTTTTTCAACTGGGTTCGGACAAAAAGGAACGAAAATAGTAAGAGTCAAAACAAACGGACGGCAGTCTCATATCGCGGGTAGCGAAAACGATGGCAGGCAGTTGATAACTTTGTGCGGACGGCAAAAGACCGTAAAAACGTTGCAAAGCATCGTTAGTCGTGACAACCGGTCGAACATGGCGGAAAATCCGGTTGCCCGAGAGCGAAAAACGGCCGTGACAGCTCCATTCGTGAAGTTTTTGCCGGTTTTACGGCAGTAACGTACGTACTGCATGAGGTTATGCATGGCGGCAATCATGTAAATGTAAGCGCCCAGTGTACTACATCTATTTTTGAGATTGCAGACGTGCTATGTTCTTCA
>JBEBTY010000049.1:0-12893 GCA_040393525.1 Victivallis vadensis | reverse complement strand
GGAAGAACCTTCGTCACTCACTATCTGGCACCAAATGGATTGTGGAAGAACCTTCAGCACTCACTATCTGGCACCAAATGAATTGTGGAAGAACCTTCACCACTCACTATCTGGCACCAAATGGATTGTGGAAGAACCTTCACCACTCACTATCTGGCACCAAGTGAATTGTGGAGGGAAAGGGATAGAAGAGGCTCCGGCTTCGCCGCGAGCGGGTGAGTTGGCCTCCTGCCAACTCCACCGCGGTCGCTCCCTGCAAAATTTTCAATTTTGCTGTTGAGCGCTTTCGGGGCGACCGGTTGCCTCCGGCAGCCAAAGGCTCCGCGCCTTTGGAAACCCGCCAGCGCTTTCGCCGCTGGAGCACGACCAGCCGATGGGCTGGACCACGGCGGCTAACGCCGCCTGTAAGGGGAGAGGTTGTTCGGTCTTCCGCAAGAGCTTGAAGGTTGACAAGTATTTTGTTTTACAGCCTCGGAAATCTCACTGGGGCGTAAAGCAAAAGGTTAGTCATAATGGATCTTGATTACGAGTATTTGTTCCGGCGACGGCATCCGCTGCACCGCGCCAATCGCGCCATCTGGGAACGTTCACGCGACGCCTATCATGGCGGAGAATCGTACATTCATCAAGCATTAATCCGTCACGTTTCCGAGGTTGCGCCAGAGTTTGACGAACGCCTTCAGCGTGCCTATTATTTCAACTATCCGCGCAAACTGGCACGATTGATTACGCAATTTATCCTTTCGGTAGAGCCTCAGCGAGACAACGCGAATGTGGAGCTGGTGGAGGATTTTTCCCGCACCGGCTTACGCGCCAATGAAGTCATGCGGCAATTTTCCACATTACTCAATATCTACGGCGGCGCAGCCCTCACAGTTGAAATGCCTTATTTTGAAGGAGAACTCGACTGTGAGCGGAAATCGCGAGAACGTATCCGCCCCGCCGCCCGTGCATGGTCGCCACTCGATATCGCAGACTGGGCCAATGGAGTTGATGGGCAGTTGGAGTGGATTCTCTTTGAAGAGCGGATTTTAGCCGACAACGGCCCTTTGCAGCCCCCCTCCCCCGCATTGCGACGCAGGCTGTTGACTCGAAATGAAACGCTGATTTTTGAACGGGAACAAGGCACCGGACGAACCATTTTGCTTTCCCGGACGAAGCACCACCTCGGACGGGTTCCGGCTATCCTCGCATTTGAGCCAGACGGGTTCGGTATCGATAGCGGTCACTATTTTGAGGATGTCGTACGCATTTCTGACGCAATTTTGAACAATGAATCCGAAGCTCAGATGAATGTGGTGAAGCAAATGTTCGGGCTTCTGGTCATCTCCGACAGTTTCGCTCGCGGCGCGCACGCCGGGAACTCCGGCAATGAGAGCGGCGAGGAAAAATTCAGTCATCTGCTCGCCCGTTCCGCTGCCATCTGGGAAAGTCCCGAAGAAAAAGGAATCAGTCGCTACATCTCGCCTTCCGGCGCGGATACTTCCGCAATCCGAGCGGAAAACGATGCGTTGAAACGTGAACTTTTCGACGTAGTCGGCATGGCGTTGATTCAGCCCTCGCGATCCGCCCAGACCGCAGAATCAAAAGCCTGGGATCACCACCAGATCAAACAGTTCCTCGCGTGTCGCGTCGACCAGCTTGAGCAGGCCGAATTGCAGTGCTGGGAGTTGATGCGCGGCTATGACCGCATGATCAAGGTTCCGTCGATTTCCTACAACCGGGAGTTTGCAGTAACCGATCTCCAATCCTCCATCGAATCGCTGATTGAGCTTAAACGTTTTTCCGGCGGACTTGAGTACCGGCGTGAAGTGGCGCGAACCGCCCTTTTTTTACTGGAAAAAGTACGGAAGATCGATCCGGAGCGACGCGAAAGTATCCGGCAGGAAATCGAATCATGGCAGACACTGCGACAGGAGGCGGACAATGTATGAGTTCCTTTGCTCGGAAGCGATCACGCTTCGCATTCTCGATTCCGGCCTCTCCGACGGGATGGTTCGCTACCATGAAAAAGCGGCAATGGCGATTGTGATCGAAAATCGCGGCTTCACCCGGAAAAATGGCGCGTCAGCAGCGGTTGAATTCCTGATCCCGGGACAACATGAACTTGCCCCCGGCAGCCAGATCGTCTGGCGTGGAACCGTCTACGATGTGGCGGGGGTAAAGCAATGTCGCGATTTAAGCGGGTTCTCGCGCGCCATTCGTTGTACAATCTGCTGAAGAAATCACAAACAGATACAGAATTCTCGATCCCGTCCATTCCGTTTCCAAATTTTCCGACTATTGTAAATCGGTAAATAGGAGGCGCATACCATGGATCGGATCGAGAAAAACTTTCATGCCGCTCAAGAAATCTATGCAGAATACGGAGTGAATCCGGAGAAGGCGTTGCGTCAGCTGGACACCCTACCGCTCTCCATTCACGCTTGGCAGGGCGACGATGTAAAGGGCTTTGAGGAATCGGAACACACGCTTACCGGCGGTTGTCAGGTAACCGGGAATTATCCCGGATGCGCCCGAAATTCCGACGAACTCCGCTGTGACCTGGATATCGCCCTCGATCTGATTCCGGGAAAGCACCGCGTGTGTCTTCAAGGTCATCAAATCGACCGGGCGCTTCCGGGAGTGGATCGCGACGAATTCTCCATCCAGCAATTTTCTGGATGGCTCGACTGGGCGAAGCAAAATGGACTCGGGCTTGACATTGCTCCGGCTTTTTACTCTCACCCCAAACTGGATCACGGCTTGTCACTCTCGCATCCCGATGCCGGAATCCGGAATTTCTGGATTCGTCACGCACAGGCGATCCGGCAAATCGGCGCGGAATTCGGACGTGAACTCGGTTCCCCTGCGATCTGCAACGAATGGGCGCCGGACGGATTCAAGGATATTCCCGCAGACCGCCTTGCCCCGCGCGAACGGTTGAAGGAGTCATTGGACACGATTTTTGCCGATCGACTTGACGAATCGCTCGTTCTGGACGCGGTGGAATCGAAGCTGTTTGGAATCGGTGCGGAATCCTATACCGTCGGGTCACATGACTTCTATCTGAGTTACGCCATGGGATCCGGGAAGCTGATCTGTCTGGATTCCGGTCATTTTCATCCGACGGAATCCGTCGGGGACAAGCTCTCCGCCATCGCGGTAATGCAGGGAAAAATCCTGCTGCATGTCAGCCGCGGCGTCCGTTGGGACAGCGATCATGTACTGGTGCTGAACGATGAATTGCTCTCCATTGCCCGCGAAAGCGTCCGCTGTCTTGCTGTCGGAACCCAGATTCACATCGGATTGGATTACTTCGACGCCAGCATCAACCGTATTGCCGCATGGGTGATCGGAGCGCGAAACATGCAAAAAGCCTTGCTCTGCGCTCTCCTTGAGCCATTCGATCGAATCCGGGAGCGGGAGGCGAATTGGGATTTCTCCGGACGCCTTGCGTTACAGGAAGAATCAAAAACACTGCCATGGGGAGCGGTTTGGAACTATTACTGTCAGACACGCGAAGTCCTGCCGGATTTCGCGTTTATGGATCAAATCCGCGCTTATGAACGCAATGTGCTTCTTCCGCGCGGATCGTAACCCTCCCGGATCAGATGCGAATCAGAACCGAATACTGATATTTATAAATCAACTCCTCGCCGGGTTTCAGGGAAAATTCCCAACTCAACTCGTTGCGGGGATTGATGTTATAAATCCCGATCTCCAACTGCTTGCTTGTTGCTCCGCCTTCCGCCGAAAGAAGTTTTCCGGAGAATTGCAACTTCACAGTGATCTTCGCCTCACTGGAGCGGAAATTGTGAAGTTTGATCTCGCCATTCACCGTCGCTTTGCGGTAATTGTACCCTGCAATGCTGACGATCTCAAAATCGTCCATACTGACGAATTCAACGTAGCCGCTTCTTTCGACGGGTTCCTTGACTTCTTTGGGTTTCTTGGCTTTCTCCGCCTCATATTCCGTCCGAATGCCGGTGACGGTTTGCGCCTGAGCAATCCGTACGACGGTTTCTTCGTTCGGATTGACCCAGTTGATCGTGGTTTGTCCGAGAAGTTTTTCGCCGTCGACGATTTCAATCGGTGCGGTGGTGATCGGGGATTTCAGCGGATTCTTGAATCGCACCGCATCCCAAAGTTCTCCTCCGGTGCTGTTATTATTATCCTGTTGACGCCCCCACGAGTCACGACGATCCGGAATCTCCCACTCCACCAACCGTTCATACTTTGCCTGAGCGGTATTCAACGCCTTATAGAAAACCTCCCCTTTCGCCAAAGAAAATTTCCCTGCTGAAGTAAAGTGGATATCCTCAGATTGACCACTGCTCTTCAATGGAGAAACCGCGCTGGCAGACATGAACTTCGGAGCCGACATGTAATACTGCGCACGATCCGCATACACCGCTTCCTCCGCCGGATAGAAATCGCCTTTGCCAAGCTGTTGCAAGAAATTGCGGATGGTCATTCCAGTCGCCAGCGGGCTAGTTACCTGAAGATAATCGAGATTGGGGAAACCGGAAACAAGGCTGAATTCAACCTCATTCAAGTCTTCCAACTCATTGATCAGCGTCGCAGTCTGGTCGATCTGAAGCAATGCGTCCGGCCCAAGAGCGATCCGGTAAGCCGGCGCCCAAGTCAAGCCGGCAGTGAGATAGCTGACCGCAAAGGGTTTTCCATTGCTTCCGACGCGCTGAATCAACAGCATCCGTTTCTCCTGCGGCAGCGTTTCGTTGATTGCAGAGGATTCAATCGCGGTGATTTCACTTTGCAGGAAGGTGGTCAGCACTCCATTGTTCGCTCGAATCGCCAGAAAGGGAGAGTTCAGCGGGACTTCGCCTTCCTGTTTTCCCAGTTGAACCACGATACCACTGACCACACGCGGCGCCTGGTTGCCCGAAGCGCGCAAAGTCACCGTGACCGCCTGCCCCGCATAGCTGGCGGCGAGATTGCCGAAAGGATTCCGATTCGGCTCGCTGCCGATGCGTTTGACGCCGGTGATGGAGAGGCCGTCGCCGGGCGCCGCCCAGAGCGTGCCGTGAACCGGTGTGATGGTTTCATTCAGCAAAAACGAATCCCCCGGCGCGGCCGGAATTTCCCGAACGATCAGCGCGTAACCATTTTTGAACAGCGCGGCGCGGGTGATGGGGGCGTGCACCTGCGGTTCGGCGGCGCCGAGCAAACAGGCTCCTCCGGCAAGGCATGCGAAAAACAGTTGTTTGGTTCGTTTCATTTTAATATCCTTTCTCCGTATTGAGTGTATAACCCTGACTATACAATAACCGCATTTCCAGAAAAATCTTCCCGTGTCCCTGGATATCAATCAAATTTTCACATCCAGGCGGGACAAAATGGCGCAATCGGGACAAAATGACGCGTGTCACACTGGCGCACTACGCTCACGTTGAGCGAATATCCTGCTCCCGCTTGCTTCACGCACCTGAAAAGATCGATTTGGCACGCGCCTTGCTTTAACTACTGGCATCGATGTAAAGAAATTAACTATTATTGATACTGGGAGGATTTTATCATGGCAAAGATTTTAGGGATCGACCTTGGAACCACGAATAGCTGTATGGCTGTCATGGATCACGGCGAGTACAAAATTATTCCGAACGCGGAAGGCAACCGCACCACCCCGTCCATCGTCGCGTTCGCAAAGAGCGGGGAACGGCTGGTCGGACAGACGGCAAAACGCCAGGCGGTGACCAATCCGAAGAACACGATCTTCTCGATCAAGCGCCTGATGGGTCGCAAATATGACGAGATCAAAGGCGAGTGCACCAACATCCCTTACGAAATCGCAAAGGCTCCGAACGGAGACGCGGCGGTCAAGGTGGACGACAAGATCTTTTCGCCGCCGGAAATTTCGGCGATGATCCTGCAGAAGCTCAAAACCGATGCGGAAGCGTATCTCGGCGAAACCATTACGCAGGCGGTCATCACCGTTCCGGCGTACTTCAACGACAGCCAACGTCAGGCAACCAAAGACGCCGGTAAAATCGCCGGTCTGGAAGTGCTCCGCATCATCAACGAACCGACCGCAGCCGCGTTGGCTTACGGTCTTGACAAGCAGAGCGATGAAACCGTCGCAGTCTACGACCTTGGCGGCGGCACGTTCGACGTTTCGATTCTCGAAATCGGCGACGGTGTATTCGAGGTGAAGGCCACCAACGGGGATACTCACCTCGGCGGTGATGACTTCGACCATTCGATCATCGACTTCCTGGCGGACGAGTTCCAGAAGGAAAACAGCGTTGACCTCCGCAAAGATCCGCAGGCGCTCCAGCGATTGAAGGAAGCGGCGGAAAAGGCAAAATGCGAACTCTCCAGCAGCATGACCACCGACATCAACCTGCCGTTCATCACGATGAATCAGGATGGCCCGGTTCATATGAATATGGCGCTGACCCGCGCACAGTTGGAGAAGCTCTGTGATCCGCTTCTGGAGCGTACCCGCAAGCCCTGCAACAACTGCATGAACGACGCAGAAGTTTCCAGCGACAAAATCAAGGAAGTCATCCTCGTCGGCGGTATGACCCGTATGCCCAAGGTTCAGGAAGTGGCCAAGGCCATCTTCAACCGCGAACCGCATAAGGGCGTCAATCCGGACGAAGTGGTTGCGGCAGGCGCAGCGATTCAGGGCGGTGTGCTTGGCGGCGAAGTCAACGATGTGTTGTTGCTCGACGTCACCCCGCTGTCACTCGGAATCGAAACGATGGGTGGCGTGATGACCAAGCTCATCGAACGTAACACAACCATTCCGACCAAGAAGAGCCAGATTTTCAGCACCGCTGCGGACAATCAGCCGGCGGTCGATGTCCGGGTTCTGCAGGGCGAACGAGAATTGGCCAAAGACAACAAGTCGCTTGGATTGTTCAAACTTGACGGTATCGCGGCGGCTCCGCGCGGCGTTCCGCAGATCGAAGTCACCTTCGACATCGACGCGAACGGCATTCTGCACGTGACCGCGAAGGATCTCGGTACCGGCAAGGAGCAGAAGATCACGATCACCGCCTCAAGCGGCCTGTCGGAAGCGGAAGTCGAGCGCATGGTCAACGAGGCCAAGGCGCACGCCGAAGATGACAAGACCGCCAAGGAAAAGATCGAGACCAAAAATCACGCCGATTCTCTGGTCTACCAGACGGAAAAGCAGCTCAAGGAACATGAAGACAAGATTCCGGCCGACGTCAAGGGTCAGATTGAAGGCGCGGTCGCCAAGCTCAAGAAGGAGATTGAGGCCGACAATGTTCCGGGTATGAAAACCGCGATCGAAGAGCTGGAAGCATTGCTCCAGAAGATCGGCGAAGCGGTCTACTCTGCCCAGCAACAGGCTGACGGCGCGGAAGCCGGAGCCACCGAAGGCGAAGCAAAGAAAAAGAATAACGATGACGGCGTGGTTGACGCGGAAGTCGTCGATTAAAATCGGAACCAGATCCTCTCCTCTCTCCATTCCGGAGATGGGAGAGGATTGTAACAAAAAAACAAATCAGTACCAACCAGAAACAAAACAAAGGAGAGTCAGAAATGGCAAAAGTCAACATTAAGCCGCTCGGCGACCGGGTTCTTTTGGAGATCTGCGAATGCAAGGACGACATGAAGGGTGGAATTCTCATCCCCGACAGCGCCAAGGAAAAACCGCAGGAATTCAAGGTGATCGCCCTCGGCACCGGCAAAAATGATGACAACGGCAAGAAGATCCCGTTCGACGTCAAAGTCGGCGATATCGTTCTGACCAGCCGTTACGGCGGAACCGAAGTCAAGGTCGATGGCAAGGAATACAAGATCGTCACACAGGACGACATCCTCGCAGTGGTCGGATAAACGTCGATTTTCACTGTCACAGAACTCATTTAACTAAAACAAAAACAGGATGTTACCAGTATTATGGCAAAACAGCTTATGTTCTCGGAAGAAGCCCGTCGCGGAATTCTTGAAGGCGTCACCCTCCTCAGCAAGGCGGTCAAGGCCACGCTCGGCCCGAAGGGTCGCAATGTGATCCTCGACAAGAAGTTCGGCTCCCCGTCGATCACCAAGGACGGCGTTTCCGTTGCGAAAGAAATCGAACTCCAGTGCCCCTACGCCAACATGGGTGCGCAGATGGTCAAGGAAGTTGCCAGCAAGACGAATGACGTCGCCGGCGACGGTACCACCACCGCCACCGTTCTTGCCGAAGCGATCTACCGCGAAGGCCTGAAGAACGTCACCGCCGGTTCCAACCCGATGGAACTCAAGCGCGGCATCGAAAAGGCCGTCGAAGCGGTCGTCGCGGAAATCGCCAAGATGAGCATCGGCGTCCATGGTCAGATCGGCCAGGTCGCGACGATCTCCGCCAACGGCGACGCCACCATCGGCCAGATCATCGCCGAAGCGATGGAAAAGGTCGGTGAAGAAGGCACCATCACCGTCGAAGAAGCCAAGACCCTCGAAACCACGCTCGACGTGGTCGAAGGCATGCAGTTCGACAAGGGATATCTCTCCCCGTACTTCGCGACCAACACCGAATCGATGGAAGCGGTTCTCGAAGACGCACTGATCTTGATCCACGAGAAGAAGATCAGCAACCTCAACGACATGCTCCCGTTGCTCCAGGCGGTTGCCAAAGAAGGCAAGCCGCTCCTCATCATCGCGGAAGACGTCGAAGGCGAAGCTCTCGCGACGCTGGTCATCAACAGCATGCGCGGCATTCTGAAGGTCTGCGCGGTCAAGGCTCCGGGCTTTGGCGATCGTCGTAAGGCGATGCTGCAGGATATCGCGGTTCTGACCGGCGGCACCTGTGTAACCGAAGACCTCGGCATCAAGCTGGAAGGCGTGACCGTCGCCCAGCTCGGCAAAGCCAAGCGCATCACCGTCTCCAAGGAAAACACCACGATCGTCGAAGGTACCGGTACCAAGGACGCGATCATGGGCCGCATCAAGCAGATCAAGCGCGAAATCGAAGAAACCACCAGCGATTACGACCGTGAGAAGCTCCAGGAGCGTCTCGCCAAGCTGGCCGGCGGCGTTGCCGTCATCAGCGTCGGCGCCGCGACCGAGATCGAAATGAAGGAGAAGAAAGACCGCGTCGATGACGCACTGCACGCCACCCGTGCAGCGGTCGAAGAAGGCATCGTCGCCGGCGGCGGCGTTGCTCTGGTTCGCGCCGCAAGTGCGATCAAGAAGCTGAAGTTGGCCGGCGACGAAGCCACCGGCGCAGCGATTGTCGAACGCGCGGTCGAAGAGCCGCTCCGTCAGCTCGCCGCGAACGGCGGCTACGAAGGCAGCGTCGTTGTCGAGCACGTCAAGACAGCCAAGGGCAACCAGGGCTTCAACGTCGCAAACGGCGAATATGTCGATATGGTCAAGGCCGGCATCCTCGATCCGGCGAAGGTTACCCGTTTCGCGTTGCAGAACGCCGCTTCTGTGGCCGGTCTGCTGCTGACGACCGAGTGCCTGATCACCGACATCAAGGAAGACAAAGAGCCCGCAATGCCCGCAGGCGGCATGGGCGGCATGGGTGGAATGGGCGGCATGATGTAATTCATCCGGCCGTGCCACCGGGGCGGTGTTCAAACACCGCCCGGCATAGCATATAAAAAACCTCCTGCTTCAACACGAAGCAGGAGGTTTTTCTTTGTCCGGATTCTCGTTCTATTCCCGAATCAGGTGATAGGCCATGATTCCGCCCGGATAAAGCGCGGTGTCGGCCTTGAAAGAGAGCACTCCATCGCGGTAGCTCGACTTCACGATTCCTTTCGCTTCGCCATCCGCGTTGAGAGCCACGACTTTTCTAGGAGCGTCGCAACGGAGGGCGATATCAGCACTGCCCCGGCGCAACAGCATCGGCGCCTTGCCCCAATGATAAAGCATCATCCGGTCACCACTGGTGCGCATGCCGGTATTGACAAGATCGGTCAGGTGGAACACCAACACCGAGTCGCTTTGCGACAACGGTTTTTCGTCCAACGAAGAGGCGGCGACGGTCTGGAAAGTCGTCGCATTGCGGACACTCAGATCTCCGGCACTCAATTTTCCGGACGGAAGCGTCACACTGGCGGTTTTCGGCGTATTCACAGCAAACGTTCGCTGACGCGAATTCAGCGTCAACTGTCCGGTGACACTTTCGGCAACTCCGGTTTGATTGGCTTTCTCCCATGCTTTATGCACTTCGGCATTCGGCTTGAACGAAGCTCCGTTGGGAAGGGTACGTTCCGCGGAAGCGGAACCGATCCCGGTGATCAATCCCAGATTGCGGAATTCATATGGGAACAGCGCGATGTCGCGCTTGCCGAACGGCTTCTCCGGGATCGGATAGGCGACAATCTCATTTGCGGCGGCAACATCACCACGACGGAACATAAATCCGGCAATCCGCTCCGAGAGTTGGTCAAGCGGATCGTTCACCGCATCCCACGAATAGCCATGCTCCACTTTTTCCACCCGTTCCCGGCGGCTCGCCCAGGCGAAACGGTTGAGGCCGTCCCAATTCTGAAGCGCGGCATAGGCTCCGATCAACGGGCCGCCTTCCGCCCGGTACTGGTTGGGTTTGCAATAGTTGAATTCGGTCATAATGCAGGGCTTGCCTGGAATCCGTACCGGCAGGACAATCCCCGGAGTAGCGCCCATATCCCAGATCGCACTCTCTTGCGAGAAACGCATCGGCAGGGCAAATGCCTTTTCCGGAAACTGTGGGTGATCCCAGTATCCGTTGATGGCCACGATATCGAATTTCTCCCGAATCCGGGTCAGCGACTGCCGGGGAGCGATGTGGTTCAGGCTGGTGACCGGAACAGAAAGTTTCAACTCCTCTTTGATGAAGCGAATCTGCTCATCAAGGACTCGCCCCTGAACGATATGCAAAAATTCGGCAAATACCGGATCTTCCGTATCCACTTTACTCGGCGGCAAGTTATTTTCCTTCAGGTACTCATTGAATTTAGCGGTATAAAGCTCAATCAAGGTCGGCGTCAGGTTCCAACGGTTGTAGTTGACTTCTTCGTTGGTCAGCACGACGGCGTAAAGCGCCGGATCTTCTCCCCAAGTAAGACCGGTATAAGGGTTTTTGTGCGTCAGGAAGCGTCTGGCGTACTCTTTCCAACTGTTCATCCATGTGGAACTGAATGGCAACAACGCTTTCAGTACATCGATCGAGTCGCCGGGATTGAATCCGTCGATTTTTTCCGCCGCCTTGGGAGTCCGGATCGAATAAAGATCGATAGTGGCATATACGCCGCGTTCTTTCATTTTGGCGAAGAGATAATCAAGCGCGTCCAGCTTAGCCGGGTCGAACGTCAAGCTGTCCGCCGCATTGCGATCCTGAATCTCATGATCGATGTGGTGAAATCGAACAGCGTTATATCCCATTGCGGCGAAATAACCGGCCAATTCATCCGCATCTTTGTGACTGAGGAAGTTGCCGGAGTGAACCAGATTAGGGCCGAAAAAGCGAACCCGTTTCTCCGGAGCGTTCTCAAAGTGAAACGTTCCGTCGGACGCGGTTCTCACCGAACCATATTTACCTGCGGGCGCATCGTTCCACGAAGAAAAATCAAAAGGGCCACCGGGTGTGATTTTACGTTTGAAATCCAACGTCACCCAATCCGCATCCGCTGCCATGGTCAATTCGCCGGGAACCGGCAACCCAACCACACGGTCGCTCAATGTAACCCCCGCAATCATCCACATCGTCGCCGGCGTCGAGTGAAACACAATTTTACGCGGATTGCGCTGCTTCAACGAAAAACTCGACGCATACAATCCAACAAACGATTCCGAATTCCGGGCACGCCACGCGACATATGCGTTCGGCATATGATACGGCCCCCACCAATTGCCGCAATCCCTGCCCGCGAGGACGGGAATGCGCTCGGATGCGCCATCGGCATAGATCACTTCCAGCTCGCCAACCGGGCTTCCGTTCTCCGCCGGCGTCCAGGCCGAGGCGTGAAGCAAGTTCACCGCACCCACATCTTCAACCGGCAACTCGAGTGTCCGGGAGGATTCAAATCCGGGGAACTTCTTCCCGCCGACCACAATTCCCCCACGATCATCGATTAAGAATTTCAGGTTGCCGCTTTTCAACATACCGGACGGCAGATCGCGAAGATCGTTCCCCGGCCCCTGCCCGGTCCAGCCACGCACGCCGGCAGGATCATCCGCAAACCCGCGATTGGCCGCATCCGCTAAAGCGACCGGCGTCACAGCCGGCAGCGTGACGGTAAACAAGAGCTCTCCCGCCGTCTTCGTTATCTGGCCATCGGAAGGGGTAAATTGAAAGCGAAATGCAAAAGACGGAATCTGAAAGCTGCGGTCATCCTGAATCCGCAACGGAAACGAGCCTTCCACGGTAAGCGTCATCCCATCCGCAAAGAAAAACTCCACCTTCTTCGCGTCGCCGCGAAAAATCGCAATGTTCTTTTGCGGCGTCGCCGGGAGTTTCAGCTCTTTCCCATCCACCTGAATCCGACCGGTAAAAGTCGCGGGCAGTATAATGGCATGATGAACCGATTTAAGCTCTGTCGCCACCGGAAACTCCAGCTGCGTCTGCACCCGGAAACTTCGCGCATCGACTGGCGTGATCGTCTCGGTCACGCGTCCTTTCACCTTCGGAGCGTCAACGGTTGCCGTCAACTCCAATCCATCGGAATTCAACGTCGACTGACGTTCCGTCCAGCGTGTGCTCTGCCAGACCTTCCAATCGGAGTTGAAGTGCTGAATCTCAAACTCCGCCGGCCCCACCCGGAAAGTTCCATTCTCCTGAAACTGTACCGTCTCCGGCAGGGTTGCGGCCCCAAGAGAGCCGCCAGCCAAAAGCAGCAATAAAAATTTAACCAACCGATTCATAGAAATCCTCTGTCCATTTCCTGCTATGATAGGGCCTGCTTAACCGGAATGGCTTATGCCGCCTCTTGATATTCCTGCGAATT
>JBEBTY010000048.1:0-15600 GCA_040393525.1 Victivallis vadensis | reverse complement strand
TTCGTCCTTCAAGACACAAAAAATAGCTCAGCCATGTATCTCATTGGGCGCATACTTTTCAAGCACGATTTCAATGCCGCCGACCGCCAACTTGATTCCTGACGCATTCCCGGCGCTCGGAATGGATGGCGCGACTTCGACCAGTTCCAGCGATTCGGATCCGTCGGACTCGCCTGGACGATCCTTTTTCAACGCCCGAATCCACCGTCGCACGCTTTCATAAGGCAACTCTTTCAATTCGCTGTACTCCTGGATCGTCAACCCGCTTTCCCAATACTCCGAAAGCTGCTCTTGCCAGTATTCGCGTCCTTCGCGTCCCATGCCGTCCTCCTGTTGCTTCGGGTTTAATGAAGAACATAGCACGTCTGCAATCTCAAAAATAGATGTAGTACACTGGGCGCATACGTGGAAAGTGGGCGGAATGAACGAAAAAACGCCGCGATCGCAACGGATCGCGGCGGAGCGGAGGAGCTGAAAATGTCCGTAATCCGGACATCCGGCGGGGCCGGAATGGCAGGGGGCCGTCACCGTTCCCGGAGTGTCTGTTCCAGTTCAACCGACTTCGGGAAAAGCAGGTGGTTTTCCAACGCGATATGGCGGTGCAGATCCTGCTCCAGCCCGGCCAGTTCCCGGAACAGCAGACGGTAGGTATTGCAGGCGTCCGGCGGCGGTTGAAAGCCACCGGTCGAATCGTGCATCCGATCGAGCACCGCGCCCGCCTCTTCGTGTTCCCGCTCCATCATGGCAATCGGCTGGGAGACTTCGGCGAAGCAGGCCTGCGGCAACGGCGCTCCGTCGCGCTGCGCTTCGACCAGGGCCTCCAGGTAGGGGAAGAGCACTTCCTCCTCTTTGACCAGGTGCAGCTCAAGCTCATCCCGCAGCCCGGCGAACGCTTCGTGCAGCCCGGTCAGCCCGGGGTGGCGGGCGCCGTGGACGCGGACCACCGTTTCAAAGTGCGCCGAAATCGTCCGCAGCGCCCCTTTGGTGAACACGTGGTGGGTCGCCACAATGTAGCGGGCCAGCTCATCGACGGCCATGGCGGCGGGGTCGGGGCGGTTCGCCTCCGCCGGACGCTCCAAGGCGTCGAGTTCGGCTTCGATCTGGTCCGCGGCGATGCCGTTTTCCCGGCAGGCCGCGGCCAGGGTCCGGTCGCCGTGGCAGCAGAAATCCAGCCCGTAACGCTCAAAGACCGGGGCGGCGGCCAGATTTTCCGCGACGATCAACCCGATCGGTTTGTCTTTCCGTGATTTCATGGCTTCCTCCGTTGTTGAAATGTTTTTCCTCACCGCTTGCCGCCTTCGATTTGTGCTTTCATATCCTGCAGCCACTGGAGATGGTTCCGCTCCTGCTGCCGGATCTGGTCCACCGTGTCCCGGTGCCGTGCGTCGGTGAGCTTGCCGAAGGCATCGATGAAGCGGATCGAATCCCGTTCCAGGTTCATGCCGAGTTCCAGCACCTCGGCCGGCTCGGCGCACCGCGCCGCCTGTTCGGGGTCGAAGCGGAACCGCTCATCGATGATTTCGCGCAGGTAGCCGCGATATTCCTCGTCCGCCTCCCCTTCTCCGGCGAGGCGACTGCGCAGTCCTTCGTAGACGGTGCGGTGCCGCTTCTCCTGTTCGGCGAGCTGGGCGAAGAGCTGCGCCAGCAGCGGATTGCGCTGGCGGCGCGCCTGTGCGCCGTAAAAATCGGCGCCCGCGATCTCCAGTTCGATCATGTTGTTGACCAGGTCGGCCAGGTCGTAACGGATGCTCATGACGGTCCTCCCTTCAGTGCGCGGCGGGTTTCAAATTGCAGTCGGCGCGGTAGGCGCTGCCGCTGAAATCGATCCATTCGGCGACCCGCGTGAGCGGATGGAGCCGGACGCCCTCAAGCACCGCGTCGCGGAAAAGCGGGTAGCCGGTTCGATCGACGATGTAGCCGATGTGCTCCTTGTCGAGGCTGCGGTCGATGTGCGCGTCGACGAATCCGACCGTGTTTTTGATCACCTGGACGACGGCGTCCTCCTCCGCCCAGTCGAGAAATGTCCGGGCCAGCCGGGGCTGCTTCTTGCCGGTGCGCCCCATGATGACCAGCCGGAAGAAGCGGGTCCGGCTGCGGGTCATCGCCCCGGTGGGGCATTTGAGCACGCATTCGCCGCAGCCGATGCAAAGTTCGGGAGTGCGCCGGACGGCGAAATTCTCCTCCTTGAGCGCGCCGGTCACCCGCCGCCGACAGTTTTTCACGCAGGCGTTGCAACTGATGCAGCGGTTCTCGTCATACTGCGGCTCGGTCATGCCGATGATGCCGAAATCCTGGAGCTGCGCCTTGGCGCAGTCGTTGGGGCAGCCGGTCACCGCCACTTTGAAGTGAAGGTCGTTGGGATAAAGTTCGCGCTCAATGCGCTGCGCCAGCGCGGTGGTGTCAAAATTGGCGTAAGGACAGACCCGGTTGCCGATGCAGCCGGAGATGTTGCGCGCCCCGGCGGCCGGATACCCGCCGTCGGGGTTGTCGAGCGGGATGCCGAGCATTTCGAGCAGCGGCCGGATCTTGACGTTGATCTCGGGAATCGCCTCGAAGGGGATGCCCGGCAGTTCGAATCCCTGCCGGGCGGTGAGATGGATGGTTCCGTTCCCGTAGGTTTCGGCGATCTCCCGGATCAGCGGCAGGAAGGAGCTCTCCAGATGGCCGCCCGGCACCCGGATCCGCAGCGCGGTGACGCCCCGGTGGCGGGTGATGCGGTAGGCGTTCTTTTTGAGTGCTTTGGTGTTGATGTCCATATTCCTCCTCCGCTAATCAAGCAGTTTCCGGGCCCGGGCGTAGCTGAACACCGGCCCCTCCAGGCACACGTAGGTATCGTCGATCTTGCAGTGGCCGCATTTGCCCAGGCCGCAGCTCATCCGGCGTTCGAACGAGACGGTGATCGCCGTCTCCGGCATTCCCCGCCGGAGCAGGGCGAGGGTGGAAAACTTCATCATCGGCGGCGGCCCCACCACGATCGCCTCGGTCGGGCCGGGACGGAAGGCGAAGGTTTCGATATGGTGCGTCACCAGCCCGGTCTGCCCGGTCCAGCGGTCGTCGCCGCGATCGACGGTGAGGATGACGCCGGCCGCCGCCCGCCAGCTCCCGATCTCCGCGCCGAAGAGTACGTCGGACGGCGATTTGAAGCCGAGAATCAGGTCGAAACCGGTCAGTTCGCCGCGGTTGGCGACGAAGTGGCGGATCAGGCTCTTGACCGGCGCCAGCCCGGTTCCGCCGGCCACGACCAGCAGGTTTTTGCCGCGGTAGACAGCCGGGTCGAACCCGTGCCCGTAGGGGCCGCGCGCATAAACCATGTCGCCGGGACGGAGCGCGAAGAGCCCGGCGGTCACCCGGCCGACGTTGCGGATGGTCAGCTCAAGCCAGCCGGAACCGAAGTCGCTGATTGAAATCGGCGCTTCGCCCAGTCCAGGCAGCGACAGCTCCAGGAATTGGCCGCAGCCCGGAGTCAGGTCCGACTCCAGCCGGAAGGTCCGGTCGATCGCCGTCTGCGGCGTCACCGCCAGTACCCGGAACGGACGGGGCAGATAGGGGTTATTCATGGTCCGCCTCCCGGATGATGCGTTCGAGCCGGTTGATGCAGTTGGAGAACGAAATGTATTCGGGGCAGACATCGTCGCAGCGACCGCAGCCGACGCACATGTGAACGCCGAACCGGCGCTGGAAGTCGTTGATTTTGTGCATGGTCTTAAAGCGCATGCGGTCGCCGTTCCTCTGCCGGAACGCGTGCCCTCCCGCCATGTCGGTAAAACCGTCGATATGGCACCCGGCCCAGACCCGCCGCCGCTCGCCGAGCGAGCCGTCGCGGTCATATGTGACGTCCTGCATGCTGAAGCAACTGCATGTGACGCATGAGGTGTTGCAGCGGCCGCAGGCGATGCAGCGGCCGGTGTACTCCTGCCACAGCGGATCCTGAAAGACCGCCTCGGCATCGATCTTCTCCGGCGCGGGGAGGTTGACCCGGATCCGGTTGGCGTCGACGAATTCGAGGAACGGCGCGATGTCCTCCTCGGCTTCGAAAACCGGCGCAAACACGGGGTCTTTGACCTCAACCCGCACTCCGTCTGGCCCGAACCGGAACGCGCAGGCGTAATCGTCGGTGCGGTTGGCGTTCATCGAGACGCAGAAACAGCTCTCGAAACTCTCGCGGCATTCGATGAGGAAGAATTTCACCCGTTCGCGCCGCCGGGCGTAGTAGAAATCCGGCTCCCCGCCGTTGTTCAGGAACACGGTGTCGAGGCGGTGGATGCCGTTGATGTCGCATGGCCGCAGGAACAGGATCGCCGGGCGGTCGTCGAACGCGGCGGCGGTGGTCTCCCGCTCCTGGAAATGGAACAGCGTCTCCCGGATCGGGAAGAGGCATTCCTTGGGGCTGAACCAGGTTTTGCCTTCGAGATAGAGCTCATTCCGCGCGGCGAACTCGCCGTAACCGGTGGTCTCGCTGTCGGAGCAGGGGCCCCGGCCGGGAAAGCGCCGGGGGCCGAACAACCGGTAGTCGCGCCCCAGTTGCGCCAGCGCCCGGTCGAAGTTTTCGTCGGTCAGTTTTCGATTCATACGGCGTGGCTCCTCCTCTGGTAAAAGGGGGCGCCGGGCCGGAACTTCGCCGCTCCGGCCCGGTTCTGTCGATTGGAACGTTCGCTTACTTTCCGGCCATGATCGCGGCGACGTCTTCGGCCACCTGTCCGGTCGGTTTGATGTCGAAGTTCTTGACCAGCACGGCGGCGACGTTCGGCGAAAGGAACGCCGGGAGGGTCGGTCCCAGGCGGATTCCCTTGACGCCGAGCGCCAGCAGCGCGAGCAGCACCGCCACCGCCTTCTGCTCGTACCAGGCGATGTCGAACGACAGCGGAAGGTCGTTGATGCTCTTCAGCCCGAACGCCTCCTGCAGCTTCATCGCGATCACCGCCAGCGAGTAGCTGTCGTTGCACTGACCGGCGTCGAGGACGCGCGGAATGCCGCCGATATCGCCGAGGTTGAGCTTGTTATAGCGATATTTCGCACACCCGGCGGTCAGGATCACCGTGCCTTCGGGCAGCGCCTGGGCCACGTCGGTGAAGTACTGGCGGTCGCGCTGGCGGCCGTCGCAGCCGGCCATGACCACGAAGCGTTTGATCGCCCCCGATTTGACCGCGGCGACGACTTTGTCGGCCAGCGCCAGAACCTGGTTGTGGGCGAATCCGCCGACGATCTCGCCGTCTTCGATCTGGGTCGGCGGCGGGCAGCTCTTCGCCAGCTTGATCAGCGCGGAGAAATCCTTCCGGCCGCCGGGCTGCCGGTCGGCGATGTGAACCGCGCCGGGATAACCGGCCATGCCGGTGGTGAACAGCCGTCCGAGATAGCTGCCCTTCACCGGGATGATACAGTTGGTGGTCATCAGGATCGGGCCGTTGAAGCTCTCGAAATCCTGGTTCTGGTGCCACCAGGAGCTGCCGTAATTGCCGACCAGGTTGGGGAACTTCTTGAGTTCGGGGTAGTAATGGGCCGGCAGCATCTCGCTGTGGGTGTAGACATCGACGCCGGTCCCCCGGGTCTGTTCCAGCAGTTCCTTGATGTCGAGCAGGTCGTGGCCGGAAACCAGGATGCCGGGGTTCTTCCCCACGCCGGTTTTCACCCGGGTGATCTGCGGGTTGCCGTAAGTCCCGGTATTGGCCGCGTCCAGAAGCGCCATGGTCTTGACCGCGACATTGCCGCACTCGAGCACCAGCCCGACCAGTTCGTCCGCGGAGAGATCCTTCGTCGTCGCGGCCAGCGCCTTGAAGACGAATTCATAGATCGCATCGTCCTCCTTGCCCAGCACGGCCGCGTGGTCGGCGTAGGCGGCGATGCCCTTGAGCCCGTAGATCAGGAGTTCGCGGAGCGAGCGGATGTCTTCGTTCTCCGTGGACAGCACGCCCACCGGAACCGACACGGAGGTCGGGCCGATGAGTTGTTTGGCCCTGGCGATCTGCACCTGGAACCGCGCGTCGTCGAAATTGGCGTTGGTGATCGTCATAAACAGCGACTGAATGGCAAAGAGACCGAGTTTGCGGTCCGGCTTGTGAGTCAGCGCAAGGATCTTGAGCTGGGCGACCAGCTCATCCATCAGATTGGCGGTTTCCGGCTGTTTGCCGCACATTCCGCGGAGCGTGCAACCGGAATTCTTGCAGGTTTCCTGACACTGGAAACAAAACATTTTCTCGTTCATGGACTTCTCCTCCTCTTCTTGGGTTGACGGCAGTTTGCAACTGCTTCTTTATGCCGGGCGATTTCCCGGTAATTCAATCAAATCACGAATCGTCCGCCACTGCTTCATGCCTTCGGCGAGCAGCTCGAACCGGTATCCGGACAGTCCCCATTGCTTGATCAAGAGCCGGATCGGCCCGAAGATCAGCCGGAACAGCACGGTAGGGTCGATTTCCGGACGGATTTTCCCCTCGGCCTGTCCGCGGTGGATCAGCGTCTCGATCCGGACCTTGTGACTGTGCATGATGGAGAGTACCTTCTCCGCCAGCCGCGGGTCGTCCTGGAACAGCTCCTCGGAAAACATCACCTTCGCCAGCGGCGGATTCGCGCTCATCCGTTCCAGCCGGTCCCGGATGAAAAGCTCGATGCCGGTCAGCGGGTCCATCGTATCGGCCGGCAGTTCGTCCAGCACCGACTGCGCGATCTCGGCGAACGAATCGAGCACCGCATCCAGGATCGCATACTTGCCGGTGAAATGGCGGTAGATCGCCGGCTCGGAAACCTTCAACTCGGCGGCCAGGTTCTTCAGCGTCAGTTGCTGAATTCCCCGCTCCGCCAGCAACCGCACTGCCACGGTAACGATTTTCTGCTGCCGGGCTGTCACCGCCATGTTTTACCTCTGTTAGTTAATGTTAATTATCATTAATTAACATTATATCTCAAACACAATTTTTCAAGAGGGAACAATGAAAAACAAAAACAAAATCGTTTTTCGACTATCACATCGGGATGCGGCAATTTTTTCCATATGGAATTATACAACAATCGAGCTGGGACGCAGTTGTCCGTCTTCCATTTCATAAGCGCGGTCGAATACATCCAGCGCGCGATGATCGTGCGTCACCACCAGCACCCCCGTGTCCTGCTCGTGCGCCACCGTGCGGAAGAGCTCCATCACCTGACGCCCGCGGACGCTGTCGAGCGCCGCGGTTGGTTCGTCGGCCAGCAACAGGGCGGGCCGGTTGACCAGCGCCCGGGCGACCGCGACGCGCTGCTGCTGGCCGCCGGAAAGCTTCGCGGGCAGGTGCCCGGCCCGGTCGCCGACACCGAGATAGTCGAGCAGCTCCCGCGCCCGCTTCCGCGCCGCGCCGGAAGGCGCGTCGTTGATCTCCATGGCGAGCTGAACGTTTTCCAGCGCAGTGAGGAACGGGATCAGGTTCGCTTTCTGGAACACAAAACCGAGATGGCGGCGGCGAAACACGGCCGCATCGACCAGGAGCCGGCCGTCGAATACGGTGGTTCCGCGAATCCGGATCATTCCATGATCGGGAGGGCGGATCAGGCCCAGCGCGGTGAGCAGCGTCGATTTCCCGGCCCCGCTGGGGCCGAGCAGCGCAACCACTTCTCCGCGCGAGATGGTCAGCCCCACCTCGCGGAGCGCGACAACCTCGGTGTTGCCGCTGCCGTAAGTCTTCGTCAGATGCTCGGCTTCGACCACGAATTCGCTCATGACAGCACCTCGCCCGGATCAACCCGCAGCGCCTTGGCGATCCCCAGCAGGCTGGCGAGCACCGAAATCACCAGGACCACGACCGCAAGCTGCACCAGGTCGTCCGGCATAATGACCACGCGGCGGGGGAAATAAGGAAACAGTCGCTGTCCGACGAGGTAGGCGATGCCGAACCCCAGCGCGCCCAGCAGCAGCGCCTGCTCCATAATCAGCCCGAGAATCACCCGGTTGCGCGCACCCATCAGTTTGAGCATGGCGATATCGTGGATTTTATCCAGCGTCAGGGTATACAAAATCAGCGCCATAATCACGGCGGAGACGATGATGAGCAGAATGCGGAAAAGTCCGAGTTGGCGGCGCGCCTTGTCCACCATCCCGCGCAAAAGGAGTTCGCGTTGGGCGGCGTGGGTGTAGACGGACACATCCGGCCAAGCGGCGATCTTTTCCGCGATCGCCGCTTGGTCGTATCCGGGCGCCACGTTCACCAGAACGGCGCTGACCATGGAGGCGCCGAGCGCCGGGATTCCGGATGACGTGCCGCCGGCGCGTTCGGCCATCTGCGGATTGACCATGCCGAGGTCTGTCGAGTTCAACCTCCCGATTCTGGCGGAGCGCTCGATCCGGATCGCTTCGCCGGGGAGGTCGAACTGCACCGCCTGCGCATCGGCGCGGGTCAGGAACGCCATCGCATCGCCGGAGGACGAATTCATGTCGGAGGTCAGGCCGACCACGGTATAGACATTTTTCCCGAGCGGAATGCGATCTCCCAGCCTCAACCCGGAAGAGCGGTCCGCGACCAGTTCGTAATGGGCCTGTCCCAGTGGGCGGCCGGCGACCAGCGGCAGCCATTCGCCCCGGTCGGCGGGCCAGGCCAGCCCCTGGACGGTCAGCCGCAGCGGCCGGCCGCGGTATTCGCGCTGGATGGTGTGGGAGACAAAAGCGTCGGCGCGAACCACTCCGGGAACCGCCAGAATTCGGTCCTCGACATTGCGGGGAATCCGGGAAATTTCGGCGAACGGTCCGCGGGTGCCCTTCTGCACCACCCACAGGTCCGCGCCGCTCCGGTCGACCAGCAGCGTCGCCTCCTGCACCAGCCCGCGGTAAATGCCGCCCATGCCCATGACCAGCATCAGCAGGAGGCCGATTCCGAGCGCGGTCAGGAGAAAGCGGCCGAAATTATGCCGTATGTCCCTGATTGCCAGATTCATGGTTTTACCGCCTCCACCCGGCGGCCGTCGCGCGGCAGTTCGCGTCCGGGCAACGCGCCGATGACCGATTCGCCTTCTTTGAGGTCTTCGGTCACTTCAACGTGAGTCCGACCGGTCAGTCCGAGTTTGACCGGACGCCACCGCGCCTGTCCGTCCCGCGCGACAAGAACTCCAGACTGACCGTTGCGCCATAGGACAAGCTGCGAAGGAATCGTCGGCACGTTCTCGCGCCTGCCGGTCCGGATGTAAACTTCGGCCCGCTGGCCAACCGCCCAGTTCGCCGGCAGTTGCAGCAGATCGACGTCCACCAGGAATTCGCGGGTTTCCCGGTCGGTCTCGGCGCCAAGGCGGGCAACCCGGCCGGGCAGTGAAATTTCCGGCTGCGAACGGAAGACGATTTCGGCCGGTTGCCCCACCGCCAGCCGGGCCATCGCGGTTTCATCGACCCAGGCGGAAACCCACAACTGATCGAGCGAAATCACATCGAGAATCGAGCCGCCGGGAACGACTACGTCGCCGGGGTTGCGGTTCCGCCGCACCACCAGGGCGTCGAAGGGGGCTCGAAGCTCGGCGTCGCTCCATTGCGCCTGGGCATAGCGGAGCGCGGCGGCGGCCCGGTCGATATTGCGTTCGGCCTCAAGCCGGGCGGCCTGGATTCGCGAGAGGGTCGCTTTGGCGACATCGTGCGATTCGGTGGCCTGTTCGAGCTCGTTCTGCGCAATCACGTTGCCTTTCCGCAAAGTGACAACGCGCTCGAAATTCTCGCGGGCCTTGACCACGGAAGCGGTCGCGGCGACAATTTCGGCATCGAGCCGCGGAAGCGCGGCGCGCGCCGCCGCGAGTTCTGCCTCGGCCAGTTCCACCTGGCGGCGCAGATTCGAATCGTCAAGCCGGGCGAGCAATTGACCTTTGACGACCCGGTCGTTCTGGTCGGCTTTCACCTCGGTCAGCAAACCGGAAATCTTCGGACTCACCGCCGCCCGCACCCGCGCTTCGAGGGTGCCGGTCCCCATGACCTCGTTGACGACGATGCCCCGGGTGACCGGGTATAAATTCACTTCGACCGGGGAGAAACGCATGAAATAAACAGCGAAGGCGATCACGCCAAGCACCAGAAACACCTTGATCGCGGTTTTGACCCGCCTTGGTGTGACAAACGATTTCATCATTTTTTCCACCTTGTCATTGTTATCTTGATTGCGCATGTTAGTTATCGTTAATTAACATTGCTCCTCAAAAAAAAATTTCAAGAGGAGATTGCAAAAAAAGCGAAATCATTTACGCACCCCGCTAGTGGCGCGATGTTTTTATGTCTGTGTCGGCACTCCCGAGAATAACTGTTTCCGCTGGAATATTGAGTCGCGGAAACTGCGGACATAAAAATCTGAAGCAAAAACGGAAATAGATGACTTTCAGGTTTAAAAAGAACCCTCCACGTGTTTCCGATGTGTACGCTACCTCACGTGCGGCGTTCCAGAGCCGGTTGCAAATACTGAATATCGGCATGGGGCATGAAAATGATTTGCGGCTTGTTTGACATCGAGAACTTTCCTTTATACAAGGAATTCCGGCACGCATGACAACGCGCCGGAATTTTTGACGGAAGGGCAATCAATATTGCCGGATCCAATCGGGGTTGTAGTTGTAATCGCGATTTCCACCGGAATAAAGCTGCGTCCAAAAGCGGTTGACTGCATCGGCATTGCTCAGGCATACTTCAGCATCAACAAGACCGCCAGGAGCTTTCTGGTTTTCAATCCGGATCATCAGCGTATTCATGCCGGGCTTGAGCAGCCCGTCCGGAATCCGGTAGATACGCTTGTGCTCGTTGGCGAAACCGATCTCCGTGCCGTTCAGAAACGTGCGGTCGCTGGTGTTGATGTGGCCAAGCTCCGCACGCATTCCCTTTGCCGCCGCCTGTTCCGGCGTCAGCTTGAACCGCAGACGATACCAGCTCACTCCCGAGTAATCGCGTTCGAGGAACGCTTCGTAACCGACTCCGGGGCGGACGAATTCACCGCCGAGCGTCTGCTGACCGCTGAGCCATTTCCCGGAGCCGTCCCGTCCGGATTGCCAGTTCTCCGCAAGTCCCGTGTCGTTCGGATCAAGCGCAAACTCCCAACGCATGGTTCGGAGCGGAATCGTCAAGCTTTTGTTTATCCGGTACGGCGAGGCGGAGTTCGCCATTACCGCCCCATGCGAAGTCAGCAACGCAGAGATCAACCGGGAATATTTGACCGCCGCCATCTGATCCGCCGCAAAACTCTCCGGCGTCAGGGAGCTGAAGAAGTAACTGCCGCTGCCATGTTTCATCTGTACCAGAACCGCCGGGGAGGTGGCCGCCGCACTCGTAGGAAAGTTTGCGAATTCCGGCAATTCCGGCTTCCCGCGCCAATAAAGTTCGCATTCGCTCCAGCCGCTCTTCCAGTTGTCGCCGGTATTGGAGAACGTGATGCCTTTTTCTGTTTTCGCCGCTTTCTTCATCTCCATCAGGAAAGGCAGCCAGGAACCATACCACGCCTCTCCGGTGTGCAGATATAAAACCTTTCCACCATTGTAAACATAATCTGATAGTTTCACGCTGTGCTTTTCCAATGCTTTCCAGTCCGGATCGGAGACGATCAGCAGCCGGAGCCCATTCAGTCCCGAGAGGTCGGTGTTCCGGTACTCAACTCCGAATTTCTTCAGCAATGCCTCGCCTTTCTCCCCTCCGAAAAAGCCGACTTCACCGTAAGCCGGATGGCGTTCCGCCAGATAATCGATCATCCGGCAGAACACGGTGGTTGCAACCGGGTCGATCAGCAACCGTTCTCCTGTTTCAAGCTGGGAACCGATCCAACTGCCGTTTTTACCACGGTATTCCAGCAGCGGCGTCTGGTAGAGGTCGAAACCGCTGACCAGAAGCGACAGGTAGTTGCCGGTCTGGGGACGGCGGAACACATTGCCGGCAACCATGCCGCGATTGCCCCAGTCCGTCCATGCCGCATTCGACCAGATATGGCCGGGCTCCGCATTTCCATAGGCGGGATCCAGCGAGCTGCTGCCGCGCCAGTCGGCGAAATCCTCATCGGACAACCCCTCCAATACCGGATGCGACGGTGCATTGATGAACGCCTGGCGGCTGCGGACCTTGATCAATTCCGGGGATGCATTCTTGCGCTGTTCCATCACCAATGTCCGGATTCCCTTCTCGGCCAGGGCGGAGAAGTCGGGCAGCGTATCCTGATCTCCGAATGCTCCGGGAGCAACCACCAGTACCTGTTCCGGATTGAGCTTTGCAAAAGAGCTTGTCTCCGTCACTTCGTATCCCAGCTTCTTCAGTGTTGCGGAAAATGCCGGAGTTCCTCCATAAAGCTGAATTTTTCTGGCTGTCGAACGTACTTCCGGGAACACTTGTATCGGCAGCGCAGCCGCCAACTCCGGAGAATCCGGTGTGGATGGCTTGAAAACTGCCCGTAAAGTATATCCCCGTCGGACGCCGACACACGGCAGTTTCAACTGGAACGGAACCGTCTTCTGCGTGTACGCCCCGATTTGAAAAGGAATGTCTGTCGAAGCGGCGACCGCGCCGGAACCGTCCGATACGGAGATTTCAACCTGATAATCCAGCGTCTTGCCGCTCATATTGACGACGCCAAGCGCCTTGGACAGCGTCTCCCCGCTCCAGAAGGCGTGATCATTTTCGTAGTAATCCTCTCCTGCTCCGACAAATTTGCAAACGACGTCAGCCATCGCCAGCCGGAACGGAGTCGAAACCAGATTCGGACGATAATCCAGTTCCGGTTTAAACGGTTCAAACAACGGCAGGACATGCGAGCCATACAGATAGGCCGGTTTCACACCAGGAAGGGTCAAGTCGCCGTCCAACCGGGGCGCTGGCGGACAGGAGCGTGCTGCTGTAAGATAGCGGCCACAGATATATTCAAACGGGGCAAGTCCGGCAAGCCCGTCGTAACGCCAGTAAAAAATCGTCCGGTTTACCGAGTCCGCCAAAATCTTGGAGTAGATGTCGGCAATAAAATAATACTCCGTCTCTTTGTCGAGTCCGTCGCGGCCCCGGTAGGAAGCCAGAAGATCGTTATAAGTGCCATCCCAGGCGAATGTCGTCGTGACGGTTTTTTCCCGGTAGGCGGCGGGGCCGAGAATGCGGGCGGCATTCTCCTGCCAATAATAAAATTCCGGCTTGTTCCGAATCTGTCCCCACAAATTCAAATGCGCATAAGAACCGTGGTATGGAACCGCATACTCGCCGCAATAAACCGGCACCTCGCGGTCTTTGCTGTAACGCTTGAACAAGGCTGCCAATTCAGCGAGAGGCGCGCCCCATGTGTGATAGATATGGATGCCATAAGCATCTTTTACATGTCCCGAAGCCCCGGTCAATACCTCGGCGTCCGGAAAATACTCCTTCACGTGATCGGCGACACGGTTCAACTTCTCCGAGCGGACCTTCGGGTCGCCGACCAGATTCGGATCGCCGCCCTCGCGGATCTGTTCCGTGCCGTCCGGCAGGATATAGCGGTGTTGTTTCACATCCCTGGAAATCCCGATATAAGCCGGGTTATTCGCGCTTGCAGACATCTGATAATAGACATTGACAAGAATTGCCGCAACTGATGGATGGTTGTCGAGGCGTCCGGAATGGACGTGCTCTTCCGCCAGCGAGCGCCACAGTTCGAGACACTCTTCCGCCGTATGGTTGTTGTATTCGTCATAGGAAAGCTCGACCCGTTCAACGCAGAGGAAGCCCTCCTCGTCGGCGATGTCATAGAAGGAGGCCGCGTTCATGCGCTGCGTATAAGCGGCATTGATGCCGAACTCCTTCATGGTTCGGATGCTTTTTCTCGACATATTGTCCATTGTGTGCCAGAGCGGAACCCACATGCCCTGCCACGAGGATTCGGTGTTGATCATGATCGGGTTGCCGTTCAGTAGGAAACGTCCTTTTTCCGCAGTCAGTTCACGAAATCCGAAGCGGAGCGTCGCGGCATCCACGGTTTTGCCGTTCTGCGTCAATTCGCAGTCGAGATAGTAGAGGTTCGGAGCGTCGATGCTCCAAAGTTTCGGCGTGATGTAATTCAATACGATTGTCGGAGCGTAGGGTTGCTTTTCCGAATGGACGACTTTTCCGTCTTTGGCGTCCCGCACCGTGAAATCCACCATGCCGTTGAACTTCTCCGGCAGGGTGCCATAGCCGAAATCGATACGCAACTTCTTATCTTTCACAAAGGTGGAAATTCGAGGCTGTCCAAAATTCTGTTTCGGACGGATGCAAAGCCAGACATTGTCCTGCAAGCCGGCACGGGTGAAATCTCCCGGCGGATTATCCGGTGAAGTTGCAATAAAAATCTCATTTTTCCCGTTGCCCGGCAGCAGATAATCCGTGATGTCGACACTGAAAACCGGGCTGCCCGCCTGTAATTTCGGGGAGTGCCCCGGCAACGGCACTTTTTTCCCATTGATAAGTACGATACCCTTGGAATAAAATGCGTCGAATTTCAGCAGGGTCTGCCGCCCCGCGCTCTCCGGCGGCGTGACGAATTCACGAAAATACCAACCTTGCCGATAGTCATTATATTGCTTGCCGCGCACTCGGTCCACCGCCCTGCCGTCTGCGGTACGGAAGAAATTGCACATCGGCCCCATCCGCCAGAAACCCGGCACCAGAAAATATCCCCATTCCTCCGAAAACGGCGGCGGTGCATCCTGTTCTTTTTCACACAGTGCGAACTTCCAGAAGCCGTTGAGACTGATGTCTGTACGTTCCCCTCCTTTCCGGCGGAACGCCTTGGAAAGCTCCCAGTCATTCAGTTTGTCCTGCGATACCTTGGGAACCTTCCACTCCGGAAAATAAACGTGGTCTGTACCGAAAGCGGACAGCGCAACCAGAATCAGGCCCAAAAGCAAACTTCGTTTCATAATAGATATTCTTCCTTTTATCTTCGCGTTACTTCAAGCCTGCGGGATTGAATTGCTTCCCTTCTGGTACAATCATTGCCCGGAAACAGTTATCGACACTGTAAACGATGACCAGCTCTTTCGCCTTATTCGGCGCCGGATCCGCTCCGGCAAAATCATTATTGACATTCTCCGTCTTGTTTTCCTTTGTCATCTGCCCGACTTTCTCCCGCAGGTCTTTTGACTTGTCGCCGGAGCCATAGGTGGCACTGTAAATCGTCAATTCTCCGGTTGCGGAGTAATCGCCGACGCGGATGATGATCGGCGCCGAATATTCTCCCACGGTCAAGGTGCGTTCCTCACCCTGTACTTTTATCGTTGCAGTCAGCACTTTGGGCGTCATGGGTGCGGGATCGCCCAATTCTTTCGCATCTTGAGAGCTCAATACCAGAAATTTCCCTTCCCGCAGCCGCCCGGCAGCAAATGCGGTGGCGTCGCATTGTCTATCACCAGCGCCCCATTTGGCGCTGATCAATTCCAGCGGAGCGGCAACGGCATGAACAGAGGCGACGGCAAGAAGCAAAAGCATTGAAATGATTTTCAATTTTCAATTTCCCTTTTTTATTGTTTTCAAAATCGGCAGTCCATTCAGGAATTTACTCCATATATCCTGTGCAAAGCCGCGGTTTCCAATGATTTCTCAGACACATACTTTTGCAAATGCTAGAAAACCCATTCCAGATTATTATTCCACCAGATATCTGCGGACATGCGCCCAACAGCATGCGACATCGCATTCGAGCTTGT
>JBEBTY010000047.1:0-15646 GCA_040393525.1 Victivallis vadensis | reverse complement strand
GCAAGGCTGTCATCCAGCAGCAAGGCTGTCATCCAGCAGCAAGGCTGTCATCCAGCAGCAAGGCTGTCATCCAGAGCAAGGCTGTCATCCAGCATGGTTGCCGGCAGTGCAGATCGACCCGGGCCGGGAAAGGCAAACGACTTTCTTCTCATTGCAAAAAAATAAGCGGGAGAGGTTTCCCTGCTCCCGCTCATTTTCGCAGTGACGAAGTTTACTTCGCCATCTTGACGGCATCCGCGGTCAACTTGAGAGTGACCGTATTGATACCGATGACGTTGTCCTGCTTGTAGTCAATCTTGACGTTGACCAACTCGTCAGCACCTTCCGCCTGGGCGAGAGCCGCGGAACGGAGAGTGGCATAGGAGATGTCGCCCATCGCGATCGCGGTGAAGTAGCTGGTGGCAGTCGCTTCGGCAGTGACGTTGCGCTTGACAACATCATACTTGCCGGTGACAGCCTGAACCATGCCGCCTGCGGACATGTCGGTTACAATCGCGCCAGCCAGCGGAGCCGGCATTCCGTTGTTGGTGGAAACTCCAGCACAACCAGCGAACAGAATCGATGCAAGAGCACCACCGGCGATCAGAAGACCCTTCTTCATTTTTGCGTTCCTTTCTTCAATTATAACGCACTTTTCTTATGAAACACTGAGGAAAACCCAATGTGTTTCCTATCGTTCTCTGCAAAGGAAAAGCGCAAAGCAAATATATTCTGAACCTGCGAAAATGCCGGTTCCTAATCGCTCTACTTATGCGCCATTGAATTCTTATTGTTCCCAAGCAGATTAAACTACTTAAAAATAGCCTCATTTCACAGAAAATGCAAGTCAAAAGTTCCTTATCTTCCGATTTTTACCTTTTACTCTCAGCTCTTTTTTCTTGAAAGATAAGTACAATACACTAACAATCAAGATAATACAGATCAAAACAAACACACAGGTCAATCCTGCTGTTTTTGTGTTCCAATAAAAAACCCCTGTCCCGGAAACCCGGAACAGGGGTTGAGTCATCTCAAACCGACGGATTATTTCATAATCTCGCCGAGGTTCTTGTAGAACGCCATGCGGCGTTTCGCGTCGGCTTCCGCCTGCGCAAACAGCACTTCGGCATCAGCCGGAGCCGTCTTCAAGAGAGCCTTGTAGCGGTTTTCGCTACGGATGAAGTCCTGGAAGCTCGCGGTGGCTTCCTTGGTCTCCCACTTGAACGGCTGCTCGTCCGCCGGATTGTAGCGATAGAGCGGCCAGTAACCGGCTTCCACCGCACGCTTCGCTTCGGTCTGGCTCTTCGACATATCAATGCCGTGAGCAATACACGGAGCGTAAGCCATGATGATCGACGGACCGTTGTGCGCTTCCGCCTCGCGGATCGCGGTCAACGCCTGCTGACGATTCGCGCCCATCGAGATCGAGGCGACGTAAACGTTGCCGTAGCTCATGCACATGAAGCCGAGGTTCTTCTTGGTCAACCGCATGCCGCTGTTGGCAAAGAGCGCAACCGCGCCGATCGGGGTCGACTTGGAAGCCTGCCCGCCGGTGTTGGAGTACACTTCGGTGTCGAGCACGAGGATGTTGACGTTGCGCTCCTGCGCCACGACGTGATCAAGGCCGCCAAAACCGATGTCATACGCCCAGCCGTCACCGCCGATGATCCAGACGGACTTATCGACGAAGTAGCTTTTCAGTTCGAGCATCTTGGCATAGATTTCCTTCTGCTCGCCCTGCGACTTCGCAACCGCGACTTCCAGCAGCTCGCCGAGCTTGGCCTGGTTATCGACCGCCGCGTCATCGGTGCTCTTCCAGTTGGCAACCGCATAGTCCAGCGCCGCCTTCATATCATCGCAGCAAACGCCGAGCTTCTGAATGCGGTTGATGCAATCCATCAACTGCTTGCGGTTGGTGTCGACCGCAAGACGCATACCGAAACCGAATTCCGCGTTGTCTTCAAAGAGCGAGTTGGCCCAAGCCGGACCATGACCCTTTTTGTCCTTGCAGTACGGCAGCGACGGGAACGATCCGCCGTAGATCGACGAACAACCAGTGGCATTCGCGACAACCATGCGGTTACCGTAGAGCTGGCTGATCAGCTTGACATACGGTGTTTCGCCGCAGCCTGCGCAAGCGCCGCTGAATTCAAAGTACGGAGTCAGGAACTGCGAACCTTTGACAGTCTTCGGATCGGTTCCGCCGAGGACATTATCCGGCAAATCGAGGAAGAATTCAAAGTTCGCCGTCTGTCCGGCTTCACGCTCGGTCGCCAGCGGGCTCATGTGAATGGCCTTTTCCTTGACCGGGCAGGTTTCAATACAGACGCCGCAACCGGTACAGTCTTCGATAAAGATCTGGAGACGGTACTTGAGGCCGAGTTCCTTCTTGACCGGCGGACGGGCGTCGACCGTTGCAAAGGCAGCCGGGGCGCTTCCGAGGTCCGCCGGTTCGATCAGCTTCGAGCGGATCGCTGCGTGCGGGCAAGCCATCACGCACTGGTTGCACTGGATACACGCGGCGGAATCCCATTTCGGAACCGTCGGCGCGATCCCGCGCTTTTCGAGCTTGGAGGTCGCGATCGGCATCGTGCCGTCATAAGACATCGCGGAAACCGGAATGTCGTCGCCCTTCTGGTGAAGAATCGGCTTCATCAGCTTGTTGGCAAATTCGCCCATTTCCGGAGTAACCAGCGGCTTCGGCTCAAACGAGGCAACGCCGTCGAGCGACGCGGGAACGTCGACCTTCTTCAGCATCGCGATCGCCTGATCGACGCATGCCTGGTTTTCCTTGATGACGCTTTCGCCCTTCGTCTTGAATTTCTTCTCAATTCCGGTTTTGATGTAGCCGATCGCCTCATCGGCCGGAATGATGTTCGCCAACTTGAAGAAGCAGGTCTGCATGATGGTCGAAACATACTTCGAGCTACCGACTTCAAGCGCCAGCTTGAGCGCGTCGATGGCGTAGAACTTGAGATTTTTCTTAAGGATCGTTTCCTGCATGTCGCGGGTCAGGCTTTCAAACGCCTTGTCCGCCGGCACTTCGGTGTTCAGCAGGAAAGATCCGCCGTTCACGATACCGGCGAGCATGTCATAACGGCCGACGTACGCCTGATTGTGGCAGGCGACGAAATTCGGGGCCGTGATGGTGTATTCGCTGGTGATCGGCTTGTCGCCGAAACGCAGGTGAGAAATCGTGATACCGCCGGACTTCTTCGAGTCATAGACGAAGTAGGCCTGCACGTATTTGTTGGTGTGGTCGCCGATGATCTTGACCGAGTTCTTGTTGGAACCGACCGTACCGTCGCCGCCGAGACCCCAGAACATGCACGCGGTGGTGCCGGCCGGTTCAGTGACGATCTCTTCGTCGATCGGGAGCGAAAGACCGGAGAGGTCATCATCGATACCGACGGTAAAGTTGTGAGTATTCTTGCCATCGAGGTGCTTGTAGATCGCCAGAACCATCGACGGAGTGAATTCCTTGCTGGCAAGACCGTAACGGCCGCCGACAATGGAGATCCCGCTGCCGTCGAACGCCGCCTTGACGTCGAGGTAGAGCGGTTCACCAAGGCTGCCCGGCTCTTTGCAACGGTCGAGAACAGCGATCTTTTTAACCGTCTTCGGCAACGCGCTGATCAGCGCCTTGGCGTCGAACGGACGATAGAGGCGAACCTTCACGAGGCCGAGCTTCGCGCCCTTGCCGTTCAGGTAGCCGATCGCTTCTTCGATGGTTTCGCAACCGGAACCCATTGCAACGATGACCTTATCGGCATCGGCGGCTCCGACGTAGTCGAAAAGACGATAGCTGCGGCCGGTGACTTCACCGACTTTGTCCATGTACTTCTGGACGACGGCGGGGAGTTCGGCATACTGCTTGTTGGTGGTTTCGCGACCCTGGAAGTAGACGTCCGGGTTCTGAGCGGCCATACGGGCGATCGGCGCTTCGGGACGGAGCGCACGCTGACGGAAGCGTTCGACATACTTCATGTCGACCATTTCCTTCATGCTGGCGAAGTCGAGCAGCTCCACCTTCTGGAATTCATGAGAAGTACGGAAACCGTCGAAGTAAGAGAGGAACGGAATCTCGCTCTCCAGCGTCGCCAGATGCGCAACCAGCGCAAGGTCATGGGTTTCCTGAATCGACGCGGCGGAAGTCATCGCGAATCCGGTCGCACGGCAGCTCATCACGTCGGAGTGGTCGCCGAAGATCGACAACGACTGGGCGGCAAGCGCACGGGCGGAAACATGAAAGACCGTCGGGAGCATTTCACCGGCGATCTTGTACATGTTCGGAATCATGAGCAGCAGGCCCTGGCTGGCCGTGTAGGTGGTGGTCAGCGCACCGGCCGCAAGCGAACCGTGCACCGCACCGGCTGCGCCGGCTTCCGACTGCATCTCAACAACATCCAGCTTCTGACCGAACATGTTCTTCAGGCCCTGGCTGGCCCAAATGTCGGCATACTCGCCCATCGTCGAGGACGGGGTGATCGGGTAGATCGCCGCCACTTCACTGAACGCGTACGCTACGTACGACGCTGCGTAATTCCCGTCGATGGTTTGCATTTTCTTTGCCATGATTCCTCCATATCGTAAATTTGGACAAGAAAAATTAGCCTTTTACAGCCCCGAATCCACATCGGCCATTCGAGTTCCGTAAAATAATATCTAATGTACACCGGCTCCCCCTCTTTTACAACCCCGAAACCGAGGAAAATTCAGGCCGAATCGGGACTTGAATGCTCTTTTGTTGAAAAATCCATGCCTGATTTCCCAAACTCCATTGCCGATACCGGATTGGAAGAGTATATTATATATGAATATAAGATCGTGAAAAAAATAGCGATCTCACCTTTCTTTCTATCATGCAAAGGAAAAGAAATATGCGGATACTCATTACTGGCGGCGCCGGATTCATCGGCAGTCATATTGCGGAGCACTTTCAGAAGAAGGCGGAAGTGCGTATTCTCGACTCTCTTCGTTCCGGCCACCGACGGAACCTTGAAGGGCTTGACGCGGAATTCATCGAAGGCGATATCCGCGACCGCGACTGCGTCCGCAAAGCACTTCAAGGAGTCGATTACGTCTTCCATCTCGCCGCTCTGGTCAGCGTCCCGGAATCGATGAAGAAAATCATGGAATGTATCGACATCAACAACAACGGCCTGATCAACGTGCTGGAAGAATCCGCGCGGGCAGGAGTGAAGAAGCTCTGCTTCTCCACCTCCGCTGCGGTTTACGGCGACAACCCCGAACTGCCTAAACGCGAAAGCATGACGCCGGAACCCAAGAGCCCTTACGCCGTCACCAAGCTCGACGGGGAATACTACTGCAAGATATTCACGGAGTCCGGAGAGCTGCAGACGGCCTGCCTTCGCTACTTCAACGTTTTCGGCCCCCGGCAGGACCCCGGAAGCGCCTATGCGGCGGCCGTGCCGATCTTTATCGACAAGGCGCGCAAAAATGAGCCGTTGATCATCTTCGGCGACGGAGGGCAGACCCGTGACTTCGTCTTCGTCAAGGATATCGTCGCCGCCAACGCATTCCTTGCACAAAGCAAGCACACCGGGGTGTTCAACGTCGCCAACGGCGGAAAAATCACCATCCTTGATCTGGCGAAGGAAATCATCCGCCTGACCAATTCAAAGTCGGAAATTATCCACCTCCCGGAACGCTCCGGCGACATCCGGCATTCCACCGCTTCACCGGAGAAACTCCGCGCCGCCGGATTCACTCCGGCCTGGGAATTCGACAAGGCGTTAACCGCTACGATCGAGAGCTAGAGGGGGAGAGGCTCCGCCTTCGCCGCGAGCGGATGGCTTTGCGACCGGCTGCCTCCGACCGCCAATGACCTTGCCGCTCTTTCGTTTCTACAGGCGAGCCTTGGCGGCGGCGGCAAGTTCCGGCAGGTCATCCGCGATCAAGCCAGGCTGATTCGCCTCCCCCGCCAGTCCATGCAGAAATACGCCGAGTTGCGCCATTTCAAACGGGCGATCCGGCGAACCGGCCAACAGTGCGCCGATAATTCCCGCCAGCACGTCGCCGGAACCTGCCGTAGCCAACGCCGGACAGCCGGAAGAATTGAAACTCCGCCGCCCATCCGGAGAAGCAACGACCGTCTGCGGCCCTTTGAGCACCACCACCGCTCTCATCGCCTCTGCCAACGCAGAGGCGAATTCGCCTCGATCATTCGAGAATAAAACTCCAAACGCCTCCGCCAACCGCTTCGCTTCGCCGGGATGCGGGGTGATAACCAACCGTTCACGACGAACCCATGCCTTGGGATCACGCGCCGCGGCATTCAACGCATCAGCATCCAGCAACAGAGCGCCGGGAAATTTCAGCAGTTCCGCCAGCACGGCACCGACACCGCGCCGGGCGCCCCAACCGGAACCGGCGGCAACGGCATCGGAACGGCTCATCATCTCCAGCAACTCCGGCAACGACTCCCGATCAAATCCACCGTCACCGGTATGCACTTCCCGGACAATCAACGCCCCCGGCAACGCCGCATACGGGCGAACCGGAACCGCAAGGCGGACGATCCCCGCCCCCATCCGCAACGCCGCCCGGGCAGCCAGCGCCGCCGCACCGCTGTATTCGGCCGAACCCGCCGCAATCAAGAGTTGGCCGCGCTGATTTTTATACGCATCATATGCGAGCGGAACAAGCAATCGTTTTGCATCGGAGGCAAAGAACGCCTCGCCATCGCACTTCACGCCATCCGTCGGCTCAACCAAACCGATATCAACCAATCGGAGACGTCCGGAAGCACCCGGCCCGTCCTCTCGAAAATGTCCGGTCTTTGGATAACCGAAGGGAATGGTCAGTTCCGCGCGGATCGCCACTCCGGAATCAGCCCTTCCCGTATCGCCATTGACCCCGGAGGGCAGATCCAGCGCCACAATGGGGCACCCGGAGGCGTTCGCCGCTTCAATCCAATTGCGAAAACGAGGGCGAAGCTTTCCGGCAAACCCGGTGCCTAGCAAACCATCCACAATGAAATCCCCCGGAACAAAATCAAGCGGAGAGAGCGTATCCCGAACCCGGATCGTCATCGAAGAAGGTAAATCGCGAGCCGCCTCGGCAGCTTCCCCATGCAATTCCGTCAAAGGAGCGGTCGCCCATATTTCCGTCGGAATGCCGAGCAATCCGGCAACAACCAGCGCATCTCCGCCATTGTTTCCACGTCCGACCAGAATCACCGCACGCCCAAAAGAACGAGTTTGCATAAACTTACGGATTTCTGCCGCAGCACCCTCCCCGGCCCGTCGCATCAACTCGTACTCCGAAACGCCGGACGCCATGGCAAACGCCTCCACCCGCCGCATCTCCGTCACCGATATCATCTTCATTGCCACCTCCGCAAACACAAAAAAAAATCCTGCCCAATTGATGGAACAGGAGTAAAATACAATGACGTCATCACAAAATCAAGCGATCGGCGGCTCCGTTTTCTCTTCCAATGCCACATCTTCTTTCTTTTTGGAAGGACGGAGCAGCGTCGAAAGGACAAACAATCCCACACCGACACAAATGGCGATATCGGCCACGTTGAACACAGGAAATCGATACTGGCTGTACCAATGAAAATCGAAGAAATCAACCACCGCCCCGCGCCAAACCCGGTCGATGGAGTTACCCACCACGCCGCTCAAGACAAGAATCAATGCAAAGCAACGCTCCGAATACCCCTCGGTCAATGAACGGAAAAACCAGATGACGCTCGCCGTCACCACTCCGGCTATCGCCAGCAACAGCCAGCCGTAACCAGTCAGAATACTCCATGCCGCGCCTTCGTTGCGGACAAAGGTAAGGGAGAAAAACGGCTCCCACACCGGAACGCTTTCGCCAAGATAAAATTGCCGTTCCACAACGAATTTCGTCCACTGATCGAGAGTCAGCGAAACGACGCCCAACATCAAAGCCAAAAGCAGAACAATGCGTTCCCGTCGGGATTTTCCGGCCGTTTCCGGCACGTTGGATACCTCACTCACTGACATTATTTCGACTGCTCGATACGGGATTTGCACTTCACACAGTAGCGCGCATAAGGACGAACCTTGAGCCGCCCTTCCGGAATCATCTCGCCGCATTCGATGCAACGGCCATACTCGCCGTTGGCAAGACGCTGCAATGCGTCTTCGATCAATTTGAGCACATTGCCTTCTTCGGTCAGCATCCGCAGCCCCATTTCCTGCCTGGAATTGTCGCTGGAAACGTCAGCCATATGGGTGGTTACGCCGCGTTTGTCGGCATTGGCGCTGTCCAGCGCTTCTTCCACATGGTACTGGAGTTGACCGTTCACGATTTCACGTGCGTGCATCAGCGCGTCGTAGTATTCCTTATCCTTGCCTTCGAAAACAAGCCCAGCATTTCGTTTCGCCATACTTGAATCTCCTCTATCGCTGAATATTGATCTGCGTCCACGCCTGCCCGGAAATTCGAGGGAATTCCCGGCGGGGTTTCATAAGATAACCCGCTTTTTTTATTTTTCAACAATACGGGATCAGAAATTACATTCGATCAGAAAGATTTCTCAAGAAAACGATTACACAGAGAAGCGCACATGCACAACGTCGCCGTCCTGAACGATGTAATCCTTCCCCTCGATCCGCAACTTCCCGGCAAGCTGCGCCTTGCTCCAACCGCCCGCAGCAATGAGATCGTCGAACGAAACCGTCTCCATCCGGATGAATCCGCGACAAAGATCGGTATGAATCTTTCCGGCCGCTTGCGGCGCTGCAGTGCCCTTCGTAATCGTCCAGGCACGAGCCTCCATCGGCCCCACGGTGAAATAGGTGATATAATTCAGCAGGCCGTACCCGGTTCTGATCACACGGTCAAGTCCGGTTTCCTTAATGCCGAGTTCGTCCATGAACATCGCAGCTTCTTCCGCGTCGAGCTGGCCGAGTTCTTCTTCCAGTTTGGCGCAGACGGGAACCACCACCATGCCGTGCTGTGCAGCAAAATCCACCAGCGCCTTCGCCTTATCGGACGTGCCGAAATTGCGGAAATTCTCCTCGTCGGTGTTGGCGCAGACAAACGCAGGCATCATCGAGAGCAATCCAAACGATTTTACCCGTTCCACTACTTTTGCATTGCTCTGGTCGTATTCCGGAATTTTTCCGTCGCCGAGCTGAGCTGCCAGCGAAACGATCAACTCGTATTCGAGTTTCGCATCGGGGTCATTTGTCCGGGCAAGTTTGTGCGCCTTGTCGCGCCGTCTCTCCAGCGAGTCAAGGTCGGAGAGCATCAGCTCGGTCAGAATCACCTCAAGGTCGCCGACCGGATCGACCCGGCCGTCAACATGAACCACATCGCCGTCTTCAAAGAGCCGCACCACGTGAACAATCGCATCAACTCCGCGAATATGCCCGAGGAACTGGTTGCCCAGCCCCTGCCCCTGACTCGCGCCCTTCACCAGCCCGGCGATATCGATGAACTTGAGAGAAGATGGAACGATCCGGCCGGAATTCTCCAGATTCCGGAGCGTTTCAAGCCGTTCGTCCGGAACCGCAACAATGCCGGTATTCGGCTCAATGGTGCAGAACGGAAAATTCGCGGCTTCCGCGCCGCCCTTGCACAGTGCATTAAACAACGTGGACTTTCCGACATTCGGCAGCCCGACAAATCCGCAGGAAAAGCTCATAGTTCACAACCCGTTGGCTGGCGGAGGCGTCGCTCCGTAACTGTAAATAACTCATAATACGAACGATTAATATATCACAGCACCGGACGCTTTTCAAGCAAGCGCCCCCGCGGGAAGGCATGAAAAAACGCTTCCGAAGCAGATATGCTTGCAGAAGCGTCTTTCAGCAAAGTTTCGGACGAATTATTCGCCGGAAACGTACGAATCGGTATTGAAGACGAAGTCGCCCCAGTTGTGCTCGATGTCAACCACCCATGCCGGACGCATGATCGGTCCATATCCCCAACCGGCGTCATTCCGGTCGTTCGGGCAACCCGGAAGCGGAATCAGAAAGGTCGCGATATCGACCACGCCGACGACTTCACGAGCGACGGTGTAGCTGACTCCTTTGAGCGTTCCATAAGTCAGGCCGGCAATGCCGCCCGCATCCTGCGTGACGTCGTTCCACTTCATAAAGATTTCCAGAGGGCCGAACGCAACGTTGGCGATACCACGGCCGAGCTTTTCAACCGGCTTCATGACCCAGACATCCTCGGCGCCAGCCGGAGAAATCGTCGCTCCGACCATTATCGCCCCAAGAAACACAGACGCCAGAATTGTCTTACGGAATTTCATTTTGGTTCTTCCCTCACAAGTTTGATTTGCAAAACTAAAGACAACCAGTATTTTTACTGTTTTCTACTAATCCTGTCTGCAATATAATGACAAGTTTCGCAAAATTCAAGAAAAAATCATCCTATTTTTCGGTTTAATATCGAAATTACCTTGGAAAGATGCTATTTTATAAGGAAATAAAATCATTATAGTACTTATTACGGATTTTGAACACATTATGAATCTCCAGAAAAAACAGGAGCGGTTTCAGGATTTGACGCTGTTATCGGCTTCGGAACGGAACTATCCGACCTCCCCGACGGACGCGAAACTCGAAGCGTTCAACAACGTCTACGCTGACCGCGACTACATCATCGAATTCGATTGCCCGGAATATACGTCGCTCTGCCCGGTGACCAACCAGCCGGATTTCGGACACATCATCGTCCGTTATGTACCGGATAAAAAATGTATCGAGAGCAAATCGCTCAAACTGTACTTGTATTCGTTTCGCAACAGCAATACCTTCCATGAGGAATCGGTCAACACGATTCTCGACGCTGTGGTGAAAACATGCGCCCCGCGCCGTGCCGAGGTTATCGGCAAATTCCGTCCCCGCGGCGGAATCGCGATCAATGTCAAAGCAACTTATGGAGAGAAAATCGATGAGTAGCATCAAGCCGATTCCCGGCGGTTCCGTCACCACTCCGCGCGGCTTCCGCGCGGCCGGAGTCACCGCCGGATTCAAACGCAGCGGCGCACCCGATTTCGCAATGCTTGTCAGCGACGTTCCGGCCAACTTCGCCGGTGCGTTTACCAGTTGCACCTTTGCCGCCGCACCGGTTCAGGTTTGCCGCAAACGGGTATTGAGCGCCAACACCATCCGGGCGGCGGTCATCAACTCCGGCAACGCCAACGCCTGCACGGGCGAAAACGGCATCGCCAATGCGGAATCAACCTGCATCCTCGTCGCCAATAAACTGGGAATCAAACCGGAAGAAGTCGTAATCTCCTCCACCGGGCGGATCGGCACCCAGCTGCCGATGGACTTGATCCGGAAAGGCATCGACATGGCCATCCCGGCGCTCGACACCGACGGCGGGTCCGACGCGGCTAAAGCGATCATGACCACCGACACTGTGCCGAAATCCACGGCGGTCGAGCTGGAAATCGACGGCATCATCTGCTCCATCGGTGCAATGACCAAAGGCGCGGGCATGATCGACCCGACGCTCAAGGTGCCGCACGCAACGATGCTCTGCTACATCACCACCGATGTAAAGATCTCCAACGCGCTGCTTGCCGAAATGCTCGGAGAAAATGCCGCGCGCTCCTTTAACCGCATCACCATCGACGGCGATATGAGCACCAATGACACCGTGATCGTCATGGCGAACGGCCTCGCCGGCGTCGAAGTCAAGCGCGGCACACCCGAAGCCGAGCTTTTCAACGAAGCACTGCTCAAGCTCATGCAAACCCTCGCGCGCGAAATGGTGATGGATGGCGAAGGCGTCACCAAATTCGTCGATGTAAAAATCATCCACGCCCGCAGCGAAGACGACGCGAAGCTCTGCGCCGAAGCGGTCGCCAACTCGCTGCTCTGCAAAACAGCATGGTTCGGCGGGGACCCGAACTGGGGTCGCGTCGTAGCCGCACTGGGTTATTCCGGCGGCAAGTTCAAACCGGAGAATGTGGATATTTTCTACGACGACGTTCCGGTCGTTCGCAAGGGCGGCGATGCGGGAACCCCCGAAGAAGCACTTGTGGATATCGTTCGCAAACGCGAATTCACCGTTTTGGTCGACCTCAATGACGGCGATGCCGAATACTGGGTCTGGACCAACGACATCTCGTATGAGTATGTCAAAATCAACGCCGACTATCACACCTAAAATTCAGGATTTTTTATGAAACGATCTGACATCAAAGTTCTGGTTATCACCGGATTCGGGCTGAACTGCGAACGGGAAACCGCCGCCGCATGCAAGCTCGTCGGCGCAACGCCGGAACTCGTGCACCTCAATGACCTGATCGCGGGGAAACATACGCTTGACGAATTCCAGATGCTGACGTTCATCGGCGGCTTTTCGTTCGGCGACCACCTCGGCTCCGGCACGGTATTCGCCAACCGCGTGAAGTTCCAACTTCGCGACCAGCTCGAAAAATTCGTCGCAGACGGCAAGCTCGTACTCGGTATCTGCAACGGGTTCCAGACGCTGACCCGCCTCGGCATGGTTCCGGCACTCGATGGCAACTACTTCCAGCAGACCGTCGCACTGGCCCATAACGACTCGGGAACCTTCCGCGACGACTGGTGCATGCTGAAAGCCAATCCAGAATCTCCATGCGTGTTCACCAAAGGAATCGACAAAGTACGACTCCCGCTCCGCCACGGAGAAGGAAAGTTCGTCGCCGACGACGCCCTGTTGAATGAACTGGAGCAACGCAACCTCGTCGCCGTCCGCTACGCGAACGAAGACGGCAGCTTCGCGACCGAATTCCCGGCCAACCCGAACGGTTCACTCCGCTCGATCGCCGGAATCTGCGACCCGACCGGAAGAATCTTCGGACTCATGCCGCACCCGGAAGCATTCCTCTCTCCCTATAACTCTCCGACTTGGACAAGCGATAAATCCGCAGGCCGACTCGCCCGCGAAGGCGAAGGCGTCGTCTTTTTCCGCAACGCCATCGACTTCATCGCTGATAACTTCTAGGGGATGCGGAGGGGCGCTTCGCCCCCTCCACACCTCCCCCGACCGGGTAGCACCCGGTGGCGGGTAACGCAAATCCCTTTTTGTCGTCGACAAAAAGGGATTTGCAAAGTTTTATAGATAGATACCCCTGAAGCTGGATGTACTCGTGGGTGTATTCAGTGGGTGTATTCAGTGGATATACTCTGTGGGTGTACTCGTAAACGTACTCGTGGGTGTACTCGTAAATGTACTCGTGGGTGTACTCTGTGGATGCCCTTTCTTCCCATCATCTCGCCTGACGAAAAAAACATTCTTGCGAAATTTGTTTTGTCGACGACAAAACAAATTTCGCATTACCCGCCACCGGGTGCTACCCGGTCGGGAGGGAGGTTTGGAGGGAGGGCGAAGCGCCTCCCTCCATATCTTACCATATGCGGCGACGCCGAGGAGGACGACGGAAGCTGATTTCGTTGTTGGAGGTGTCGATGCCGGAGGCGAAGAGGACGGCCTGTGTTGCGGCGACGGCGATATTCCGGGTCAGGTGTCTGCGGCCTTTCGGTTCGACATTATCCTGTGGCGTCGCTTCACGGATCAGGGTAAAGCTGCGGTCGGCGTTCAGGTAGACCAATCCCCACCCTTCTTCGATTTCGTCGGGGGCGACCAATCCGGCGGGAACGGCGAGATAGCAGAGATCGGCGACGGCAGCGCGGCGGATACGTTCCAGGCGGCTTCCTTGGTAGAGGGAATGCTGAAGTTTCTCCAGCTTACTTCTCAACTTACGATAGGCAGGGTTGCGACTGGAAGCGTAATCCCAGCTACGGAACTCTCCGAACAGGTCATCTTTGGCGGCCAGTTCCGGCTCGGCGGCGCGGATTTCGGCTTCGATACGTTCTTTCTCGTCGCGCAGGGAATGGATTGCTTCGAGCATGATCTTTTGATCCGCGCATTCGCAGAAACAGTTATCGTAACGGTCGCTCAGAACCACCACGGCGGTCTTTGCGGTTTCATTCAAGCGGCCATTTTCGCCGCGCCAGAATCCGGCGGCATTGACCAAGGAACGGGAACGGCGCACCGGCACCGACGAAGCAAGAGCGTGAACGCCGAGCGATGCAAGGAACCCGACGCAAAGTTGTTGAAAGTCGGCGCGAGTCAGCCGATCCGGTGGTGGAACCGTCGCGGCGCCGGGAGCGGCTTCTGATTCGGCGGTCACCGGCTTGAGTTCCGATTCGGGTTCACGTGCCGGTGCGGATTCCGCAAATTGAAACAGATCGAGTTGTTCGTCGGGGGTGTTCATGTCTGCCATATCCTGATGGTTCCTCTTGTCAAGAGTAACATATCACAGGATCATCTCTTTGTCCACCATAAAACCTCTCGAATCCCCTGAAAAAAGTTTTTTTGCGCCGAAGCGAAGAATTCCCGCTTGAACTGCATACAAAACAAGGATAAACTGTATACCTGAAACATAATAACAATGGTATTACGACAAGACAGGGATACAGAATCATGCTACTGCAAGAGCGGGCGGAAGACTTTTATGCAAGACTGAATGGAGAGCTGAAACGCTTCTCCACGGGGGATCGTTTTTATTCCATCCGTGAGATGGGACGCAAATTCGGCGTCAGTTATCGGGTGGTCACTGCCGTTCTCAATCGAATGGAAACAGAAGGAATTCTGGAGCGGCGTGATCGCAGCGGGCTTTACATTCGCTCCACTCGTGCCCGACGTACCGTGACATATTTTTATGTGGATTGGCCATCCAAGCATGCGCAACTGCTGGCGGATAACTTCGGAAAGGCATTAAAAGAATTGGATGACTACGATTTCAGCGCCCTGCCCTTCAGCTATCAATCCCCGCTATTGCCGCAGTTGGAGAATTGCACGGCCGATCTGATTATCTCCGATTGGCCATCCGCGCAGATTAAGGAAAATGAATTGAAGTGGCTCTCGACATTCTCCAAGCCGCTGATTTTTTGCGATCGTGATTTACGTGACACCAGATTGCACTGTTTTTATTCCAACAACGGGTATGCCGCACTGCTGGCATTGAGCTGTTTCCGCCGAAACGGACACAGTCGGCTCGGTGTGCTGCTGGCAGAGCCGCCCTCTGGTGGATATCGGACGATTTATCGGAACTTCATAGATTTCGCTCGCCTTTTCAGTGATGAAGTCATTCCGATTCTCTGTGAATCCGAAAGCGGCAATTATTCGCCGGAGCGGGCGCATCATGCGTTGGGTCAGCATCTGGATCAGCACGGATTGAATTTCACCGGGCTTTTCATTATCTCCGGATCTTCGGCACAAGGGGCGCTGCTGGCGCTTTACGAACATGGAATTTCAGTGCCGGACGATCTGAGCATTATCGCATTCGGGAACCCGGAGGAAACCGCGTTCTTCACTCCTCCCTTGACCACCATCGGCGGACGGGAAGCGGAGGCGGCGCGCGACAAAGCGGCGGCGGTTCACCGTTACTTCAACGATCCATCCTCCGGATCGATCGCGGTGGAATACAAAGCAGCACTAATTGAACGGAAATCCGTAAAAAATATAACTCTGACTCTACAACCAAAATTCAAGGAGGAAATCGTATGAGAATCGACCGCAGCCCTCGGACACCATTTACATTAATTGAACTTCTTGTTGTTATTGCGATTATCGCAATTCTGGCCGCCATGCTGCTGCCGGCACTGAATCAGGCGCGGGAACGGGCGCGACAAGCGACCTGCCTCAGCAA
>JBEBTY010000046.1:0-16523 GCA_040393525.1 Victivallis vadensis | reverse complement strand
TTCATGAGGCTCAGATGTTTTGCTGGCGTTTCTGTGCCAGTGATTTCGATAGCCTATAAATTCACGGAGATTCACGTTTTTTTGAAATTTTTTCGTTGAAAAATCATCGCTTTCCCGAACCGGTGCAAAATCGAAAAACAGGCGCAGCCATCTCTCGACTACTTGAACAGTTCATGAAAAATTCTTGAAAAAAATAGTTTTCGTGCTAGATTAATTCTTATACGAATCATTTCTACAGGAAGTATTCTATTATGAAACAGGAAAATCAGGAAAGCTATGACTTGCGAATTCTGCGTTCGCTGCGCCGGGTGATCCGGGCAGTGGACAAATACTCGCGCAAACTGGATACCAAACTCGGACTGACCACGCCGCAACTGTTGTGTCTGGACACCCTTGCCAAGTCGGACACGCCGATGACGCTGAGCGTACTGGCGGATACCGTCAACCTCGGCGGCAGCACGGTGAACGGCATTGTCGACCGGCTGGAAGCCAAACAGTATCTGGTCCGCCGCCGCTCAGGAAAGGACCGGCGGCAGGTATTCCTGGAACTGACCGACGCGGGACGGGGCATCGTGAATGCGGCTCCGTCGCTGCTTCAGGACCGTTTTTCTTCGGCCCTGCGGGAACTGCCGGAAACCGAGCAGAAAACCATCACCGAGGTGTTGGAACAAGTCGTAAAACTGATGGAGGCCGACACGATGGACGCCTCGCCGAATCTTTTTGTCAGCGACAAAATCGATTCGTGACGAAACTTGAACCCCAAACCCAGAGAACAATGCAGAATCTAACAGAAAAACAACAAGAAATTTTGAAAGAAATCGACGGCGAACTTACCGGAAACTGGAGGAATTGGAAATGGCAGGTGAAACACTGCGTAAAGGACCTGGAAACATTTGAAAAACTGCTGAACGTCACCCTGCCGGAACACCTGCGCCGGAATTTCCGGGAGGTCACGGAAAAGTTCCCGATGTCAATCACCCCGTATTACGCCTCACTGATCAATGTCGATAACCTGGAAAACGACCCGATATTCAAACAGAGCTTCCCGGTCATCAACGAACTCGACATCCACCGTTCCGACATGGCGGACCCCCTTCATGAAGACAGCGACAGCCCCTGCCCCGGCCTCGTCCACCGTTACCCCGACCGCGTTCTGCTGCTGGTCAGCAACACCTGCTCGATGTATTGCCGCCACTGCACCCGGAAGCGCCGTGTCGGCGACCGCGATACCATCCCCGACCGCGAACAGATCGCGACCGCCATTGATTATATCCGTAACACCCCGCGAGTGCGCGACGTCCTGCTGAGCGGCGGCGATCCGTTCCTGCTTTCGGACGACTATCTGGACTGGATTCTCACCGAACTTGGAAAAATAGACCATGTGGAAGTCATCCGCATCGGCACCCGCACCCCGGTCGTACTCCCCTACCGGATCACCGACGATCTGGTGAATATGCTCAGGAAACATCATCCGCTGTGGATCAATACCCATTTCAACCACCCTCGCGAACTGACCAACTCCTCACGAACGGCCCTGCGAAAACTGGCCGACGCCGGTATTCCGCTCGGCAATCAATCGGTTCTTCTGTCCGGGGTGAACGACTGTCCGCACATCATGCGTTCGCTGGTGCACAAGCTGGTACGCAACCGGGTCCGTCCCTATTACCTCTACCAATGCGATCTGTCCGAAGGGCTTTCGCATTTCCGCACCCCGGTCGGCAAAGGCATCGAAATCCTCGAAAGCCTGATCGGACACACCAGCGGTTTCTGTGTCCCCACCTATGTGATCGACGCTCCGGGCGGCGGCGGCAAAATCCCGGTCTCTCCGAATTACCTGATTTCATGGTCCACCAACAAAGTCATCCTGCGGAACTACGAAGGAGTCATCACCACCTACAAGGAACCGGACTCCTACGAACCGACATTCTGTGACCGCGACTGTGAAAAATGCGAATTGGAACTGGCATTGGGCGACGCGGAGGAGCATCTTTCCATCGGCATCGAAAAGCTGCTCGAAGACTACGACAGCACCATCGCCCTCGTACCGCAGGACAACCTGCGCTATGAAAGGAGGAAACAGGAATGCGACGACTGATCAACCGAACAATTCCATTCCTGCTGTTGGCCTTTTTCTTCATCGCGGGAATCCCGGCGGCGGCGGAAACCGCCCCGGCAAAGGAATTCGTCACCGCGCTGACGGGTAAATTCCCGCCGTTCAGCTTCTATAACGAAAAAGGCGAACTCGCCGGGTTCGATGTGGATATCACCCGTGAAATCGCCCGTCGCCTGAATCGCAAAAGCCGGATCATCGCCACCGAATGGGATGGTATCCTGGCGGGACTGATGGCCGAAAAATACGATGCCATCATCGGTTCGATGGCGATTACGCCCGAGCGCCAGCGCCAGGTGAATTTTTCTGATCCTTACTACGAATCGGGGGCACAACTGTTCGTCCATCGCAACAACCCGGACAAGGTATACTCGATCAACGACTGCGCCGGGCTCCGCATCGCGGTGGTCCTCGGCGAAACCTATCAGCGCTATCTCGAAAAGAATTACCCGGAAATCGAGGTCGTCACTTTCAAGTCCACCGTGGAAATATTTGAAATGCTGGAACAAAACCGCATTTCTGGATTCGTCACGGATCGGCTGGTCGGTTCCTGGCAGATCCGGCAGGCGGGACGCTCGTTCGTCCCGGTCGGCCCGATGCTCTACTCCGAACGGATCGGAATTCCGGTGCGCAAATCCGAGACCAAACTCCTCGAACATATCAACACCATTCTCTCGGAAATGGAGTCCGACGGAACGTTGAAAAAGTTATTCGATAAATACTTCGGACTCCACAGCACAGCCAACGTCAATACCGGCAGGATGACGCTTTCCACCAAAGCAATCAAGCTGTTGAAAGGATTCGGAGTCACGCTGGCCATTGCATTTCTTTCGGTGGCGATTGGCTTCGCGCTGGCAATTCCGGCAGGCTTGCTGCTGACATTCCGACAGGGCATCTGGAACCTGCCCGGCTCTCTGATGCGCATGTTCGTCGATTTTATTCGCGGCACACCCGTCCTGATCCAACTCTTATTCGTCTGGCTGGGGCTCGGTCTGGCTCCGCTCCCTGCGGCGGTGCTGACCCTCGGCGTCTGCACGATGGCATATATGGCCGAAGCGGTCCGTTCCGGCCTGATCGGCGTCGATCCGGGACAAGGACTGGCGGCGCGGGCCCTGGGGCTCCGCCCGCTGGACCGGTTCCGGTTCATCATCTGGCCGCAGGCATTCCGCATCGCCCTGCCCTCGCTGATGAACAGCGTGGTGGCGCTGATCAAAGATACCGCGTTGGTGTCGATCATCTCGATTCCCGAACTGATCCGCGAAGCCCAGTCCATCATCAGCGTCACGTTCGAACCGCGGAAGTACTACCTGATCGTGGCGCTGATGTTCTTCGCCGTGACTTTTCCGTTGATGAAACTCGCGGGGAAAATTGAGAAACGCATCCGGGAAAAGGGGTTCAACAATGATTGAAGTAAAAAATCTTTCCTATACTTATAATGACGGGAACGAGGCGCTGAAATCCATTTCGGTTTCTTTCCCGGAAGAACATATTTTCGCCGTTACCGGCATGTCCGGCTCCGGCAAGACCACATTATTGAACTGCCTGGCCCGGTTCATCCAGCCCCAGCAGGGCGAAATCCTGTTGAACGGCGAAGACATCCGCCAGATGGATGAGACGACATTCCGCAGTAATATCGGCGTGGTATTCCAGCGGCTGAACCTGTTCCCTCACCTCACGGTACTGGAAAACCTGTCCCTGGCTCCGGTCAAGCTCGGCAAAGGCTCGAAAAAAACCGTCATCCGCGACGCCGGGGACATGCTGGAGCGTCTCGGCATACCGGAACTCGCCTCCCATTACCCGGCGCAGATCAGCGGCGGTCAGGCCCAACGCGTGGCCATCGCCCGCGGACTGATGCTCAAACCACGGGTAATGCTGCTGGATGAGCCGACCAGTGCGCTGGACGCCAGAACCTCGCAGGAATTTTCCGAGTGGCTTCGCGAACTCCGCTCGGACACCGGTTTCATCATCGTCACCCACGATCTGCCGTTCGCCGAACTCGCCGCCTCAAAAGGTATTTTCATGAGTGGCGGCGTCATCGTTAAATCCGGGCCGATCCGCGACGTACTGACCCATATTGACGGAGGACTTGCACAATGACGTTTTCACCCGACCAACTGACCACCCTGCCCTGCGGCTCCATTATTCAACATGGCCCGCACAACAACCGAATTTACCTGATGAAAACCGGTTCGCCCGTGCCATCCGAATTGCCCTCGGCCCTGATCAGTCAGGCGAGGGGATCCGGTTATTCCAAAATATTCGCCAAAGTGCCGGAAAGCGAAATAAAAAGCTTTCAGGACGCCGGTTACCACTGTGAAGCTGTCGTACCGGGACTTTTCAACAGGGAAGCGGACGGAATGTTTATGGGATTTTTTCTGACGGAACAGCGCGCCGCGCTCCCCGATGCCGCCGAACTCGACGGTCTTGTGGAATTGAGCCGTGTCAAAGCATCCGATCCCCTTCCCGCTGTCGACGGGTTCATATTCCGCAAATGCGGCGCGGCGGACACGGGAAGAATGGCGGAAATCTATCGGGAAGTTTTCCCGGTTTACCCGTTCCCGGTCTACGAGCCGAATTACCTGCACCGGACCATGAGCGAAAATATCGTTTATTTCGGGGCGGAAATGGATGGACGACTCGTTGCTCTCGCTTCGGCGGAAATGGACCCATCGTCCGTATCGGCCGAAATGACCGACTTCGCCACCCTGTCGGAATGGCGGGGCAAACGGCTGGCGGAATACCTGCTGGCATTAATGGAAGACGCAATGAAAGAGTTGGGCATCAAGACCGTTTACACCATCGCCCGGGCCATTTCACCGGGTATGAACATCACTTTTGCACGGGGCGGTTATGAATTCGGCGGACGGCTGGTGAACAACACCCACATCTCCAGCGGCATCGAAAGCATGAACGTCTGGTACAAGCCGCTTAACCCGGATTTCTGATCGCATGAGCCAATTTCAAAAAGATTGGCTTTTTCCGAGCCAATTTCAAAAAGATTGGCTTTTTCCTGTTAATAACTTGTTCTCTCGTGTGCCAAGCCCATCTTGACACATCCGACACGACTTTTTCCCAAAAAAGCCGTATAAAATCAGTTTTTTGTGCGTAAACCTCCTTGCCCATATCCATGGGAGTTACTAATTTTCGATTTTCAATCGAACCTAAATCAATCTATTCAAGCATGTTGAACAGTTGCTTCACCGTAATGGCAATTACACCGAACATCAGATGGCAAAGGACTTTCCAATGCCCTTTCACCCTGATATGACGTGCTCCGTAATTGTCTTTTAAATCCGAGTTGCCGCGTTCAACCGTTGAGCGTTCCCGAAAGCGAACCTTTCGAGCCGGAGCAAGCTCAACCGCCCCGCCCCGTCTGGGATTGGGATCAATGACCGGTACATGTCCCAACTTTTCCGAAAACGTCTTGATCTCCTCCGCATCATAGGCGGAGTCGGCCAGATCATACAGAATCGTTGCACGCTCCGAAGACATTTGCATCAAAGGGATTGCCACTTGGCTGTCATGCAATGATGCTGAGCTCAAAACTGCCGCCAAAGGCACGCCTCCATCCGCAATGGACAGATGCAATTTGTATCCGCACCAATAAGTTTTCGCGTTTTGGGTGAACGCATTCAACAAGCTCCAGCGGGTCGGGTCGGCGAATTCCCGGTGCTTCGGTTTTTTGAACTCATCCCACATGTCGGCTTTGGAGAATTATCTGAAAACTCTTCCGCGACGGGGAGGATATGTATTTCCGGTACATGCCGAAATGTATCTGCACGATGCTTCGTTGGTTTCGTACCGAATCAAGCGTTTTCAGGAAGGGCTCGGAATCAAAACGACGAAAAAACCGGACAGGCCGCCGGGCGATCAGCGTCAAGGATCTGCATTCATCACTGCTTTATAATCTATTGGTATATCATACAGGATTGCTTGTAATGATGGCAGGTCAACTGATTTCAATGATCGTACCGCAGCCATAATATCCTCCGCCCGCCACAAGCTGGGGAAGATTCGCAGCAAGTTCATCCATCTGGTTGCGATGAGCGTGGACGTGTCCCGCCAGTACCGCTTTCAGCAAAGGTTCGCTTTTCAACCGCCGGACAAATTTCAGTGTCACGGCATCCGTCGGAGCGTATCTGCAACCGGCACTCGGAAGATTCTCCGGGATGGCGCACAAGCTGAAATCCCTGACGTTTTCCTCATCCCGAAGCATCGCAAGCACTCCGGGCGTATAGATCGGAATGTGAATCAGCAGAATCATCGGCAGCCCCCTGGCGGCTTCCGCATTAAAGAAGTCGAATGATTCCTCCGGGAAAAATCCCGAGCTGTTGTCAATGGCGATAAAGTTGACTCCGCCGATGATTCTGGAAGCAAAATCGAGTCTGTCGGCAAAAATTTTCGGAACTTCCCGGCGTGCTTCCTCCTGCTCCTCCGGGCTCTCCGGATGCTGGCCGGAATAATTGGTGTATTCGTGATTTCCCGCACACAGGAAACAGTTCACTCCGGCCAGCTCCAGAAGCCGTTCCGCCGCCTCAAGATTGGCGGGAGAATAGAAGTCGATCAGATCCCCGGTATGGAGCAGCGGGAGACCGTTCCGTTTCGCGTAAAGGAGCGCATCCAGAAAATAAGTGACGTTGCGCCCGACATTGGCGTAAACGTATTCTCCCCAGCGCCGAAGCGCCACATCGTATTTTGCCCGGCAGTCACGGCCGTCGGAAAAGAGCAGATGGGTATCCGAAATATGGAGACAGCGCAATCTCTCCTTCAAGCCGACCTGAAGTGTGACGGTGGAATACTCCGGCGAGGCGGCAATTGGAATATATGACATCATTTTCCCCTTTCAGCGTTCAGAAATGAAATGCCGGTCGGCGCCGTCCGGCGTGAGCAATGCGTAACCGGTCGAGGGGACGGCGATTTCCCGTATTCCCGGTGAAAACGTTTCTTCCCGGAGGGGGGACCCGAATATGTCGAAAATCTTCACTGCCACACTGGATTGCAGCCGCAGGAAAATACCGTCCCGCCAGCTTGCATTGACGACGACCACCCACCCGAGGCCGCACGGCGGCTCGATCACCTGCCCGTCCGCATAAACGGCGATCAGCATTTCATCGCCGAGCGTGCTTGACACCACAGGATAGCAATGCTCCGGATGCGAAGCGCTTAAACGGCCTTTCAGCAGAAGTTCACGGTATTCCTCCGTAAATTTCAGATAACCGGTCAGCGCCCGCCGGACTTCCTCCGGCGCGCCGGCAAGCCGGACGGAAATCTGCGGCACGGAGAAAAGCGTATTCAGGAGCTGGCGCAGGATGACCGGAACTTTTTCCGCGGGATGCCACGTCATCATATCGGCGTGAACCGCCGCCGGGGCGGCAGTCAACCGCAGATCGACGATACGCATGCGGTTCTGAAATTCATCGCCGGGGCAATCCTGCGCCCGGAGGATGTTGCAATACTGCCGGATGGACGGCCCGCTGTAAAACTGCCGGAACTCGATCAGCACATCTTTCCGGAAGCTGCACAATTCCGAATGGATCTCATCAAGCAACCGGTCAAGCGCCATTTCCAGAGAACGGAAATCCCGTCCGGCGGCATCTTCTTCCCCCATCGGATCTTTCCTGCCCAGCAGGTGGACCTGATCGATGAAATCCAGTTTCAGGCCCGCCAGCCCGTAATCCGACACCAGCCTCCGGCAGATTCCGACGAGGTGCCGCCGGACTTCCGGGAAACGCGGATCGAGAATGGCAAACGAATCGTTTTCGAGCAGGTACTTTCCCCGGAATTTCTCGTAAACGGCGGCGCATTTTTTCCCGACAAACGGCAGACCGACCCAGAGAAGGCATCCGACGCCATACTCCCCGCAGCGTTTTGAAAAAGCTGCAAGATCGGGAAATTTCCGCGGTTCCGGCAGCCATTCCCCCGTAGCGGACATATCATCGCCGCCGCCGTTCCCGGCGCATTGCCAGCCGTCGTCGATGATGATGTTTTTCAAACCGGCGGCCGCCGCTTCCGGAAGTTCCTTTTCCAGTTCGGCCTGAGAAACCTCCTTCTGAAACTGATACCAGGTGGAGTAGACCGGAAGGAAGGCCGATTCCGGGACCGGTGCCGGAGCATACTGCCGGGTCTGCCACTCTGCCAGATCGGCGAGCACGCAATCGTATGCCAGTTTCCGGCGGTCGATTTTCACTTCAAAGGAAAATTCGACAGCCGGGTCGGAAGCGGTCGTATTGAAGAAAAGTTCACACTCGATATATTCTCCCGACACTCCGCAGGTCGCCAGTACCGCCCGGCAACACTCGGAACATGCGAACGCCAGGCGGTTCTGGCCGGCTTCGTTCGAAAATACGTAAAGCAGCTGATTGTGGGTGACGGCATACGGAAATTTTCCGCCGTTCCACCAGCCGGGTAAAAAATGGTGGCAGTCGGCCATGTTCCTGCGGGGCATCCACTTGATCTGCATGTCCCGCCACGGGACCCGGAACTCCAGACGGCAGGCGGGAAGCCTGCCGGGCTGAACGTTGCGGAAGTGGAATCCGGCAATACAGATTTCCTCCGCTTCCCGGCGGCATGTGTAATCGCACGTCCATCCGTCCGCCAGGCCGGTGAGCCGGAAATCGAACCACGGTGTCTGAAAGTCCATAAGATCATTTCTCCAATGTGACGGCAAGAATGAGCGGAACACCTCCACCCGCGGAAATCGCCTCAATGGATTCCAGCCGGGCGGTTCCCTGCTGATCGACGCCCTGCGCCGTCATGCCTCTGGCCCGGACATTGTTCTCCCAGGCGAAAACATATCCGCCGACTCCTTCGCCCCATTGTCCCGGAGCCGCAGCTTTAAACAGTCCGCTTGCCGGTGCCGCCGGAAGATATTCCAGAGAATCGCTTCCCGGCTTGGCTTTCCATTCGCCGATTTGCGCACGGTTGAAAACCTCAATATCCCGCATCTGTCCGTCCGTGAAATGCAGACGGTAGGTCAGTACCCGACCGTTCCGGCTGTAACAGCTTCCGTGCAGGAAGAAGATACGCCGAAACGAACCGTCTCCGGGAACCGGAATCCGGACCGATTGCGGCTTCTGCGGTCTCTCATGCCCGCGAAGCATGACAAGCCCTTTGGCATTGAACGTGAAAGGAACTCCGCAGATCTGCACCGGATTGCCCGCCGCCGGGAATTTCCAGCGGTCCTGCCGGGCATCCGGCAGAGAATCGTTCAACGGCTGGTTGACCGCATTCGTCAGGTCAACCTGCACGCACCTGCCGACTTTGAACCGCCGTGCCGGTATCTGAACGGCGGGCTTTCCGGCCGGAGCCGGTGCGGAAGACAGCGCAATTGTCGGCTGAATCGTTCCACTGAAAGGAGACGGTTCCGGCAGTTCCGGCAGTTCGATGCGGACAACCGCCGCGCCTTTGGGAATCGGAATGGAATAGTCGCATCCCCATGCGCCGGCGGTAAACTTCGCCGGAGTCTGATTGACCGAAACGGCATCCGGTTTCACCTGTGAAACGATCACCAGCGTGTCATCGGTTTCCGCTCCGAGCTCAATTCGTGCCGTGCGCGTTCCCCGGTCGTAGGAGCCCTGATAGAGCCGCATCCTGCCGAAATCCCCGATCCAGACCGGATCATTCTGCGCGATGATGTGCGGGAGTGAGTTCACCCGCAACGGCCAATCCCAGAAGTGACTGCCGCCGTGATATTTTTTCCATGCTTCGGCAGGGACGGAAGCCGGGCCTTCATCGGCGAGATAATCCACGGCGAAAGTACGGTACAGCTCGCGTACCTCCGCTTTCGGAGCGTGCTGAAACGCCATGATCTTCAAAGAATTATGCGCGTTGCAGATGCGTGCTCCGTAGGCGGGCGACACCAGGTAATCAGGCTTGAAGAAGTCGGGCACACGCCGTTTCTGCTCGTTCAGGATCGCCAGCGTACTTTCCGGGAGGAAGCGCGTCAGCATGCCGAAGAACGGGTGGTCATAGCTGACGCATCCGGCCAGCTGCCAGGGCGCATTCCACGCATTGGGATTTTCCGGTTCCCAGTCCAGCGTGAAAATTCCCCGGTTGTCCACTCCGAAATGCCAGCCGCCGTCGCCGTCCGGCCACTCTTTCCCGCCGGTGTTGTGAAGATGCCGTGCAACAACCGGAATATTGGGATTGAGAAGCGCGGTTGTCGAAGCGGTCTGCTTGGCGGCAAAATAGAGCGCGTTGTCCTCCAGTTCCTCATCTTTCATCGCCTGCGCCAGACGGTACATGATGGAGTAGCACCGGAATCCGTCCCCGTACATATCGCTGGAGAGGATGATGCCCGTATTCGTACAGTTCATGCCGGGGGCGCGCCAGGTCTGGCAGAACGGAACGGCGGAGTAATACTCCCGCAGCCGGTTCCAGTGCCGTTCCACCAGGTCCCACCGGCCGAACCACTTGCCCTGCGCCAGCGGAAACTGCAGCAACTGCATGTTGAATGCCGTCATGTCTCCTTTCATGGGGGAACCGTGACGGAAACCGCGCCAGCCGGCGAGCCATGCGCTTTTCCCGGTCGCTGGTTCGACATGAAACGTCGGAATCAGCCAGCTTGCGTCGGCGCGGGCCCGGCCGTAAAAGGCTTCACCTTCTGCAATGCGGTCGAGCTGTCCCGGAGTCTGAAAGACATTCAGCGTTTTCCGGCTGCGTTCATCCATCAGCAGCCAGCCGTGCATCAGGCCGAGCGCCTGGTCGGAGAGAGGGTTTTCCCGCCACTCGTCGGAGATGGAGCGTTCGCTGATGACGCGGTTGTACTCGGCGATCAGCTCCTCCTCGCCGTCGGGCCGCAGCGGGATGCGATCCAGCAGATCGGGAGCTTCCAGCCGGTAACTCAGCAATTTCCCCTTTCGGAAACGGAAAGGGCCGAATTTGGTCATCAGCGGGCTTTTCTCCAGCGGGTCACATCCGGCAATCGAACTTTTTCCTGACAAAGCCTGGCTGAAAAGCGGGGGGAAAGGGACATATTCACTTGCCTGCGGAGCCAGTTTCACCGCCGAAATCACGCGGTTCCAGACCGTGATCCGCCCTTCGCGGTCATTGGCATGAAATTCCTCCATCTCAAGCGGAAAATAAGTCAGCAGGGGAACGACTGCGGCAATCTGTCCGGCCACCTCTTCCGGAACAGCCTGCCAGCTGCCCCATGCGGGGTCCTGCGGAGCCGCGCCGTACAGGGTTGCCGCGGCGAACTTGCCGACGCCGCCTTTCCGCCCGATGCGCAGACTTCCATCTGTGACGCGCAGTGAGTGCGGCCGTTTTTCAAATACCAGCAGAACCGGCATCTTGGCCGCCGGATTCTCCCAGCAGAGGACGAGCCAGTTCGCGCTGAGCCGGGACGGGTCAAAGTGTTCCATAGGAAAAATTCCGATCTTTCCGTCACACTCCGCGATGATCCCGGCCGGAGCGCAAGGATATTGAAGCGTGTTGTCGGAGACGGCGACGGTTTCGGAAGGGAAATCATAGAGGACTCCGGGCGCCAGCGCACTCCAGTATGCGGTAACATCGTGTTTCCGGCTGCCGTCAAGAGCCTTGAACTGAAACTTCCGGACGGAGTGAGTCCATGAACCGCTCTCCACGCAGCTTTCGGCGGGAGTCATGCCCGGAATGTCGAACGAAACACTCCAGCCGTCCTTACTGTCCGTATATGGCTGGAATTCATTGCCGGAATCGGCATAAAGAGAGGTCCCGGTCGTATTGGTGCAAAGAAGCGTGTGCCAGCTGCCTTCAAATCCGAACACTCCGACCGCATAAGTTCCAGCACCGGGCCGGACGACAGGCGAACGCCCGTCGCGGATATACACGGCACGCGCGAATTCCCCGCGCAGTTTCGTCCCTGCAAGGGAATGAAGATAGCACTGATAGAAATTCCCGGCGTTGTAATCGTCCCGCCACTTTTCCTTCAGGATCGTCCAGCGCCGCAGCAGGTCATCCGTACTGATGGAACTTCCCTGCGAGTTGCGGAATTCCGCGAGACGCTGAAACGCCTGAAACTCCCGGTCCAGTTCCAGCAGCGCAGCGCCGAGCCGCGCGCGCTCCTCGGCAAGGGCGGTGTAATAACCGACCGCCCGTTCGATTTCGACCGGATAAACCGCGGTATCCGTTTTATGCAGCTTCAGCAGTTTCTGCAATGCCGTGATCTCACTGTCGGCGGATGAGTGCAAGCCGAATTTTGCAAGTCCCTGCATGTTGGTGCGCCAGTCGGTGAAACGCGCCGCAAGCTCTTTCGGAAGCCGCTCGATCCGTCCCTTCCGGTCCCAGCCGCAATAATTGGGGCTGAGCGCATTTCCGGCGAATCCCTGATAAAGATTCATCAGGAAGTCACGATATTCATCGGCCTTGCCGAGCCGCTTGCGCCAACTGTCGAGCATCTGCTGAAATTCAAAACTGTTCGGCGAAAACCGGGAAAGCACCACAAAACCCAGATCGGCCTGCTCGTTTTTGAGGGTCTCCGCGGACTTTTCCGGTACGGCGGGCTTTTCGCCGGGACGCGCGGTATCCACGGCGATTTCCTCAATCCACAGTTCACCGGTCACTTCGCGCAGGCCGCAGATCAGCCAGCCGTCAAAGTCGGCGGGAGCATCGAACGAAAACGAAATGGTTTTCCAGTCGAAATCCCCGCTCAGATCGAACGGCTTGGAGAATTCTTTCCACTGTCCGGAAAAATTTCCCACCAGCATGAGCCGGACTCCCTGCCAGTATGCCCGCGGCTTTGAAATGCCCTTCCCCCTGATCTTTGCGCTGAATGTATAATGCTTGCCGCGTTTCGCCTTGAAAAAGAGCTGCGCTTTGGGAAACGAGTCTTTCTTTGTGTCCGCGCCGTTCAGATAAAAGCCGCCGTCGCGGAATTCCGCCTGCTGTTCCAGACGCCATTCCCCCCGCGGCGGGAAAAGGATGTCGGGAACCGCCCCCAGATACAGCGGCAACAACACAAGAGCGGAAAAAGTGATATTTTTACGCATTGTCCAATGCCTTTTTCATCAGAAACTCAAATCCCGCTGCCACTTCGTCCCGACACTCACGGAGTGTACGCTCCCATCCGCCCGGCAGTAGTTGGCCATGCGCGAGGAGCTGTGATTGTATCCCAGCGGACGGGTCTCCCCGATGTCCATCGCGTGTGTCCGGGTACAGTCATAGTTTTCCGCGCCGCAAATCGGGGCGGCCGGATAGATTGTACCGTCCGCCTTTCTCTCCATCTCGATGAAGAGAACGCTCCTGCCCGGCAGTTTGGAGATCCGGTGGTAAGTCACTCCGGCACCGGACTGCGCCCCATTTCCGTTGCACTCCATCCAACCGGACCCGGCGTCGGTCGACTCACGGGAGTTCAGCAGTGCCGCATAACTGCCTGTGTAATACATATTCCCGTCCGCTTTGTGCGGATACACAACATCTGCCGGACAGCGCATCAGGTTGGGCTTTTCATGGTACATGATTCCCCAGGCCTCTTTGTCCGTTTCGGCCAGTCCCAGATACGGAATCAGATAGAGATCGGGAATCCCTGACCATCCCGACGTATACACGGTCAGTTTGGTGTTGTGATTGTAGGTCGGCAGAAAATCGTCGTTGTCATTGCAGTACATGTACACCCCCTGGCCGATCTGCTTCATCTGGCTGATGCACGAGGAAGCCCGCGCCCGATCCCGCGCCTGATTCAGCGCCGGCAGCAGCATTGCGGCAAGAATCGTGATGATCGCTATCACTACGAGCAGTTCAATAAGAGTGAAACTCCATCTCTTTTCCATGGTTATCTTCCTTTTTGTTATGTTTAGGCGACCGTTACCGAAACGATTCATTGTGAAAAGCCTTCGGGATAATCATCTCCGGAGACCCCTGCCCGACCGCCATTCCCCAATAGATCTCTTTTTCGCATTTGACGGGTTCCAGTGCGATAATCAGAGTATGGCGGCCGGGACTCAATCGAACAAAGCGTTTATACTGGTTCAGCGGCGCGCCGAAAAGGGTCGGGCTGAAGATCAGCATCCGTTCCAGGCAGGCAAACTGCCCGTCTCCGGGCCGCGGGGCATCGGTCATGGTCCGCTGCCGTCCGAAAAGCATATCGCGGTCATCATGAAGCTCCTGTTGTTCCTGATCGAGATAGACCTGGTTTGAGGTCGGAGAATTGAACATGATCGTGTATTCGCCTTCCCGTTCGATATTGAAACGGAATCGCAGCACAACCTGACCGCCGTCTCCCCGGTACTCCTCCGGGACTTCCAGCCTGCCGTTGATCGGCAGAAACTGTCTCGTTTCCCACGACAGTTCGGCGGGACACACGCGGTACCAGGCAAGATTGTGCTGAAACGCCACCTCTCCTGCAATCCTGTACGCATCGAAATCCGGCGCTTCCGCCGCGCTCCGCGCCGCCGGTGCGGAAATGCGCCGGCGCAGTTCGCCGATCTGCCCGGAAAATTCCTGGATCGTATCGGCGCATGCGATTCCGCTGATCGCGGAGGAGCGCACCACCATTTTATCTCCGACGGGAGCCAGCCATTCGTCTGAAATGCAGTCGGGCTTGAGCAAACCGAGGAGTGCGCCGGCGGTTGCGGCCGTGCAATCGGTATCCATGCCGCAATTCACCGCGGTGCAGATCGTCCTGCCGAAATCGCCGTTTCCGGCAAGCAGCGCCAGAACGGTGAACGGCACATTGATGCGTACATCGCTCTTACATTCATTGGCGAACCGCTCGAAAAGCGCATTGCGGACCGTGACCCAGTCCCGGGACTGATCCCACAACTCGACAGCCGCGGAAATTCCCTGAGCCAGAATGCTCTCCGCGGGAATATGCTCCAATCCCGCCCGAATCAATGCCCGGACATCCGATTCGCGGAAAGCCAGCGCTTCCATGACGGCAAAGAAAACTTCCGCCCATACGCCGTCGCCGTCGTGATCGATGCAGGCGTCCTCATAAGCCCATGCCGCCGCCCGTTCCGCATCGCCGGGAGCGAGGCAGGCCCAGAGTTCGCTGCGGATCGCCGCTCCCATTCCGCAGGTGAAATGATTGTCGAAGCTGCCGGAAAACGGGGGGCGGATTCCCAGCGAAAGATTGCGCATCGCCACGGCGTATTCGTCGACATGGAAATTCATATGCTTTTCCCAGATCCCCGCAAGCACTTCCCGGTCCGCCGCCGGTTTTTCCATTTTCAGGAGGGCGGCGACGTACATCGCCTGAAGCTCAAGGTCGTCGTTGGGCATGGCCTCCTGCGGCACCGGATCGTAAAAGGTGAGATGATTGATCTGCGGAAATCCCTCATAGGGACCGCCCAGAGTCCCGCCGATATTCTTTCCGTGCCAGCAGGCCATCAATTTTTGTTGATAGAGTTCTTCGTTCATCGCTTGCATAACCTCCAGATTTGAACCATATTTATTATACCACAGAAGCAATGTGCATCAAATGTCAAATCAAAGCGAAATATGGAAAATAGTATCAAAAAGCGAATTCCGGAATATCCGCAGATTCTAAGTTCCAGCATAGTTTTCGGACATTTCGTAATGAAATCCGACCGAAAATGGAGCAAACTTCTGCTTGACCGCCCCGGAATTCTGCTTTCTGTCCGAGGAGAGGGAGAAATCTTCTACCGGAACGACATTCTGGAAATCAATCCCGGAGAGGCGGTCGCATATTCCGCGCTTCCCAAGCATCTGTTCCATGCGGTCAGCGAGTGGGAGTGCTACTGGTGCCATTTGCCGGAGGAGTTCCTGGCCGAATTAACCTCCTGCCCGGAGAACACCCATGTGCCCGGAGTATGGCTCGTCCATTTCGGCCAACAGTCCCGCGAAAGGATTCTGGCGGAATTCCGGGAATGTTATCTGCTGTATCTGGAGTCGAAGGAGCAATTCGCGCCGGGTATCTCCGGGCTGTTGAAGGTCATATTGCGGCGCATGGTAAATGAGCTCAATATTTCGGAAAGGGAAAACGCGCTGTCACAGGTTTTCGAGCCGCTGCTCCAGGAGCTGAATCCGCCCTGGAAAAAATTGAACCTGACTGAACTGGCCCGGATGTGCAAAATGTCCAGAGCGACTTTTTTCCGGCATTTCAGGGAATTTTACGGCTGCACACCGATTCAATATCGGGATAATATCCTGATCTTTCATGCGAAACACCTTCTGGTTTATTCCGCCCTGAGGATCACGGAAATTTCCGATCGGATGGGATTTCCGGATCAATTTTATTTCTGCAAGTTCTTCCGGGCCAAAACCGGGTGCTCTCCAAGCCGGTTCCGGCTGCAGATGCGGAATATGAAAACCGCTTTCGGCTGCGACGATGAAGAGTAGAAAAGAGCAGCGCTCCCTTTGAAGTCGCCCGGGGATATGACCGAAAACGCAACCAACAGCAGAAAAAATTCTAATCACATATGAGCCAATTTCAAAAGTATTGGCTCCCCCTTGCTGATGACTTGTTTTCTTGTGC
>JBEBTY010000045.1:0-21778 GCA_040393525.1 Victivallis vadensis | reverse complement strand
GGTTTTTCTATTTTTACGCCCCTTTTTTATTCATTTCTTTCACGGACTCAGGTTCTTTTTATGGGTGACGGATAAATCATAAACACTTTCACGCTCAATCAGTTCTTGCGGGCAAAGGACGTTCCGGGTTTCCGGTTTCCATTTGCCCAGCACGATATCTACCGCCATGCAGGAGAACTTGTCGTAGTCGATCGTCACGACCGTCAAGCCCGGCGAAAGATAGCGGTATAAGCTGCGTTCACCCTCTCCGGTGATGCTGATATCTTCCGGAACGCGCAGGTTTGCTTCTTTCAGCAACTTTTGCGCCACCAACGCACCGTTGGAGGATTTGTAGATCAGCGCGGTCAACTTCAGGCGCCTGATTTCATCGAGATTGTTCCGGGTCATCTGGACGGCGGCGTCCAGCGAATTTTCCCAGGAACGGATGGTGGAGCTGAAGATTTGCTCCGGTCCGAATTCGACACCCTCCCGACGCAGAGCGGCCACCAGCGCCTTCTGGTACAGATCCGTGTAGTCGTTGCGCGGCTCGTTGCGGATAAAGCCGATTCTGCGGTGTCCGCGCCGCAGCAGAACCTCTACGGTTTTCTCTGCGCAATCAACCGCGTCAGGGGAGAGTACAGATACATTGTCCGGCAAAAGATTGGAGTAGAAATACATGCTGTCCAGAAGCACCACCGGCATTGGCAGTCGCCCGAGTTCCTGCATGCGTTCCGCATCGATCAGGTCGGCTCCGACTCGCAGGATCACGCCTTCGCAGTTTGGCTGCGCCTTGATAAAGTGGATCAGTGACTCCGTGTCGGTATCCGGGTAAAGTTTGCAGTCAACCATGCTGCACTGATTCGTCCGGGCATAGAGCGAAATCGTATGCACCGCCCGCCATGTCATCTCATCCGGATAATCGTTGTAGGCGAACACCAGCCGGCGTCCATCCTTTTGCGACGCTCCGTCGAGGCGGCGAACCGTCCGGCTTGTTCCGGTTGCAACGATTCCCGCGCCCTGGCGACGGATGATGACGCCCTCATTCTCCAGCTCGGACAGTGCCCGATTCACCGTGGCCAGCGAAACATTGAACTGCTTCATCAGCTCCCGTACCGTCGGCATGCGGGTCGCCGCCTCCGGTCGAACGGCGACTTTTTCCAGGTGGGATTTGATTTTCAGGTATTTGAGCGGAGGCATGTGATCCCCTGTTTTGTACCACTGTTGCGATACTGTTATTATGACGCAAAATTGTCGTAATGTCAAGAGGGGAAGGGGTAAAAAACGGATAAATTGTAATGTTTTCTTGAAATATCAAAAAATCATGATATATTGATATTCATGAAGGGAATCTCATAGGGAGGAGTCATTATGAGTGAGAAAATCAAATCGTTGACGGGTGAAAATTTCACAGCCGAGACTTCCGCCGGTGTCGTTCTGGTGGATTTCTGGGCGCCGTGGTGCAACCCCTGTCGGATGCAGTCGGTCATTCTCGACCAGCTTGTCGATTCGGATCGGCTTCCCGCCGGAATTTCGATCGGCAAGGTGAATGTCGATGACGAGCCGCGTCTGGCGGCGGAATTCGATGTCATGTCGATTCCGATGTTGGTGGTATTCCGCGACGGCAAGCCGGTCAAGCAGATGAACGGCCTTCAGAGCGCAGAAAAATTACTTGCGGAACTGAAGTGAGGCACGCCTCCCTCCGGGTCGGGAGCCCCGGGGGGAGGATTCTTATTTTGAGGAGGAGAATATGAAAGTTGTCATTGTCGGCGGAGTTGCCGCCGGAGCGAGCGCCGCCGCGCGGCTGCGCCGGATGGATGAAACGGCGGAAATCATTCTGCTGGAACGCGGCCCCTACATTTCTTATGCCAACTGCGGGCTGCCTTATCATGCCGGAGGGGTGATTCCGGAGCGGAAGAGCCTTCTGGTAATGCCCGCCGCCCAATTTGCCGAACGGTTCCGCGTGGACGTTCGCACCGGGAGCGAAGCGGTGGAAATCGAACCCGCCACCCATTCCCTCACCATCAGCAGCGGCGGAAAACGCTACGTTGAAACGTATGATAAACTGCTTCTTGCCACCGGGTCCAGCCCGGTCGTGATGGATCTGCCGGGAATCGACCCCGGGCGCGTGTTTCAGTTCTGGACGATTCCGGATATGGATAAGGTGATTGCCGGAATAGCCGCCGGAGCCAGACGCGCCGTTGTCGCCGGCGCCGGATACATCGGGCTGGAAATTGCCGAAAATCTCCGCCATCGCGGTCTTGAAGTCACGGTTGTTCAGCGTCCCCGGCAGGTGATGCACTCCATCGATCCTGAAATGAGTAATTATCTGGCAGAGGAACTGACCGGGCTGGGCATTCGCCTTGAACTTGGTCACCAGGTTGCGGCGTTTGAAGGCGATGGCGACTCTTATTGCGCCGTGCTTGACGATGGCCGGAAACTTCCTGCCGATTTCGCCGTGATGTGCATTGGCGTTCGCCCCAACAGCGGGTTGGCGGCAAGCGCCGGACTCAAGCTCGGCTCGAATGGTCATATTGTGGTTGATGAAGCCATGCGCACTTCGGTTCCCGACATTTATGCTGCGGGCGACGTTGTCGAAGTCTATGATCCGCTGACCGGCGGCAGCACCGCCATTCCGTTGGCTGGCCCCGCCAACAAGCAGGGACGTGTCGCCGCCGATGCCATCGTCGGAAAAACTTCGCGTTACACCGGCAGCCTTGGCGCGTCGGTCATCAAAGTCGGCCGCCTCACCGCTGCCAACGTCGGGCTCAATGAGCGGAAAATCAAACAGTTGAATCTGCCCTACCGGAAAATCTTCACCCACCCGGGCAGCAATGCCTCCTATTATCCGGGCGGGTCGATGCTGCACCTGAAGTTGTTGTTTGCGCCGGATGGTAAAATCCTTGGCGCACAGGCTGTCGGTGTGAAGGGAGCGGATAAGCGGATCGACGTGATCGCCACCGCCATGCGCAGCGGCAGGACCGCTTTCGATCTGGCCGAACTGGAGCTTTGCTATGCTCCCCCTTACAATTCGGCCAAAGACCCGGTCAACTTTCTCGGCATGATTGCGGAGAACATGCGCGACGGGCTCACTACCCCGGTTTCCAGCGAAGAAATTGTTCCGGAGGATCTGGTTCTTGACGTTCGCGAACCGGCGGAGTTCGAGACCGGAGCAATTCCGGGCGCGGTCAATATTTCGCTCGGCTCCCTTCGTTCCCGCCTTGATGGGCTGGACAAGGCGCGCCGAATCGTCACTGTCTGCAAAGTCGGTTTGCGCGGTTACGTCGCTGAACGCATTCTGAAACAGCACGGCTTCACCGCGGCCAATCTCTCCGGCGGCATGTTGAGTTGGGATGCCGCGCATTTTGTCTTGAACAACCCGGCGCCTGTGTGTGGCGGTGCTTGCCCGCTTCCGCCCCCTCCTTCGCCTTCGTCTTCGCCTGTCGCGAGCGGAAAGACAGTTGATGTGCGAGCTCTCTCCTGCCCCGGACCGGTGGTGCGGCTCAAGCAGGAGATCGATGCGTTGGAGGTCGGCGGCGAGTTGCGCTTGCTTGCGGCGGATTCCTTCCAGCCCGATTTGGTCAACTGGGCGCGTTCCAGCGGCAACGAGCTTCTCTCGCTGGAGCGGAAAGAGGATCATCTGGAAGCGCGGATCCGAAGAGGCGGAGTTGCATCCGCCGCACCGGTTGCGGCGAAAAAAGACGATCGCGCCGCGCTTATTCTCTTCAGCAACGATTTGGATAAGGCGCTTGCGGCGCTTATCGTGGCGTGCGGAATGGCCGCCGCCGGGAGCAAGGTGTCGATTTTCTTCACCTTCTGGGGATTGAGCGTACTGCGGAAAAATCCGGCCCCAGTGGTGAAAAAGTCACTGGTGGCTCGCATGTTCGGCTTTATGCTTCCCAAAGGGGCGAAGAAACTCGCACTCTCCAAAATGAACATGGCCGGAATGGGCGGCGCCATGATGAAACAGGTCATGGCGCGGGAACATGTGCCGACGCTTCCGGAGCTGCTTGCACAGGCCCGCGAACTCGGTGTTGAATTTATCGCCTGCGAAATGGCGATGAATGTGATGGGGCTTCAGCGGGAAGAGTTGATCGAAGTCGACTCGGTTGCCGGAGTCGCCAGCTTTGCCGGACTTGCCAAAGAGGCCGGAACCACGCTTTTTATCTGATGAAGGAGGGAGGCGTATGATGGAAAAGAAAAAACTTCCGCCTGAGTTTCTGGAAATGATGTCGGAGGTGATCCGAATTCTTGGACACAGCCAACGGCTGCAGATCATAGAGTATCTGGATATTCATGGAGAAAGCAGCGTCAATGACATCGTGGAAGGCATCGGCGCGCGTCAGGGCGCGGTTTCACAGCATCTGAACAAGATGCGTATGGCGGGGATGCTTACCTGTCGTCGTGATAGCCGACAGGTGTATTACACCGTCGCGGCAGAGGGGCCGGTCACTATTTTGACCTGCCTTCGCCGAAAATTCGAGTCAATGTGATTCCGCTTCCGGCATCCCCGCAAGGCGGATGCCGTGAAGCGTGAACGCCTCCCCTTGCAGTTGCAGGAACGGCAGGGCGGCCGCGAAAAAAGGCGCGTCGCCTCCGATTCCGACGACTGTTACGTTTCCGATCCCGCCGAACGGACGGGCGGCCGCCTCCACCAGCTCGCGCACCATACCTGCCGCGCCGCGGTCGATGCCGAACCGGAGTGATTCGGCGGTTCCGTTCCCGATTTGTTCCGGCAGTTCGCCGGAGAAGGGGATCTCCGGCAGTTGCGCGGTTCCGTTCGCCAGCGCCTGCCGCATCAATTTTCGACCGGGGGCGATTGCGCCACCTCGGAAGACTCGCTTCGCATCCACCACTTCCAACGTGATCGCCGTTCCGCAATCCACCGCGATGGCGGGCAGCGGGTGAAATTCAGCCAACGCCACCGCATTGGCCACCCGATCCGCTCCCAGCGTGGAGCAATCGACTTGCGTGAAATCCACCCGGCTTCCACAGGTTTGCGCATCGATATAGCGAATCGCACACCCGGAGAAACGCTGTTTGACGGAGGGAACCACTGTGGCCGCGATGATCGGCAATCCGGTGGGCAGCTGATTCGGCGTCAGCGTTGCGGTTTCAAAACGGGGGAGAAGCTCGAAGCGTTTTCCGTCCCACAATGCAGCCCGGCTGTATGTGTTGCCGATGTTCAGGATGATGGTCACGATGTGCCTCACAAAAACGGGTGGAGTTCGGGACGCAGCCCGAAACTGCTCAGAAGTTCCTTGATCCGCTGCGCCTGATCGGTGCGACAGACCAGCGTGGCGTCCGGCGTGGTGACGATGACCAGATCGCTGACCCCGATCGCCGCAACGAGATGGTTCGGTTGCCCGGATACAATCAGATTGTGTGCGTCCAGTCCGGCGAAGAGCCCGGTGGCGATATTCCCCCCGGCATCCGGGGACAGATGATTTTTCAGCGCCGTCCAGCTTCCGATGTCGTCCCAGTCGAAGCGGCACTCGGCAACCACCATCGAGTCGGCGTGTTCCATCACCGCGTAGTCGATGGAGCGCTTCTGCTGGCGACCGAACAGGGATGGCAGTGACGTCTCCAATGTTCCGGCTTCGACGAAGCCGCGCACCTGTTCGAGCATTTCCGCCAGTTCCGGGCATTGGCGACGCATTTCGCGCTCCAGTGCACGTACCTGAAAAAGAAACATGCCGCAGTTCCAGCGGTAGGAGCCGTCTTCCAGAAAACGTTCAGCGGTGGCTCGATCCGGCTTTTCGCGGAATCCCAGGCTGTGGAACAACCGGGTTTCTCCCGAGGGTTCCAGCTCTTCCCCGCATTGGATATAGCCGTAGCCGGTCGCGGGTTCGTTTGGCGGAACGCCGATGGTACAGATGTGTTCCGGGTGCTCCCGGACAAAAAACACGAGATCGGCCAACACTCCGACCAGATCGTCCGCCCGGCGGATCATGTGGTCGGCCGGAAGCAGGATCGTGATCGCCTCTTCTCCGCCGCGTGCCTTGACGATTCCGGCGGCCAGAGCCGCGCAGGGCGCGGTGTCGCGGGCGGCCGGTTCGCCGATCACATTTTCCGGCGGCAGAAATGGCATCAGCGTCCGTACCGCGTCTACGTATTCGCGGTTGGTGATGACCAGAATATTCTCCACCGGGAGCAACGGATGCAGTCGCTCCACGGTTAATTCGATCATCGTGGCTTCGCCGATGAGGTTCAAAAATTGCTTGGGGCGGTGTGTCCGGCTTTGCGGCCAGAAACGCTCCCCTTTCCCTCCGGCCATGATGACCGCATAAACATTTCGCTGCATCTATGCGGCCCTCTCCGGTCTTAGCCGCCCATCGTCTGGATGATGGTGACCAGCGGGGCGAAAAGCGCCACAACGATACCACCGACGATTACAGCGAGGCCGACGATCATCAACGGTTCGATCATGGAGGTCAGCGCGCTGACTGCGTTGTCCACTTCTTCGTCATAGGTGTTGGCGACTTTGTCGAGCATTTCCGGCAGTTTACCGGTTTCTTCCCCGACTTCCACCATTGAAATCACCATTTCCGGGAAAATTTTGGTGGCGGAGAGCGGTGCGGCGATGCCTTCACCTTCCTTCACCGCGTCGTGTACTTTCTGAATACCGGAGGCCACCACTTCGTTGCCCGACGTCTCTTTGACGATCGACAGCGCCGACAGCACCGGAACACCCGACGCCATCAGGGTGCCGAGCGTACGGCCAAAGCGGGAAATCGCGGTTTTCGAGATGATCGGCCCGAACAGCGGCATTTTGTATTTCACCCAGTCCACAGCGAACTTGCCGGCCGGAATTTTTACGGTGACTTTGTAGAGGATGATGATTACCGCGATACCGATCAGATACATCCACCACTGTGCGATCATGGAGTTACTGATCTTGATGACGAGCTGGGTAACGCCCGGCAGCGGCTTGCCTTCCAGCAAGTCGGAGAAAATTTTCGTAAAGTTCGGCACGATGAAGATCATGAGGCCGACAATGGCGAGAAGTGAAATACACAACACCACCGACGGGTAGATCATCGCCGACTTCACTTTTCCGGCGATCCGCGCCGCCTTTTCCATGAAGCTCGCAAGACGGTCGAGAATGATTTCCATCGCACCCGATGCTTCCCCTGCGCGAACCATGTTCAGATAGAGTTTATCGAACGATTTCGGATGTTGCGCCAACGCTTCAGCGAATGTGGAGCCGCCTTCAACGGTTTCCGCCACCTTGCCCACAATCTGGCGGAGTGCGACGTTTTTCGCCTGACGCTCCAGCGTCCGCAACGAGCGGATCAACGGCAGACCCGCGCTCAACAGAATCGCAAGCTGGCGGGTGAAAATAGTCAGGTCTTTGCGCTTGATCTTGACCGTACCGATGGTCAAGTTCATGGCGCTGCCGCCTTTTTTCTTTTTGGCGGCGGACTTGGCGCCGGGCTTGGCGCCCCCGATCTGTTTAATCATGGTCGGGAACAGTTTTTTGTTTCTCAGCTCGGCAGCCACCGCGTCTTCGGAAGCCGCGGTGATTTTGCCCTTCTGCTCCTTGCCGGAGGCATCCATTGCTGTGTAGGTAAATTGCGGCATATCATCCTCTCCGAATTAGAAATTCTCAAGAACCAGTACAAACATAATATATCAAGTGTAACGAAGAACTTCGTCCACGGTCGTCTCGCCGCTCAGAATGGCATACATTCCATCTTCGCGCAGCGCCCTCATTCCCATTTCGCGCGCTTTTTCGCTCAACTGCGTCGCGGGAGCCTCGCTGGCGATCAGGTCCCGGATCTCGTTGTTGACTACGAGAAGCTCCGTCAGCGCCTTTCGGCCCTTGTAGCCGGTATGGTTGCAGTTCGGGCAACCGCGGCCATAGCTGAATTTCTTGTCCCCGATCAAACTGCGGTCGACGCCGAGGCGCTGAAGGTCGGCGTCGTTGGGCGAATAGTAGGTCTGGCAGTTTTTGCAGACTCGGCGAACCAGCCGTTGAGCCAGAATCCCGGCCAGCGACGAACAGATCAGGAACGGCTCCACCCCCATGTCTACCAGACGAGTGACGGTACTGGCCGAGTCGTTTGTGTGCAGCGTGCTGAACACGAAGTGACCGGTCAGCGACGCTTCGATCGCGATCTGAGCCGTTTCAAAGTCACGGATTTCCCCCACGAGGATTCGGTCGGGGTCCTGGCGGAGAAAGGCGCGGAGCGCTTTCTGGAAGGTCATGCCGACCGCGTCGTTGATTGGAACCTGAATGATTCCTTCGATGTCGTATTCGACCGGATCCTCGGCGGTCAGCAGTTTGTCTTCCATCGTATTGACTTCGCCGAGCGCAGAGTAGAGCGTCGTCGTCTTGCCGGAACCGGTCGGCCCGGTCACCAGCAGAATTCCGTTGGGAAGGTGAATCATTTCCCGCAGTTTGTTCAGCACGTCCTTGCCGATTCCGAGCGAGTCAAGCTGGAGGTTCACCACGCTGCGGTCAAGTACGCGGAGCACTACCGATTCGCCATAGCTGGTCGGCAGGCACGATACGCGGAGGTCGACCGGACGACCCTGAAACTTCAACTGGATACGTCCGTCCTGCGGGCGTCGCCGTTCCGAAATATTCAGCCCGGAGATAATTTTAACGCGACTGATGACCGGAACCGCCAACGCTTTGGGCGGTTTCCCCATTTCGTAAAGCGCGCCGTCCACGCGGTAGCGGATGCGGAACTCTTTTTCAAACGGTTCAAAGTGGATGTCCGACGCTTTGTCTTTGATCGCCTGCTGGATGACCACGTCGACGAATTTCACGATCGGCGCTTCGTTCGCCAGCTCTTCGTCGGATTTGGCGGAACCGAGTGCCAGCTGATCGGGGCCAAGCTCGGCGATAATGTCCGCCACCGAGTCGGCCTCTTCCGGATAATAGCGCTCCATTTCGATATCGAGCATGTCCGGATCGACCGCCACCGGCTGGATGTTCCGGCCGAGAATGAAGCGCAGCGACTCCACAGTCTGGTAATCCAGCGGGTTTCGCATCGCCAGCTGAATCGTATCGCCATCCGCGATGGAGACCGGAATCACGCCGTAACTGCGTGCCGTGTTGGTTTCGATGCTCGAGATCACCTCTTTCGGCACGTCTGCGGTGCGCGGGTTCCAAACGAACGTGCCGAGGCTGTTCGCAATCATTTCCAACAGATCGACCCGGCGGAAAATGCCATAGTTCTCGATGACGTCCATCACCGGCTTACCGCTACGCTCCACCTCTTCCTTTACCTCCTCGAGTTGTTCAAGAAGGCCGGGGTGGCTCGGCGCATAATCGGTTTTCAGAAGGTCGATCAGGGCTGCGTTTTCAATATCCAACATATTTTCACCATTCCGGGATTAGTTTTCGTCCATCAGCGTCACGAAGATCACCTCTTCCAGCGTCGAAACCCCCGCCGCGGCTTTTCGCAGCGCGTCGTCGCGCAGCGAACGCATGCCGTTGCGGCGCGCCGCTTCCCGGATCACGCCGGTAGGTTCGTTTGCAAAAATCAGCTTCCCGATGTCATCGGTGATCTGAAAGATTTCGTAAATACCGATTCGTCCCTTGTACCCCGTTCTGCCACAGCGGTCGCACCCTTTTCCTTTGTAGAACTGGTGGTTGTCGAGGTATTCCGGCGACATTCCGAGCATTCGGACCTCGGTGTCGGTCGGCTTGTAAACCTCTTTGCAGTTCGGACAGATCCGGCGCAGCAGGCGCTGAGCCATCACCGCCCGGAGCGCGGTCGCCACAAGGAACGGCTTCACGCCCATGTCCACCAGTCGTGTGATGGCGCCGGGCGCGTCGTTGGTATGGAGCGTGCTGAACACCAAGTGACCGGTGAGCGCTGCGTTGATGGCGATTTCCGCCGTTTCCAAATCTCGGATTTCACCGACCATGATGATGTTCGGCGCCTGGCGCAACATGGAACGGAGTGCTGCGGAGAAGGTCATGTCGACGTGACGATCCACCTGAACCTGGTTGATACCGGAGAGCTGGTACTCCACCGGGTCTTCCACCGTGATGATTTTGCGGCTGGTGGTGTTGATCGTGTTCAAAAACGCGTAAAGACTGGTGGTTTTACCGGAACCGGTCGGGCCGGTTACGAGGAAGATCCCGTCCGGCATGCTGATGATCCGGTTGACGATTTCAAGGTCGTCCGCGTAAAAGCCGAGCTTCGGTACGTCGAGCTGGATGCTTGCTTTGTCAAGAATACGCATGACGACCGATTCGCCATGGACGGTCGGTACCGACGATACACGAAGGTCAATGTCGCGGTCGCCGATCGTGAGCTGGATGCGTCCGTCCTGCGGGATGCGTTTTTCCGTAATATCGAGGCGTGCCATGATTTTCACGCGGCTGGTAAAGTTGGCCTGCATGTATTTGGGCGGCCCTTCCACCAGGCGGAGTGCGCCGTCCACACGGTAACGGACGCGGTAATACTTTTCCATCGGCTCCAGGTGAATGTCCGATGCTTTCATTTTAAAGGCGTCGATGATGAGCTGTGTCACCAGTCGGATAATCGGCGCGTTTTCGTCTTCATCTTGCGCCCCGGATTTGCCGGTAAGATCGTCGTCGAGATCGACATCGTCGGTGATTTCCTGCAGATACCCTTCCACACTGTCGCTGCCGACGCGGTAATGGCGGTCGAGAATCTGGTCGATCTGCGCCTTGCTCGCAACCATGGCGTCGACTTCGGTTCCCAGAAGATAGCGCAGTGCGTCGAGCGTTTCCATATCGGTCGGGTCGCTCATGGCGATGGTCAGAACGTTGTCGTTCTTCATGACCGGAATCACTTTGTAACGAGAGGCGACTTCCGGCGTCAGGCTCGTAATCACGTCATCGGGAATCTCGTAACTGTTGAGGTCGATGACTTCCATTCCGTACTGCTGAGCCAGCATGGCGAGCAGATCCTGTTCCCGGACGGAACCATCTTTCTTCAAGCACTCCACCGGATCGAGCGTGCCGCCGGATATTTCCGCGTCGTGCCGCGCCCGATCGACCTGTTCCCGGGTCACCATCCCGTACTCCATCAGAAGTCCGAGAATATATTCTGTATCTCTAGCCAAAATATCGTCTCCTGTATAACAGCGGACAAAAACTATACTATGCTGTGAAAGTTAATCCATTCTTCTTCAAATTTCAAGCGACAGTTTCGATATCTGCAATGATTTTCTCCAGTACGGCGGCATAATCCGGGATTTTCCGCTCTTCCGCTTCCGCCAGCCCCTCCGGGGTTGCGGTCGCCGGGGAGGAAGGGGCGAACACCGAACAGCTGTCCGGCACCTGCGTGTTGGACAGCTCGAAGCAGCCGATCATTTCCGCCGCCCGGATCGTTTCGAGCTTATCCGCTCCGACCAGCGGCCGGAGCACAAGCATATTGATCGCCCGGTTGATGGTGTTCATGTTGACCAGTGTCTGCGAGGCGACCTGTCCGACCGCTTCCCCGGTCACCAGCGCCCGGCATTCGGTGCGGAGCGCGACTTGTTCGGCGATGCGGAGCATGGCGCGGCGGTAGAGCACGGTTCGGAATCGCTCGGTGCAGCAGTCGCGGATCAATTTTTGGAGCGGAGCGAGGTTGCACAAGTGCAGCTTGCCGTTCCGTTGCCAACCGTTCAGGAACCCGGCGATTCCGCGCACCTTGTCCGTCGTTTCCGGCGGAGTGTAGGGGGCGCTGTGGAATGTGATGAAATCGGTGGGGCAACCGCGCTTCATAATCATCCACGCCGCCACCGGGGAGTCGATCCCGCCGGAGAGCAGCGTGAGCACGCGTGGATTGCTCCCGACCGGCAGGCCGCCGGGGGATTGGAACTCGTTCCAGTAAAGCAGCGCGAATTCGTCGCGCACTTCGACCCCGAGCGAATATTCGGCATGTTTGAGGTCGATTTTGAACCGCTCGTCTCCAAATGGTTTCGCCACGGCGCTGACCAGATCGATTTCAATCTGCTGCGAGGTAAGAGGAAAATTTTTGAAGCTCCGCCGGGCGCGGACGCGGAATGTGATCTTCTCCTTTTCCGCGAATGCCGGGGCGAGAATGTCGCGGGAAAGTTCGACCGCCTTGGCTCGAATCGAATCCATGTTCACCGGCACCCGCGCGGCGGGGGAGAACGACTCCAGCCCGAACACCTTTGCGAGCCGCGGCTTGATCGCCTCGATCTCTTCCGCGGTGAAATCCCCGTCATGCTGGGGTTCTACCCAGACACGCCCCCGGACGCGGTGAACCTTACAAGGAACGATCCCGCGCAGCAGATGGCGGGTATTCTCCACCAGGCACCGTTCAAACATGTTCCGGTTGTTGCCCTTGGTGGCGATCTCGTGATAACGGCAGATAAACGAATTATACATAAAAACGGTAACACTCCACTGATTTCTTCGGGAAAGCGATTTAAAAAGGTAGTCTATAAGCTACTTCCACAAAATACTCCGGCTGACGCGGGATGTCAAGCCGCGCGAAAGGCAAAGAGGCGCGTCAACGGGTATTTCAGAAGAGTTCACCTTGAACCATCTCCTGCAGCTTGCTCTCTTCCACCGGGAGAGGAAGGTCGCGGAGAATGGTTCGCAATTCGGCTCTTTCACATATTTCACGGATCTTCGCCCAATCGGGTGCGTTGCGCGTCAGGCACGTTTCGACGTTGCGGAATCGCTCGGGTAGGTCGTCGCGAAGAGCGATGAGTTTGCGGTTTTTCCGGAGGACATCGAGATGCCCCTCCAGTTTGGCGCGGAGTTTCGGGTTGTCGATTTTCTCCGGGTTGTCGAGCCACGTTTCCGCCGGGCCGTAGGCGTTCAAAATCTGGGCGGCGGTTTTCGGGCCGACGCCGGGCACTCCCGGAATGTTGTCTGAAGCGTCGCCGAGCAGCGCGAGGTAGTCGACCATCTGTTCAGGTGGGACACTGTATTTCTCCTGCACCTGCGGGATTCCGCGCTCCTCGAAGCCGTTCTTCTCTGCCGGAACCAGCATGCGGACTTCCGGGGTGATCAATTGGGTCAGGTCCTTGTCGGAGCTGATGATGCGCACCGGCCCCGCGGCATTTCGGGCAAACGCGGCGATCAGGTCGTCCGCCTCGTAGTTTTCCTCTTCCAGCAATGGCCAGCCGAAGGCGGCGGCCAGTTCACGAATGGCGGGAATCTGCGCCTTCAGCTCGTCCGGCATCGGTTGACGATTTGCTTTGTAATCCGGAGCGAGCTCCAGTCGGAACGCCACTTTGCCGCAGTCAAACAGCAATGCGCCCTGCCGGGAGGGATAATCTTCCTGAATTTTCAACAACAGCCGGGTGAAGACGAAAATGGCGTTGGTCGGTTCGCCTTTGGAATTCGTCAGCTGGCGGATCGCGTAAAAAGCCCGGAAAATCTGGCTGTAAGCGTCGACAAGGATCAACGGCTCCGACATAAATCTCTCCCTCTGATAAGTGTTCTGATCGCTCTAACGTACACCGGAATTCGGGTCGTGTCAATGCGGGAGTGGAAGAGAATGACAATTTTGCACCCGGAGTCACCCCATCTCGTCGTGCGATTCCGTGATGTGGAGAAACCCCTTGGCCGACAATGTTTCCAGCATCGCATCCACGGCTTCGGCGGCGGCCTCCGGGATGTCGGAAAAACGTTCTTCCAACGCGTCGAGAATTCCCGTTCTGTCCGCACCGTTCATAATGCTTTCCCAGATGACTTGCGCCGTCCGGTTCAGTCCCAGCGATTCGCCGGTCTCCACGTGGAACAGAATGGCTCCCATCTCCGCCTCGTCGCGGTAGATTACCATGGGGTCGGGTTCGATCACAATAACTCCTCCAGTTCATTCCAGAATTTGCCGTTTCGGGAGCATTCCAGCTTCCGAATCGGAACTTTGCGGCTCAGGTCAACAGCGAAATCGATGACCGCCTCATTCATATTGCGCCAGAGCGCATTTCGCCGCCCGGCGCGCCACATATTGCTCAAATCATAGAATTGACGGTACAACATCTGAATTTGATCCGCGACCGGCAGCGGCTTGACCCGATCCTGTTCCGCGTGGCTCAAATAGCAGATGGCGGAGAGGGTTACCGGTTCTCGCAGCGAAACCGCGTTCGGCGTTTCTTGTGCCAGTTGGCTCCAGGTTGGCAGTGGCTGTGCGTAAAACAAATTTCCAGTGCGCGAAATCAGCACCGCGTCGTCACACAATGCGCGCCACGGCAACGGAATCCGTTCGGCACAGGTGGATTTTCCCGCGCCGGATGGGCCGCTGATCACGATTCCGCGCCCGTTCCTTGCCAGCAACGCGCCGTGGACGACGACAAGTTCGCGCCGCAACAGGCGCGGCAGAAATCCGTACCAGATGATGCGCGGCAATAGCGGCCGCAAATCGTTCGGGGGCGAAAGGAACAGCAAAAGTTCGATTTCCTGTTCCGCCGTCCGTCGCACTGCCGCTTCGCCGGTGCGGCGGAGCTGTTCTTCGCGTCGCCATCCGGGCGGCAGTCCGGGCGGAGGCGGTATATGGCGCACCAAAACGGTCGTCGCAGTCGGCCACGCCTCCAGGTCGTCTTCTCCGGTCATCACTTTGCGTATTTCGCGCAGGCAGGCGCAGGGAACCTCGCCGGCAAAACGCCAGACGATTTTCGTTTGATCCGGCAGGCCGATCTCTAGGCGTTTTTCTTCCATTTCAATGCTCCGAAGTCAAAATCCGGCGCCGCTTCCTGATATTGTTTCAGGCAGTATGGTGTGGCGCGCTCACCCAACTCATAACAGATCCAGGCCGGGCGGCAATAGGGATTGTATTCGCATTCCCGGCAGGCCGGAAACGTGGATGCCGGATCACAATCATGGGCGCGCATTTCGTTAAGAATCGGTGAATTGCGCCACAGATCCATGATCCGGTCACGACCGACATAGCCAAGCACGACGTGCGAAATATGATTGCACGGAGTGATCGCGCCATCGGCGCGGATGGCGATTCGCTCCAGATGAGCCGGGCAGCGCAGCAAGGCGCCGCCGACCAGTTCCCGGCGGTTCAGGATATCGTTCCAGCGGGCGGCGAGATGTTTGAAACCCGATTTTCCCTCCCCGAAACGACCGGGATACGCCGCCTGTACTTCCTTGATCTCAACCATACATTGAAGCTGCTCCCGGATGGAGAGCAGATGCCGGAGATCACTGGTATCGTTTTTGCTGGTAAAATGCTGCGCCCAGTTGACCGCAACGGAGGGCAGGCCGATTTCGTCAAGAAGAAACCGGGCGGTATCCATCAGCGTTCCGAGATTCGCCTTGCCGACTGTAAGCCGAACCTGTAACGGCAATCGGTGTCTCCGAATGATCTCCACGGCGCGGATCGCACGCGAAAAGGAGCCGGCGCCACGGATTGCGTCATGCTCTTTTTCTGTGCCGTCGATAGAGATCTGCACCAGATTGCAGCGTTTTGACTCCTTCAGCATTTCCGCGTGCCGCTCCTCGAAGAGCCAGCCATTGCTGAGAAAGGAATAGCGCAGATGATTGCGGCAGGCTCCTTCAATCAATCGGGGCAAATCGTCCCGGAGCAGGATTTCGCCGCCGGAGAGCGTCAACCGACACAGTTTCAGCTCTCCAAGCTCGGCAAAAACATTCAACCACTCTTCGGTAGACAACTCGTTGGCCGTTTCGCTGGCACTGTTGCGGAAATGGCAGTACGGACAAGCCAGATTGCAACGCGCCGTAAGAGCGACTTCCGCGTAATAAGGTGCCGAAAGCGGTTTCATGGCGTACTTTTAGGGTTCGCCCGGCGAGCCCGGATCGTCATCGGTACTGGGGTCGCACGGATCCGGATTGCCGGGATCATCCGGCCCGGAGACGCAACTGGCTCCTTTCACCGCAAACACATTCCATTGCTCAAAGCTGGTAATCATGGGTTTTTCGTAAGGCAATTTACGGTCTTTGCTGTCCATGCAATTCCTTGTTGTCTTAAAATTATGCGATTTTGCTGATCGCCAATGCGTTATTGTCGGTAAGGCCGAATTTCCATTGCCCATCGCTGTAGAAGTCGCCGTCCAGGGCGACGGTGACGCCATTGAATTTCACCGTCATCGACTCCCATCCGCTCAGAATGCAGGCCGCCCCGCCGGAAATTACAGTTGCTTCCGTAAGGCTTGCACTGAATTCAAGGTTGAAGACATCCCCGGCAAACCCGCCGACTCCGCTGTCCCAGGTCAGAGCGGTCGCGCCTTCCGCCAGATCGAAGTTCCATTCATGAACTTCCGTGGCATAACTCCCGATGTCCGCCTTCCAGTGGACGGAGCTGTCTTTGTCGATGCTTATCGTATCGAAGTAAGCGATCTTTGCATCGACCTTGCCGTTGAAGTCCTGAAAGATCAGGTTGCGATTGCCGCCGACATCCGTCCCGGTGTTTTCTCCGATGGGAGAGCCGCCCACAATCGCCTTATACTGCCCGACAAATTCGAGGTTGTTCCCGTTTCCGGTCAGGGTGATGTTGGTATCTCCGCCCACAAATGCGGTGAATCGTCCGCCGCCGTAGATGCCGTTGACGGAGATCGCATTGTTGCAGTCCAGAAAAATATTGGTGTTGCCGGTAACCTCCGAGGTTCCGTTTCCGGCGGCATTCCCTCCTCCGAAGATAAGCCCGAACGATCCGCCCGTTATCTGAATGTCGGTATCTCCGCTGACCAGGGCGCTGCCGGTGTTCGAGGCGTGCCCCGCGCCATAGAGTTCCGCGATGTAGCCGCCGGCGACCGTGATTTTCGTGTTGCCGTAGATGGTGGAGGAACCGCTGCCGGTTGCCGCCCCGCCGCCGAATACCGTCTTGAATCTGGAATTCGTCAGAGTGATGACGACCTCTTTTTTGTTCAGCACGCTGCCGATGGAAACATTTCCGTTGCCGGAGCTGCGTCCGCCCCCATAGATGCCGACAGTACCGAGCGTGTAACCAGCCAACGTAATGGAAACGTTTCCGCCGGTTTCCACCGTCCCGGAAGCGGCGGCATAACCGCCGCCATAAATATAATTGATTGTGGCGTTCCCGTTCACGGTAATGCTGCTGTCGCCTGTATTGCGAGCGGTTCCGCCGGTGCCGTATCCGCCGCCGTAGATCACGCCGGTCTTCGCCGTGGCGGCGACGGTGATGATCGAGTTGCCGACAAGTTGAGCTGTTCCGGAAGAAGCGGCATATCCGCCGCCGAAAATACTACCGGTCGTCGCCGAATTGACGTCGATGGTCGAATCGCCGTAGACTGTTGCAGTGCCGCCGTTGGTGGCGTAGCCGCTGCCGGTGATCGTTCCGGTCAGCTGGCTGTTGCCGGTGACGGTTAACGTCACGCCTTTCGCATTGGCGAGCGTTCCGATTTCAGAGCGCGCTCCACTGCCGTCGGCCCAGCCGCCGAGCATGGTGAACCCGGTATTGATTGTTCCGGTCAAAGTCAGGCTCGAACCGCCTTCGATTATGACAACTGCGCCATTGTTGGAGGCGAACCCTCCGGCGAGCAGCGTGTTGGTCAGGCGGGCGGAGCCGATCGTCAATGTGGCCTTCCCGGTGACGGTGGTGATTCCCTCCGCCACGCGATAACCGCCGACATAAATCCGGCCGGTAGCCGCTGTGGTTCCGGCTCCGTTCTTCTGCAGATCAAGCTCGATATCCCCAAAGACATTGGAGTCTTCTCCGATGGCGTCATTGTAGTTTCCGAGGACGATATTGTAGGCCTCGGCAAACGAATCGGAATTCACTGTGATCTTGATTGCGGTACCGGTTTGGCTGGCTGTATTGACGTTGCCGGAGCCGCCGCCATAGATGGTTTTTCCGTTTGCGTCGCAACCGGCGGATAGGGTGATGTTGATTTTGCCGAACACTTCACCAAGATCGCCGCCGCCAAAGACGTTGCCATTGATATTGGCGCTGATATTCAGTGTGGTGTTCCCGTGCACATTACTTTTGTACCCACCGCCGTAGATATCGCCCTCGACTCCGGATTGAAGATTCCAGGTGACGTTGCCGAACACAGTGCTGCCTTCTCCGCCGCCGGCAAACGCCCGCCCGGTGATGTTGCCGCCGGAAAGCGTCATTGTGATGTCGCCGTTCACCTGATCCCCGTTGCCGCCACCATAGAGATTGACGGTATTGCCGCCGATGATATCGACCGTGATGTTCGTCACTGAAGAGCCACTGCTGCCGCCGCCGTAGATATTCGTGCTGTATCCGCCCGAAACGGTCAGTTTGTTGCTGCCGGAGATCGCGTTGTTGCAGCCGGCATAGGCCAGTTCCGCGTTGCCGCCGATGGTCAGTGCGCTGATTCCGGAAACATTGGCGTTGTTGCCGCCGCCGTAAACAAGATCCGCATTTCCCCAGGTGAACGTGACGTTGGTGTTGCCGTCTACGTCGGCGTTGTTGCCGCCGCCATAGATCACACCCGTTACGCTTCCGCCGACGGTGACGATCGTTTCGCCGATAACCGTGGAGCCGCTTCCGTTGCCGCCGCCATAGACCGAGCCGACGGTTCCGCCCCAGAACTCGATGTTGGTTCCTTGAAGAACCTTGCCGCCATTGTTGCCGCCGCCGTAGATGGTGAAGCTATTTGTCGTATTGCCGATGGAGATGTTTGTTTTTTCATTGACGTTGGCATTGTCGCCGCCGCCATAGAAAATATGGCCTTCGCCGATGTGATCCAGATAGATGCGGATGAAGGTGTTGTCGACAACGGCCCCGTCCTTGCCGCCGCCAAAAGCGACTCCCTGGAGTTTTACTGTCGGAATTTCATCCTCCATGGCCCAAGTGGTGATGTCGGTGCTTGTGGATGTTGCACCGACACCGTTTCCACCAGCATAGATGTTCCCGGTTAAAACGGTGTTGCCGCCCAGTTTAATCTGAGATTTTCCGCCGACTGCGCTTTGGTATCCTCCGGCAAACATGGTCCAGTCAATGACTCCGGCATTAAAAAAGTCCAGCAGAGTATCACCGTTGACCGCCGCCAGATTGCCGCCACCATAAAGTTCTTCGACGGAACCGTTCGCCATATTATCGGTGTGAACCATTGTGCTGCCGACAACGGCTCCGTTTTTGCCGCCGCCAAAGACTTTTCCGCCGATCTGGCTGTCGTGCCCCAATTTGATGTAAGTGGCATGGGTGACGTTGGAATTTATTCCGCTTCCTCCGCCGTAGACATTGCCCTGAACAGTTGCGTTTTCAATTGCAATACGTGTGCCGCAGGTGAATTGGATCTCGCTGTACTCCTTTTCTCCTGTGACTTTTGAGCCGCCGGAGCCTCCGCCAAACACATCGCCGGTGACAACGGGAGAACCGTAATCGGGCGATATCGTGATATAAGTGCTCCCGATGGTTGAATTGAAGTGACTGCCGCCGCCGTAAAGCATGCCGATTGTGCCGCCGTCGTGTTGGATGTCGACAAAATTCACATGAGCGACAGTGGTGCTGCCGCTGCCGTCGCCACCGCCATAAAGCGTGCCGATTTCTCCATATTGATTCTGGACGAGGACGTGATCCCCCAGAATTTCGCCATTTCCGGCATACAGGGTTCCTACCTTGGCATTTGCATACAGATAAATTTCGACCTTATCCGCGCCTTTGTGACCGGTATAGAGCGTACCGATTTGAGCGTTGTGAAGCGACGTTGTTGCGCTTCCACGGGCTTGGAAGGTAATGTTGTCGGCCAATAACTGATTGATGGCCGGGGTTGTTGCGGAGCCGAAACTCAACCATTTGAATTCCGGTATGTCATAAACCAGAACTCCAGGATCCATGTTCGCCCGCTGCAATGTGAGACTGTCGCCTTGATAGCCGGTGTTGGCGGAAAAGGTCAATTGGACAGTATCGGTCAATGGGACGTCCACTACTTGGGATGCACCAGGAGTAATGATGATCGGTTGAATCGCAAATGTACTGAAGTCATTGGATTCTGCCACTGGCAGGTCGTCGCCGGAATTTTGTTCAGACAAAGAAAGGTCGTCGCTGACGATCTCCGCTTCGGTGTCGGGCAAAGTGGTGACCGGCGGGATTTCCGTCGGTGCAACCGGCTTAAGATCGTCGCTGACGATTTCCGCTTCTGTGTCCGTTTCCGTCGGTGCGACCGGCTTGAGATCGTCGCTGACGACTTCCGCTTCGGTGTCGGGCAAAGTGGTGACCGGCGGGATTTCCGTCGGTGCAATCGGCTTAAGATCGTTGCTGACGACTTCCGCTTCGGTGTCGGGCAAAGTGGTGACCGGCGGGATTTCCGTCGGTGCAACCGGCTTAAGATCGTTGCTGACGATTTCCGCTTCTGTGTCCGTTTCTGTCGGCGCGGCCGGCTTAAGATCGTTGCTGACGACTTCCGTTTCTGTGTCCGTTTCCGTCGGCGCGACTGGCTTAAGATCGTCGCTGACGATTTCCGTTTCGGTGTCGGGCAGCGTGGTGACCGGCGGGATTTCCGTCGGCGCGAGTTCTTCCACCGTGTTCTCGGGTGTGAGGCTCGGAGTGTTTTCCGCCGGAGATTCCGTCGCCGGATCTTCCTGCGGAACGAGGATGTTTTCGTCTGGTACAATGTCGCTGCCGGAAGTGTTTTCCGTCGTGGCAAGCTCTTCGACCGTGTCCTCAGGTGTGACGGCCGGAACGCTTTCCACGTCGGAATCCTCAACCAGATCATCTTCTGCCGCGGCCTTTTGGTCGGAAAGTGCTTCCGGCAAGGCTTGCGGAACGGAAATCGAAATGCTTGTCTGCATCAAAGAAGAGGTGGCCGGAGGCAATGCTGCAACTTGATTCCCCTCTTCCGTTTCCGTGTTGTCCAATGAAACGATGCGGGCATTGGCGGTTGCCCCGCTGCCGGTGTTGAGGGACACATTGGCGCCGATCGCTGTCGCAACTTTGGCGATTGCCGCTTCTTCGACCACGGGTTCGAGTGTGACGATCGGCGTGCTCTCCTGTGTCGCGGGGGCTGTCGCATTCCACGTAACGACGTTGGTTTCTGCCGTCGCAAATTCCGTCGCTTCCAGATCCTTCAGCGAAACGGAATCGACCTCCACAAATGAGGTTTCTTGAGAAATATTGTCGTTTTTGGCCGGCGTGGGAGTCCAAACCGGATCCTCGGCGGTCAAGGAGCTTAAAGTCACTCCTTGTTCAAACAGGTTCTTCTTCTTAACGTATTGCATCACAAACACGACTCCTTAGTAAATTATAATATATAATTGTGCAAAAACCATGATAAAGATAAAAAAAACTTGCATAGTTTGTCCCAATACCACCTTTTGACTGGTTCTATACAATGAAGTTAAAATATGTTGAAAGGTATATTTATTATAACAATGTAAGATCGTGGCGAAAAATATCAAGCGTATATATAACATTATATATGGTTTTTTTGAGAAAATAGTCGTTTTTTGCAATAAAAGTACATATGAAAGTTTCATCATAAGTTGCATTGTGCGATACATTGCCGCATTGACAAAAACAATTATGCGACAATTATTTCGTAGAAACAAAAAGCACACTTGCAGGTGGAATAGCAAAAGGGGGAAAAGGGTCGAAAACAAGGTGACAAAAAACAAAAAGTGGTTCAAGGTTTGTTTTCTCAGACGCTTAGAGGAGTAATTATGAAGAGGAGAAATTGCGTATAGGAGCCTGAAAACACAAACACATGAACCAAGACTAATATATAACGAAAAAAAGAAAGTCAAATGCTTTTTACATATTCTAACACATTTCGCATATAAAAAGAGTAAGAATGTTGTTTTTTGTAAGAACGAGAAATTAATTTCTTAATTTAACGGTGAATTTACCGGGCTGTTTTTAATCGTCACGACTGTTGAATCCAGGAGGAGGAGTGTTATATTAGACCTGAGTCCGTGAAAGAAATGAATAAAAAAGGGGCGTAAAAATAGAAAAAC
>JBEBTY010000044.1:0-23232 GCA_040393525.1 Victivallis vadensis | reverse complement strand
AGCATAATAACAATAATGAGAGAAACACGGTGTTTCTTTCACGGATTCAGGTAACAGTAAAACAATTTCATCCGGAATGTAGACTTTATAATTTTTCCGGCTGTAGAAACCCATGCCGGATTCTTTGATTAGAGTGATCAGCTCATCAATTTCCAGTTGCTCAATCGGAGTTTCCGCGGCATAGAGCGTCAACATTTCCGCATGAGAAAATTCAAACTCCTTGGTGAGGATATTCAAAATCGATTTTTCATCTCGCGATACCTGGCAATCCCGGTTTATTTTTGCGTCGTTCCGGTACGCCTCATGGACGCAAGCTCGAAATATTTTGTAATCCCGATAACGTGTGTCAGTCGAAGTGATATTGCTCAGTTGTTCAATGTCTTGTGCTAGCTTTGCATGTTCTTTTTTGTAGAGTTGTTCCAGCCAGGTACGATCCAGAATGGCATTCCCATCTCTCACAAAGATATTGGCAATCAGAAGCAGTTGCGGGTCGAAGTCGATACGTAAACTCAGGTCGTTTTGGTAAAGTGGCGCCAGTTTATCAAACAATTCTTTGATTTGACAAGCATCACTCATACACTTGGTGCCGCCATTGGGAATCATGGTCGCATTTTCTGATTCTTTCGTTATTGTCGACAGAGAATCCAGCAGTTTGAAAAAGGAACTTTTTTCGATTTGGTTGACCAGATCAAGTATTTTTAGCAATTTCATCAAGAGCCTCATTGCGTTGCTTTTGAAATTTTATGTAAAAATAAGTTAATTCTGTTTTTGTCGCTTTTCAAGCGTCAGAGTGCAATAAATCGAGCCTTTTGCATACTGGCGCAATTGTAATAGATTGTTTTCGGAGGATGCTCAAAAGCATTGAATTGGTACCCGGGACGGGACTCGAACCCGTATGCCTTTTGGGCTGCAGATTTTAAGTCTGCTGCGTCTGCCATTCCGCCACCCGGGCTGGAAGATTTTATACAATAACCGGAGTTGGGGTGTTTTTCCAGTCCGGTTCGCGAAAAAAGAGCTCTTCTATCGCGTTTTGAGCCACCTCTTTGACGTTCCGAAATTGTTTTCCGCGATACGGAAAACAATTTCGGACCCGGCTCCAGCACTTTGCCGCTCAGTCGGTCGGGGCGAAGTGCCCCTAGTTACCGAAGGAGAAATCCCGCCCTCTCTCGTTTTATTCAGAGATGGAGAACAGGGTGCGGGTGAGGGTCGCGAATTGTTCCACCGTCACTTTATCCGGGCGGATTTCGTGGGGGAGGTTCGTCGCTTCCATCGCCGCGTTTGCTTTCTCTTTCCCGTAATTCTGGCCGAGTACTTTGCCCATTTGCTTGCGGCGTTGCGCAAAGACTGTTTTCACCACGCCGGGAAGAAGGCGACCCAATTCCGGCTCGGATGCGTAGCGGTCGTGACGGCGGAACGAAACAATCGCCGAATCCACTTCCGGTTGCGGGAAAAATACGTCCGGCGGTACGATCTTCTCCAGCTTCACATCGTAGCGGAATTGAGTGCGTACCGAGAGTGCTCCATAGGCTTTACAGCCCGGTTCCGCGCATAGCCGTTCGCCCATTTCGCGTTGAAGCATAAAGAACATCGACTCCGGCGCATTGGCCAGTTCCAGCATCCGTGCAATGAAAATGGTACTGATCGAGTACGGCAGGTTTGCAATTGTCCGGAACGGCTTGTCGCCGAGAAGTTCCACGTAATTCACCCGACAGGCGTCTGCTTCGGTCAGGTGGAGGTTTGGATTCGTGACGTTTTTTCGCAGATATTCGGCGATGCGGTGGTCGAATTCGACCGCATACACTTCTACGCCAGACTCCAGAAGGCGGCGGGTCAAGGCTCCGAAACCGGGGCCGACTTCCAGAATGGTTTCGCCCGGTTTGGGAGCACCCAGCCGGACGATGTAGTCCAGGAGATTGCCGTCCAGCAGGAAATTTTGTCCAAGTCCGCGACCCGGGCGCATGCCGATCGATTCCAGCGCGGCCGTCAGTTGTTGTTTATTCATATCAATGGCCGCCGCATCCGCAGCCACCGCCGCATTGATGGGAACCGGCGGAAGGGCAGTCGTTGCGGCTTGCGCAGGAGCGTGGCCCCTTGTGCTGCACGGCGGCAAAGCGGCTCGGTTGTTTCTCCAACTTTGCGGAGCCGCATTTCGGGCATTCCGCTTCGGAGTCAAAGCGGGCAACGAGGAGTTCGCACTCTTCGCCACACTGCTTGCACTGATAAGTAAAAATCGGCATTAAATTCCCTTTCGTCCCATTCGATTCTTTCGTACTAATTTACACCGTTTTTTCTGCTTTTACCAGTAAAGGCGGCGGATTATGCCGAAAAGTCCTGGAGAGCCTGTATCGAAACCGAGGCGTTCAATGAAGAAAGCGCCCGGTTTCGAGAAAGGCCAGAATCTGTTTGCGGGATTCGTTCAAAAACATGATATAGACATGGCGAGCATGAATGACGATGTGGTCGCTCATGCCCGGCAATTTTGTTGACTCCACCGAAACTTTGCCGTCGCAGTCACCCGCGATGATTCCGATTTCATAGCCTTGCGGAAAGGGAAGGGCGCGGCATGCCGCGGAGCTGAGGTTTGAGAGTTCCGCCAGCGGCCGTACCATATATTTCGAGGGGGGGAATTTGCGCGCCACGTCTTCCGCCATCTGGGAACCGCTGTGCGGCGGGGCGAGCATGACGATTCGCCCGATTCGCTCGGCTTGCGATGTCCCCTCCAGTTCGCAGAGCGCCACGCGTGTGAGTAATCCGCCCATGCTGTGGGTCACGATGGCGAGCATTTCCTCTTTTGGAATGGTCCGCAGGTATTGGGCGAACGTATGTCCGTGGGCGGCGATGCCTTTCCGGGTGGTGCGGTAATCGTAAATCCGTACCGGATAGCCCCGCGCGTTCAGAAAACGAGCGAGGCTGCGCATCATGATTCCGCGATGCAGCAGCCCGTGAACCAGTACGACCGTGGGAAGCGCGGGATCGCCCGGCAAAAATTCAAAATGCCGGGCGCCGATGGCGTATTTCGTCAGTGCGAGCAACATGTCAGTAGATTGATTCCGGGAAATAATATTCCTTCGCGTTTTCCGGAGAAACCACTTCTGATGGGATCTGAATCGTCTGCGTCGTCGCTTTGCCGCCGTTCTTCAGTCCTTCGATTGCGGAGTTGATGCCGACGTCGATCATCTTCGGCGGATAGGTGACGGTCATGCGGACGATCGGGTCGCGGTCGAGGACGCGCTTGACGATGGCCTTGGCTCCGCCGCCGCCGAGCATCAGTTTGACATCTTTGCGCTTGGATTCTTCCAATGCTTTCAACGCTCCGATCAATACGTCGTCGTCGCCGACCCATACGGCGTCGATGTTCGAGTACTTTTGGAGATAGTTCTCCATCAGCTTCAACCCTTTTTCGGTATCCCAGTAAGCGGATTGCGATTCCAGAACTTTGATGCCGGGGTGTTTGGCGATTTCCGCTTTGAACGCTTCGACGCGGTCGGTATTGACCACGCAGGGAATGCCTTCCATAATCAGGATATCGCCCTTGCCGTTGAGTGCTTTGGCGAGCGCTTCCGCGGCAGTGCGCCCGAATCCGGCATTGTCGCCGGCGACGTAAATGTCCTGCACCGGTCGGTCGAGGCCGCGATCCACCGTGACCAGGAAGACGCCTTTCTTTTTCGCGTCTTCGCAGATGTTGGTGAGCGGGCCCGGCTCCTGCGGCAGAACGACGAGCGCTTTGACGCCCTGAACCAGCAGATTTTCGATTTTATTGACTTGTTCGGCCGCGTCGCGCGCGGTGGAGATGACCACTTCGTATTCCGGATTTTCTTTTTCGATTCGCTTTTTCGCCTGTTCGGCGCTGTAGATGATGCCGCCGGTCCAACCGTGATCGGCGGCGGGGATCGACACGCCGATTTTCGTTTTCTTCGCTTTTGCTTCTCCACAGGAGATCAATCCGAGCGCCAGAAGCGCTGCGCCGAACAGAACAAACAGTTTTCTCATGGTGTTATACATCCTTCCGTTTATATTGAATCAACACCGCGATGATGATGACCAGACCTTTGACCGTTCCCTGCAAATTGACCGATACCCCCCACATGTCGAGCACGTTGGAGACGATTCCGAGCAGCAGCACCCCGGCCAGGGTACCCGGAATGCTTGCTTTTCCGCCGGTCATGGCTGTTCCACCGATAATGACCGCTGCGATGGCATCAAGTTCGTAAAGCATTCCTGCGCCGGAACTGCTGACCGAGTTCAGCCGTCCGCCGAGCAGAAACGCGCTCAATCCGGCGAGTCCGCCGACCAGTACGTAGGTCCAGCATTTTACCAGCCCCGTCCGGATCGCCGAATAGCGTGCCACCCGTTCGTTGGAGCCGACCGCGCAGACGTGCCGCCCGAACCGTGTCAGTTTCAGCACAATGGCGAGCAGAATGGTCAGCAGGAACAGCACCAGTGTCGGCAGCGGGATGCCCGCCACTTCGCTTGAAACCATTCGGCGGTAGAGCGCGTTGTCGGTTGTGACCAGCCCCGCGTTGGCGAAGTAGAGCGCCAGCGAGCGGTAGATCGACATGGTTCCCAGCGTGACGATGAAGGGTTGGATTCGTGCCGCGCCGACCAGTGCTCCGTTGAGCAATCCGCCGCATAATCCGATGCCGAGCGCCGCGCCGAATCCGGCTGCGAGCTGCGCTGCTTCGGAGGCTCCTGCCGCGTTCATGGCGAAGAGCGAAACCACACCCGCCAGAGCGAAGAGCGAGCCGACCGCAAGGTCGATCCCCCCTGCCGCGATTACAAACGTCATGCCCAGCGCGATGATTCCGCTGTACGAAACCTGCCGGGTGATGTTGATCAGATTTTGAGCGGAGCGGAAGCTCTCGTTGGAGACAGCCGCGATGGCGAGGAACGCGGCCAGTGCGATCCACACCCCGCCGGAATCCCGAATGCTTTTCCAGTTGACTGCGACTCGATTCACTTTTCTTTCACTCCCGTTGCCAGATACATCAGCTCCTCCTGTGTCCGCTGTTCGCCGCTGCGGAAACCGGCTGTTTTGCCGGCGCGCATGACCATGACGGTTTGGCACATGCCGAGAATCTCCTCCATGTCCGAAGAGATGAGCAGGCATGCCACTCCTTCTTCGGCGAGATTCCGGATAAACTCATAGATTTCCCGCCGTGCTCCCACGTCCACGCCGCGTGTCGGCTCGTCGAAGATGAAAATGCGCGGTTGGGTATCCAGCCCTTTTGCCATGGCGACTTTTTGCTGGTTGCCGCCGGAGAGTTCGCAAAGGAGCGCCTCCGGGCGAGCGGGTTTGATGTGGAAATTCCGTATGTAAGTAGCCGCCGTTTCGCAGATTTTTCCAGATTTCAGGAATCCGGCGCGGCAGTAGCGCGCCAGCGAAACGAGTGTGATGTTTGCTCCGATCGAGAAATCGGGGAGAATTCCTGACCCCTGCCGATCTTCCGGCAGGTACGACAACCCCGCCGCCACAGCTTCCGAAGGGCGATGGAAGCGCACGCGGGAACCATTCACCTTGATCGTTCCGGCATCGGGTTTGCGAAGCGCCATCAGGATTTCCGCCAGTTCGGTTCGTCCGGCTCCGGCCAACCCGGCGACGCCGAGAATCTCACCTTTGCGGAGCGTGAAGCTGACGTCGCGCACGGCGGGTGTGCCAGCCAGATGCTCCACCTCCAGTACCGGTTCGCCCGGCGGTGTTTTAGGGGGAGGTGGAAAAAGCCGGGTCAGCTCGCGCCCCACCATTCGGCGCGCCATTTCCGCCGGGTTACGTTCCGAGATGGGGGAGATGTCTACCAGCTGGCCATCACGGAGCACGGCGACTTCATCGCAGATCTCCTGTACCTCGGTCAGCTTATGCGAAATATAGAGAATGGAACCGCCCGCCGCCTTGAATTCGCGCATGATGGCGAAGAGCTGCGCGGTTTCTTCCGTATTCAGGATGGTGCTTGGCTCGTCCATCAGCCAAAGGCGGTGGTGTTCGTCGAGCGCTTTGGCGAATTCCACCATCTGCTTGCCGGAGGGAGAAAGCTCCGAAACCGGTCGATCCGGGTCGATGTCGGCGTGAAGCCGCGCGAACCGTCGTTTCGCTTCCTCCCGCATTGTCCGGCGGTCGAGGAGGCCAAAGCGATTTTTTTCACGGCCGAGAAAGATGTTCTCTGTGGCGGTGAGATGTTCGACCAGATTGAATTCCTGCGGAATCCAACCGGCGGTGACGCCCGGTTCGATGATGATCCGCCCGGAGGTCGGACGGACCGCGCCGGTCAGGCACTTGGTGAAGGTGGACTTCCCAGCGCCATTCTCCCCGATCAACCCGAGAATCCGACCCGCGCCGAGCGTGAGCGACACGTCGTCGAGGGCCTTTTCCGCATCGTAATATTTGGTCAGATGTTCGACTCTGAGCACCGGTTTCTCCCTGATTATCACTTGGATAATATACCCTGAAGCCTTCATTTTTTCAAATCTCCATGGGCGTCTTCCCGCTGTTTTTACCGGGAGATGGCTGTTTTCGGTTTTATCATGCGCAGGTCTTTCCGGTTTTTAATGCGAATTTTCGCATAATCCTACTGTTCTGGTAGCATATGTTGTCTGAACGTGAAACGTGGATATTTTTTATGTTTTTTTGCAAAGATTACTTTGATAGTAGACAATATTGCATTATATTCTATTGACAAAGGAAAAAGGAATCATAAGTCAAGTTCAGACGCAAAGAGGAGAATGCCATGCTGAAACAATTAGTCATGATTGGAGCCATATCGGTTGCCGGGTTGATTTTCGCGGAAGAGGGGCATGAGCACGCGCACTCCTCCAGCCACGTGGAGGTTGTGGGGGAAACGGTCTGGACCTGCTCCATGCACCCGCAAATCCGAATGACGCGCCCGGGCAAATGCCCGCTCTGCCATATGGATCTGATTCCGCTTCGGGAGAGCCCGAAGAAGTCGGCGGACGCGGCGGAGGCCACGCTCTCGCTCTCCCCTTATGCGGAAAAACTGGCCGGCATTCGGACAACGAAAGCGGAGCGGAAGTTTGTCGCGCACGAGCTTTTGCTGAACGGCAAACTGGATTATGACGAGAGTAGCATCGCGGACATTGCGTTGCGGTTCCCCGGGCGGATCGATAAACTTTATGTCAACTACACCGGGGTGGTCATCCGTCGCGGCGATCACATCGCCGAGGTATTCAGCCCCGAACTTGCGGTGATGCAAAACGAATATCTGACCGAATTGAAGTCCTCTCGCACCGGAGCGCTGGAGTCTGTGATGGACAAAATGCGTCAGTGGGGGTTCTCGCCGGAACAGATCGACGAGATCGGCAAGCGCGGGAAGGTGTCGAATCTACTCACCGTCAACTCTCCCATCGATGGAACCGTGATCGAGAAACATGTGGTGGAAGGTGGCTATTTCGACAAAGAGGAACAGCTGTTTCGCATTGCCGACCTGAGCCGCCTCTGGCTGGTTCTCGATGTCTATGAGATGGATCTGCCATTTTTGCATTACGGACAGGAAGTGGAGTTCCGTGCGGACGCCCTGCCGGGAGAAACTCTGCGGGGAATCGTTTCCTATATCGGGCCGGAGCTGAATCCGGCAACCCGCACCGTTCCGGTCCGGGTGAACCTCAAAAATCTGGACGGGAAGCTGAAACCCGGGATGTTTGTCCGAGCGACGGTTCACGCGGTTCTCGACGAAACCGGCAAAGTGATCGATGACCGCTTGTCCGGGAAATGGATCAGCCCGATGCACCCGGAAATCATCCGGGATCAGCAGGGGGCGTGCGATATCTGCGGCATGGCGCTTGTCCCGGCGGAATCGTTGGGGTATAGCGGCGTACCGAAAGCGGAACGCAAAGCGCCGCTGGTGATTCCGTCCACCGCGCCGCTGTTGACGGGAAAGCGTGCGATTGTCTACGTTCGCACCGCGCCGGGGAGTTACACGGCGCGAAAAGTCGAGCTTGGTCCGAAAACCGGGGAGTTCTATCCGGTGCTTGACGGGATCGTCGAAGGAGAAGACGTGGTGACGGTCGGAAATATGAAAATCGATGGAGCCATGCAGATTTCCGGCTTGCCGTCGATGACCTCTTCTGAAAATTTCGGCGAGACGGCGGTGGTTCCCGCAGCAGTTCCGGTCGTTGTACTGGACGGGGTGTTTCAGGCGATTCTCGCCGCTCATGCTCCGCTGGTGAAGGGCGACGCAAAAACGTCCGGCGCAGCGCTTGCGGCGGTGCGGAAAGCGGCGGCGGAACTGCCCGACACTTCCACCGAACGGAAAGAATTGCTTGCCGCTCTGCCTGAAACGTTGCCGGAAACGCTGGAGCCTTTGCGGGGCGTTTACGGTACGGTCTCCCGGCTGCTCTCCGACTGGAGCGATCAGCCGGGATTTCGGAAGCCGGAGATGAAACTTCATCGCTTTCACTGTCCGATGGCGCTCGGCGACAAAGGCGGCATCTGGTTTCAGGCGACCGGTTCGATTGAAAATCCCTATTATGGCGCGATGATGCTGAAGTGCGGCGCGGAGATGTAAGCAATGGAACATAACGAAAACAACTTACCACCCGCTCCCAAAGGCGCGGTATCGGCGGTGATTCGCTTTTCGCTGCACAACAAACTGTTCGTGCTGGCGATCTTCGCCGTTCTGATGTTGGCCGGAGTCTATTATGCGCCGTTCGATTGGAAACTCGGCGGAATGGAGCGTAACCCGATTGCCGTGGATGCGATTCCGGACATCGGAGAAAATCAACAGATCATCTTCACCGAGTGGAGCGGCCGTTCGCCGCAGGATGTGGAGAATCAGATCAGCTATCCGTTGACGGCGCAACTGATGGGGATGCCTGGCGTCAAGACGGTTCGCGCCAACTCGATGTTCGGCTTCTCGACGCTCTATGTGATTTTTGACGACAAAACCGATTTCTATTGGTCACGTACGCGGATCCTTGAGAAGTTGAGCAGCCTGCCGGATGGCACGCTTCCAGCCGGCGTCAGCCCGCGCCTCGGCCCCGACGCTACGGCGCTCGGTCAGGTGTTCTGGTACACGCTGGAGGGATTGGACGCCGACGGCAACCCCACCGGCGGTTGGAATCTGGATGAGCTTCGTTCCATTCAGGATTGGCAGGTGCGATACCATCTGTTGCAAGTGGACGGGGTGAGCGAGGTGGCCTCGATCGGTGGATTTGTCCGCGAGTATCAGGTGGATGCCGATCCGGCCGCCATGCGCCAGTTCGGTGTTTCTTTCGGTGAATTATCCGACGCGGTTCGTTCCGCGAATACCGACGTGGGCGCTCGGACGCTGGAGCTGAATCGTGCCGAGTACCTGATCCGCAGCCTCGGTTATGTGAAAACTCTGGAAGACATCGAAAACAGCGTCATTAAAGCTGTCGACGGCGTTCCGGTCACAGTCCGGCAGGTGGCGACGGTTTCCGCCGGGCCCGCGTCGCGAGAAGGACTGCTGGACAAACAGGGAGCGGAAGTGGTCGGCGGGGTGGTCACCGTGCGTTACGGAGAGAATCCGCTCAAAGTCATCAGCGCGGTCAAGCGCGAAATCGAGGCGACCGCCTCTTCTCTGCCATCCAGAGTGTTGGCGGACGGTTCCGAGAGCCGGGTCACGGTGGTTCCGTTCTACGACCGCAGCGGTCTGATTCAGGAGACGCTCGGCACATTGAACGGCGCGATCTGGGAGGAAATCTTAATTACGCTCATTGTGATTCTGATCATGCTCCGGCATCTGCGCACTTCGCTGCTGATTTCGCTTCTGCTGCCCGGCTCCGTCCTGCTCTCCTTCATTTTAATGAAGATGTTCGGGGTGGACGCCAACATCGTTGCGCTTGCCGGTATCGCCATTGCTATCGGTGAAATTGCCGATGTAGGCATCGTCCTGTGCGAAAACGTGGTCAAACGGTTGGATGAAGCGTCGCCGGAAGCCGACCGCCTGGAGGTGATCTATCGCGCGACTTCGGAGGTTGGCGGGGCGGTGATGACCTCGATTTTAACCACTATCGTCAGCTTTTTGCCGGTCTTTTCGCTTCAGATGGCGGAAGGGAAGCTGTTCCGGCCGCTGGCTTACACCAAGACATTCACCATGGCCGCGTCGATTTTAATCGCCATCGTGGTACTGCCGCCGCTTTTGCATCTGCTTCTCTCTCCGCCTCGGTTGAAACGGCATTTGAAATTGGTTGTGGATGTTTCATTGACGGCAGGATGCGTGGTTCTGGCTGTACTGTTCGGCTACGATTTTTTCTGGTTGCTGGCGGCGTTTCTGCTGTACCGGCTGTTCTCCGGATTACTGTCGGAGAAGGTGGATCGTCAGTTCCGGCGGCTCGGTTATCTGGCCGCGGCGGTTGCGGTCGGCTGGTTGTTGACCCGTCACTGGATGCCGCTGGGAGAAGATTTGCCGGTTTGGCGCAACTTCACGTTCGTCCTGTTGTTGATGGCGTTTTTCTTCGGCATGTTTCAGCTGATCGATACCGTCTGGCGACCGGTGATCCGTTTTATGTTGCGGCATAAAATGGTGTTTGCCCTGTTGCCGCTGTTGCTGTTGCTGTGGGGGCATTTGAGTTGGAAAGGGGCGGATTCTCTGCTTCGGCACTTGCCGGAATCCTGGCGGACAACGCGGGCGGCGTATGCGTTGCAGCACACGTTTCCCGGGCTGGGCAGCGAATTCGTCCCGGCATTGGATGAGGGGAGTTTCCTCTTCATGCCGACGGCGATGCCTCATGCGGGAGTGGAAGAGATAGCCGATCTGATCGCCCGGCAGGATCGCGCCATCAGCGCGATCCCCGAAGTCGCGTCGGCGGTGGGGAAGGCGGGGCGTGCCGATACGCCGCTCGACCCCGCTCCGATGAGCATGATCGAAACCATCATCAATTATCATGACAAATATCTGTCCGGCGAGGATGGCGAACGTGGCCTCTTCCGTTACGATTCCGGCGACAGTGAAACGTTCAAAACTCCGGACGGGCGCGAAGTCCTGGCGCCGGATGGAAAGCCATATCTGGTCAATGGCAAGTTTCTTCGCGATGAAAACGGCGCGTTGATTCCTGACCGGCGCGGACGGGTGTTCCGCCTTTGGCGTCCGGCGCTCGACCCGGAGCGGAACCCCGGCCGCACCGCGTGGAAGGGCATCAATACGCCGGATGACATCTGGACGCAGATCGTTGAGGTCGCTGCGGTTCCCGGAATCACATCCGCGCCGAAACTTCAGCCGATTCAGGGGCGAATCGTCATGCTTCAATCGGGAATGCGCGCCGCGATGGGGATTGTTATCCGCGGCTCAAACCTTGAAACCATCGAGCAGGCCGCCGAGCTTCTGGCGGAAGAACTGCGCGTACAGCCGGAGCTGTTGCCCGATTCTGTGGTGGTTGACCGGTTCGTCGGCAAGCCATATCTTGAAATCGTGCCGGATCGCCGGGCGATCGCCCGTTACGGAATCCGCATGGCAGATTTGCAGGAAACGCTGGAAGCCGCCGTCGGCGGCGGGAGCGTCACCACCACGGTCGAGGAACGGGAACGGTACGCGATCCGAGTTCGCTATCAACGCGAGTTGCGCGATTCCCCGGAAGCGTTGCGGCGGCTTCTGGTCAATTCGGCGGATGGGACGCAGTTACCGCTCGGCCAGCTGGCGGAGTTTCGCTTTGTACGCGGCCCGCAGGAGATCAAAAGTGAGAACAGTTTCAAAGTTGGCTATCTCTTTTTTGATCGCATCGCCGGCGTCGCGGAAAGCGCCGCGGTGGAGCGGACGGCTGCGGCGCTGGAGCGGAAGATTGCGGCGGGCGAACTGAAACTGCCGCCGGGAATCTCGTATCGCTTCGCCGGGAATTACGAAAATCAGATCCGGGCGACCCAACGGTTGATGTTGGTGATCCCGATTTCGCTGCTGGTGATTTTCGGATTGCTCTATCTGCAGTTCCGCAAATTTCCGGTGACGCTGATGGTTTTCTCCGGCATTGCGGTCGCCTGGGGAGGCGGGTTTGTCATGCTTTGGCTGTACAACACTCCGTGGTTTCTGAATTTCGATGTGTTCGGGACGAACCTGCATGAGCTTTTCAATGTCGGTTCGGTCAATATGAGCGTGACGGTCTGGATCGGTTTTTTGGCGCTGTTCGGCGTCGCCACCGACGATGCGATCATCATGGTCACTTATATCGAAGAGGTGTTTGCGCGCCGGAAGCCGGAGAGCGTTACAGAAATCCACGCCAATATCGTCGAGGGCAGCAAACGACGGCTGCGCCCCTGCCTGATGACTGTCGCCACGACGCTGTTTGCCCTGCTGCCGGTGCTGACGGTGACGGGGAAGGGATCGGAGCTGATGATCCCGATGGCGATTCCGATTTTCGGCGGAATGTTTTTTGAGTTGATCACAATTGGGGTGGTGCCGCTGTTGTACTGCGCGTTGGAGGAGTTCAAATTCCGGCGCCGCGCCCCGGAAGCATAAGGAATTCGGAATATGAATAAACATTGGGGAATCAATACAACGGCGATTCATGCCGGGGAGAAGCCGGATCCGGTGACAGGGGCGTCGTCCCCGAATCTGGTGATGTCTACTACATTCGCGGCGGGTGCGGATATTCAATTCTCCGCGGAAGCCGGCAGTGAGGAAACTCCGTTTGTCTACACTCGCTGGGGCAACCCGACCGTGCGGCAGCTGGAGGAGAAGATCGCGTCGCTGGAACATGCGGCTGACGCGGTGGCTTTCTCCAGCGGCATGGCGGCATTTTTCTCGCTCATTATGCAGCTGGTGAAAGCGGGTGATCGAATTGTCGTCAGCGACGTCACGTATGCGGCCGTGTCGGAAACCGCGAACGAGTGGTTTCCGCAACTCGGCATCGAGGTCGTCCGAGTGAACACCTCCGATCTCGACGCTCTGCGTGCCGCTGTGACTCCGGGAACTGTTCTGGTGCATGTCGAAACCCCGTGCAACCCTCTGCTCCGGCTGACCGACATCGCCGCCGCCGCAGAAATCGCCCATGCGGCGGGCGCATTGCTTTCGGTCGACTCGACGTTCGCTACGCCGATCGGCACCTTGCCGCTGGAACTTGGCGCGGATTATGTGATCCACTCGCTCACCAAATACATCGGGGGGCATGGCGACGCGCTTGGAGGCTCGGTGGCGGGTTCGGCGGAACGGATCGGCGCCTTGCGCCACAAGAGCCTGATTCGTGTCGGCGGTGCGCTCAGCCCTTTCAACGCCTGGTTGATCTTGCGCGGCGCGGCGACGCTGCCGATACGAATGAAACAGCATGAGGAAAATGCGTTGGCTGTGGCGCGTTGGCTGGAGGGGAGTGCCCCCGGCGTAAAGCGGGTCATCTATCCGGGTTTGCCGTCGCACCCGCAGTACGAGTTGGCGAAGCGGCAGATGAAAAACTTTTCCGGGATGGTGACGTTTCAGGTTGCGGACGGTGAAACAGTGGCGCGCCGTTTTGCCGAAAAATTAGAGGTGATTCACTATGCGGTTTCTCTCGGACATCATCGTTCGCTGATTTTCTACCTGCCGACCGAGGCGCTGCGGCAGACGACGTTCCATCTGTCCCCCGATCAGGCGGCCTCCTGGCAGGAGTATGCCGGAGATGGAATTTTCCGTTTCTCCATCGGCCTGGAAGATGCAAACGACATCATCGCCGATCTTGAACACCTTCTCTGAAAATTAGAAGAATTCTCAGAGAAGGTGTTTGGTCATTATGGATTTACTGCGTAATTCCCTTGCACTGTGATGTTTTTAGTCGTTGCCACATCTGCCGTAACCAGAGGTTCCGTAATGTTGAGAGGAGACTTCACAAAACGGTTGTTGATAATTTGAATATCGCTGGCATGGGTGATAAAGAAGCCATTGCGATAAGGCAGCGTTTTTTGGCGGAGCGTCTGATTGATGAACGTGTTGTTTCGGAATGTGACATTTTGTGCGGAGCTGATGAATGCCGTCAAACCGAACGTGTCGCGGAATGTATTGTTCTCAAACAGAATATCACGCAAAATCGGATAATTCGTCCGTATCATGGAAGGATCGGTTTGGAGATAGACGCCGATATAGATGTCGCGTGCCAGATTACTATTTTTGCTATCCACCGGATTCACCGTGTCGAATGTGTTACTTCGGATTACAATATTTGAAGCGCCATACCCTTCACTCCAGGAATTGAACGTATATCCGGTTTCGATTTTGATCGCTCCCATTTCATTGTGGTAGAACTGATTGTTCTCAATGGTGATGTCATTGCCGAGCAATAACAGGCCACGAGCACGGTTCCGGTGGAATTTGCTGTTTCGCACGATGATGTTGCGAGAGCCGTAACTGCGGTCAAAGAGGATGAAGCCGGATTCCCCTTTGATCGGTTCAGGGATGTCGCAATCGAAGGAAATCTCCCATACACCGCTTTGGGCATCGATTTCTTTGATCGCTTTGATCGGGGCTTTTATCCCGGTCGGCGAATAATCCCCATTGCGGAGTTCACCGATTTCACCAACGGGTGGCAGTACGCCGAGCCAACGACGAAATGTTCTCACACTACGCGGTCCACTTTTGGTTACAAACGAAGAAATGTCGTGGACATTGAGGCAGTCATCCCCGCCGTGGCTGAATTCGCAATTCTCGATTTTCATAAAGCCATTGGAACGGTTGATGTGACAGTGGTCCGCTGTTGAAGAAATCGGTCGGCGCGCGACGCCTTTCGGTGGCGAAATGGTCACTCGCTGAAGTTGCCAGTACTGCTGGTGCCCATCCACCTTGATTGCATGTCCGGCACAGGAATAGATATTGATGTCTTCCAATGTCAGATGTTGATTACTATTCAGGTGAAAGCCGTCATTGTCATTGTAATAATAATGCTGAAGCCGGAAAAGATCATCCTTGTGAAAGCCATCGGGAGAGATGAAAATTCGCAGTATATTGTCAGAAACCCACTCCGTTTTCGGCATTGGTGCTTGGCTCATGCCGAGCCAGCGGTTGATGCCGCCCTCAACTCCGATCGCTTCGGCAACTGGATCATAAGCGGACAGAAATGCGATCTTGACATCTTCTCGTCGCGGGAACCGATCGTACTCATAGAGCTTGAAATCGACGCTGTCTTTGTTGATCCCGACCACTTTGACCAGACTGGCCAAAGGATCGCGCTCCCAATCCCAGTCCATGTTGAAATTGCGGAGGATGACCCGTTCGCAATCGGCAACCAAAGCGTTGATTACTTTAGGCTTTGTACGGTGAAATATCAGTGTCGAACCATTCCCGTCAAATTCAAAATCCTTTAAGGCTTTGAATTGCAAGGAAGTCAAGGCAGTCATGCGATAGTTCCCTTGGGGTAACATCAATTTGGCGGCGCCGATGTCGGCACAATGCTTGATCGCTTTATTCAAGGCTTCAATGTTGTCGGCATTTTCTTCCTTTACGCCGAAGTCGGCGGCGTTGACGATTGTCTGGTTCGCATTGCGAGGACGCTCCACTTCGAATTCTTGGGCCCCGGTCGGAAGTTGCCCAAGGTCATCGGTATAATTTTCCGGCTGATTGGGGATGACGATGGATGATTCTTTTGAATTTTCCATCAATGTGAAATCAGAGATTTTTGCCTGAAGTTTACCATATGCGTGAATTTGAAATGCATAGTCGGTTTTCTCGTTGGTCTTGAAATGCAACGTGATTGTCTGTGATGTTTTTGACGGGGTATAGTTCGCTTGAAGCAAATCAGAATTTGCGTTGTTCGCGTCAAATGGCCGCAGAAGGAGATGGAAAAAATTTCTGAGATTGACTTCTCCCACCGACTGGTAAGAAAATATTGCAATATAGGAGGTGTTTGGTTTCAGAACATTGATTCTGGTTCGTGCAAAGCGATTCCACTGCGAATTGGAGCCGTTGACAGTCAATGTATTGCCTGTTTTATCCACTTGCGCCGAGGTCTCCAGGGCCCAGATTGATTTATCTCCAAATCCGGTGATAATCGTCTTGTCAGCGGCGCCGGCCGTCAGCAGTGTACCGGCGATGCCGAGAAAACAGAGCAGTTTCTTCCATGAAAATGCGTGCATGTGAGGCTCCCTATCTTAATGTTAGTAATTACTCTTCAAAGCCATTGCCGAAGAATAATAATTTTTGGTTTTGTTGATCGTATCAGAATAAAGAGCCGGACCGGTCAAACTCTCCACATGACCATCGAGAAATCCTGCGTTGGCCCGTTCGCTGTGGACAGCGTGAACCGCAAGATTGTCGTCAATTCCATCGGAGTAAAACGCCCAACCTCCGCCGCAATTCTGGGTGAAATACTTGCTGGTAGTATTGACATCGGCAATCACATGAGTTTGGCTGGGTTGTTTTGATGCCGTGAGCAAGTAATGCCGATTGGGCTCTTTATAGACCTGAAATCGACCACAAGCCGCATTCTCATACATCGTTTTGCATCGATTCACGGCATTGTTGGTATCGAGCATTCCATAGGTTCCGAACCAACTGCTGGCATTTAGAGGGTCATTGACCATGGTATTGCTTGGGCAAATCATGATATTGCGTGGTGCATAAGATAAAAGAGGCAGCATTTGGTTGAAGAGTTGATTGCTTCCATCATAAGTGGTCATTATGATCATGTAGTCGTTGAAGTCACTGGAATAAAATAATTGCCCTTGCAGAAGTTGTTTCTGATTGTTGAGGCAGCTTGATGCACGTGCTCTCTCCCTTGCTTGATTCAATGCCGGCAGCAACATGGCGGCAAGAATTGCAATAATCGCGATTACGACAAGAAGTTCGATCAGTGTAAAACGTTTTTTCATTTTCATATTGCCTTTCTTCAGGTATGTTGGAGAGGTCATGATATAATCTCTTGTTTTGAGCAGGATTTTCGGATAATTAATTCTGGAGACATTATCAATGACTCCGGGCAGGGTTCTTCCGCCGGATTAATGGCGTGCATCAATACTTGCACCGTATGGCGGGCAATTTGAGCCACCTTGCGAACTGGACGCGACCGGACGGCGTGAAGGTCTGGGCGATATGGACTCCGGCGCACAACACGCAGGCCAAGCTCGACATCAAGGGAAAACTCGCGGAAGCGCAGAACCATATGGGCGAAAAGCAGACAGTCAACCCGGCCAGCCAGTCAGTCGGCCCGTCGACGCTCTATCTGGTCGGTCCGGATTCGGTGACGCTCCGGTAAATTTCAATCTCAATGGTCGAAGCGGTGGTTCCCTTTGCGGGATTGCCGCTTCGTTTTTTATTTGCTTTTTTCCATTTTCGCGATTATGGTATGAGGATACCACTCTCAAATTCAGGAAATGGCTCATGTCTAAAATAATACGCCTTGTTACTCTTCCAATCCTCTTCATTGCTGTTGCCGGAATTGCCACAGGCTGTCGTTCGGTCCCGATGACCGACCGGACGCAGCTGGTGCTGACCTCGTCGGATTATGAAAATAGCCTTGGCGCGGAAGCGTATGCCCAGTATAAGCAACAGTATCCGCGCTCCACCAACACCCGCTACGTAGAGGCATTGAGCCGAACCGGGAACGCTATCAAAAACGTTGCCGGTCAGACCGGCTTTCAATGGGAGTTTGTCGTGCTGGAGAGCGCCGAGCAGAACGCCTTCTGCCTGCCCGGCGGGAAGGTCGCCGTTTATACCGGGCTCCTGAAGGTGATGAGGAATGAAGCGGAACTCGCCTGCGTCGTTGCGCACGAAGTCGGTCACGCCATCGCGCGTCACGGCGGTGAGCGCATGTCGTGGGCGCAGCTTCAGGCCATCGGCGCACTTGGGCTCGCCATCGGGCTGGAGAGTGAAACCGTCAACGGCATCTATGGCACCGGTACCGAACTTGGCGTCATGCTTCCCTTCAGCCGGAGCCATGAGAACGAAGCCGACCTCATCGGTTTGCTGCTGATGGCGCGGGCGGGCTATAATCCGCAGGCTTCCGTTCAATTCTGGACGCGCTTCAGCCAGGGAAAAAGCTCTTCGTTTCTCGACAAACTGACCTCCACCCACCCATGCGATGCAGATCGGATCGAGAGTTTGAAGAAAAATATGTCCCGGGCAGAAGACGAATATCGCAAAGCTCCCCTCCGGCGGAACTTCGGCGTAACATTAAACTAAATTAAATTAGTAATTTGCTGTTTTTTCCTGTAGAGGCTTGCATTCCCTTGTATCACGGATTACTTTCCAGGATGGAAACGCAAAAATACAGGGGGTGCCATGACTCGATCTCGTCTTCTTTTTGGAACGGCTTGCGGATTGATTCTGCTTGTCGGTGGTTGTACCGTGCCTGTGGCTGTGACTGAGCCTCCCACGCCAGGATTTCAGCGTATTGTGACGGAAGCAAGTGAAAAGGTATTTCCCGCCGTCGTCTATATTCAGGTTGTCACTGACGATCTGAGCAGCGGGAAAGCGCAGAACGAAGTCGTTTCCGGTTCCGGCGTGCTGATCTCTCCCGATGGTGAAGTCCTGACCAACTGGCATGTGGTTGATAAGGCGCAGAACATCCGTTGTCTGTTGAACAACGGGCAGGCGTTTCACGCAAAGATCATCGGCACCGACAAGGATGTTGATCTCGCGCTTCTGAAGCTGGAACTTCCGGCAGACACCCCGGCGTTACCCTATGCAAATGTCATTGACAACGATCACCTGAAAGAAGGTGATTTCGTCATGGCGATGGGGGCGCCGTGGGGATTGAATCGTTCGGTTTCCATTGGAATCATCTCCTGTTCGTCACGTTACCTGCCGGAGAGTACTTATAGCCTGTGGTACCAGACCGATGCTTCGATCTCTCCGGGAAACTCTGGAGGGCCGCTGGTGGATACGGATGGTAATGTCATCGGGATCAACACACTCGGCTATATTTTCGGCGGTACGATCGGTTTTGCCGTTCCCGCTCCGACCATCTGCGACGTGCTGCCCCGTCTTCGGGAATATGGCAGAATGAATTGGGCATGGTTCGGGTTTCAACTTCAGCCATTGCGTGATTTTGCACGCGATATTTACTTTGACTTCCCCGATGGCGTCATTGTTTCCGGAACCGAGTCGGGCAGCCCGGCGCGGAAAATCGGATTTCTGCCAAATGATCGCATTGTTGCCGTCGATGGGAAGCCGATGACGATCAGAACCAACGAGGAAATGCCTGGATTTCACCGGGCATTGGGGCTGTTGCCCTTTGGAGAAAAGGTGACGTTCACAGTTGTTCGCAACGAGGAAACCTTGCAGATAGAAATCGCTCCGATTGAGAAAGGCGCGGTGGAGGGCAGGGAACTGTCTTGCCCACGCTGGGGATTGACCGCAAAGGAGATCAATCGCTTTGATACGCCGAATTTGCATTATTTTCGTAATACCGGGATCTACATTTTTGGTGTTACTCCCATGGGGAACGCACAGGAAGCGCATTTGTATCCCAACGACATCATTCTCTCCATCGATGGGGCAAACATCGAAACCATGGAGGATTTAAAGCAGGCGTATGCTAAGGCACTGGAACGGATTGATTCCAATCCACGGGCAATTTTCTCCGTGCTTCGTAACGGGCGTCTGATTCAGCGGGTCATGAATTTTTCCATCGATCACGATAAGGAGTAAGCTATGAAACGAATTTTGACCGGTTTTTTGTCCTTGCTGGTTCTGCTCTGTGCAGCAACGGTGTTTCCCGTTACGGCGGAGGAAGAGAAGAAAGTCGACCTGCAAGCTCTGAATCAAAAATTGTTGGAGCAACTTACGCCGTCGCTTGTTGATCTGGAGTATTACTTTTTGCCGGATGAAACCGGGAAACGTGATGAATTCTCCGTAGCCTACCAATGCCCCAATTGCAAAGGGACTCACTACCAGACGGCAGCCACGCTGATTCGGGAGCAAAGACCTTTTCGTGTTCCGGCATACGCCATTGCGGAAGATGAGTTCATTTCCGCCAGTATCGGCGCAAAGCGGGAATGGCTGGAGAAGATCGACCTGGTGTTCCAGGGAAAACGCTATCCCGCGAAAATTGTGGCTTGTTATCCGGAAGAAGACAGCGTTCTGCTGAAGACAGATTCTCCGGTTTCTGGTGTGGTTCCGTTGAAGTTCAATGCAAAGGCCGAAGGCGCGCGTTTTGCCTTTTTCCGTGGCGAGGAAGACGGCATTGTTCGTGCGACGATCACGGCATGGACGCCTCCGGTGATGTTTCGGGATTTCGGAACCGGGAAGGATTATGTTCCGACCATTGCCAATACAGTGGTTGTGAGCCAGAAAGGGGAGGTGATCGGCCTCTCGATGCACCCGTTTGTGGAAGTTGGAATTGATCCGGCAGGTCAGCCGAATCAATGGAAAAAAGTATCGATTGATGAGTATGAGAAAACGCTCACAGATTTTCACGGTATGTTGGAAGATAATATTTTTCCGGTTCAAATTCAACTCAAGCCTTTCAATCAGCCAGTTGGATACGCCGCCCGTTTCTTGCGAAGCGATGAGAAACGCAACGAAGCGGACGGTATCGGCGTCAAGATGAAAGATGGGCGTATTCTGATTGTCGTTTCGCTGGTTCCCTCCGAAACGGCGCGCCTTTCCCGGATTCTTCTCCACACGAAAGAAGGGAAAGAGATTCCTGCGAAATTCGTCGGTTCGCTTCGCTTTTTCGGTGGAATCATTGCGGAACCGGAGCAACCGCTTCCCGGAGATGGAATTGCATTTTTCTCTGGAGAATTGGCGAAATTGAATTTCTCTCCGATCTATCGCGCCAAAATCAAAACATTCGGCAAGCGCTTGGATTTGCAGGTAAGTTTTAAGAAGCTGGATTCCTTTGAAGTGGGGTTCCGTGGCATGTTGGTTCCTGATTATGAAGGATTTGTATTCTCTCGCTCTGGCGAGCTTCTTGCGTTGCCGCTTTCGTTTCGGCGAGGTGTATCGGAATACCGCAATGATGAGAATCAAGTTGCGACGAGTATGGTGCAGGAGCTTGTCGGAGATTTCGATCCGCTGAATATTCCACAACAGGGACCCGAGCAGATTGCCTGGCTTGGAATTGAGTATCAGAGACTTGATGAAGGGCTTGCACGAGCAAATAACGTGGAGTTGTTTACGGAGGGCGGAGACACAGGTTTATTGGTTTCTCACGTCTATCCTGATTCCTCGGCTGCGAAAATGGGGATTGAGCTTGGCGATATCCTGCTCTCGGTTCGTAGTGAAGAGATGAACGCGCCGACAGTGTTTCGAGGCTATGAATTTGAACGTGACATGGAGAACTTTCCGTGGGATCAGTACGATCAGATTCCACCACAGTATTACGATCAGCTTCCCACTCCCTGGGGAAGTATTCGGAATCGAATGAGCCAGATTCTTGGTGACATCGGGATTGGCGGTAAGGCGCGTCTTTCGATCCTCCACAAGGGAGAGCCGCGCGAACTCAAGTTTACGATTTCTGCGGCGCCGATGAGCTTTGACACGGCAGAGAAGTTCAATGACCCGAAACTGGGGATATCGGTGGGTGACTTGACATACGAAGTGCGGAATTATTTTCGCCTGAAACCGGAAAACGATGGAGTGATTGTCGCAGCGGTGAAGGCGGGAGGTCGTGCTGCGGTGGCCGGACTTCGTCCCTACGAGATCATTACGACAATAAACGGAGAGCCGGTGAAGGATCAGGCGATGTTCCGCAAATTGCAAGAAGGGAAAGCTGAGTTGAAGATTGGAGTTCGCCGCTTTGCGGTAACGCGCATTGTGACGATCAATCCGACCACGGCGACCCCGCCCGCTCCCACTCCGGAAGAGGTGGAGTGATCAATCTCCCCACTATTTTCGGCATCGAAAACGCGTAAAAAACCGCTTTTCTTGCCGAAATAATTTGAAAATCTTAAAAACGGAGTTATTATATAAAACCAGAATAAGCCAATGTAGCTCAGTCGGTAGAGCAATTCACTCGTAATGAATAGGTCGTCCGTTCGATTCGGATCATTGGCTCCAGTTTTATAGCCTTAATATAGAGCAAGTTACACAAAAGTAGCTCGCTCTTTTTAATTCCAATACTTTCCCCTGTTTTCGCTTGTTTTTGAAGAGCATACAGCTCGAATGGTCAAGTAATGGTCAAGTAATGGTCAAGTAACTTTTGAGCGGGAATGGTCAAGTGGAAGCCAAGCAATGGTCAAGCGATCAGGGGACATCGAATGGTCAAATAAATGGTCAAGTGATTTCCCAATGCTAGACAAACTCATTTGAGGCCTTGTTTGTTCGCTCAACTCGAGCCCAAGTCGGAATCCGCTTCGTCCGTGAACAGGAAGCCGGTAAACCGACGCTTCGCTTGGATAAGGTCAATATTGTTCTCGACCTATTCGGCCATGCACTCGCCCCCGTTGCCTACTATGAATTGGGAGTATAAAGCTCGCTACAGTGTAGAAATGAAACTTCCAAAGGATGGAAAGGTTTCTTCTGACCATTGAAAGTACCAAAATGATTATGAATTTATTTCAATCTTGCATCGCCAAGATTCCTGAGGTGTATGCAAAATGTTGATTGTCAATAAAATTTCAATCAAAGTAGGAGGTGCAAATAAATAGTTCACAGGAGGATTATGTCTAAAAATCGGGATTTTTAGGATTTTATGACAACAAATCGGCAAAATAATATGAAAAAGTGAACTTATCATCGATTTTGTTATCAAAAGACTTGAAAATCAAATAAAGTTGCTATCAATTTATAGCATAATAACAATAATGAGAGAAACACGGTGTTTCTTTCACGGATTCAGGTTGAATATTAATAAATGAGTTGTATTGTAGCCATTAGCCCAATATTTTGATTCTTGTGGTAAGACAAAATACTCTATGTTATATTTTGAGGGATCTCTAGGAAAATCATATGCAACTTAACCCTATAGAACAACCTCCTGTGGAACAATATTATTCCGCGTCACAAGCGACAACAGGAAAATATATTGAACCAATCGACAGATTGAAAATTATGTCTCCCAGGGAGTGGGAAATACTTGTTCTTGAATTTGCAGACGCTCTACGAAATGAAGGTCTTTATAGCGACGTTTATTGGTACGGCGGAAGCGGTGACAAGGGAAGAGATATTGTTGCCCGCAATGCACAAAATGACGACTTTGACTTATATCAATGCAAGCAATATGATGCAAAACTGACTCCATCAACAGTATATTCCGAATTGGGAAAACTCTGTTTCCATACATTTAATGGAAGTTACCAGTGCCCTAAAAACTATTTTTTTGTTTCCCCGCTTGGGTGCGGAAGTAAATTACTTGATTTACTTGTGAATCATGAAACAATCCTGAGTCCGTGAAAGAAATGAATAAAAAAGGGGCGTAAAAATAGAAAAACCT
>JBEBTY010000043.1:0-23372 GCA_040393525.1 Victivallis vadensis | reverse complement strand
AAGTACAGACAACTATCTGATTATCAAGAGATTTTTTATTGTTCAGCAAACCCTATGATACAAAACGTGATTACCAGCTTCCGCCCGACGGAGTGCTCGGAGCGATCCAGCCATAATTCCAACGGCCACTACTGAACGTATGTGATTTGGCTTCGGCACGCGACAGCGATTCGACATGGCCGTCCGCTGCAAGCATGTTCCCACGGCCGGAATGCGCCCCGCCATAGAAATAGGCTCCGCTGCCGTCGCTGTTGAATGCACGAAACGAGGGGCCACGGTTCCCGGTATTCTCAAGGGAATCCCCGATGATCAGCATCTGCGTCGGATTCTTCATCGATTTGAATCGAAGAAAGCAATCATTCCAGGTCACTTTCCCAAACGACGCATATGAGGTATTCGCTCCTTGAACGCAAGCGCCGAATTGATTCGTATCCGGCTGATCGGAAAGCATTCCATAAATAAACTTGTTCCCCGTGGGAGCGCCGGCCGTCCCTTCTCCATTCACCACCTTGTTGCGGTTGGCGTTATTGTCAGAAGGGCAGCAGATTGACGCCCAAGGGAGATAGCCGCTCCCGGAGGAAACCACTCCGCTGGAGGCCGATGATTGCGAACTACGATCCCGCACCAGCATGGCGCTCCAGCGCTCGATTCCAAACGCGGTCATGCCGGTCTGGACGAGCGATCCGTTGTTGTCCTCCTGGTACAGGTTCACGGCCAGCCCCACCTGCTTCAGATTGCTGACACAACTGATGCTGCGTGCCCGCTCCCGCGCCTGATTGAGCGCCGGCAAAAGCATTGCGGCAAGAATCGCGATAATCGCGATTACAACCAAAAGCTCGATCAAGGTAAATCGAACCCCCATCATCGGTCGGCAAAAGCCGGGTCGCTGACGTAGATGGCTTGAAGTAGTGTGTTTCATCGATAATCTCCCTGATCGTATTGTTTCATTTTTTACGGCTCGCCTCATCATGCTCCTGATTGATGATTAAGATACCATCGGTTTATTTGAGTTTTATCATGTGATTGCTATGTTTCGATAAATCATTGCGTCGTAAAATCGCCGATACTTTCTTCAAGCGCCTTTTTTATTTTACCGGGACGAGGAGTATCGCCATTGCTTTTCTCCGTATAAAAACGGCTCGACTCGTTCAACCATACTTTCGGTTCGTCACCGATGATGCACGGGCCGGGACGGTGCTCCGGGTCGTCAAGCTGCAGAAACAGGCGTTGAACCGCAACTTCGGAATAGTCTCCGCCAAGCGGGATCACCGTCAAAGCGGGAACCGTCAACTCCGCATACCAAGGGTCATAGGTAATGACGCTGATATCGTCCGGAACCTTTAATCCCAACCGGGCAATCGCACGTAATGCCGTACAGGCCACAATTCCGTTATAAGCACTGATCGCAGTGGGAAGCGCACCGGTGCAAAGAGTGTGACGAAGCATCTCCTCCCACGAAAGCTCCTTAGAAACCTCATCCGGAAGCGCAAGGAAATTGATATCCTCCATCTTGAGCCCGAACTCCGCCAGCGCGCGACGGCACCCCTCCATCTGCCGTCTGGTAAACTGAGAACCGGCCTGCGCGGTCAGCACCAGAATCCGACGGTGCCCCAGGCGCAGCAAATGGCGGATACCGGCGGTATAACTCTGAACATCGTTCCCGGTAATCTGATCCATTTCCTTAACCGCCGGATGATAACGGTCGAGGCTGCCGACAATCACAAATGGCACTTGAAGCGAATGAAGCTCCATCACCAGCGAAAGCGGGTTCACGCCGCAGAAAATCACGCCCAGACAATCCGCTGCAAGTTCAGCTGCCGTCAACGGATGCTCCGCCTCATGAAGAAGAAATTGCATCGTGACGTTCCGTGCCCGCAACCGCCGCTCAAATTGAAACAGGATATGGAACCAAAAATTACCGTAGGGCAATATTTTCGTAAACACCAGCTTTACGACTCCACGCACTTCTCGTTTCGGTGCGGGAGGTGCGGCGGGAGGCGCGGCGGCAACAAACGTTCCGATCCGGGGGCGGCGAAGAAGATACCCCTCCTCCACCAGACAACTGATTCCACGCTCAACGGTCACAGAGCTCAGGAGAAAGATCGACTGCAGCTCCCGGGACACTGGAATTCGTTCCATCGGCTGCAATTCCCCGGACGTGATCAATCCGCGAATCACATCGGCCAGTTGAAGGTAAAGCGGAAGGTTTACCTCCCTGGCTACTTTCATCTCCCGCCATTTCATAACGCGCCACCCTTTCTGTATTCTCTGTAATTATATATCAGATCAGAACAAAACACAATACACGATGAAAATTTCAATAAAAATAGATACACATGCTCAAAAAAAAAAGCGTGAGCACATTTCTATGCTCACGTCAAATATCCGCATTCCTCGCCCGGCATCATCTCATCTTCAAAAAATAAGGCAAAACGACACCGGAAAGCTCCTGCTGCACCTCCTCAGTTCCGAACCGGTCCGTAGGGCTGCATCTGCCAGGAGGCCGGACGGCTCTGCGGCAACGGGCTGATCCCGTTCCGTTCCAAATCCGTACAACCGGTCAGGAGAAAGAAAAACACCGCCGTAAACAATACGGCGGTGATGGAAAACAGAAACGACTTCATTTGGAAGCAAACATCGTCTGCAAGAGATTGTAATCTTTCATTTCCAATGTCTGGAACACCACGGTTGCGGCCATCGCCAAAAAGGTCAGGATGATCACACCGGTGAAAAATTTGGAGTTAAACACGTCACTACCTCCCGGCAAATCAGTTGATTTCAAACCAGACCTTATCGCCGACCTTGATCGAACCGCCGGGGATACCGACCGGCTCGGCAATCGAGCAATCCGCCTCAACCTTGGTCAGCTTGACCTTGGCGACATATTCGGAAGTCGGAATCTCAAGGTCGCCGCGGGACACGATCATTTCCAATCCCGGAGCCAATTCAACATTGATCTGGCCGATCTTCTCGCCGAGCTGCTGCGGAACGGTCGTATCGGTACCGATATCGATCGCGATATACCCATACTTGTCGCTGACGTCGGCCACGCGACCGATGAGCTGCTTGCGCGCTTCGGGCGAGCCCGGTTTCCACGGCATCGGGAGCGGCTGATCCACCGGAATACCGAGAGCGGCACGGAGGCTGTCAAGCTGGTAGTTCTTGTCGTCAAGCTGCTGCTTCAGAGTGGCGATCTCGTTGTTCTTGCCGGAGATTTCGCTGGTCTTGCGCTGGATCTCCTGATCGCGGGCGGCAATCGTGCGATCCGATTCCGACAACTTGGCCTTCATGCTGTTGACCGCCTGACGAACCTTGTCAAGCGAAGCCTTGGCGTTGTTGCCCTTGAAGTTCAAGGAGCCGCTGCCGGCCTGTTTGCCGATTTCATTCAGGGCATTCTCCAGAGCGGTACGCTCGTCACCGAACTGCTTCAACTGCTGGGCGAACTGCTCCAGAGTGCCACGGTCGGCGGAACGCAGACGGGCGACATCGGAATTCACCTGCAGGTGCTGACGGGCGGCATCGGAGACGCTCTGCGCCAGACGATTGCGGCCGTCGACCAGCGCACCGACGCCATTGACGACTTCGTCACGGCTGGTGGGATAGGTCGTCATGCTCTTGAGTGCATCAGCGGCGGGAACATTCTTCATTTCAGCCATCGAACCGATCCGCTGAAGCGTTTCGGCCAGATGATCCCGTTGGACGATCAATTTACGGCTCAATTCGGTCAGCTGCCGGAGTTTGCCGTCAAGCTCCAGATATTTCTCATGGGAAAGTTCGCTCACGGTCAACTTAGTACCGATATCGGTACCGCTGCCCTTATCCATCTCCGAGGCGCTCTGGTTGATCGTGGTGGACATTTTATTCCACCCGTCAACCAACTGAGTCCGTTTTTCAAACAGGAAAAACGAAAAAACAGCACTCGCTACGGCAAGCAGAAGGATCAGAATACTCAATACGACGTTGACTACTTTCATCGGGGCTCTCCCACTCTGATTGGTTGAAACTATTTCTTCCTGTTATTTACTAAAATCACACTTAAAACGTCATTCATTTGGCATGACACTGTTGAACAGTAGCACTGCAAAAATATATTGTCAAATGCCAAGACACGGAGAAAGGGGAAATAAACTGTTTTTTTTGCAAAAATCCGCGATTTTCACATCAAAACGCTCTTCCGGTCAAAGGAGGTATTTCACTCCGTCGACCTTCCCCAGCTCTGAACTCAGGTGGTTCATCATCTCCCGGTTCGCCAATGTCACCGGCGCACGGAGCGCACGGTAACGCCCCCCCGTCGAATGCGGGCCTTCGGTGACGCCGGAAAAAATTCCGTGCGACTCAAGGCACTTCGCAATCGCCGCAATCGCCGTGTCGATTTTCGCGACTTCCACGATGATCCGATATTCCCAAGCGACCGGGAATTTCAGCTCGTGACCGTTGATCTTCATGGATTCACCGCTCATTTATCCCGCTCCTCCCAATACGGAGAAATCGAACGCAACCGCTCGATGATCGGCGGCAGCGACTCCACCACGAAGTCGATTTCATCCGCGGTATTGTATTTCGACAAACTGAACCGGATCGTCCCGTGCGCCGCCGTGTAAGGCAGATTCATCGCCCGCAGCACATGCGACGGCTCCAAGCTCCCGGTCGTACAGGCGGAACCGCTCGATGCGCAAATATTCAGCATATCAAGCAACATCAAAATCGATTCGCCTTCGATATACTCAAAGCTGATCGACGAGGTGTTCGGCAAACGGTTCGCCAGATCGCCGTTGATGCGAATGTGAGTGATCCGCTCCCGTACGCCCGCTTCCAGACGGTCACGAAGCCGGGCGAGCTGAACAGCTTCGACCGCGAGAAATTCGCGTGCCAGCTCACAGGCCTTGCCCAACCCGATCACCGAAGTTACGTTCTCGGTGCCGCCCCGGCGTCCCTTCTCCTGGTGTCCGCCAAAAATCAGCGGTTTGAAGCGGGTTCCGCGACGGACGTAGAGCGCCCCCACGCCTTTCGGCGCGTGAAGTTTATGCCCGGATATGGTCAGAAAATCGATTTCGCTCGCATCCATATTGATCGGCACTTTCCCCGCGGCCTGCACCGCATCGGTGTGAAAAAGCGCGCCCTTGGCATGCGCCATCTTCGCCAATGTCTCCACCGGAAAGATCGTGCCAGTTTCGTTGTTCGCCCACATCGCCGAAACCACCGCAGTCGTTTCGTCGATCGCCCGATCGGCATACTCGAGATCGAGGCGGCCGCACTCGTCGACCGGAATATATTCGATCTCATATCCGCGGCGGGAAAACTCCTTGCAGAACGCGAGAACGCCGGGGTGCTCCACAATGGTCGTCACGATCTTGTTGCGGCCGGGGCGCGCAAAAAGCGCCGCATTGAGCGCTGCGTTGTCGCCCTCGCTGCCGCAACTGGTGAAAATGATTTCCGCCGCGTTGCCATCGCCGTCGCGGTAGCCGGAGCCGAGAAGTTCGGCGACCTTCCGCCGCGCGTCTTCCACTTCGGCCATCACGCTGCCGCCGAAGCGGTGGATGCTCGAAGGATTGCCGTAACGTTCGCAGAAAAACGGGCGCATTGTCTCGAACACTTCCGGGTCTACACCGGTAGTGGCGTTGTTGTCCATATAGATGATTTTATTCTTATTCATAACCGGGGCCTCCCCTCTGTATCTCGAATCATTATCATTCGAGTCGTCATTAAAACAGTGTATTCTATAAAATAAACCATATTTTTCGGAAAAGTCAATGCAAAACCGGTTGAATATCGCGTGGAAGTTGCGTAAATTACCATAAAAAATCACCAGGATAAGGAATTCAGGGAATTGCAGATCTATCTGGACCAGGCGGCGGCGGCGCGCCCGTCCCGCGAAATACTTGATTATTACCGGGAATGCCTTGATGGAAACTTCGCCAATCAGGAGGCCGCGCACCGGTTCGGCTACGAAACCCGCCGACGGCTCGACGAGGCGGCGGAACGGCTTTCCGTCGCGCTGCTCGGTGGCGAAACCAGACCGGTCGTCTGGGGGATGAACGGGACGGAACTCTTTGCGTTGATTGCCGACTCTCCGCTGGTCGCGGGGCGCACGGCGGTTTCCTCGCGCCTGGAACACCCGGCATTGCTGGCCAACCTGCGCCGCACGACAAAAGACTTCACGTTATATGGCGCAGACCGCGAGGGGAAATTGCTCCCGCAAACCGTTTCCGCCGACTTCGCCGCGTTCCATCTGGTGCAAAGCGAGTTGGGGCGGATTCAGGACACCGGGGAACTTGCCGCCTGCACACCCGGAGCGGTGCGGATGCTCGATGCGATTCAGGCAGCGGGGCGGCTCCCGATTCCAAGCGGAGGCGCGGATCTGATCGTCGTTTCCGGCCATAAATTCGGTTCCCCCGGCGGGGCGGCGGTGTTGATCGACCCCAAAGCGAAATGCGCGAAAGCGTTTCTGGAATTCGCCCGCCGCTACCGGCACACGGAATACCGGATCGGACGCCCGGAACCGGCGACGCTGCTCACCATGGCTTACGCCGCGGAGTTGCGTTGCCATGAACGTGACGCAACACAAAAACGCGTGGAGGCGCTGAACCGATTGCTCCGTCGCGAGCTCTCCGGCCTGGCGCTGCCGGGCGGCAAAAAGAGTTTCTGTACAATTCCGGCGGAAAACGCTTCTCCGTGGATTCTCCACCTGATGCTTCCGGGCATCGAAACCGGGGTTGTCGTCCGCATGCTCTCCGACGCGGGAATCATGGCCGCCGCCGGCAGCGCCTGCTCCTCGGAAAGCACAGAGCCCTCCCCCGCACTTCTCGCCCTCGGCTACCGAAAGCAGGAAGCGTGGTCGGGACTTCGCGTCAGCCTCGGACACGACACCGGGACGGAGGATGCGGAAAAATTGATCGAAGCGCTTCGGAACGTGTTGAAAAACTGGTAATTGCGCGCTATGTTACCAATCATTGAAATCCATTGAAAAATATACCGCTCAACGCTGAAAGGATATCGAAATCATGTTTAAATTCCTCCGCCTGCTCGCCGTCGCTCTCGTCGCGCTCTCTCCCGTGCTGCTTCCCGCCGCCGATCCGCAGGGACCGATCGTGGTGGATCGCGCCGTCCGCACCAACCCGATGCTCTATTTTGCGGGCGTGCCGAACGACAATGAGCTGACCACGCAGATGCGTTCCTTCCTCGGCGCCTGCGGCTGGTTCGACCTGACCAACGACCCGAAGGCCGAATATATGCTCGCCGGACGCGCCGAAAGCGGACGCGTCGTGTTTTCACTGACCACCGGCGGCGCTCCGATCGGAAGCTGGGCGCTCCCCAACTCCGGCAACCGCCGCCTCATGGCGCAGCATATGGTGGACACCATCATTCAGAGCACCTTCAAAGACTTGAAAGTGAAAGGATTCTGCACGACCAAAATCGCGTTCTGCGCAGAAACCGCCCCAGGAATCCGCAACATCTACACTTGTGATATCGATGGCGGCAATGTCGAGCAGATCACCAATTTCAATTCGCTTTGCGTGGAACCCTGCTGGTTTCCGGATGGCCGCTCCATCGGATACTCCAGATACAACCGCACCGGGATCGACGTACTGGAAACCCGCCTCAATCCGAAACAGACCCGCGTACTGGCCGGATTTCGCGGCATCAACACCGGCGCGGCCATCAGCCCCGACGGGCGTAGTCTTGCCGTGATTCTCAGCCCCGATCACAAAGTTGACCTCTATGTCATGCCGGTCGGCGGAACCGCGTTGCGGCGACTGACCAACGGCATTGCCGTCGAAGCGTCGCCTTGCTGGAGCCCCGACGGGCAGGAAATCGCCTTCGTCAGCGACGAAACCGGCGCACCGCGCATCCACATCACCTCTGCGAATGGCACAAACCGCCGAGTGCTGAAGTCCATCGGCTCCGACGCGGTCACCCCCGACTGGTCGGCGGACGGCAAAATCGTCTACGCCACCCGGATCGGCGGCAGCTACACCATCGCAGTCTACGACCAGAACACCGGAGAGAACACCCGAATCACCAATGAACCGGGCAACTGGGAGTCACCGGCATGGGCGGCCGACAACCGCCAGATCGTCTGCAAACGCTCCGACGGCAAGCGTTCTGCGCTTTACGTTATCGACAGCCGGACGGGACGCAGCCGCCTGCTGGTTTCGACTCCGTACAATCTCTCCATGCCGACCTGGTCGCGGGCGGGGAGCCGCTGAGTATGGCAACCGCCAGAATTGACGGCAGCTACCTCAATTCGCTTTCAATGTTCGGAATCAAACCGGGGTTGGAGGCGACTGCCGAACTGATGCGGCGCGTCGGGAACCCGGAGAAGGAACTCTCGTTCCTCCATATCGCCGGAACCAACGGCAAAGGCTCCGTGGGCGCCATGCTGGAATGTATGTTGCGCGGCGCAGGATTCACCACCGGCTTCTACACGTCACCCCATCTAATTGACATCCGGGAGCGGTTCCGGGTGAACGGCCTCGCCGTTTCGGAAGACGACTATGCGGCACTCTCCGCCGAACTGGCCGAGGCGGCGCGTGCCGAAACCGGGCACGATTTCACCTTTACCTATTTTGAGTTCACCACAGTGTTCGCCGCGATGATTTTCGCCCGCGCCGGCGTCGACGTCGTCATCTGGGAAACCGGAATGGGCGGCAGGCTCGACGCAACCAACGTGGTGTATCCGCGCGCCTCGATCATCACCGGAATCGCCAAGGATCATCAAGCCTACCTCGGCGACACCATCGAGAGAATCGCCGGGGAGAAAGCCGGAATCATCAAACCGAACGCACCTGTTTTTGCCGGCTGTATGCCGGAAGAGGCGTTTCAAGTCATCGCCGCCAAAGCAGCTGACACGCACAGCCCATGCCGCCGAAGCGTCACGGCCACCCCTCCCCCGGCCGTTTACCGGTTTGACGGCGAACGAACCGTACAGGAGTTCGATTACAAGAACCGCCGGATCACCTTGCCGTTGCCCGGCGCCATGCAGCGCCGGAATTTTCTGCTCGCGGCAGACGTCATCGAAACACTGGCTCCGGATATGGGAATCGATCTCGACCGCGCCTTCGCCGCGCTGACCAATTGCCGTTGGCCGGGGCGCTGCCAACAGGTCAATGACCGCCTGATTGTTGACGGCGGGCACAACCCTGACGGGATCGCGGCGCTTAAAGAGGCACTGGCGGAAGCATTCCCCGGGGAAACCTTTTCAATCATCTTCGCCGGGTTCAAGGACAAAGACGTCGCGGGGAGCCTGCGGCTGCTTGCGCCGATCGCCTCCCGCTTTCTCTTCGCGCCGTTGGCCGAATCGGATCGTCCGAGCTATACGGGAGAAGAGCTGCAAACTCTGGCGCACGAAGCGGGGATCGAGGTAGAAACCGTCGCAATGTCCGGCGCGGCAGAGGCGCTTGAATTGGCCGCACGCGATCCGGAACACCGGGCGCTGGCCTCTGGCTCGCTTTATTTGATCGGAGAAGTTCTGGCTCTCACGCTGCCGCGGGCGGCGATTCTGAATCTCGCATAATCACAAAATTCAATGAATAACACGGAATCTTTACATGGTTGACAATTCAAACATCTCCGTCAGCAGTACAACGCCAAGCGAACAAATCGCGCCGTTTTTCTCGCTGCGGGAGCCGATTATCTTTCCCTTCAGCCTGACTCCGCTTCAGGTAGACGAAGAGAACCTCCCCGCGTTGCGCCGCACCATGGAGCAGGAGCGACTGCTGGCGATCTATCCGGAACTTCCGGATGACGCCGCGCTGGCGACACTGCCGGTACAGGTCACGCTGGCGTTGTTCAACTTTCAGCAAAAACGGCGCAGCGGCGTTGGAATTCTCGTCCGGGTGATCAAGGAGTTAAATTTCCCGGACGGCTCGGTGCGGATTCTTGTCCGCGGCCTCAAGCGAATTCACTGCCGCTCCATCAACATCGTGGACAACGTGCCGATTGCGCACAGCATCGTCGCCGCCGACACCAGAGACGCCAACGAGAACACCGAAAACAAGGCGCGCCAGAAATCGGTGACGTCCGCATTTCTGGAACTCGCCAACACCCTGCCCGGCATTCCGGAAGAGCTTCAGGTTGCGGCCTGCAACGCCGAATCTCCGACCCGGCTCGCCGACCTTGTCGCCGACGCGCTGAGCGTCAGCTACCCGGAAAAACTGTTGCTTCTGGCCACCATTGACGTGCGCAAGCGGCTGGAACTGCTCGCCGTCTTTATCAATCGCGAACAGGAAGTGCTGAAACTCGGCATGAAAATCCAGAGCGAAGTGCATCAGGCGATGAGCCGTCAGCAACGCGAATTTTTCCTGCGCGAACAGCTCCGCACCATTCAGCAGGAACTTGGAGAAGACACCCGGAACCCGGACATCGTCGAAATCGAAGAACGGCTGGAGAATATCGAACTTCCACAGCATGTTCTCGATGTGATCCGCAAAGAGCTGGATCGCCTCGAAGTGATTCCGCAGGCGGCGCCCGAATACCATATCTCCTACACCTACGTCAACTGGCTGCTCGACCTGCCCTGGTGCGTGTTCACCGAGGATCGGATCGATTGCCTGGAGGCGGAGAAGGTACTGGATGAAGATCATTACGGGCTGGAAGACGTCAAGCAACGCATCCTCGAATTTCTCGCCGTACTGCAATTGAAACCGGACAACGAGCGCAAAGCGCCGATCCTCTGCCTCGTCGGTCCGCCGGGCGTCGGCAAGACTTCGCTGGGCAAATCGATTGCGCGGGCGATGAACCGCAATTTCATCCGCGTATCGCTTGGCGGCGTTCGGGATGAGGCGGAAATTCGCGGTCACCGCCGCACCTACGTCGGCGCACTTCCGGGGCGGATCGTCCAGAATCTCAAGAAAGCCGGCAGCGGCAACCCGGTCTTCATGCTCGACGAAATCGACAAGCTGGCCAACGATTTCCGCGGCGACCCCGCCTCGGCCTTGCTTGAGGTGCTCGACCCGGCGCAAAACAACGCATTCAATGACCATTATCTGGAAGTGGATTACGACCTCTCCAAAATTTTCTTCATCGCAACCGCAAACATGCTCGAAACGATTCCGGGCCCGTTGCGTGACCGTATGGAGATCATCCGCCTTTCCGGTTACACTTCGTTTGAAAAGCGCGAGATCGCCCGCAACTATCTGGTTTCCCGCCAGCTCAAAGAGAACGGGCTCTCGGCAAAACAGGTGAAATTCCGCCTCGCCGCCGTCGACGAGCTGATCGATCATTACACGCGGGAAGCCGGCGTCCGCGATCTGGAGCGCAGCATTGGACAGGTCTGCCGCCGCATCGCCCGCCGCATCGTCGAAGGAAAGATCGGAGAAAAAGAGACCGTTTCCGTCACCCCGGAGCTGGTGCGCGAACTTCTCGGCGCACAGAAATTCCGCCTGGATGAAGCGGACACGAAACTCGGCCCCGGTTGCGCCACCGGCATGGCCTGGACCAGCTGCGGCGGCGTCATTCTGCCGATCGAAGTGATTTCGCTTCCCGGTAAAGGTGCGCTGAAGCTCACCGGATCACTCGGCAAAGTCATGCAGGAATCGGCGGAGGCGGCATTCAGCCTGATCCGCTCCCACGCCGCCGACTGGAAGATTGAACCGGAATTTTTCTCCGGCCATGATTTTCACATCCACGTCCCGGATGGTGCAACGCCGAAAGACGGCCCATCGGCGGGTGTCACCATCACCATGGCGCTGATTTCGATGTTGCGCCAGCAGCCGCTGCGTCCGCGCCTCTCCATGACCGGAGAGATCACGCTGACCGGTCGAGTGACCGCCGTCGGCGGAATTCGCGAAAAAGTCATCGCCGCATTGCGTGCCGGAATCAACACCGTCATGCTGCCGGAAGAAAACCGCAAAGACGCCGAAGAGTTGCCGGAAGAGATTAAAAACAAGCTGGAGATCCACTTTGTTTCCAACTTCGCCGAAGCGGCCGAAGTCGCGTTCTCTCCGGCAAAACGCAGAACCAGCTCAAAAGCGGCAAAGGAAAAACAGAAATGAAACGATATTTCGCCACACTGCTCCTGACTCTTGCCACGTTGTCGCCAATTGCGTCGATGGCGGATCGGCTTCCGCTCGATGAATTCATGACGCGCGTCCGCCACCCCAATCCAACGGCGACCTACGCCGCGCTTGAGGGCGATATCCAGCATCGCCGCAGCGGAGAAGCGGCACAAACCGAGCCGCTCTACTTCGCAGTGATTCTCCAGCCGGAGCGCATGACCGGACAGATCATCGTCGCCGGGAACGAGGGCTACCTGATCGGGCAGACCCGGGAGACCGGCAGCTCCGAAACCAGCGTAATCCCGATGCGCGGAGTGGCGGAGGGAGAAGGGAAGCTCGGCTTCATGGGCGTCCGCCCCTCCGACCTCACCATGAGTTTCCTTTTCTACCCTGTGAAGGAAGAGCAGGAAAATGACACCGTAAAAAGCATCAATTGCCGCGTCGTGCTGCTTGAAAACGCGGAAAAGACCGAACAGGTTCGCGTATTCATCGCCGAAAAATACACCTTTCCGCTCAAGGCAGAATTCTTTAAACCCGGCGAAACCGCTCCTTACCGCACATTGGAAGTCAACAGCTTCCGCCAATCCGACGGTCTTTACTACACCGACGAATTGAGCCTCTACGGCCCCGGCTGGAGAACCCGGATCAACTTCAACAAATCCGCCAAGGTTGCCGTCTTCGACGCGACCAATCCGCCCAACATCATCCGATCACTGTAGTTACAGCCGGGTACGACGCAGGCGCAGGGCGTTAAGGACGACGGTGACGGAGCTGGCCGCCATGGCGGCGGCTCCGAGCACCGGAGAGAGCTTCCAATGAAGAAGCGCATAAAACACTCCGGCCGCCAGGGGAATCCCCACCACGTTATAGAAGAAGGCCCAGAAAAGATTCTGGCGAATGATCCGCATGGTGGCGCGGCTCAGTTCGATTGCCGCCGGAACCGCATCCAGCTCTTCTCGCATCAGCACGATATCGGCCGACTCCATGGCCACATCCGTCCCGGAACCAATGGCAATGCCGACGTCGGCCTGCGCCAACGCAGGCGCATCGTTGACACCGTCGCCGACCATCGCGATGATCCGCCGGGGAGAGCCGCTTTGCAACTCTTTGATGATTCCAGCCTTGTCGCCCGGCAAAAGTTCCGCGCGGAAGCTGGCCAGATGAAGCTGTTCCGCCATTGCGGTCGCCGCCGGTTGATTATCCCCGGTCAACATCACAGTGTCGATACCGAGCGCATTGATCCGTTCAACAGCTTCAGCGGCGCCCGGTTTCAAACGATCGCCGATTCCCAGCACACCGACAGGAACACCGTCCGCCGCCGCATAGATGAGTGAAAGTCCGGCAGGAACCGTCAAATCGGCAAAGGCTTCCGGGGAGATCCCTTCGTCTTTCAGCAAACGCGCGGTTCCAAAGAGCCAACGCTTACGGTCGATCATACCGAGAACACCGTAACCGGGACGATCCTCAAACCCGGAGGCTTCCGGCAACACGAGGTTTCGCGCCTCCGCTTCCCGCACAACAGCCTCGGCAAGCGGATGCCCTGAGTGACGCTCAACAGCGGCCGCCGCCGCAAGGAGTTCTTCTTCTGTAAATCCGGGAGCGGCAAGAATCGCATTCACCTCCGGCTTCCCGATGGTCAACGTGCCGGTTTTGTCGAACACGACCGCATCGATCCGTCCGGCGCTCTCCAGCGCCTCCCCACTCTTGATTAGAATTCCGGAACGAGCGCCGCGTCCGATTCCGACAATGACCGCAATCGGCGTCGCCAGACCAAGCGCGCAAGGACAGGCAATCACCAGAACCGCCAGTGCGAATTCCAGCGCCGCGGCGAATCCGGCTCCGGCAAACAGCCACGCCAGAAGCGTCACTGCCGCAATGCCCAGCACCGCCCAGACGAAATAGCCGGAAATCACATCCGCAAGCCGGGCGATGGGGGGGCGGGAACCTTGTGCGTCTTCCACCAGTTGAATGATCCGCGCCAGCGTGGTTTCGGCTCCGATCCGGGTGGCGCGCATGGTAATCGAACCGTTACGGTTGATGGAGCCGCCGGTCAGCGAAGCGCCGGGAGCCTTATCCACGGGCATCGATTCGCCGGAAAGCATCGACTCGTCCACCGAGGTCGTGCCATCGATCACCGTGCCATCAGCGGGAATCCGGGAACCGGGCTTGACCCGAAGCAGATCACCGACACGAATTTCCGCGGCGGGAATCTCCCGTTCGCCCTCCCCTTCGATCCGAATCGCGGTATCCGGGGCGAGGTTCATCAGTTCACGGATCGCGCCGGAAGCACGGCGGCGGGAACGCCCTTCCAAAAATTTCCCCAACATAATCAGGGCGATAATCATGCCTGCGGTATCGAAATAAAGATGTCCGAACTCCCCTTTCAGGCAGAGCCAGAGCGAGTAGACAATCGCCGCGCCGGTTCCGGAAGCGATCAGGGAATCCATATTCGGCGCACCACGAAAGAGCGCCCGGAACCCATCCGTGTAAAAACGGAAGCCCGCCACCACCACCGGCAAAAGGAGAACGCCCTGCAACAATGCGTTCCAGTGCGGCTCCATCGCAAAAAACGGCAGATGAAGCATCTCATACATGGCGACATAGCTGAGCAAAGCCGCAAAGACGGCGGCAACGATAAAACGGGTGCTTTCCGTTCCTTTCTCCGCCGCTGCCTTCGCGGCGGCGGCATGCTCCGGATTCCCGGTGGAAGCGGCTTCAAACCCCGCTTTTTTTACTGCCTCGATCACTTGCTCCGATGAGAGTTGCGTCGGATCGGCTTCCAGCGTCAGGCGATTGGCGGCGAAATTGACATAGACCTCCGCCGCGCCGGGAAGTTTTTTCACCGTGCGTTCGATGGCGGCGGCACATGCCGCACAGTGCATGCCGGACAGGTCAAAGTTTAATTTTTCCATGATTTCACCGCTTTTCTTCGGGCTTCCTCTCTGAACAGCTTTGGGAGCAATCGCCGCAATTGCAACCGCCTTTACGGAATTTGCGGATCAAGAGAAGCAGCGCTCCAAGCGCCAGAATGCCAACCAGAATTTTGTCCCAATGGTGAAGAATATCCATAAGAAAGGGCCTCCTCGTCCCCTATTGCTTTATTAGAATAAGCTAACTGTTTTTCATGAAAAATCAAGTCCTGCCGCAAAGAATCTCCGCCGTTAAATTGCATAATTTGAAATCATGAGATATAGTATACGCCAAAAAAAAATGAATTTCCCACGACTGCTTGATTTCTGGCGAGCCGAATCGGTTCGGTTCGACGCCGTTCTTTTTGACATTGACGGAACGGTCGTCTATGGGCCACACGCCATTCCCGGAGCGATGGAGCTGCTGCAAATGCTCCGCTCCGACGGAACGCCGTTCCTTTTTCTGACCAACGACGGCAACCATACCCGAAAACAGAAATGCGGCTTTCTGAACCGTGCCGGAATCAAGGCGACGGAGGAGGAAATCATTTCCTGCCTCTCTGTGCTCCCGGAATTGACACAGCAACATGGCTGGGATAAGCAGACGTTTTTTCAAGTCGGCGATCTCGGTGACACCGGAGAAATCAAGCTGGAACGTGACCTCGCCGGACTCTCCGCATGCGGCGGCGTCCTGATGGGCGAAGGAGATTATGACTGGCGACAGCATTGGGAGGCATTGACCGACTTCTTCCGCCGCAATCCAGAGGCCCCCTTTCTGGTGCCGAATCCCGACACCTGCTGGCCGAACGCCGCCACCGGAGGAATCGGAATCGGCGCAGGCGGGCAGGCTCGCTGTCTCCAACTTTTATTGCACGAGATGGGCATCGAAGTTGAACCGCTTTACCTTGGGAAACCGTATCCGGCAATTTACGACTTCGCCGCCCGGCAACTCCGCATGAAAGATCACTCCCGAATTCTCTGTGTCGGGGATTCGCTCGCCAGTGACATCCGGGGCGCGAACAACGCGGGAATGCACTCCGCACTGGTGCTCTCCGGAATCACCACGGCGGATCAGGCAAACGAGGCGATCGGAGAAAATCGACCGCGCTCGATTTTCCACTCCGTTTAACGCAATTTCTCTTGCATTTCCCAAAGAGTGCGATACCTTTAGGTATGAATATTATAAAATGCGCACTTTTTTGGCTCTCCAGCAGCCGGAGTGAAGAAGAAACGAGCTTTCTATTCGCGTATGCCGGGGAGACGATACACTGGAACTTCTCCCGTCCGCTCCTGCTCTTCGGCATACCCAATTACATGCAGCCACGGAATGCCAAAGAATCCCCGCCTCTTGTCTGCTTCAAACTGAAACAGGGGTGCGGACATTTTGAAGTTTGCGGAGAGAGCATATTTACTGTACCCGTCGACAGCGTTGAGTTGTTCGAGCGTGGCGAAGAAAAACCCAAATGGCTCCACCGGATTCGTTTTCTCTGGAGTGGCGACGGCAAGCGAGTAATACTGGAACTGGATGATACCATTGTCGCCGCCGCCGATCTCTCCCAAAAACGGATGATCGCAGTGAAGGAGCAACCGCGCCGCAGTTTCTCCCGTCGTTGGTCGAAAGAGGGGTATGCGTGGGATGACACGCTACTCGATGAATTCGACACTGTTCCGGATGGAATGCCGCCCTTGCAAGCCGCCTCCTGGTGGAACAATCCGAATCTTTCGCCCGGGCAGCGATATTACTGTTTCTTCATGCTCAATTTCTGGGTGTTCGCCCTGCCGCTTGCATTGCTGATGATTTATCTGGAAATATTTACCCCGTGGCAGGGGATCTTTTTCTACTTCTGGCTGCGCGCGGCGCGTAATATGACGCTGGACGTCTATCGCCCCCCGTATGCCCTGATTCTGGAGAGCTACTATTCTTCTCCGACAACCAAAAAACCAAAACGCGAATCACTCTGGCGCGACACCCCGTTCCTGCGGCACGTTCTCTCTCTGGCCATCTGTACCGCGGCCATGCCGGGAGTGCTTCCAGTCTGGCTGGCGTGCGCAATGCTATTCTGGCTGTTCTGCTATTGGATTCCGCGCATCGGCTTCCAGATGGTATTCGAGGCATTGTTCCCCAAACAGCACCACAAGGCAACCAGACGCAATCGGGAAAACGCTCTGGGCGACGGCACGATTTACGCCTGGAGGGGCGGCATTCCGGGATTGGCGCTCGGTCACTTCTTTGCGGAACACTATTCCGAAAAACAGGTGGTAATCGGCCTCTCACGCCGCCAACTGGACGAGGAAGAGAAAAAGCGCCAAAAGCAGAAAAATGGCGATAGCGATGACGAAAAAGATTGGCGCACCATCGCCTTTCAGGAACCGGATCTGCTACTCGACCCACTGGAACGAAAGTTAAAGGAAAGCTCCGTCGAACTGGTGAAAATTCCGGACGGCTTCACCGCCACCGAACTGGATCACACCTTCGGGGCACATCCGGAGGGCGACTGCCTGCTTTCTCCTTACGCCCGCTATCATGACTGGACGCAAACGGAACTCTGGAAGACGAGATCCGCCGCCATCTTCCTCTTCACTCTAGAACCGGTTGACTATCGGGAGGTATTTCGCAAGATTCGCGCTGGTCAACTGGCCGGCGCGCTGATTCAACTCGGCGGCATCCCCAATCTCAACTGGGAAGCCCTCAACCCCGAACCGTTTCATGTGTTCGACGAGTGCAACAAAAAACGATTCTTCGTCGTCCATCGCGAAAACGTGAACGCGCTGATCGACGCGCTGGTAGACGCCGGGCACACCGCCTTCGCCGCGTTGCAGGAAAAAGAGGAGATCTCTTCGCCGGGATGTATCCTTTGACGCGGTGCCGCCATGCCCTGCTCTCCGCTCTGTTTGATCAGAGCGGGGAGCAGAATCCACGCTATTGCGAGGCCGTATCGCCCGAAAAAGCAGAGGGCTGCTTCCTGCTCGGGAAGTAACGTTCCGCCGCGTCATCTACCACCGTATTGCCTTCCACGATAATATTTTCCGTGGATTCTTCGTGGATCTGCACGCCCGGATTCGGAACATGCGGTGACGCAACGTAGCGGTTGTTCACAATCTTCACATTCTGCGCATCGGTGACGAAGAAATTCCCGCGATAAGGATGCGGTGATTTACGCCCCGTCACGTTGAGGAACGTGTTGTCGCGAAACGTCACATTACCCGCCGAGCTGATAAACGCGACCAGCCCGAACGTGTCTTTGAATACGTTCCCCTCAAACAGGATATTTGATAAAATCGGGTAGCGTGTGCGTTCCACCGACGGGTCGTTCTTCATATAAACGCCGAGGAAAACATCCCGCTCCTTGCCGTCATTTTTCACACCGGTCGGATTCACCGTATCGAACGTGTTGTTGCGAATAACGATGTTATTCGCGCCATACCCCTCGCTCCAGGAGTTGAAAGTATAACCGGTTTCAATCTTGATCGCCCCCATCTCGTTCTGATAAAATTGATTGTTCTCCAGGATATACTGATTATAAAACGGATTGCTGAGAGCGTTGACCAGAACTCCGATATTTTTGGTTTTCCCTTTGGCCAACGCCTGCGCCCGCAAATTCGGCAGGTAATTCATCTCCTGCGCGATCTGTTGAATCCGTTTCCGCGTTTCTTCAGACACCCGATGATATTGTTTGCTGTTCAAGACAAGCGAAACCGTCGCCGGCGTCGTCTGCGCCCGTTCGGCAACCTGCTTCAATGTAACTCGCATATTCCACCTTTTGTTAATCGCTTAACAAATTATACCACAAAGCATCACTGTTGTCAATACCGAAATTCAAAAAAAGCAAAATTTCCCATATAGAAACAAGTTCATTACGCTCAAATCGCAAATGTGCATTCTTCTTTCAAGGAACAAAAAAAGCGCCGATTTCACAAGGAAACCAGCGCTTTCAAGTCAAATGCAATCAGGCAAACAGTCTGGCAGGGTACTTGTCGTCCGCGACGAGGCGGCGCAATGCGGCCTGCACAAACGGCTTGTCTTCGCGGTAGGTGATGCCGAACCAACTGTCCTCACTTTTCAGGATTTTCACTTCGGCTCGTTTTTCTCGAATCAGCGTATCCACCGCGAACGGCAGATAGAATTCACTTTTGAGTTCCGTGCCGTGCTCGTTCAGAAACGCCGTAAACAGACGCTCCAGCTCATGGAGCAATCCCGGAGTAAAGCCCCAGGAATTCATCGACACCAATTCGTCCCCGGTAAACTCCGCTTCGGAACCGTCTTCCGAGGCACTGATGATCTTCCCGTCGCGGCGAAAAATTTTCGTATTCTCCACCACCTTCTCCAGATTACCGGACGCGTCGGCGGTGCAGACCCCGCGCGAAACCGAACCATTTTCACTCAATGTATTGCCAAGCAGAAACGAAGCGATACATCCGCGGATCACCCCATCCGCCGGAGCCGACTTCAAGGACTCCGCCAACTTGCGATAGCTGTCCGCTCCGTAAAAGTCATCGGCATTGATCACCGCAAACGGCCCATTCAACAATTTGCGCGCCGCATAAACCGCCTGCCCCGTTCCCCACGGCTTCGAGCGTCCCTCGGGAACCGTGAAACCGCCCGGCAGGTCGCTCATATCCTGAAACGCATACGCAACTTCGATCCGGTTCTCATAACGGCTGCCGATCGAAGCGCGGAACGCCTCTTCGATGTCCTTGCGAATCACGAAAACCACGCGCTCGAACCCGGCGCGCATCGCGTCGAATACCGAATAATCCATCACCGTTTCACCGGATGGGCCGACTTCATCTAATTGTTTCAGACCACCATAGCGGCTCCCCATTCCGGCCGCGAGTACGAGAAGAGTCAGTTTCATAAACAGTATCGCCTTTCGTGAAATCAATTTCGACTGTTTCTTCCAAAGATAAGCCCGAAACCGCGTTTTTCAATCCATCACCGGACAAATCGGTACGGTTTTGCAGAAAAATCCATCTTTTTTGCAATTCATTGCATTCCGAAAGATCGCATGACGTGTTATATTCCCGATATCAACATCTGACACGGAGCGAAACACCATGAATACCATACGAATTGCCAATTGCCGCATCGTTTCTCCCGGAATCGATCTCGCCTCCGGCTCCATTTTGATTCGTGGCGGAAAAATCGCCGCCCTGTTTCCCGGCAACGCTCCGGTACCGGCCACCGATTCCGTCATCGATGCCTCCGGGTTGACCGCGATGCCGGGATTCGTCGATGTGCATTGCCATGGGCGGAACAACTGCGATTTCTGCGACGGTTCGGTCGACGCCGTGAACCAGATCGCTTATGGGAAACTCGAAGAGGGGGTCACCACGCTTCTCCCGACCACTCTGACGCTCCCGGAGGCGGAACTGCGCGCCTCGCTCGAAGCAATTGCACAATATGACGGGAAAGGATGCAAACTCCCCGGCGTTCATCTAGAGGGACCGTTCATCAACGGGAAGTGCTGCGGAGCACAGAACCCGGCGTTCGTCCGGCTGCCGGATATCGAAGAAGTGAAGCGCCTCCATGCGATCTACCCGGTGCGTAAAGTTTCATTTGCGCCGGAAATCGAGGGAGCGGCGGAACTGACCGCCGGGCTGAGACGAATGAATATCGTCCCTTCCTGCGTCCACAGCGCAGCGACCTATGCTGAATTTCAGAACTGTTTCCGGAACGGGTTGCGAAACCTCTCTCACTTCTGCAACCAGATGACGCCGTTGCACCACCGCGACATCGGCCTGGTGGGCGCGGGATTTTTGGAGGACGACGTATTCATTGAGCTGATCTGTGACAAATTGCACATTTGCCCTGATATGATCCAATTGATTTTCAAGATCAAACCGGCGGATCGCATCCAGTTGATTACCGACGCGATGCGCGCCTCAGGCATGCCGGACGGGGAATATACACTCGGGGGGCTCCCGGTCATCTCTCGCGACGGCGCGGCGCGATTGAAAGAGGGGGGCGCACTGGCCGGAAGCGTTCTGCAATTGCACACCGCACTGAAGAACGTCTATGAAATCACCGGCCGGCCGCTCGCCGAATTGGTCAAATCCTCTTCATTGACCCAGGCGCAAGCACTTGGCCTCCCCGGAATCGGCAAATTGGAGCCGGGCTTTCAAGCCGATCTCGTTTTGCTCGACGCATCCTGGCGGGTTCGCCAAACGCTGGTCGATGGAGAAGTTCGTTACCGCGCCTGAGTCGACCGACAATTTTTGATTTTTCCCCTGAAATCAATTTGACATTCAGGGGAAACAAGGCTATTTTAACAGTACGCGATTGAAAGCGGAGAGATGGCTGAGTGGCCGAAAGCACAGGTTTGCTAAACCTGCGAGGGGGAAACCTCTCCGAGGGTTCGAATCCCTCTCTCTCCGCCATTTTTCTTTTATTCCCCTGATTTATAGCAAGATGCGACTTCATTCGTTTTGCCTGTTTTTTCCCCGGAGTGGTACACGATGTGGGGCACGTATGAGGTGAAAAATGGATGTTACCGTTCGCAATCTGGTCAATCGCGGCAACCGGTTCTACTTCCGTTACCGGCTACCCGCCAACTACCTGCCCGAAAAAGTCCGCGAGATTAAAATCTCATTGAAGGTACCATTTTCAGCATAAGCATTTACAATAACCAATAAGTTTTCTACTTTGTCGATTTTATTATTTCAAACACCTTTTGCATGAATGGATCCTTTTGTAGAAAATAATTACGGATATTGGTACTGTCTACAGGGAGCCTTTGATAGTCAAAATATTCTTGCGGCGTCAACTTAAGCTCTATTTCTACATTTGTATGTAAGCAATCTTCAGCTCTTTGACTTCCCGTAATATCTAATGCAGGTTCTACCTGCACAGTTAAATGACTATTGGGTAATGCAAAAACAAATGGATTTACTCCTCGGCCAAGCATCATTGGATTGTTTAAACCAACGGAAGTGATATTATCGTTATCGGCAGCAAGGCGACTAGATAAGGTGCCTGCTGCACTGTAAACATTTTCCGACAAAACATAAATGTGCTCCACCTTCGGAATTTCATTAAAACTACTCGAAAAAGATAATTTATTATCTGAAATCAAAAAAAGCTGATTATCAAGAAATGCAATTCTCTCTTCTCTAAAATCATCTAAGCTGCGGCCACGTCGAATCAATTCAAGGCGTTGGCGCTCTGTTGCCATAAATGCAAGCTGGGTACTGATATTGATTTTGGAGAGCAACATATTAACCATCAACAATGCTATGGAATCAGCCCCACCACCATTATGTCGAATATCAATGATTGCATATCGAGGTTGATAGTCCTTTTGAATCCTATCAATTTCAGACAAGTAGAAATCTTGATCTCGATAATCCATAGATGGAACACGAATATAAATCGCATTATATTCTGCAAGAAACAATACAGTTCGAGGCAATCGCTTGTTTATATTTTTCTCCTTATTGCTAAGTTTAATTTCATCTGCATCTCTTACGATGATTTTTATTTTGTCATTGTTTGGCGATAAAAAATCAAACATTCTTTCCCCTCTGATTTGAGGAGGAAAAAAACAATAAAAATCACCCCGGTAAAAACGTTTATGCGTTGAATCAAAGTAGGGCGCATGATCCTTTACTTTAAATTCGATGTCTTCTGGAGTAAAACCGTCCACTCCTACTAGTTTCAACAGACCAGGGTAGTTTTGGTTGTTGATGTCAAAACTATATGGGATGTAATAATTGCCGTCAAAATAAGAAAAATAAAATGACTGATGAAAAGGTTTTTCTTGAAATATTTTTCGTTTTGCATATTCTACTAAACTCGAATTGATTTGTGCTGCATTTTGCGGATTGAAACTTCCGTAAACTGCTTGTAGATAATTCTCATCTACAGACAACGGAATTTTTTTCAAGCCTAAGTGATGCCCCTTACATGCTTGCAATGCACGGCCTACCAACACAGCAAACTCTTGTGTATTCTCTACGTTTGATATTTTTTCTCGATATTCCGCTAATGTCTTCCATACATCAATATTATATGATTCACGGATGGGGATTGCATGTGGCATCATCTCATTTAAAGTTATCACCATCGCATCATAGTCTTCATACATTTGCTCGCGGGTAAGCTCAGGCATAAGAAACTCGGTACATCCAGAAGCATAAAACAATATAACACAAAAAAACAAATACGATATAACTTTTTTTCGCATTTTACTTCTGTTGCTCCGAAACTTTAATACCTATAGTTTTACGCTGCATCGTCAACCGAATTCCTTGGGAATAAAATCTTGATATACTTTCTTTTCTTGGTGCTCCGCATGCGAGTCTTCGCATTTAATTCCAGCCCTCTTTTGCATTGGGGGTACCGGAATATGGGAAATGGCATTCTTTAAATTTCTGTTCAATATTTCATCTGAATTCACATTCTGACTGTAATTTAATGACTCGTGCGAAATAGGAGAAAAACGTTGACTCGGCGACAAGTCTGGACCGG
>JBEBTY010000042.1:0-25016 GCA_040393525.1 Victivallis vadensis | reverse complement strand
CCTCGCTGCCGCGCCGTTTCGGCCTCGCTGCCGCGCCGTTTCGGCCTCGCTGCCGCGCCGTTTCGGCCTCGTTGCCGCGCCGTTTCGGCCTCGCTGCCGCTCCTCCTCTCGTTCCCCTCCCACGACATTTCTAGCTCCTCTAAGCGCGGTATGCGCCGCGGAGCGGATGAGAGGGAATTGCACGGTTCGGCGCAGCCGAAGCGGGCAACAAGGAGCGTACGCGACGCCGCCGAACGCAGCGCAGCGAAAAGCCCCTCTGGCATTGCCCGAATGGGCAATTGAAGAGTTGGCCGCCAAAGGCGGACAAGTAAGCCCCCAACGGGGGCGCCGTGGTAGTGGAGGAACGATCCCACGACCCCGCGCTCGCCGGTGATCGTGGATAAAGGGGGCGTGGGGGAAAAAGCATTTCCCCCACAATGCCCACGACATCGCAACTCTATCACCTGAGCAAATACCATGAAACTCGTGAGCCGCCTTCGTTCCTTGGCTTATCTGGCACCAAATGAATTGTGGAAGAACCTTCGTCACTCACTATCTGGCACCAAATGGATTGTGGAAGAACCTTCGCCACTCACTATCTGGCACCAAATGGATTGTGGAAGAACCTTCACCACTCACTATCTGGCACCAAGTGAATTGTGGAGGGAAAGGGATAGAAGAGGCTCCGGCTTCGCCGCGAGCGGGTGAGTTGGCCTCCTGCCAACTCCACCGCGGTCGCTCCCTGCAAAATTTTCAATTTTGCTGTTGAGCGGTTTCGGGGCGACCGGTTGCCTCCGGCAGCCAAAGGCTCCGCGCCTTTGGAAACCCGCCAGCGCTTTCGCCGCTGGAGCACGACCAGCCGATGGGCTGGACCACGGCGGCTAGCGCCGCCTGTAAGGTTGGCTCAGGGTTGGCAGAAGAAAACGCCGAACAGCGCCGACAGAAGCAGGAACCAGAGGAAGGAGATTTTTGTTCTCTTCATCAGAAGCACAGTGGCGACCGCCACCAGTACGCACCCCCAGTTGAGGCCGAATCCTTCCGGCATTCCGGCGGAGGAGGTTAACATTTTCCAGAATCCCCCCCACGGAATTTCACTGCGGAATATCGAAAGCTCGGCGAAAATCACCGCGGCCGACATCACCATGCCAAGTGCCAACGGACGCATTCCAGCCAGGAAGCCTTGCACCGGAATACTCTTTTCGTATCGCTTCAGCAGCTTGATGGCCAGAATGACCAGAAAAAGCGAAGGCGTTACAATGCCGATCGTTCCGATGCAGCCCCCGAGAATCCCCTGCTGAGTGAAACCAACGTAAGTTGCGGTGTTGATCCCGATCGGCCCCGGCGTAACCTGTGCAATGGAAACCAGATTGGCGAATTCCTCCGGTGAGAGAGGCTTGCCGTCGCCGACCAGTTCCGAAGTGAGCAACGGGATCAACATGTATCCGCCGCCGAAACAAAGCAATCCGAATTTAAAGAAAATCAGATAGAGTTGAAGCAGTGTCATTGCGCCGCCTCCCGCTTTCGCCTGTCTTTCCGCTGTGCCAGCGAAACATTCAGCAGTCCGAGAGTGATTGCGCCGAGAATCAACCAGACCGGACTGATGCGGAACACGATCATGCCGGTCAGTGTCCCGGCTGCGATCAGCCAGCCGAACGCGCTCTTGACGGCTTTTTTGCGCATCTGGGACGCGGTGACAAGCACCATCCCGACAATGCAGGCGATGACCCCGCGAAATGCGCCTTGTACATAAGGATTCTCAACCACTCCCGTCAGTTGCGACATGATGGTGGCGATGCAGATAATGATAATAAGCGATGGCAATAACGAGCCGATCAATGCGGCACAGGCTCCGTAAAATCCGCCCAGCCGCCAACCGACGTAAACAGCGGAGTTGCAGGCGAGAATGCCGGGGACGGTCTGGGTGATGGTAATCATTTCCAGTACATCGTCTTCCGTCAGCCAGCGGCGGCGACGGACGAATTCCTCCTGTGCCGCGGAAATGATGGCGTATCCGCCGCCAACCACCAGACTGGTGATTTTAATGTAAGACCAGAAGATGATCCAGCACCGCTTCCCGGTACTGATCTCATCCAGCGGAGAGGGGGCGTCGGAACTCACTCTTTTCCCTCCATCAGGAAGCGAAGCCCTTCCTGAATGTGATGATCCCAGAATTCCCAGTTATGCCCCCCCTGTGCTTCCCGGTAGGTGTAATCGGGGTAATGGATCGCCTGTAGATGTTCTCGAAGGCGGAGGCTCTCTGGGAGCAATCCGTCTTCGGTTCCGCAGAAATGGAGCAATCGCGGCTTCGGTGCGGCGGAGTTCATCAACTGTGTTGAAAGGGTGAAGGGGTCGTCGCCGTTGGAAACGATCCGCTCGGCGGAACCGAAAATTCGTTTCAGCTCATCGAGCATCGGCAGGCGATCCGGTTTGGTGAACCAACATTGCGGGTCGGTGACCGGCGAAAACGCGACCGCCGCCGCAAAACGTTCCGGTTGACGGAGCGCGAGTTTGAGCGTGCCGTATCCGCCCATTGACAAGCCGGCGACAAAGGTGTCTTCACGCTTTGTACTGACCGGGAAAAGGCTGCTCACAATGCGGGGCAGTTCCTCCGAAAACATCGTCCAGTAGCGATCTCCCGCCGCCATGTCGGTGTAGAATCCGCGTCCTCCATCCGGCATAACGATCACCAGCCCGTAATCGGCGGCGTAACGTTCAATAGAGGTGCGCCGCATCCAGATGGTATGGTTGTCGGAAAGTCCATGAAGGAGATAAAGCACCGGGTATTCAGCGCGTCCGCTTTGTGCGGTCGAGCTCATGCCGATCTGGGTTTTTGCCTTTTGCGGAACGATGACATTCATGGCACAGGCGCGCCCCAGGATGTCGGAATGAAAATCACACTGTAAAAAAGCCATATCGTGCTCCCTTTTTATGCCTTTGCATTAATGTAGCACACGAAGAGCATTTCCGCACTCGTCTTCATCTGAAAATTACAAGACATTCATGTTGTGGTATGAAAAAATAGGCGATTTTTCATTTTTATTCATGAGTGAAATATGATTGTGCTTGTATTTTTCCGGAAGTCATGTAATGTTCCTGAAAGGCAACTATAACCAAGTAGGGAGGAAGGCATATGTCGCTTCAGGATTACAAGTTACCCGGATTTGTTCTCGGTTGGGCCATTGTTGATCTTGTTTTTTGTGGACTGCGATTGTTTCAGGTCCCCTTTTCCGCTTTGGCATTGTTTGTGATTGATGATGTGACACTGCAAGCTGTAGGAGTTCTTGAACTGGTGACCGTCGCACCGCTGGGGCTGGTCGGGGTGCCCGCCGCAATCCTGATTCTCTGCAAAAGGCGCCTCGGGCTTACTCTGGGGTACCTTTGTGCCGCACTTACGGCGTTGAGCCTTATCACCTCGATCATCACCCCCATTATGATGGCTCCGGCGGATGGAGATGCCGCAACGGTAGGTGGTTTTGCCGCGGGCGTGATTTTCTCGCTTGGCATCCGGGTTTCGCTGTTGCTGCTTTATATCCGGATGCTGCTTGAATTTAAGAATTTCCTCGCCGCGGTGGACGAGGATATGGCATAAGTTTGTTACCGGTGACTTTCGGTGCGCTGCTGATAGAGTTCGCGTGACGCTTCCCGCAGGGCGCCGATGGTTTCCGGATAGGGCCGGTCGCAGATGTCGACCAGCCCGATCTGGTAATTTTCCCCATCGCTTCGGCCGGAGATTGCTTCGTCGCTGTATTGAAACCAGTGTGCGCCGACCACCATCGGGTTGTCGAGTGCGCTCCGCAGATAGGTGGCATAGGCTTTGCCGCGTTCCTGCTGATTCGCTACCGGGACCAATCCCTCGTGCAGCAAACCGCGGTCGAGCGCGCCGAAGTGAAACTCCCCGATCAGCACCGGCGCGTCGAACTCAAACATGCTGGGCGTCTTGCGATAGACGTTGAATGATACCACATCGGAGTTTCTCGCGGCAGAGCGGATGATATTTTTCCCCAGCTCCGGCCCGGTGGAGAAGCGACAGCCGAGCAACAGCGCTCCTGGAGCGGCCTTTCCGATTTCTTCACGGCAAACCTGAAAGTATTGGTCGGCAATCGCTTCGCTGAACGCGGAGAGATCCTCCCACGCCGCTCCCGTGTCGGGCGCAGTCTGGGAGGCGAGCAAGGCGTCCCACGATGTGTGTGAGGTTTTCCAGACCGCGTTCAAGGCTTCGACGGAACCGTATTTCTTTTGCAGAACGGCAAGATAGGCTTGCTTGGCGGGTTGTTGTGCCGGGGAGCGCAGCGTGGCGGAGGCAAGGTATGGTTCGTTGCCCCAGTCCAGTTCATTGTTAAGGAAAAATCCGATGCGCATGGGGTCCGCCGTCACTCCGCCGAGCGCCCCGCGCAAACTCGCCCGGAACGACTCCGAAAACGGGTCGGGGAAGGGGCGCCAGTAACCTTGGCTGCCCTGAATCGGCTCCCCTGTAAAAAAGAGGCACGTGGTGTAAGGAAGGTTGCCGCGTTTCTCCAGTCCGGGGTCTGACCATGCGCCGATGGTGTTGAGCCCCCAGGAGCGGAAGCGCTGTTCCGTCGAGGAGTGAAAGCGCTCGCGCCAACCTTCGCCATATTTCCGATAAAGGTTCGCATCGCGGAAGTGATAGACGTCGTACGAGGGATAACGGTTGTAGAATCCCGGCGGATTACCCCAGGTGCTCTTCCCCATGAACTGTGCGAACGTTCCTTCTTTCGGGAGCCATTCAAAATATTCCTCGCGGTCGGTCACCGGCGTGTAATCCTGCGATCCGACGCAGGTGACGCCATTCGACCAGAAGAGATGTCCCTCCGGGGTGACCAGCCACCATTTGCCGTCTACCTTCTGGGTACGGAAGTGCCCGGTCGCTTCGAGTTTCGGTCCGCCGAGCCAGCCGCCGAAGCGATCCCGGTCCGTCGGCGCGGGGTTGACGGCCAGATCGTTGTCTTCGCGTGCGACGTCGTCTTTGAGTTCTTGTTCGGTGGCAACCTTCCCCGGCCAGTTTGCGTGCTTATACTGCCCGAAACGGTCGACGAAGGGGAGAAATTGGGCAAGCGTCATGGACTTCCGGGGAGCTCCGTTGGTAAACGTGAACTCACCGACCTCGAATTCCGCCGGAGCATCAGACTTCGGAACGAAGAAAATCATTCCGGTAATGTTGGCAAGATCGAGTTTGCACTCCGGTTGACCATTCATATTTTTGAGCGGGCCGCCAATGAGGTCGATATCGCCGCGCGCCAGAGAGGCGTACAGGATCGTTTCCTCCCCCGGTTGCAACAGCGCCCGTTCCGTGATGCAGTGATTGGTTCCGTCCGCACCCGGATTGTCGATTCGCCAGTAAAAGGTACGCGGGAGCGGAGAACGATTTTTAATTTTGAGCGAAATTACCCGGCATTTGCTGAGATTCCAGACTCCGTTATTCTGCGGCAGGAGCGATACGCCGGGCCAGTCGATGGCGTCGCCGAGCTTCAGGCGTGCCTTGTATTCCGTCCCGGTGGGGAGCAATTCCAATTCGGCGTCACGCTTCTCGATCTGGTTCGCCTCAATCAGGCCTTGGAGTGAGAAGGTCGGAGCTTCCGCTCCAATGGTGGTGAGGCAGCTTAACGCCGCCAGCGACAGGAACCACGATTTCAACGGAATCATATGGCCTCGCAATGTTTCAGGATGAAAGAACGCTCTGAATAAAAATACTTCGTTATCTTTGTTTCGTCAAGTCGTTTGTCCGCCTTCGACAAAAATACGCCCGGATGACGGATTGTATCCGTTATCCAGGCGCAGATTTTATCGGTGGAAATTGTTAGAAGATGTTCAGCTGGTTGAGTACATCCATTTCGCTGCGAACCGCACTGGCGGAATTGGCCAACTGATCCGCTTCTTCCTTGTTCAGCTTGAGATCGAGGATCTTTTCGATGCCGTTCTTGCCCAGAATCACCGGTACGCCGAGATAGAGGTCGGAAACGCCGAATTCTCCGCCGAGCCAGGCGCTGACCGGGAGGATCCGACGCTGGTCGTTGATGATGGCTTCCACCATCTGGGCGACCGCGGCGCCGGGCGCGTACCAAGCGGAGGTTCCCATCAGTTTGACCAGTTCACCGCCGCCGCTTTTCGTGCGCTCGATAATGGCGTTCAGACGGGTTTCATCCAACAGTTCCGTTACCGGGATGCCGCCTGCAGTCGTATAGCGCGGGAGCGGAACCATGGTGTCGCCATGGCCGCCCAGCAGGAGCGCCTGAATGTCTTTCGGAGAGATGTCCAGCGCTTCCGCGAGGAAGGCGCGGTAGCGCGCGGTATCCAGCACGCCCGCCATACCGAAGACGCGATTCGGCTCGAATTTGCTCGCCAGCAGCGCGCAGTAGCACATCACGTCCAACGGATTGGACACCACGATGATTTTGGCGTTGGGGGAGTAGCGGACGACGTTTTCGGTCACGGTTTTCACGATGGCGGCGTTGGTCGTCACCAGATCGCTCCGGCTCATGCCCGGCTTGCGCGGAATGCCCGAGGTGATGATGACCACTTCGGAGTCTCCGGTCGCTTCGTAATCGTTCGTTACGCCTTTGACGCGGGTGTCGAAAAATTTGACCGGTGCGCTTTGCCAGATGTCCAGCGCTTTCCCTTCGGCCAGGCCGTCTTTGATATCCAGAAGGACGACTTCTTTAACGATGTCACGTTCGGCAATGCAATCTGCGCAAGTGGCTCCGACATGTCCGGCTCCAACAACTGTAATTTTCATGATTTCCCCAACCCTTTGATCCGGTTCCTGTAACATAAACTGACGGCGTTTTGTAAATTCCTTTGCAGGAAAACAAATTCATAAAGTTATCCGGTTACTATATAGCAAAAATTGTAAAATTTCAATAGTTGTCATGCGGATTCTTCGAGGAAAGAGAGGGTTCCCGAAAGAAAAGTGTGAAATTGAAGTTATTTTTTTGAAAAAGTCTCCGTTTCCCATTTTCAAGTTATTGCAAAGACGATCTTTGGGTTTATTGTAAACCGGTAACAACAGGAGGCGAGTGGCTGGGGAGTATGGGGTCAAACAGGGGAATATGCGCTTTTTTATAGGAATTTTGGTAGTTATGATCGCAACATCGAGTGTCGCGGCCAAAGGTGCCGAGCTGAAGACGGTCAAAGCTCGGGCAACCGAGTATTTCATCTCCGAAACGGGGATCGCCAATGTGAAGTCGATCCTGGAGCGTCAGCAACCCGACGGTTCCTGGAACGATGTGGACTATTCCGATCGGCGCCGCGGGCGCTGGCTGCCCCGAAAGCATTGTGAGTATACCCGGACTCTGGCTGCCGCCTATCGCAAACCGGGGTCGCCGTATTACAACCGGCCGGAAGTGCGTGATGCCGCGCTGCGAGGGCTGGAATACTGGGTGAAACGGGACTGCGTCAGCCCGAATTGGTGGCACCAGAGCATCGGCACCCCGATGCTGCTTTGCGAAACGATTTTAATATTGGGTGATGAATTGTCTCCGGAATTGTTGGAGAAACTTCGCCCGATTCTCGACCGCTCCGAACTTGGGATGACTGCGCAGAACCGTGTCTGGGTGGCCGGAATTCATCTGCTGAAGGGTGCGATTTTTCAAATGCCGGAGTGGATTGAGGAAGGTGCAGCCATCATTGCAGAGGAACTTCGTTTTGCGCCGCCGAAAGGTGAGGGCGTGATGCCGGATTGGAGTTTTCATCAACATGGCGCTCAGCTTCAGTTCGGCAATTATGGGCTTGCGTATTTCTCCGATATGACCATGTGGGGGCTGATTCTACATAGTACGAAATACGAATTCCCCCCTGAAAAAGTGGCGATTTTGACCGGGTATTATGAACATGGGATTCGCTGGATTCTCTTTCAGCGGCAGATGGATTTCAGCGCCTGCGGGCGGCAGATCAATCCGGGGCAACCGCAGGCGAAATATCGTTCGGCACTTGATGCGGCCAATCGGCTGAACCGGTTGCGCGGAGAAAAGCAAAAAGTAACGGAGGCGAATCTCAATTTTTCCGGCAGCCGTTATTTCCCGGACAGCGATTTTTACGTGCAGCGCAATGGCACGGAGTGTTATTGGTCGGTCAAGATGACCTCGAATCGTACCGTTCCGAGCGAAACGGTCAACTCCGAAAACCAGCTTGCCCGCCTGGCCGGGCATGGTGCGACCATGTTCATAAGCCGGGACAGGGAGCTTCGCGATATCGGCGGCGTATGGGATTGGCGGAAGATTCCGGGCATCACCTCGGTGCAGGATGATTCGTCGTTGTGGTGCAAAAATCCCGGGTGGCGCAATCGCCTCGGTTGGGTCGGCGGGCTTTCTGACGGCGAGATCGGGTTTTGCGCCATGGATTTCGATAACGGAGAAGTGAAGGCAAAGAAAAGTTACTTCTTCTTCGGGTCGGAGATGGTCGCTCTCGGCAGCGGCATTCACAGCGAGTCCGCTTCTCCGGTCATGACGACGATTGCCCAGCATCGGGCGAAAGCGGAGGACGGGGAGATCAATTTTGAGATCCGCCTCCTTGACGATGGGAAGGCAGAGATGAAAACCGAAGAGCGAATCGGGAACTGGAAGCGAGTGACGGATGCGTTGCCGGCGGCTCCGGTCAAGGCGCGAATTTTCTCCGCCGTCATCGATCACGGCATCCGGCCGGAACATGCTTCTTATGCTTACCTGGTCGCGTACCGCTCGCAGGAGGGGGCGTATTTTGAATCGCTCCCGGAGAGCAGTTCCCGCTCGATTCATGCGGTCTTCGGACGAGGCGCGCTGATGGTCGCGTTTTATGAACCAGGCACGGTTACACTGCCTGACGGCGACACATTGGAGGCGAAACAGCCTGCGCTGGTGATGGTGCGCAAGGATCGAATTTACGCTGCTGATCCGGGGCGAACGCGCCGGGTGTTGGATCTGGTGTCCGGCGGAAAAAAATACCGCCTCCATTTCCCACGTGGGGCGGAGGCGGGCGGCACGGTTTCGATTCCGCGTTGAATCAGCGGCGGATCGGAGCGTCAAGCGTCAGCAGAATCGGCGGATAAGTGTTGCTCTTGTCGGTCACGCGGATCGCCTTGTCTTTGTATTGGAAGGCGTAATAGAAACTCCAGATCTTCCATTTGTTTTGATCCATGTCCATGGTGAGCTGTCCTTCCGGCGTGAGGGAGTAGCCGCCGGCCCAATCCCAATACGCCCATGCCGAGGGGTTCTCCTGCGGCGCGGAGATGTGAAGGAAGACCAGATCGTTGTTGACCAGCACATAGTCGCCGTTCGCCGTGGAGTAGCGCCCGTCCGGCATTCGCGGCGAGGAGCACCCGGCCAGTGTCAGCATCAGTACGGCAAAAGCGGAAACCGCAAACAATCGGTTAAAAAAACTCATCGTGTCATCCTTGGTTTGTTATAGACGGAACGCGAAAAATCCATATCATAACATTAGCACTTTTCGCCGGGAAATCAAGATTCCGTCCCGTTTTTACTTCTTGAATTTCCGCAGCGATCGCCTCTGGCGTCAGCTTAAGAGGCACTCAAAGCGGTTCTCGCCCCTTTCGAGACGGTGGCTGCTGCCGTCAGGGAGTTCCACCCTGCCGGTGATGTTGCCGACGGAGGCGTGAAGCTCGAAGCGGCCGTTCTCCCGCAGCCATTCGACCGCGATGGTTCCCGAAGGGGCACGATGAGTGGCTTTTACTCGCTCGATTCCGGTGGCCGGGAGCGGCCGGAGCGTTAGTTCGGCAAACCCCGGATGGGCTTCGTCCGGCACGATTCCGGCCAGAAACTGCATCATCCACGCGGCGATGTCGCCGAACATGATGTGGTTTCGCGACGCGGTTCCATCCCAGTGTTCCCACAGCGCTGTCGCTCCACGGTCGATCCAGTTGACCCAGCCGGGATAACCGGGTTGGGTTAAAATCCGGCAGGCGGTGTCGACATGTCCGTGGTTCGCCAGAGCGCGCGGCACGAATTTCGCCCCCAGGATACCGAATTCGGCGCGACAGCGGCGGTTCTCCATATGTTTCGCCAGGCGGTCGGCGGTGGTTTGCCGATCCTCATCCGGGCAAAGTCCCAGTTCCAGCGCGACGCCGTAAGCGGTCGGCTCGCCCTTCGCGTAGAGGCCGTCACCGTGGTAGAAATGCTCGTTGCACGCATTGCGGATCTCCGCCGCCAGCGTGTTCAATTCATTCGCGTCGTCGTGACGTCCGAGCAGTTTCGCGCATTTGGCGACGAGGATGGTTTCGTAATAATAATAGGCAGTGGAAGTGAATGCGGTGTCGACGATCCGGGAACGGTCGTGATGGCACCAGTCGCCAAGCCCGAATTTCACGATATGCCCCGATGCGAGTGTTCCGAGATAACGGAGATATTGACGCATTTTCTCATAGTTGCGCTCAATCAGCGATGCGTCGCCGGTGTAGAGCCAGACATGGTAGGGAATCACCAGAAACGCGCTGTCCCAGACCGGGCCGGAACCCCAGTTGAAGCCCCAGCCGCCGGTCGGCACGATTCCGGGAATCTGCCCGTTCGGCCGTTGCGCGTCGGCGATGGATTGAACCCATTCCGCATAAGACGCCGCGAGATCGAAGTTATAGAGTCCGGTGTCGGAAGCGATCGAGGCGTCGCCTGTCCAGCCGTTTTTCTCCCGGTGCGGGCAATCGGTCGGAATTCCGACGAAGTTCCCGATAAAACTCCGGCGCGTGCATTCGTAGAGTTTCGTCAGCTCCCGGTTGGAGGATTCAAACGAGCCGATGGAGGAGAAATCGGTCTGAATCTCTCGCCCTTCCAGAGATAGGATCTCCGCTTCGCCTTCCGTCACCACAACTTCGACATACTGGAACCCGTGGTAGGTAAAGCGTGGTTCCCACACCTCTTCCGCGTCGCCGCCTTTGAGGACGTAGCGATCGGTCTGCGTATCTCCACTTTTGATAAAACTGTTGATGTTGGATTGATCCAGGTCATCTTTCCATACCGCGGCCAGCTCGGAGTGACGGATGCGTACCGTCGCGCCGGCTTCCCCGCGTACCCGGATTCGGCTCCAGCCGGCGATGGATTCTCCGAGATCGTAAAGCCATCCGCCGTTCTTGCTCCGGTGGACATTGGCCGGCAGCACCGTACGCATCACCCGACAGGGCGGCATGGTCTGAAGCGTCAGCACCCCGCCCGGCCCCGGCACAATGGCGGCGGTGCTCCAATCGGAGTCGTTGAATCCCGCGTCCGCCCAGCCGGAAATCTCTTTGCGGGCGTCGTAATGTTCGCCGTTGCGGAGTTGGTTGAACGTGATCGGCCCGGCTTCTTTGAGGCATTTCCACGAATCATCACTGCCGAGAACGTGCTTGCCGTCCACCTCCAGCTCCAGCAGCAACTTCGGGTAGTCACGCCAGGAAACTTTGTCGAAGTGCCAGACTTCGGTGGTGACGGGGTTGTACCAGCCGTCTCCGAGAATGACGCCGAGGGCGTTTCGCCCTTTCTTGAGGAGCCCGGTCAGATCATAGGATACGTAGCGTGCGCGGCGGTCATATTGGGTCACGACGGGATCCAGAACTCGATCCCCCACTTTTTTCCCGTTCAAATAAAGCTCGTAATAGCCGAGGCCGCACAGGAACACAGTCGTTTCGCCGCCATTCCAGTCGAATTCTTTGCGCAGGAACGGAGCGGGGCGCGCAGGCGCCCGCCAGTCGTTGTTGCAGAACCCGGCCGAAATCCACTTGGAACTCCATTTTCGTTCAATATCACACGACGCCATATGACACACTCCTTGAGTAAATTGGGGCTGAATTATTCTGCGCGAAGCACCGTAATCGGGTTCTGTTGCGCCGCCTTGTAAGCCGGATAGGTCCCGAAGATCACCCCGGTCAGGCTGGAAATCACCAGCGCGAGAATAATGCTCCACGCCGAGTAAATCGTCTGCATGTCGGTGTAATACGTGATGGCTGTGCCGATTCCGACGCCAAGCATGATTCCGGTGATTCCGCCGATTGAAGTGAGGAACACGGTTTCGATCAGGAACTGAAGCAGAATATCCGCTTTTTGTGCGCCGAGCGCCCGCCGGGTTCCGATTTCCTTGCGTCGTTCGTAGACGCTTGCCAGCATGATGTTCATGATGCCGATTCCTCCGACTACCAGTGAGATCCCGGCGATCGAACCCATGACGATGGTGAAGATATTTTGCGTTTTCTCCATTTGTACCAGAAGTTCAAAGGGGACAGTCATTCCCCAGTCTTTGGTGCTGGAATGAGTTTTTTCCAGATATCCCGCCACCCGTTTTGCGGTGTTGTCGATGTAACTGATGTCGGCGACTTTGATTAAAAACAGATCGTATTCGATTCGGGTGATCTTATGGCTCCGCCCCTCCCGGTAGAACGTGTAGTCGCGGAAGAGGGCGCGGGAGGTGGTCATCGGAATCAGGATCATGTCGTTCTGTCCGCCGATTTCCGAGTACTGGGGCGCATACGGATTTTCGAGGATTCCGATGATACGGAACACCGCATCCTCAACTCGGATCGTACTGCCGATGATGTCGGTGTTCCCGATCTGAAACAGTCGGCGTTTCACGTTTTTTCCGATGACGCAGACGTAGGCATTGTTCTCGAAGTCGGCGGGGGTGAACCAGCGCCCTTTTTCCATTCGCGCCTGTGAGTCCTCCAGAAATTTGAAATCGCTGCCGACCAGTTTGATGTCGGTTCTGCTCAAGCCCTTCAATACCTTTTTGCGGGCGTCGAAAACACTGGTGATGTGTTCGACGTTATCCATTTTCACGATATTGTCCATGTCGCGCTTGGTCAGGCCGTAGCGCTCCATTACGCTTGCATTGTCCGAGCTGTCGCTGGTTCCGTCAACCGGCGGGCGTTTGGAGAAGACGATGATTTTGTCGATTCCCATCGCTTCGATTTGAGCCAGCGCCGATTGCTTGGCCCCCTCGGAAATCGCCAGCATGGCGATGACGCTGCCCACGCCGAAAATCACGCCGAGTGAGGTCAGTGTCGACCGCACCTTGTGCAACAGCAGATTGTGCAGCGAGAGGCGGAAGAGATCACGTACCAGCATCATGGTGTGGCCTCCTTCTGTTCGGCCGCGAGCCGTTCTTTTTCTTTCGCCTCCCATTCAAACAACGTATTGTCGATCCGACCGTCGCGGAGGCGGATGATTTTGTGGTAATGTGGCGCCAGCGCCGGGTTGTGGGTGACCATGACGATGGTGACGCCCTGTTGCTCATTCAGTTCATGAAAGAGCTTCATGATTTCAGCGCTGGTTTTTTCGTCAAGGTTCCCGGTCGGCTCGTCGGCCAAGATAAATGCCGGGTTGTTGGAGAGCGCCCGGGCGATGGCGATGCGCTGACACTCGCCGCCCGAAAGTTGTGTCGGCCGGTGGCCGAGTCGATGACCCAGCTGGACGCGTTCCGCCAATTCCAGTGCACGTTTGCGTCGGATACGGCCGGGGACCCGGCCGTAGAGCATCGGCACTTCTATGTTTTCCTCTACTGAAAGTTGTGAGAACAAGTTGAAGCTCTGAAAGATAAAGCCGATTTTCCGGTTTCGGATCGTCGCTTGTTCCACGTCAGTGAATCCGCCGACTTCGGTTTCTTCCAGAAAATATTCGCCACCGGTGGGTACGTCCAGCATTCCGAGAATATTGAGCAAGGTCGACTTGCCAGAGCCGGAGGTTCCGATGAAGCCGACGAATTCGCCACGGCGCACTGTCGCGTCGATCCCTTTCAGCACCGGAACCTGAAGGTCGCCGGAAAAATAGGTTTTACGAATGTCGACCAACCGGACGATATCGTCGGAAACGGGCGACAATCCCGCATTCGCAGCCATTATTTCGTTTCCTGCTTTTTCTGGTAGGGTCGATAGAGGTACACCACGTCTTCTTCCTCCAATCCCTCGATAATCTGGACGAAGTTGTCGTTTGATTCGCCGATTTTTACGTCGACTTCCTTGGCTCCGGCCAGGCCGGCGAGGTAGACGAAGAAGCGGTCATTGTCTTCAAACACCGCCTCGACCGGGACGAAAAGCGTGGCCGGAATCGTTTTGGTCACGATGTTGATCTGTACGCTCATGCCGTTGACCAGCTTCGGCGACTGCTGGTCGAGCTTGATCTTCGATTTGTAGATTTTGGGCGAGGAAGCATCCCAGTTCACCAGGTTCACCGGCAAAGTGTCGATGTGCGAAACCATACCCGGGAAACGCTCGCCGGGCAGGGAGTCGGGGGTGATCACAGCGCGGTCATTGATGCTGACTTTGGAGCGGTATTGCTCCGGCAAATCGAAGTCGACCACCAGATTCGACATCTCCGGAATCGTAATCAATACCTGACCCTTGTTGATGTCGATTCCGGGTTTCACGTCAAGGTTCCCCCAGCGGCGATCCGGGTCGGCATAGATGACGACGCCGTCGACCGGCGCGCGCAGCTCCATCATGGTCATATATTCTTTGTAGCGGGTGAGCTGGTCGGCGGTGCGCTTGATCCGGCGGCGGTAGTTCTCGATCGATTTGTCGGATTGGACGATTTTTGATTCGGTCGAAATTTTGACCCGGCGCAAGTTCAGCTTCGCCTGCTCATAGGCGTTCAGAAGGCGTGTCATTTTACTCGGATTATCGTAACGGCGGAACACTCGCAGATTGTCTTCGGCTTTGTTGAGCGCATTTTCCTTTGAGTCGATTTCTGCCTGCGCGTCCTTTAATAACTTGCGTTTCTTGTCCTCGGCGCTTTCATCTTTTGACACCTTGGGTTCGCTGTCGCGTTTGCTGATGTAATCGCTTTTGGCCGTATCCAGTGCGGCTTCGGCGTTGACGACCGCGAGATCCAGTGCGTCGCGCTGGCTGGCTCGTTCAAACCGGCGATATTTACGCATGGCGTCATCGGCCTGAAGCAGACTCTCTTCCGCCGCCTGAAGGTCGGCGGCGTTGGTGCTGATCTGGATTTTTTTCGATTCCACAGCCAGATCCAGCTCTTTCTTCAGGTTATCCAGCTCGATTTCGTGGTTTTCGATCTGTTCCTTCAGCTCATCGGTTTCAAATTTTGCCAGCAGGTCGCCTGCCGCCACCTTGCTGTTCTCATCGATGACCCAGAGCAGCTTGGTACGGTAATTGGCCTGCAAAGCAAGTTTGTGTTTCTGGCTGGCATTGACATAGCCGCCCTGAAGCAGTCCGATGGTAAGGTCGTCGCGGCGGACTTTGTAGGTCCGATCCATGTCGCTGCTTTCCGTAGCGAGCTTTTTCGCGGCGTCTTCCTCCTGATTGCGCATCGGCAGGACAATTCCGAACCAGACGCCTGCCGCGGCGCCGGCGATCACCAGCAGCAGGATCAGCCGGGTGATTGTTCGTTTACGGCCAGACTTCATGCTTATTCTCCGGTGGGTTGAGCCGTGGGCGAATCGTTGTCAGTCTGCGGTTCCGTTACTTCGGGTGCCGGAGCGACTTCCGCGGGTTTGCTTTCCTGCGGGGCGGCGGGAACGGTTGTGTTCGTCCCTTCCGGCTCCATCACGAAAAGATCGGAGTTGATCGGCTTTACGTTCTTGATCTCCTCGCCCGCGGCGGATTTCACGGAGGTGGGACGCTGCTTGAATTTGCGGCGTTCCTCTTCGGGTTTTCCGGGCAGAGCCGCATCGATTTCATTGCGGAACTTTTCGTTGGAAGAGTCGCGAGTCGGGAAACTATCGGAGTGCGACACGATTTCACTGAGCACGTTGCTGACCTTGGCGCTCCGGTCGAAGTCGTAGAAGATCCCGCTGGGAATCTGCTCCGGCGGAATGATATGAACTTTGAGCAGGAAGAGCAGCTGTGTAATCTCTTTGGTTTCGTTCTTTCCGGTAAAAAGCTCCCCGATGAACGGCAAGTCGGAGATGATCGGAATCCGCTCCTGCTGAAGCGCCGTGCGCTGGCTGTAAAGCCCGCCCATCATCACCACCTGCTTGTCGTGCATGCGGAGGTGGGTTTCGACACTGCGCGCCGAGATGACCGGCACCGGGTAGGAGGTGTCGCCGCTGGTGATGGACTCATAACGCAGCACGTTCGATACTTTCGGGCGGACGCGCAACGTCACGTTGTCGTGGTTGATCATGCTCGGCTCCACCTCCAGCGTCACACCGACGTTTTTGAATATGGTGCTCATGAGGATGGTGCTGCCGCTGGAGTTCGCTTCCTGAATCGGAATCTCTTCTCCGGTGACGATCTGGCTCATTTCGTTGCGGGAAATCAGGATGTTCGGGCTGGAGAGCACCACCGCGTCCTGCGCCGTTTCGAGCCACTGGAAGGCGATGTTCATCGAATTCTTGCCCGCATACGGAGTGAAGTCGCCGGTTGCGCCGGATGTCCCTGCACTGGAACTTCCCGGGATCGTGGTCTTGGCGCCGACGTTGTAACGCGGTCCCTGGAACATCAGCGACAAATTGCGCTGCATACCGTCGCTGAACATAACCTCGACAACCTTGGCTTCGATCAGGATCTGCGGCGGCGGGACGTCCATTGCCTCAAGAATCGCCCGGTAGCTTTCGATCTCGTCCGCGCCGGCGTTGATAATCAGTTCATTCTGTTCTTCGAGCGGTTCTACCAGCGCCGAGCCGGTGATCACGCTGTCCAGCGCCTTGGACATCTGTTTGGCGTTGGTGAAACGGGGGCGGAGAATCAGTGTCGCCCGGCCGTTGGGAGCCTGAATGACTTTGCTGTAGGGAGGCTGGATCTGAAGGTTCGCCGGGTTGAGTACGGGAACCGGAGCGTCTTCGGCAAACAGTTCCGCAAGTTCTTCGATGACGGAGCGGACATTGCTTTTGCCGCGATCCAGATCCGCCTGTGTCCGAATGACCGGGATCTCTTCTCCGCTGGCGGAGAACGGGGTGGAGAACGAGGCCAGCATCGTGGCTGCCCCGCACATGACGGCTGCCGACTTCAGCAATCGAGTTCGCCCTGAGTGCATTTTCTGGAGTCCTTTGCTTCTATCTGAAAATTGTGTGTCTTGGCCGGATAAAAGGCGGTTGGTACATTTCCCGCATTATAAATATCTTATACTGATTCTAGGAAGTTATACCATTTTTGAGGCGTTTTCAAGCTTCTGTGGAGATATTTTCCATGTTTTTTCAATTCTCCGCTTGGTTCCGATATAAACGATGGTATATTGCTTCAACTGCTCAGGGAATAGGAATGAGATTCAAGCTGGAACAACTGGATCCGATCACGCGGGCGTTTGTGGAGAAGCATCCCGATGGTTCGGCGATCGTAGTAAGCAGCCGTCCACAACGGCTGCGTTATCTTTTGACGGCTCTTCTGTTATTGGCGCTATTGAAGTTCCGATGGGACTATTTCTTGTTTTTGGTAACTGCGTTTTTAATGTTCTGGTACGCTGCCGCGGTGATTTTTCGGGGTGGCGCGGCGTTCCTGTCGTGGTTCGGGCATGGCGAAGAGATCATTCCCGATGAGGAAGTCGCCGCGATCAAGGACGAGGATCTCCCGGTCTACACCGTGTTTCTACCGCTTTATCACGAGGCGAACATCGCCGCAAAGCTGGTGCGGAACATGGGGCGGCTCGATTACCCCAAAGAGAAGTTGGAGGTTCTGCTTCTGCTGGAGGCCGATGACGATGAAACGCACGAGGCGCTGACTCGTACCGGGCTTCCCCCTTACTGTCGCGTTTTGACCGTGCCGGAGGCTCCGCCTAAAACCAAGCCGCGCGCCTGCAACTACGGGCTGGCGGAGGCAAAAGGGGAATTTTGCGTGATCTATGACGCCGAAGATGCGCCGGACCCGGATCAGTTGAAGAAAGCCTACGCCGCGTTTCGACGGGACACTTCGGGGAAAGTTCTTTGCGCGCAGGCCAAGCTGAATTATTTCAACAGCCGCTATAATCTTCTGACGCGAATGTTCACGGTGGAGTACTCCACCTACTTCGATTTGACCTTGCCGGGATACCAATTGTTTAAAATGCCGCTTCCTCTTGGCGGAACCAGCAATCATTTTCGCACAGAAATTCTGCGCAAGGTCGGCGGGTGGGACCCGTTCAACGTGACCGAAGATTGCGACCTCGGATTGCGGATTTACGAATACGGCTACCGTACGCTGTTGATTAACTCCACCACCTGGGAGGAAGCGAATTCCCGCGTCGGCAACTGGATGCGTCAGCGTTCACGTTGGGTCAAGGGGTTTATTCAGACACATCTGGTGCACTATCGAAATCCGGTGCAAACAGTCCGGCGGCTCGGAGTTTACGGTGCGTTCGGTGGATTTTTGGCCGTCGGCGGCAGTGCGATGATGATGCTGACGAACCTGATTTTTTGGGCGGTGTTGTTGCTTTATGCCGCGCTTCTGGCGCATGGCGCGTTTGCCGGGGTGCCAGTCATGGATCAGATTGTAGGTCCCAGGTTCGATTCGGTTTATGAAGGCGTCCGACTTGGTGGGGTGACGTTGAAAGCATGGCCGCTGGTTTACTATGGTCCGGCGGAAGACCCCTTCTGGTCGGTTTTTTCTCGTATTTTCTTTGCCGGCTCCTTGATAATGTTCCTTGCGAATTTTATATTCATAGCAATAGGGGTGATGGCGTGTGTGAAACGGAAGTTTTATCACTTGATTCCTGCCGCGCTTCTGATGCCGTTCTACTGGCTGCTGATTTCATTGGCGGGGTGGAAGGGTTTTTTGCAGATTTTTACCAAGCCGTTTTATTGGGAAAAGACAACGCACGGGTTGACTGACGATATGGAACCGGAGATGCAAAAGGAGGAAACCGCATGAACAGGCGATCTTTTACCTTGATTGAACTGCTCGTTGTGATCGCGATCATCGCAATTCTTGCAGGGATGCTGCTGCCCGCCCTGAACTCCGCCCGGGAACGGGCGAGAACGACGCAGTGTCTGAATCAGCTCAAGCAGCTGTCGCTGGCCTGTGAACTTTACCGTAACGACTATAATGACCGGATGCCGCCGTGGATCTCCGTCCTGTATCGCGATTACATGAGCAACCTGAAGATTTATCGCTGTCCGAAGGACGGCAACGGCGGCGGAACCGCAGCCGGCGACTGGCTGTCGCGCCCGGACGGTGATTATTTCAAATCTTATGACCGCGTCGGGAGCCAGAGCGCCTATACGCCGGGCAATCAGCCGAACGCTGACGTGGAGGGGGTCAGTTATTTCTACGAGTTTTCCGAAGCGAAGTGCGAATTCGGTTCCGGCGCGGATCTTCTGCGTAGTTGGAACGATGTCAAATCCCGCAATGTCCGCTCCGATATCTGTGAGGAAGAAGGGCAGTTCAAAGGGCAGAGGTATTCGAGCTTTTTGAGCTACTTCCCGACCATCCGTTGCTTCTGGCACATGAAGAACGATAAGCAGCCGGTGCTGAATGTTTCCTACAATGGAAACGCCTTCAACAGCCTGATGAAGTGGGAAGAAGGATCGTGGTGATCCCCCGCTTGAGGGAAAAGAAAACGCCGGGTCGGATCAGTTCCGAACCGGCGTTTTTTATTATGACTGACTAGATCAGCCCCTCGGCTTCGTCAAGGCCGAAGCGGATGTTCATGCACTGGATCGCCTGACCCGACGCGCCTTTGGTCAGATTGTCGATGCAGCTGGTGACGATGACCTTGTTGGTGTGCGGGTCGAGATTGAACCCGATTTCACAGGTATTGGTCATGAATACATATTTGGTGTCGCTGGTGCGCTTCGCCGGGAGAATCCGGACGAATTGCTCGCTGCCGTACGCCGCCTGGTATGCCTCTTCGATTTTCTCCAGCGTCGTTCCCGGCATCGCGTCCATCACGATGGTTGAGTTGATTCCGCGATTCATCGGCGCGAGGTGCGGAAGAAAGTTGATCGCCATCTCCGGAATTCCGGCTGCAACCGCCATTTCCTGTTCGATCTCCGGCAAGTGACGGTGTCCGACAACGCCATAGGCCTTGAGGCTCTCGTTGCATTCCGGGAAAATGTAGGGAAGGTCGACCTTGCGCCCCGCTCCAGTCACGCCGGAACAGCTGGCGACGATGATTCCCTTCGTGCTGACCAGCTTCGCCGCCAAAAGCGGCGCGGTCGGCAGGATCGAACTGGTTGGGTAGCAACCGGCGCAGGCGACGAGGTCAGCTGTCTTCAGTTGTTCCCGGTAACGCTCGGGCAGGCCGTAGACCGCTTTTTTCAGCAGTTCCGGTGCCGGGTGGTCTTCTTTGTAATATTCTTTGTACTTCGCTTCGCTTTTGAGGCGGAAGTCAGCGGAGATATCGATCACCTTCACTCCGGCGTTGAGGAGCGGAATCGCGTATTCCGTCGCCAGCCCGTGAGGGAGGGCGAGGATCGCCGCATCGCAGTTTTTCGCAATCGCGTCAACATCCGGTTCACAAAAGGTCAGCGGGGCGCCGGTGAAACGCGGGAACACATTCGACACCGGCTCTCCGGCGTTCTTCCGCGAGGTGATCGCGGTGACCACCGCGTTTTTGTGCCGCAACAAAATCCGCAGCAGCTCTTCACCGGCATAACCGGCGGCTCCGAAAATTGCAACTCTTACTTTCATTTTTTCTATCCTTAACCCTAATGGTTTGGTTGAATGTCAGCGTACTTTTCCGTTGGCGGTGTCGAAGCGCTCGAACGAGGCTTCGAGTTCGGCCGTTTCCAGCAAGCCGGCGTTGACGAAATCAGCGAGAAGCTGTTTCGGGTCAACGGCTTTCTCCCGTTCCGCCGCGCGGGCGTTCGATGCCGCGAAGTTGCCGAAAATGGCGGCCGTAAGCTCGGCGGCCAGCGCCGCCGCGTCGTTGGCGGCGGCGGGAGCGGCTTCTTCTTTCGATTCGATTCCGACCAGTTTCTCCAGTTCGCTGCAGATCCGGTTGCGTTCCGCGGCGGCGCTTTCAAACGTGTTGGCGAGCTTTTCCTTCGCCTTTTCGTCTCCGGCAGCGGCCTCGCCAAGCAGTTTGGCGGCGGTGGCGAGCTTCGGGAACTGGCCGAGGTGTTCGATCGCCAGGCGGCTTTCGTCCGGCGTTTCGCCTGCCTTGATCTCGTCCCATACGGTGGCGAGTGAACGGCTGACGCTTTTCGCCAGCGTCAACTTATCGGTCAGTTGGCGGCTGCGAACGGTTCCGAGGGCGGCTTCAAACTTCTCTCCGGCCTTGATTTCCGCCGAGAACGTTTTGCGGCAGCCCAACTCTTTCAGCTCGCGGCGGATTGCCCGATAGCGGGTTTGCGCGGCGGCGGTATCTTCGGGATTTGCCGTGAGCGCGTCGATTTCGGCAATCAACTTACGTGCCTGATCTTCCCGTTCGGCAAACGCTTCGCGCCGGCCGGAGAAGAATTTATCGAGCGCGGTGTTGAACTTCTCCAGAAGTTCGCTTTCGGCGCGTCCGGCGCGCCCGATCGCCATGAAATCGGCACGAAGTTGCTTGGCATGTTGAACCGCGGCCGGAGATTCCCCCGACTGCTCTTCCGCCAACTTTTCGGCTTCGGCAACCAGCGCCTGCTTGCGCTCGGCGATCTGCTCAAACTTGGAATTGCGCTCGTCAAACCACGCGCTGCGGGCGTTGAAAAACTGATCCGCGGAGGCTCGGAAGGCGGCAAACAGCGCTTTTTCCTGCGCCCCGGCGCCGGGAATCGTCTTCCAGGTGGCCTGAAGTTCCTTGAACGCAGTTGCCGTGACATTCCACTCGGTGGACTCGATCAATGCGGCGGCTTTGTCGCAAAGCTCCTGCTTGGCGGCGGCGGCCTGACGGTGCTGCTGGCGCAAGTTGGCGTAATATTCGTCGATCCGGTGCTGAAGTTTGCGGGTGACTTCGAGATAACGCGGGTTGATCTCGTCTGCCTTCGACTTCGGCACGGAGCCGAGCTGTTTCCACTTCTCGCGCAGTTCCTGAAGGCGCTTTGCAGCCTTCGACAGCTCCGCTTCCGGAACTTCGACCATGCGGTCAAGCTCATTGCAGATGTCCTGTTTGAGGGTATAGCTCTCCCAGCGGGCGAGGTCAAGCGTTTCGTAATGCTGTGCGAGCTTGACGGCCGCCCGGCGGTGCGCCTCATTGTACTGATTCGCCGCGTTTTTGGGTACGCGGCCGATGGCGGCGTATTCCGTTTCAATGGCGGCTTTGCGCTCTTTGAGCTTATCCATGTCCTCGCCGGCGGTCAGCTCGATGAGTTCTGTGGTCAGTTTATCGGCTGTTTCGGCACGAGTTTTGTCGGCCTCTGCTTCGGCGGTCATCCGCTCCTTGAGGGGTTGGAATTTCGCGAGGAACGTTTCGGACGCGGATTCCTCCGCCGAAAGTCCGGCGGTAATTTCGTTCCACTTTTTCTCCAGCGCGGCGACTTCGTCGAATACGACCAGTTCCCCGGCTGCGAGCAGTTTCTCCAACTCTTCGTGAAGCGTGGCGGATTCCTGAATTTTCGCCAGGTGTTTGCGGCGGCGCTCTGCGGCGGTCGCAGCAGCGGCTTCGGCGGTTTTTTCCGCCTCGGCAAATCGTTTGTCGAGGATTTCGGCATATTCGGGAGGGACGGCCTGCAGGGCGTTCCATTCGCCCCGGAGCGCTTCCATTGCCGCCGGATAGTCTTCGACCGTGGCGGAGGCGAGCTCCTCCAGCTTGCGGCAGACTTCTTCACGCAGGCGCAGACTTTCGCGCAGTTCATCTGACATGCCGCCGGTGGCGGCCCGATCGGTCCGGAGGGTTTCGTTTTGTTCGCTCATGGCTCCATCTTTTCCCGTTTTCGCGACGACGGCCGATGGACGACCGCAGTCGGTTGAATTGCAGCGCCCGGAATTCTCCGGGGACACGTTGTGCTGGTTTCCCGTTCCATAATACGGAACTCTATAGAGTATAACCCGTTTTCCTCTTTTTTCCAACCGGGAAGGGTCGGATAACTTGAATTTTCGGTAAAAAAAAGTATATTCCCTGAATCCTGTAATCACTAGCAGAGGCGATTGCCTCTCTTTATCAACCAAATAGGAGTTGTGTCAGACATGGCAGAGACCAGAGAATTCAAGGCAGAGGTAAAGCAACTGCTGAACCTTATGATTCATTCCCTCTATTCCAATCGCGACATTTTTTTGCGCGAACTGGTGGCGAACGCGGCGGACGCGATTGACAAGGCCCGCTTCGAGAGCCTGACCAATCCGGAGCTTGCCCGCGAGTGGCAGATCCGCCTCGCCGTTGACCGCGAAGCCAAAACGATCACCATCAGCGACAACGGCATCGGGATGACCGAGGAAGAGGTCGTCGAGAACGTCGGAACCATCGCGAAAAGCGGAACCAAGGCGTTTATCCAGATGCTGGAGGAGAAAAAAGGCACGGCGGAGCTGCCCGAATTGATCGGTCAATTCGGCGTCGGTTTCTACTCCGCGTTCATGGTCGCCTCCAAGGTGGAGCTGGTGACGAAAAAAGCGGGCGGCACGTCCTCCGCGATCAAGTGGACCAGCTCCGGTGAAGGGGAATACGAACTCGACAAAGCCGAGCGCGACGAGCAGGGAACCACGATTACCCTTCACATGAAAGAGGATGCGGAGCAGTATTTCGACAATTGGAAAATCGGAGAAATCGTACGTCGCTATTCGGATTTCATCGAATACCCGATCATCCTGCCGACGACGAAGGTCAACGAAGACAAGACCGAAACGGTCGAAGACAAGGTGCTGAATTCGCAGAAAGCGATCTGGCTGCGCAAACCCTCCGAAATCACGGGGGAAGAGTACAAGAGTTTCTACGGCCATCTTTCGCATATGGGTGGAGATTACCTGAAGGCGATTCACATGTCGGCGGAGGGGACGAGCGAATTCAAGGCGTTGCTGTTCCTGCCGAAAGACGCGCCGTTCAATCTGTTGATGCCGGAAATCCAGAAGAAGGGGCTCCAGCTCTACGTCCGCCGTGTGTTCATCACCGACGAGTGCAAGGAGTTGATTCCGGACTATCTGCGTTTCGTGACTGGCGTGGTGGATTCGAGCGATCTGCCGCTCAACGTGTCGCGTGAGATTCTGCAGGAAAATCCGCAGCTCAACCGGATTCAAAAAGCGGTGGTGAGCCGGATCTTGACGGAATTCAAAAAGATGCTCGAAACCGAGCGTGAGGCTTATGCCGGATTTTTCAAGGAGTTCGGCCGCGTCCTGAAAGAGGGGCTTCACACCGATTACACGAATGCCGAAAAGCTCAAAGATCTGGTCATGTACGAGTCGATGAACTCCGAAGCCGGAAAGCAAATTACGCTTGGCGAATACGTCGATGCGATGCCGGAGAGCCAGAAGGATATTTATTACATCACCGGCGAAAAGCGGGAAGCGGTCGCCTCGTCCCCCGCGTTGGAATACTTCCGTTCGCAGGGATACGACGTGCTGTTTATGACCGACCCGATCGACGAGTGGATCATGCAGCAGATGTTCCAGTTCCGCAAGAAGAACTTCAAGTCGGTGACGAAGGGTGATTTCGAGGTGGATGGCGCGGAGAAGATTCTGGACGAGGCGAAGGAGAAGTTCGCCAAACTTCTGGAGTTCTTGAAAACGACGTTGGGCGACAGTGTGGGCGAAGTTCGCTTCTCCGCGCGGTTGACCGACAGCCCGTGCTGCCTGATTACCGAAGGCAACGCGCTTTCGCCGCACCTTGAGCGTCTGTTCAAGGCGATGCACCAGGAGATTCCGGAGAGTAAACGGATTCTTGAGCTGAACCCGAAGCATCCGCTGATCGACGCGATGTTCAAAGCCTACGCGGCCGACGAAAATGCGCCGGAATTGAAGTCTTACGCGAAGGTTCTATTCGACCAGTCGCTGTTGACGGAAGGCAGCCCGCTGCCGGACCCGGCGGCCTTTGCAAAGGAAGTGACAAACCTCCTTTTGCGCGGCCTCGGCGCCGGCGGCAAGAGCGAATAACTCGGAAACCTCTAATATGCGCTTGAAAAATCGACATTTCAAGCGCATATTAAATACCACGGAGAAATGGTCGAGTGGTTTAAGGCAGCGGTCTTGAAAACCGCCGAGGCGCAAGTCTCCGAGGGTTCGAATCCCTCTTTCTCCGCCAATTTTCTACTGCTTTTCATTGATGCTGTCGGCACACGACGCATTTATATGCAATGAAAAAATATTCCTGAATCCGTGAAAGAAACACCGTGTTTCTCTCATTATTGTTATTATGCTA
>JBEBTY010000041.1:0-25022 GCA_040393525.1 Victivallis vadensis | reverse complement strand
CATGGTTCGTTGGTGTTCAACTCATGGTTCGTTGGTGTTCAACTCATGGTTCGTTCTCTAAACAAGTTTCGCAAACTCCTTTTTGTCGACGACAAAAAGGAGTTTGCGTTACCCGGCGCCGGCACCTTGCCGGTCGGGGGAGGCCCGGAGGGGGCGAAGCGCCCCTCCGGTGGGGTTCGGGGCAACGCCCCGTCTTCCTGCCTTAATCGTTTTTGACGCGGAGAACGCCGCCGGTGTCGGCGCTGGTGGCGAGGGAGGCATATTTGGCGAGGTAGCCGGTTTTGATTTTCGGCTCCTGAGGTTTCCAGCGTTTGCGGCGTGCGATCAAGATGAGATCGGGAACGTCGAGGTGTATTTTCCGGTTTGGGATATCGATTTCGATGATATCGCCGGGTTCGACGAGGGCGATGGTTCCGCCGGCTGCGGCTTCCGGGCTGACGTGCCCGATACATGCGCCGCGGGTTCCGCCGGAGAATCTTCCGTCGGTTACGAGGGCGACGCTTTCACCGAGGCCACGTCCCATGATATAGCTGGTCGGGGCGAGCATTTCCTGCATGCCGGGGCCTCCTTTGGGGCCTTCGTAGCGGATGACTACCACGTCGCCAGCCTTGACTTTTCCGTCGAGGATTCCTTCGCATGCTTCTTCCTGGCTCTCGAAGATCACGGCGGGGCCGCGATGGGTGAGCATGGCTTTGGCGACTCCGGCTGCTTTGACCACGCATCCTTTTTCGGCGAGGTTGCCGAAGAGGATGGCCAGTCCGCCTTTGGCGCTGTACGGATTATCCAGAGTATGGATGATGGTGCCGTCCGGCGCGGGGGCATCGGCGTATTCTTCCGCCAGTGTTTTGCCGGAAACGGTTGGGGCGTTGCCGTCGAGCAGTCCGGGGATTTTGCTGATTTCTTTGAGGATCGCCATGATTCCGCCGACGCGGTTGCCGTCTTCGACGATGTGGAACTGAATTGACGGTGAAAGTTTGCAGATGTTCGGCGTCGAGGAGGAGATTTTGTCGAGATCCTTGATGTCGAGATCGGTTCCGGCTTCGTTTGCCACGGCGAGCGTATGGAGCACGGTGTTGGATGATCCGCCCATGGCCATGTCGAGAACGAGCGCGTTATGGAATGCGGTCGCGGTGGCGAAATCTTTGGCGCGGGGCGGGTTGGTCATCTTGGCCATTTCCACGGCGCGGCGTGCGGATTCTCTCCAGAATTCGATGCGTTCGGGGGAGTCTGCGGCGATGGTGCCGTTGCCGGGCAGAGCGATGCCGAGTGCTTCGCAGAGGCAGTTCATACTGTTGGCGGTGAACATGCCGGAGCAGGAGCCGGGGCCGGGGCAGGCGGAGCATTCCAGGGTATGGAGGTCTTCGTCGCTCATTTTGCCGATCCGGTTTGCGGCGACGCCTTCAAAGATCGAGATGAGGTCGGTGCGGGATTCTCCTTCGTTCAGCGGTTTTCCGGCGCGCATCGGGCCGCCGGAGGCGAAGATGGTCGGGATATTGAGGCGCATCGCGCCCATCAGCATGCCTGGCACCACCTTGTCGCAGTTCGGGATGCAGATCATTGCGTCGAACGGGTGAGCCGAACCCATGGTTTCGACGCTGTCGGCGATGATCTCGCGGCTTGCCAGTGAGAATTTCATGCCGGAGTGACCCATGGCGATGCCGTCGCAGACGGCGATGGTATTGAATTCATAGGGGACGCCGCCGGCTTCGCGGATCGCGTCGCTGATGATTTCCCCGACTTTTTTGAGGTGGCAATGGCCGGGGACAATATTGGTATATGAGTTGCAGACTCCGATAAATGGTTTTTTGAAGTCTTCGTCCGTCAATCCGGTGGCTCGCATCAATCCGCGGTGCGGTGCGCGTTCCGGCCCTGTTTTCATGATATCGCTGCGCATGGTTTTTCTCCTTGACAAAAGTGCATTTTCCTGCATTCGCATTGCAACTTTCTAAAATACCATAAGTCGTGTGGGAAAGCAATCGAATATTTCGGATTTTTCAAACGTTCTCTTGAAGTTGAACGGGAATCAAGATATATTAAACACTGTTATAATATGTGTATTAAGTTAAGTAGGATTTATAATAACAGGAAAGTAGACAGGTATGTTTGAATCGCTCAGCGATAAACTCCACGATGTATTCCGTAAACTGCGCGGACAAAGTACGCTTACCGAGTCCAATATCTCCGATGCGATGCGGGAAATCCGCCTCGCGTTGCTCGACGCTGACGTAAACGTCCGCGTTGCTTCGGAGTTTATCGACGGGGTTCGCGACGAGTGCGTCGGCCAGGATGTCATCAAAAGTGTGACCCCCGGTCAGCAGGTCGTCAAGATCGTCAATGACAAGCTCGTCGAGTTGCTCGGCGGCGGCGCGGTGGAACTGGAATTCAAGTCGAAACCGACCGTCATTATGCTGGTCGGTCTGCACGGCAGCGGGAAGACTACGACGGCGGGTAAACTCGCTCTCCATTTGAAGCGCGCAGGCAAACAGGTTCAGCTTGTGGCCGGTGACGTGTATCGTCCCGCCGCGATCGATCAGTTGGAGATTCTCGGCCGTGAGATCGGGGTTCCGGTCTATGCCGAGCGTACCAGCGTGAACGTTGCCGCGATTGCGGTCAACGCGGTGGCACAGGCGGCTACCGGCGGCGCGGACGTGGTGATCGTCGATACCGCGGGTCGGTTGCAGATTGATGAAACCATGGTGCAGGAGCTGGTTCGCATCCGGCAGGCCGTCCGTCCGGACGAGATGTTGCTGGTGGCTGACGCGGCGCTCGGGCAGGAGGCGGTTTCGGTTGCGGAACACTTCCATCGGGCGCTCGATCTCTCCGGTTTCATTCTGACCAAACTCGACGGCGACGCCCGTGGCGGCGCGGCGCTTTCGATCCGCAAAGTCACCGGTTGCCCGGTTAAGTTCATCGGTATGGGTGAAAAGCTCGACAGCCTCGAAGTGTTCCACCCCGACCGTATGGCCAGCCGGATTCTCGGCATGGGCGACGTGGTTTCGCTGGTGGAAAAGGCGGCGGCGGAAATCGATGAAGACGAAGCGCGTAAACTTCAGGAGAAATTACGTGCCAACAAGTTTGACTACGACGACTTTCTCTCTCAGCTCCGGCAGATTCGGAAACTCGGGGGGATGGAGAGCATTCTTAAATTTCTGCCCGGCGGTCGCCAGCTGACGCAGGCGATGAACGGGGTCGATCCGCGTCACTTCTCTCGAATGGAGGCGGTGATTCTGTCGATGACGAAGGCGGAGCGGACGAATCCGGATCTGATGGATTTTTCGCGTAAAAAACGTATCGCCAAAGGTTCCGGCGTTCCGGTCGAAACGGTCAGCGGATTAGTCAAGCAGTTTGATGGAATGCGCAAGATGATGAAGCAGAGCGGGCCGCTGGGGAAACTTCTCTCCGGTGGCGCCGTTCCTGAAGATAACGGAGTTCCCGGTTCGTTCGGCGGCCTGTTCGGCGGCGGCCCCACTCCGCTTTCGCGCAAGGAACAGGACAGGAAAAAGCGCCTTGCCAAGCTGGCCAAAAAGCAGCGGGCGAAACAGCGCAAGAAACGGTAAGGAGTTCTTCTCGTGTACAGTGTCATCATTGCAGTTGTTGTCGGAGTGTTGGCCGGATTCCTTTCCGGGCGTGGCCTCGACAGCATCGGATGGGGAATCGCCTGCGGCGGCGCCGCGTTTTTCCTCGTTCAGTTGATCGTCATTCTGGTTCTGCGTGGGAAATTGAAGAAGATTCAGCAGGATATGCAGCAGACTATGCAGGCGGCGCATGTCCGGATTCAGCGACAGATTCAGAACTACCAGCAGCGTCCGGTCGGCAGCCCGAAGGTTATGCAGCAGAAACTTGAGGAGATGCAGAACGACGCATTGCACGAAACGCTTCGGCAGACCGCCGCGTTTGACCCGTTCCGCAACTGGAATTGGATGCTGTCGCGTCAGGTCAACACAATGAAGATGCAGCTTTATTACCAGCTTCGTGATAACGAAACAACAGACAAACTGTTGCCGAAAAGCCTGTTGTTGGACGTTCGTTCACAGGCGATCAAACTGGTTCGCATGTACCGGAACGAGGACCCGAAACTCGACCGGTTTTACCGGAAAAAAAGCAAGCGGCTCAAGGGCGAAGATCGCGCCTTTCTGGCTTGTGTCTACGCTTGGATCAAGCTGAAACAAGACGATGGTTCGCAGGCGATTGCCGCCCTGATTGAGGCGAAGAAAAGTTCCGACAACGCGGTGTTGATCGCCAACTACGAGCATCTGGCGAACAACCGTCCCAAACACTTCTCGAACGCGGCGTTCGGCGAAACATGGTACGCACTTTATCTTGAGGAACCCAAGGCTCCGAAGCAGCAAAGGGTGCAGCAAAGGATGTATTGACCGACGTGAAACAACAGGTGGAACAACTCAAGGCGATCAGCCGCAGATTCCGTCCTCTTCTGCAGAACGGAGTTCGCCCGGTGGAGTTCATCGGGCGGGTGGCCGCGGAGATTCCCCCTTTGTTGAAACACGGAATGCGCTGGAAGGATTTCCGCTACTACATGGAACTTTGCGGCGTTCAGGCACTGCCGATCGTGCTTTTGATCTGCCTTTTAATGGGAATGGTCATGGCGGTGAATGGGCAGATCCAGCTGTCGAAACTCGGTCAAGAGATCTATGTGGTCGACGCCGTCGGATTTGTCGTGCTGAAAGAGCTTGGCCCCCTGATGGTGGCGATGGTTTTGACCGGTTGGGCCGGATCGGCGTTCGCGGCGGAGATCGGTACGATGAAGCTGGACGAGCAGGTCAGCGCGCTGGAGACGATGGGGATTCGCCCGGAATCGTTTCTGGTTTTCCCGAAATTGACGGCGATGTTGATTTCGATGCCGGTTCTGACCATTTTCGGCAACATCGCCGGGATTGTGGGCGGGATGGTCGTCGGGGTGACGATCATGAAAATTCCACTTTTCACCTACTGGGCGCGCACGATCGAGGTGCTGGACGCGACGACATTCCTGTTGGGGACGCTCAAAAGTATTCCGTTTGCAATTCTGATCACGATGGCCGGTTGTTATTGCGGCTTTAATGCGGCGAATGATGCGCAGGGAGTCGGGCGCGGGGCGACGAAGGCGGTGGTTACTTCTATTTTTCTGGTGGTCATTGCCGACGTGGTGATGACGGTGCTTTATTCATTCATCGGGTATTGATATGGCGGAAGAGAAACATGTGGAAATTGATGTCCGGGGCCTGACCATCGGGTATGGCGACCGGGTGGTGCTGGAGGACCTGAGTTTTCAGGTCGCTACCGGCGAGATTTTCTGTATCCTCGGCGGCTCCGGCTGTGGAAAAAGTACGCTTCTCAAGCATATCATCGGGCTTTATGCACCGATGGCGGGCGATATTCTGATTCAGGGTGACAGCATCGTGGCGGCGGATGAGCAGCGACGCCGGGCGATCATGCGCCGTTTTGGCGTCACCTATCAGGGTGGGGCGCTTTTCAGTTCGATGACGGTGGCGGAGAATATCGCACTGCCGCTGGAGGAATATTCCAAACTCTCTCCCTCCGAAATAGCGGAAACCGTCGAGGAGAAGCTGAACCTGGTGGATCTCGGCGGATTCGGCGGTTATATGCCCGCCGCGCTCTCCGGCGGAATGGCCAAACGGGCGGGATTGGCACGCGCGTTGGCGTTGAATCCGAAGCTGTTGTTTTTCGACGAGCCCTCGGCGGGATTGGATCCGATCACTTCGGCGGAACTCGATCGGCTGTTGCTGCGGCTCCGCGACGACCATGGAGCAACTGTTGTTGTGGTGACGCACGAGTTGGACAGTGTGTTTACCATCGCCGACCGAGTCATTATGCTGGACAAAGAAACGAAGTCGATTATGGCGGACGGGCCGCCGATGTTGCTGCGCGACTCATCCCCGAATACAAAGGTGCGTGCGTTCCTGAACCGCGACGGGCTTAAAAGCTGTGCTCCGCAAGAACCGCTGATCACGGAGGTGACGTAATATGGCGAACGATTCGTTTCAGAAATTGAAGATCGGGCTGTTTGTGATGGGTGGACTGGCGTTGTTGATCGCCATCTTGTTCTTTCTCGGCATGACCGATATGTTCACCAATACGACGACGGTGCGGACATCGTTCAGCGAATCGGTACAGGGGTTGACGGTCGGTTCGGCGGTCAAGTATCGCGGGGTGCCGATCGGGAGCGTGAAAAAGATTTCGATCCGGGTCAGCGATAAGCTGGTACAGGTCGACATGGCGGTCGAGCTGGAGCATTTTGTGGCGGCCGGACGCAAGCAGCAGCAGCGCAGTGAATTCCGGCAGTTTTTCCAGTCCGAACTGGAACGGGGGATGCGCTGTCGTCTGGAGTTTGCCGGAATCACCGGAATGCGGTATGTCGATTTTGATTATTACGCGACGCCCGGGCAGATTTTGCCGGAGCCGCCGGCGGGTTTGCTGGATGATTCCGGTTCGTTGTTCATTCCATCGGTGGCGTCGCCGTTTCGGGATATTCTGCGGGCGCTGGAGACTTCGCTCGACCGGATTTCGCGGATTCGCTTTGAAGAGATTTCCGACGGGCTGGAGCGGAGTTTGTCCGAATTCTCCGGGCTGTTGGCAGATCCTGCGCTCAAGTCGGCTATCGGTCACATCAACGATGCGGCGGAGAATCTGGAGCAGGGCAGCCGGACCATTTCCCGCGTGTTCAGCGAAGAGCGGATGAACCGCCTGACGACGCTGCTTGAGGATGATCTGGTCGCCGTCAACAAACTGGTGGATCACCTGATGGCGGAGACGAAGGCGGCGAACCTGCCGGAAAGTTCCGCTGCGTTCCGTGACGCGTCGAATGCGATTTCCTACAATCAGGATGCGTTGGTCAGTACGCTGACCAAACTCAACCAGACGCTTGATGCGCTGAAGGAACTGGCGGATACGCTGAATTCCGACCCCAGTTCGCTCGTCTCCGGCAAGAAAAAACCCCCGGTGCAAGGACAGTGAAGGATGAACGAGGCGGAAATCAACGCGAAACTTGCGGCGATCCTGCGCCGGGAACCGCGTTTTGCCATTGAGGCTTATGAATTTGTCAGCAATGCGGTGAGCTATACGGTCGCCCGGCTTCCGGCGCATCGGCATGTGTCGGCGCTGGAACTGCTTGGAGGCGTTCACGATTTCGCGCAGGAGGAGTTCGGCGTGTTGGCGTGGGAGGTGCTGCAGGAATGGGGCATCCGGAATGCTTCCGATGTGGGGCGGATCGTTTATCTGTTGATCGACACCGGCTTGCTTTCGGCTTCGGAAGAGGATGCACCGGAAGATTTTGATGTTGATTTCGCACTGGCCGAGCCGCCGGGGCCTTCCGGGCAGACTCCTCCGTTTCGCCCCCCGGTGATTGATTGATTATTACTCTGTGAGGATTCATGAAGTTTTATTGTAATGTCGCATCGCGCACGCTGGATAACGGTGTGCGTATTTTCGTATTCCCTCAACCGGGTTCTGCGGTGGAGGTTCAGTGTTTCATCCGCACCGGGAGCATCCACGAAGGGAACCGCCTGGGCTATGGATTATCGCACTTTCTGGAACATATGTTGTTTCAAGGCTGCCGTGATTATCCGGGGACGTTGGCGGCCGATTCGCTTGACCGTCTTGGCGGTTCGATGAATGCGTACACCAGTTACGACCACACCGCTTATCATGCGAATCTGGCAGGGCGGCATTTGCCGGAGGCGGTGCGGATTCTCTCGCGCATGGTACGTTTTCCTGAATTTCCGGGGGCGCGATTTGCCGAGGAGCGCGAGGTCATCCTTCGTGAAGAGGAGATGGGGCGCGACAACCCCGACCGTTTGCTTTACACCCGGCTCAATGCGTCGATTTATCAAGAGCATCCGCTTCGCCACCCGGTGATCGGGTACCGGGAGCTTATTGCTGAAGTCACCCGCGACATCATGGCGCAATATCATGCAGAACGTTACACGCCGGATCGCTGTTTCTGGGTGGTGGTCGGCGATGTGGAGCCGGAGATGGCGTTTGAGCTGATCGACGCGGAAATGAATGGTTGGGGGCGTTGCTGCCTGGCGGAACAGGCGATTGCGCCGGAACCGACGCAGTGCGCCCCCCGTTCCGATGGATTTGTGTTTACCGACCCGCTGGAGCGGCTCGCGGCGGGTGTCCGGATTCCGGAGATCACGCATCCCGACATCGCCGCTTACGATGTGCTGGCCGGAATTCTCGGCATGGGCGGCAGCTCTCGGTTGGTTCGGCGTCTGGAACTGGAGGAGCAGCTCGCGGTCAAATTGCGCAGTTACAGTTACAGTCAAGCCGCGGGCGGACTGCTCGCCATCACCGCTCACACGATTCCAGCCAAGACGAAACGACTGGAGCGCGCGCTGTTGCACGAGTTGGAGCTGATCCGCAAAGGCGATCTGACGAAGGCTGAAGTGGAGCGCGAAAAAACACAGCAATATTCCGAGCATCTGCGTGAGCTGCGCGGCATCCGCGAAATCGCCGCGAACATCGGCGGAAGCGTGATCGCCACCGGTTCGCCGGAGTTCGGTGATCTTTATCTGGAGCGCCTGCGGAAGTTGACGCTGGACGATGTGAACCGTGTCGCGCAGATTTTTGATGCCGAACGGCTCAATCTGGTTCGTCAATCCTCCGGTGCTACGCGGAAAAAGAGCACTGCCACGGTCAGGCGGCCGCAACTGACGGCGGAAGGAGCGACGCTGGCGAATGGAGCGCGGCAGGTGACGATCGCCGACCGGCGTTTGCCGATGGTGGACTTCGCGCTGGCGCTTCCGGGCGGAACCTTGTTTGAGAAACCCGAAGAAGCGGGAATTTCAGGGATGCTCACCGATCTTTTGACCGCCGGCGCCGGGCGTTATTCCGAAAACGCGTTGCTTGCCGGGCTGGATGCCGGGGGTGCAGATTTTTCGGTGCAGGCCGGATTGAATTCGTTTCTGATCGAGTGTACTTGTCCCCGGCGGCATTTTGCAAAGGTGTTCCGGTTTCTGAAGGAAATTCTTTCCGCTCCGTCGTTCGGGCTCGCCGAGTTTGAGCGGGAAAAGGAGAATCGGCGGGAGAGTTTGAAAAGCCGCGCCATGCTCCCTCGCATCGCCGCCGAGGATCGCGCCCGGACGCTGCTGTATGGCAACCATCCCTATGGGCGGGGCACCGCCGGAATGCTGGAGCGGCTGGAGGCGATGACGCGTGACCATGTGGCGGAGTTTTATCATTCGCGGCTGGTTCCGGAACAGGCGATTTTTGGTTGGGGCGGCGACTGCACGGCGGAAGAGGCGAAGCGTTGGAGCGATGAACTGGCGGCGGCGATGCCGTGGCGTGGTTCCGGGAGCCGGATCGGTTTCCCAGCGCCGCCGGAGTTCCCGACCGCGTCGCAGAATGCGTTTATCTCGCTTCCGCGTGAGCAGACAATGGTGCTGAGCGCGGTTCCCGGCGTTGCGTTCGACAGTGGATTGTTCCAGATGTTCGAGATTCTGTTTCAGGCGGAGAATGGCCTTTCCAGTCCGGTGTTTAAATTGATCAGGGAAGAGAATTCCCTCGCGTATTCGACCGGGATGCGGATTTTTAGCGGATTTCATCCCGGCTGGTTCGGTTTCTACGCCATTACGGCGGCGGAATCGGCGGAGCGCGCGTTGAAACTGTTGGAGAGCGAGCGGATGCGTCTGGCCGAGACAGGGTTGACCCGCGAAGAGTTTGAGGCCGCCCGCGAAGGCGCCGCATTTTCCGCCGCTCGCGCCGCTGAATCGGTCGGGAGCGCGTTGAATGAAACATTGTTGTCGATGCACTATGGTCAGGGGCTGAACGGTTGTTTTCAGCACGAGGCGGAGTTGCGTGCGATTTCTCACGATGCGCTGAATCAGGCGCTGCGTCCGTATTTATCCAGTTCCGCCGCGGTTCACGTGCTGGCCGGGCGGTTGCCGAACCCCAAGGAGATGCTCTCATGAACTTTCCCGCCCCCGAATCAACCGTGTTGCTGATTGTGGATCTTCAGGAGCGCCTGGTTCCCGCCATGGCGGACCCGGGCGGCGTCATCGAACGGAGCCGCCTGCTGCTGAACGGCGCAGCCGCGCTCGGCATTGATGTGATTGTGACTGAGCAGTATCCGAAAGGGTTGGGGCATACGATTCCCGCGATTGCCGAACTTTTGCCGCAATCGTCGCCGGTAGTGGAGAAAACCGGGTTTTCGGCTTTCGTCGAACCCGGGTTCCGGACAAAACTGGCGACGAAACCGACGAAGACGCTGGTTGTCGCGGGGATCGAATCGCATGTCTGCGTCCTTCAGACTGTGTTGGATGCACTGAAGAACGGGTTTGAGGTGATTTGCGCGGCTGACGCGGTTTCCAGCCGCAAGGTGTCCGATCGGGAATTGGCGCTCAAGGCGATGCGTCACGCCGGGGCACAGGTACTTTCTGCTGAGTCGGTGTTGTTTTTGTTGTTGCGTGACGCGAAGCACCCGGCTTTCAAGGCGGTTTCCAAGCTGGTACGGTAAATGAGCCCTTCATGCGGATTTTCTGCGTTTTTGTTTTGATGTTTATCGGATTCGGTGCGCTGTCTGCGGCCTGGTGCAACCGTTGAATCCGGTTCGATATTCACTGGAATGTGTGTGTGGCTTCGGCGATGATTTTGCTCTAGCGGCATGATCGGAAACCCGGTGCCGTTTTGACCGCTTGTCGCGTCCTTTTGCCCCCGCCTGTCGGTGTTCCACAGAGTGCAGCAGCTTCAGGTACTCCGGCGAAAACCGCCCGTTCTTCTCCTGGCAAATCGAAATTAATCATCTTTTTTCAAAATAACACTTGCCTTTTCCCATTTTTCTTGGTATAATTTAATCAATGAAAACGATTCGATAAAACAATGAAAACAATTTTGCATATGAAATCCAAAGTCACCATTAAAGATGTTGCGCAGCGTGTCGGGGTCTCTCCGAGCACCGTATCCAATGCGTTAAGTGGGAAGCGGCCGATCAGCGCTTCGGTCTGCCGCCAGATTCGAGAAGCGGCGGATGCGCTCGGCTATCGCCCGAACTACTTCGCCAGTTCGATCAAGCAGCAAAAGAGCATGTTGATCGGCTTGCTGGTGGGCGAGTGCCGGAACCCGGCGACGGCCAATGTGGTTCACTTGCTGAGCAGTGAGTTGAAAAAGCACTCTTATGAAGTGGTTCTGGGGCTGGCCGGAGATGATCCGGCGCTTGGCAAGGGGGTGTTCCGTAAGTTCACTTCCGGGTTGGTGGACGGGATTATCAATTTGCTGACGTACATTTCTCCGGATGAGGCGGAGCGGCTCTCCTGCCGCATTCCTGTGGTCACCTACATCCGCCAGCCTGATGCGATGGTCTACATCGACTATGCGGCGGGCGTTCGTCAGGCGTTGGATTTTCTTTATGGGCAGGGGCATCAGCGAATTGGTTACATTGCGTCATATTACCGCACGGAAAACCGGGAAGATCCGGGTGTGGCCGGGTACGAAACGTTTTGCAGCCATCACAAAATCCCATTTGATCCGCGATTGATTGTTTATAGCGAGAGCGATACGACTTCGGGGCGTTACAACTTTCCGAAACTTTGGGAACAAGGCGTCACGGCGGTGATTTGTTGTAACGACATGACCGCGATCGGAGTTTATCAATATGCGCACCAGCATGGCATCCGCATTCCGGAAGATCTTTCCGTGATCGGGTTCGACAATTCTGCGGTGGCGGTTTGGCCATCGCTCTCCTCCCTGGAGGTATGGAACGATGAAATTGCCGAATTTACCGTGCGGTCATTGCTGATGAAAATTCGCAAGGAACAATGTCCGCCGACAATGACCAAGGTGATTGTTCCGCGATTGATTGTGAGAGATTCCGTTCAAAAACGGCAGAAGTCATAATGGATAAGGAGATTTAGATATGAAGAGGTATTTTACACTGATCGAGCTTCTTGTCGTGATTGCTATCATCGCCATTCTTGCTGCCATGCTGCTGCCGGCGCTCAATCAGGCGCGGGAACGGGCGGAAGCGACCAAATGCGTCAGCAATTTCAAGCAACTCGGTACAGCCACGCACATGTACGCCGGAGATAACGGCGATTTGATCTGCTGGACCGCGAATAAAAGCTCCATGAATGAAGTCGGTTGGGGACGGGAGATCAACCATGGTCTGTTGTACAGCAAAGGATACATCCAGTCGACTGCCGTGTTTCATTGCCCCACGTACGCCAAACGGAGAACCATTCACAGCAACGGTTGGTTTGACGCCCATCTCTCCGGCAATCTGTTTGTTCCGGCTGCCGGAACGTATAACTGGAGCTATAAAATTACGGAGAAACCGGACAACGGGGGGCAGTTCGCACTGTTTTGCGATGACGCCATCTGGGCGCCGAAAGACGGTGGAGTGATGCTTCACAACGGCGGAACCCGCTCCAACGCCGGCATGCTGGATGGGTCGGTGAAGGCCGTTAACATCGGTGTGATCAATGGAACATATAAATGGGACTGGGCTATTCTTAATAAATAATCAAGGGAGAATTCATTGTGATGTTGAAATTATTTACCATACTATCAGCCGTTGTGCTGACGTTGACGCTCGGTGCGGAGGCCCATCTCTCCGTCACGAAAGGGGGGAACAAATGGGGGTATGGCGGAGGACACGCCGGAATATTCCGCTCGCTGAAACCGTCATCGGACTTTATCATTCACACGGAGCTGAAAGCACCGGTCTTCAATGCCAAGAATCCGCTGGGGCGGGAGTCCTGGTTCGGAATTTTGCTGGAAGATGACAAGCAGCATACCCGGTACAGTGCCGTGCTTTTCAATCCCGATTGGGGGAATGCGCCGAAGGAGTTGGCTCCAACCATCATTGCTTATGAGAAAAACGGCAACATGGTTCGCGTTTCCGCCGATGGGAAAACCGCGCTGAATGGTTCGATTGAATTGACCGTTACTTTCTCTGATCACAAACTTCTTTTTGTCGCGAAAAGTGAATCCGGCGAATATCGGGTGGAGCGTGAGGTTCCGGCCGGGTTTCAGCCGACTCGAGTTGGGTTGACGGTGGACTCCTATCACGCTCCTGCTACCGGCAGTATTTTGTTCCGCACGTTTTCCATAACACAAGGGGGAGCGACAGAGGAAATTCCGCTTGATGCCACGGGTGGATGGCGCAGCGATGCACGAACGCTCGTCAAGTTTTCAGAATCTGGCGCTGCCGTTCCGGTTGAGTCGATCCCTCCGCAAAAACGGATGGATGTAAGAGAAGCCGACATCCCTGTTGACAGTACGGTTGACTTGACCGCACGGTTGCAAGCGCTGCTTGACCAAACCAGCCGTTTCCTTTATTTCCCAGCCGGGAATTATCCGATTGGCGCGTTGCGCATTCCGGCGGGAAGCACGTTGGAATTTGCTCCCGGCGCGATCTGGCAGGCTATTGGAGAGGATTCGGCGGAGATATGCGGCGACGGTGTGACACTCGTCGGGGTTAACTTTGCCCTTCCACTTTCCGGTCGGAGTAGCATCGTCAATGCGGAAAAATGCAACAACTTGCGATTTTTGAATTGCTCCACAACCACCTGGCGCGGCACGGAGCGAAAGCGGGAACCGTTTCCGAAAGGGGGAACCAGCCTGTTTCGGCTGAAGGAGTGCCGCGATGTGGAAATCTCCGGCGGGCGTTTCGCCGATCTGGGCCATGTGGCGAGTATGGCGTATTGCGCCCGGGTGACGGTTCGCGACAACAAAGCGGAGCGTTGCGGAACCATCACATCATTCGCCAACGGCAGCGAGTCGCTGTTTCACTACGGAAATTGGAGCATCAACGTTCGCTTTCAATGCGTCTGGTGGGGCGGTGACAGCAACGACACCAAAAAAGACATCACCTCGAACAGCGCCCGAATCGTGGAGCGCGGCAGTCGCCCCGACGATCCCGGCTTCGACCGGGATACCGCCGGGGTCTATGATATTCTCGTGGCGAACAACATTGCGGAATACGGAACCACGCTGGCCTGGGGGTCCAAGGGGCGCAATGTTGTGGTTTCCGGGAACTATGCCCGCTACATGGATGACATGGCTTATGATACCGAGGGTGGAGAAAATGTGGTGATTGCCAACAACATTTCGATCAACTCCAAATGCGCCGGGATCGGTTGCTACTTCTACGGCGAGCGGGTGTTGATCACCGGCAATCAAGTGTTGGTGTTTGACGAGGGCGACGAAGAGTATCGCGGAAACTTCATTCGCCTGCACAGTCCGGGCAAAGCGAATCATTTCGGGAACGGGCAGATCATGGTCAGTAATAACCAATTTTCGGCGGAAACCGCGACGCCCCGGACTTGTTCCGTCGAAGCGGCGCGCAAGGTGTATTTTCTCAACAACACCTTTACCAACGGTGGAATCAGTTCCAACTCCGCCGCAGAAGAGATCACGATTGCCGGGAATGTGTTTGAAGATATCCGGGCGCGTGAAAGCGCGGCGATTCGTTTGCGTGGCGGTGTTCGGCATATTGTGAAAGACAATCTGTTCCGCATCTCGGCGGGAAGTGATATCGCCGCCATCTGGGGCGACAAGGATAAGGTGTTGGAACATAACAATCTTTTTATCGGTTGGAAGAGTGGGGTCGCTCCTGTTCCGACAGAGAAATAATTGAGGATATCAAGGTATGAAATTTCGTTTTTGTTTTGTTATTGCCGCATTTTTATGTTCGCCACTTCTGTTTGCCGGGGCTTTGCTCTCTCTGAGCGGCGGCGGAAATAAATGGGGCTATTCCGGCGGACACGCCGCCGCAGTGCAGAAATGGAGCGGTGGTGAATTTCTGGCGGAGATGGAACTGATTCGTCCTGCCGGAGATCAATCCGGCTGGCTTCCGCGGGAATCGTGGTTTGGGTTCTATGTGGAAGATACGGGACGCAGCCATCGCTTCAGTGTCGGCGTATTCAATTCTGAATGGGATGCGTCACCCAAAGAGCTTCCTTTTTCCGCAGTGACTTATGTAAAAAAGGGCAACTATGCGGTCAAAAAAGGCGAGAAGAAATGGCGGTGCAGTTCGGATGCTCTGAAGCTGCGGCTGGAGTGGAAAAACGGGCGGCTTTTGCTCTACGCCGCGAATGGCGACGCATTCGAGGAGGTGCTGGCCGTTGACGTCCCCGCGGATTTCACGCCTGATCGGATCGGTGTCACGCTGGATTCCTACCATACGAATGGAGCGATCAGGAACCTGACCGTCAATTCGTTCTCCGTCACCGGAGGAGGCGTTACGCTTCAGGAGAATTTCCGCGAAAGCAGTGACTTGGAGTGGACGCTGCAGGACGCGAAACGGCTGGTATTCGAGCCGCCTTGCCGATTTGGGTTTGAGTGGCAAACGCCGGAATCCGGCACCAATGTATTTGATCGGGGAACGGATGGGGATTTTCGCTTTTCCGCCCGGAGTACCGTGCTGGCCGGGAAGGATGCAGAGGCGGAGTTCCGCTGTTACGATGATTCCGGACAGGAGCTTTTTGCCGGTACATTGCCGGTTGCGCTTGCTGCATCTCCGACACTGCACTCGTTTCGTATTCCCGGCAAATTGCTTGACCGGAACGGGATTTACCGGGTGAAGTTGAAAGCGCTTCGGCAGGATGAAGTCCTGGGCGAGGCGGAGCAGCAATTCGCGGTGATTCCGCCGCGCGAAGTCGTTGCCGGGCGTTACGATGTGCGTTCCCCCTACAGCACCAACTATTTCGCCGATTGGAAGCTGGCCGCTCGGCTTGGAGCGAAAAAAGTACGGCAGACCTATTGGAGCCTGGAAGACTTCGAGAAAAATAATTACGCTCCGCGCGCTGCCGAAAACGGCCTATTGATCAACGGCCTTTATCTGAAAGGCGGTTTTGAGGAATCTCCGGCCGCTTTGCGGCAAAAAGCGGTGGATGTCGCATCTTTGTTTCTGGAGTTGAAAAAACGTTACCCGGAAGTCATGTACTGTCAGGAGTTTTACAACGAGCCGGAGAACTGGCCGCCGACCCGTCGGGAAACGGACCTGATTCCATTCGCCGCCGTATTCCGCCCGATCCACGAGGAATTGCGTCGTGCCGGGAGCGATCTGCAACTGATGTCCGCCGGAACGACCCATGTGAATCTTTCATTCCTGAAAAAACTTGCGCTTCTGAGCGGAACGGATGGGGTGGATATCGTTGCGGTTCACGGGTACCGCAGCCCCGCCCGCCCCGAATTCGGGCATGAGGATGAGATTGCGGCGATTCGTGACTTGTTCGGTGCGGAGAAGCCGATTTATGTGAATGAAGACGCTTACTTCGCCCGCACCACTCCGCCTAAGAGCGTTGAAACCAGTATCACGCAGCCGTTCAACGGCATGATCGAGCTGGATGAGCTGACGCATGGCGTTTACATGCAGCGAAAATGGCTCAATCAACTTATGGCCGGATTCTCGCTGGTCAATCAGTTTGATTCCATTCAGAACCATTCGCTTTCGGAGAACGAATTCCATCGCCGCCCCGGAATCGTGACCTTTGCCGCGCTGACCGAAGTGTTGCCGCACCCGGTGTTTCGGAAACGCCATACGGAATCGACCGATCACCTCTGGATTCTGGAGTGGGAGAACGACGGCGAAACGGTCTATACGGTTTGGACGTTGAATGACTTCCACCGTGTGGAGTTTGAGTCTGCTTCCGAGATTCAGGTTACGAACACCTATGGGAATCCGGTGGCTTCCGGCAAGCGTGTTTCGTTTGTCGCGGGCGGTGCGCCCAGTTTTCTACGCGGAAAAAATTTGCGGCTGACGGCGCGGAAAACGACCGATGAACTGCCGTCAGTGGTTCTGCCGGAAGAACTTCCGCTTTCCGGTGCGCCGCTTGGCGTCGCCGTGTATGGTGGGGCGAAAAACACGAAGGAATCTTTCATCCGGATTCATCTCAAGAATAATACCGATCAACCGTATGCGGGAAATATCTCTCCGCGCTTTATGAACGATGCGCCTGCCGATTGGGGGTTTCGACCGGAGTCGCATGCGGTACAGTTAAAGCCGGGTGAAACCCGGGTACTGGAGTTCGCCACGCATGGCGTCAACCCCTATCGTCCGGAAGCTGGAATCGGGTACAATGCGCTCTGGTGGACAGAGGGATATCGGGTCGCGGTGGAAGCCGACGGCAAAGTGATCCACCATTCGCTTCGCCCACTGTGTTTGCGGGGGGCTCCGTCTTCGGATACGATCAAGATCGACGGTGATTTCTCCGACTGGGACAAGGTTCCCGCTTTTGAATCGGTCGGTGGCGCCAGAAAGCGAAATATCGCTCTGAACCGTTTCTGGACGGGCGAGGCGGATTATAGCGTATCTTGTAAATTTGCATGGAGCCGGGAGGGATTGCTCTTTATGGCGGAGGTCATCGATGACAAACATGACGCGAGCCAGACCGGATTGAACGCCTGGCGTACCGACAGCGTGCAGCTTGGGTTGAACGCCCGGCATGAGAACCCGGATTATACTGATTATGCTGTTATCACACTCTCCACCGGTTCCCCGGCGATTCTGCAGCGCGCGATGCGCAACCGCAAGGCAGGGGAACTGTCGGAGGTCGTTTTGCGGCATCAGCGGATTGCAGGTGATTACGGTGTGGCCGGGAGAACTCTGTACGAGTGTTTGATTCCGTGGGAGATTCTCGGCGTCACTCCGAAGGAAGGAACCACTCTGGGATTCAGCGTCCTCTTTAACGAGTCGGATGGCTACTGGCGCAAAGGCTGGACCGGATTCTATATGCAGATGGGCGGGCAGATGATTGACCCGCGTCTGTTTGGGGATTTGACGCTGGTACGGTGATTGGTGATTTGGAGGAGAGAAGTGGGGGAGGCTCCACCTTCGGCGCGAGCGGGTGAGTTGGCAAAAGCCAACTCACCACGGTCGCTCAGTGCCAAATCTCATTTGGCTTTTGAGCGTGTTGCTTCGCGGCCGAAGTGCCTTCGGCGGCCAGCGCTTTTGCCGCTGGATCACGACCAGTCGATCGGCTGGACAGCGGCATCTTCGATGCCAGTTTAAGCCTTCAGCCCGGCGGCGATGTCGGCGATCAATTTGACTGCCGCATCACTGCCTTCGTTGAGGAGCTTGCTCACCATTGCGCTGCCGACGACGACCGCGTCGGCGTGGGCGGAGATATCTTTCGCCATCTCCGGTGTGGAGATTCCGAACCCCGCGGCCACCGGGAGGTTACAAGCCTTTTTCGCCTGTTCCAGCTCCGCTGCGAGTTCCGGGGGGAGGGAACTGCGAACTCCGGTTACTCCGCGTACGGTAATGCAGTAGACGAATCCGTCACAGCCTTCCGCGATCTTCGCCGCGCGTTCCGGAGAAGTCGCCGGAGAAACGAGCGGAATGAACGAAATCCCGTACTTGTCGCACATCGGTAAAATCTCACCGCGCTCCTCCAGCGGCAGGTCGACGGTGAGGATGCCATCCACACCGGTGGCCTTCAGATCCGCTCCGAGCTGATCGATCCCATGGTTCAGAAGCACGTTGTAATACGAAAACAGCACGAGCGGCGTATCGGGATGTTTCGCCCGGATGCGTCCGGCGATTTCCAGAATCTTTTTGAGCGTGGTTCCCGCTTCCAGCGCGACTTGTCCGGCTTTCTGGATCACCGGGCCATCGGCCATCGGGTCGGAAAAAGGGACGCCGAGTTCGATCATGTCGGCACCCGCCTCGATCAGGCGGTCGATCAGGACTTCGCTCTCCGTCGGATTCGGGCAACCGACAGTGACGTATACGACCAGCGCGCCGCGCTTTTCGGCATGGCAACGGTCAAAACATTGATTGATTCGCGTATTCATGATTTTTATTTCTCCAGACTCTTTTTGTACTTCGCAATGTTGTCCATGTCTTTGTCGCCGCGCCCCGAGAGGCAAACGATGATCGCCTCGTCGGGCGAATAGTTCTTTGCGGCTTTGACCGCTTCGGCGACGGCGTGACTGGATTCCAGTGCGGGGATGATCCCCTCCATCCGCGACAGCGTGTCGAAGGCGACGATCGCTTCGTCGTCGTTGATGACCGTGTATTTCACCCGGCCGGAATCGGCGAGATAACTGTGCTCAGGGCCGACGCCGGGGTAATCCAACCCGGCGGATACAGAGTACGCTTCGATGATCTGCCCGTCGCCGGTTTGCAACAGATATGTTTTGCAGCCGTGAAGAACACCGACCCGCCCTCCGTTGATACTGGCGGCGTGTTCTCCGGTTTCAATGCCCTTACCGCCGGCTTCGACACCGGTGAGCTTCACTTCCTTGTCGCCAAGGAAAGCCGAAAATATGCCGATGGCGTTGCTGCCGCCGCCGACACAGGCGAGGACTTCCGTCGGGAGCTTCCCGGTTTTCGCCAGAATCTGGCGACGGCTCTCGGTGCCGATGACCGATTGGAAATCGCGCACCATGGCCGGGTACGGGTGTGGCCCGGCCACTGTACCGATGACGTAAAAGGTATTTTCGGCGGTGGCGACCCAATTGCGGATCGCTTCATTCATCGCGTCTTTGAGCGTAGCGGAGCCGGATGTGACGGGGATCACTCGTGCGCCGAGCGTCTTCATCCGTTCGACGTTTGGGGCCTGCCGCTCAATGTCGAGCGCCCCCATGAATACATCGCACTCCATGCCAAAGAGCGCCGCGACGGTCGCGGTGCCGACGCCGTGCATTCCGGCGCCGGTTTCGGCGATCAACCGGGTTTTTCCCATCCGTCGCGCCAGAAGCGCCTGTCCGATGGTGTTGTTGACTTTGTGCGCTCCGGTGTGGTTCAGGTCTTCGCGCTTGAGGTAGATCTGCGCGCCGCCGAGCGACGCAGAAAGGCGTTTGGCGTGGTAAAGCGGAGATTCGCGTCCGACGTAATCGGTGAGGAGTTCGCGGAATTCCCGCAGAAATTCCGGGTCATTTTTCGCTTTTTCGTATTCGCGTTCCAGTTCGATCAGGGTCGGCATCAGCGTTTCCGCGATGTATTGCCCGCCGTAAATTCCAAAGTGAGTATTCATTTTCCTGCTTCCTTCATAAAGCGTATCAGTTTCTCGGTTGATTTGACTCCGGGGGAGGCTTCCACTCCGCCCGCCACATCGACTCCCCATGGGTTGACTTGTCGAATCGCGTCCGCGACGTTTTCGGGGGTCAGCCCTCCGGCGAGAAGGATTTCGTATTCCTTCGCCGCCTCCGCCGCGAGACGCCAGTCGCATGTCATGCCGGAACCCCCGGCGGCGGAATCGATGATAAAATGTTCCACATCATATTGCTTCAATTTTTCAAGCTCATGCTCCAGGTGGAGCGCCTTCCAACTTTGTTTTCCGGTCGCGATTTCCATCGGTTCCGAGCCGTGGAATTGGATGATGTCGAAGTGCTTCCGAATCTCCAATATCTCCTTTGGTGATGGGTTGACCACCACCGCTACGCGTTGGATGTGTCCGGGCAGTCCCCGGGTCAGCTCCCGCCATCGCCCGGGTGGAACGAACCGCTTGGAGGCGGGGGCGAGAATGAAGCCGAGGTAGTCCGCTCCCAGCTCGGCCGCCAGTTCCACGTCTTCGCGGCGAGTGAGGCCGCAAATTTTTATTTTGACAGGAGTTCGCATAGCTTTTCTCCCGGGTCTTCTGCGCGCATCAGCGTTTCGCCGATCAGAAACGCTTTGGCTCCAAGTTGTTCCATATTCCGCAAATCCGCCGCGGTGCGGATGGCGCTTTCGGCTACCGCGATGTGCCCGGCGGGAATCCGTCGGATCAATTTCCCCGCCAGTTCAAGGCTGGTATCGAAGGTGGAGAGGTTGCGGGCGTTGACGCCGATGATCTCTCCACCATTCTCCAGAAGCATTGCAAGTTCTTCGGCCGTATGTGCCTCACAAAGTACATCAAGATCGAGTGAGCGGGCAAAGGCGTGCAGGCGGCGAAATTCCGCCGGTGACAGCATCGCGGCGATCAGCAAAATCGCGTCTGCGCCCCAGACGCGTGCCTCGACAATCTGGTATTCGTCATAAATGAAATCTTTGCGCAGCAATGGGATATTGACCGCTTTGCGCGCCCGGCGCAAATTTGACTCGGAGCCAAGAAAGAAATTTTTCTCGGTCAATACCGAGAGCGCCGCCGCTCCGGCATGTTCAAGAGATGGCGCAATGCGCTCCACCTCAATCGTTTCACGAATGATGCCCTTGGAGGGCGAGGCCGACTTCAGTTCAGCGATCACCCGTGCGCCCGGCTTGCGAAGCGAAGTCGCGAAGCCATGAACCGGAGGCAAGCCGGCGAGCTGTTTCTCCAACTCCGTTACCGGGAGTTGCGTCTTGGTTTCTGCCAGCTCGATCCGGCTTTTGTTGACGATGGTTTCAAGCACTTTTTCCATGGCTCGCCTCGATCAGTTGTTCCAGTTTCGCCAGCGCCGCGCCGGAGTCGATGGACTTCTCCGCCATGCGGATGCCGTCCTGCAAGGTCGCGGCCATGCCTGCGACATAGATGGTTGCGCCCGCGTTGAGCAGTACCGATGCGCGCGCCCCGCCCTGATTGTTGCCATCCAACACCGAGCGGAGGATGACCGCGTTTTCCGCCGGAGTCCCGCCGACAATTTCTGACGGATCATAGCATTCGCCGATCAGAAGTTCCGGCAGAAGTTCGCGGGTATGGATCTCGCCGTCTTTCAGTTCGGTCACCCGGGTGGGGCCGCAGCAACTGATCTCGTCGATTCCCTCCATTCCGTGTACGACCAGTGCGCGGCGGAAACCCAGTTCATGCAGCGCCCCGGCAAAGAGTTCTGTCAGCTCCGGTGCATAGACGCCAAGCACGATCGAACGCGCCCCGGCCGGGTTGCACAGGGGGCCGAGCATATTAAAGATGGTGCGGATGCGAAGTTCGCGGCGAAGCACCGCCACATGCGCAAGCACCGGGTGAAGTTTTGCCGCATAAAGAAAGCCGATCCCATTCTCGACAATCGCGTTTTCAATCACCGGGATCGGCGCCTCAAGGTTATAGCCGAGCGCCCCCAGCACGTCCGCCGAACCGCAGCGGCTGGAGGCGGCGCGGTTGCCGTGTTTGGCGACCGGAACCCCGGCGCCAGCCGCGACGAACGCGCTGGTGGTGGAGATGTTGAAGCTGTTGGAGCCGTCGCCGCCGGTTCCAACCACATCGACCACTTCGCGCTGCCCGCAGTCGATGAATGCCGCAGCGCGGCGAAGCATCCGCGCCGCGCCGACCAATTCCGCGCGGGAAACGCCTTTCATCCGCAGCGCCGCGAGAAACGCGCCGACTTGCGAATGCGGAACCTCCCCGTTGGTGATGATGCGGAATGCTTCTTCCATCTCATTCGGGGTCAGGTCGCGGCGGTCGAAGATTTTGTTGAGATATCCGGTCAGCATGGGTTACCTCCGTGTACGTCGGGATTCGGCGGCGAAGGCGAGAAAGTTCGCCAACTGTCGCTTCCCGGTGGTGGTCAGGATCGATTCCGGATGGTACTGAATTCCCTCGATCGGAAGTTCGCGATGGCGGATGCCCATGACTTCGCCATCTTCACTGCGGGAGGTGACAAGCAACTCTTCCGGCAATGAGTCTTCGGAGAGTGCAAGCGAGTGGTAACGAACCACTTTTATCGTAGCCGGCAACCCGGCGAACACGCCTTGTCCGTCATGGGTGATCTCGGATACTTTTCCGTGCATGATCTGTGCGGCGTTGCCGAGTGTCATGCCGAATGCTTCGCCGATGGCCTGATGGCCGAGGCAGACGCCGAGCAGCGGAATTCCTTCGGCGACCGCGCGCTTGACCAGTTCCGGCATGATTCCGGCGGAAGCCGGGCGACCCGGCCCAGGAGAGAGCACGATCGCCTCGGGGCGCATTGCGACGGCTTCGTCTACCGTGATCGCGTTGTTGCGGCGCACCTCGACCTCCTGTCCGAGCTGTTGGAGGTACTGGACGAGATTGTAGGTAAACGAATCGAAATTGTCAATCATTAAAATCATAGCGCACCTCTCACAGTTCAAGGTTGGATGCGGCGAGCCGGATCGATTTCAGCATGGCGGCCGCCTTGTTACAGGTTTCTTCGTATTCGGTCGCGGGGTCGGAGTCGTAAACGATTCCGGCTCCGGCCTGAATCTCCATCTTTTTCCCGTCCAAAATGATGGTGCGGATGGTGATGGCCAGATCCATGTTGCCGGTGTAACTGAAATAGCCCGCCGCGCCGCCATACATGCCGCGTGGAGTCGGTTCGAGCTCGTGAATAATCTCCATCGCGCGAATTTTAGGCGCACCGGAGAGGGTTCCGGCGGGGAAGGCCGAGCGAACCATGTCGAATGCGTCGCAATTCCCTTTCAGCAGCGCCTCGACGGTGGTGACCAGGTGCATGACGTGCGAGTAACGTTCGACTGTCATGAAATCTTTGACCTGAACACTGCCGGAGAGTGCGACTCGACCGAGATCGTTGCGGGCGAGATCGACCAGCATCAGGTGTTCAGCGCGTTCTTTTTCGTCGCGGAGAAGTTCGTCGGCGAGCGCCATGTCATCGGCGTTGGTTTTGCCGCGTTTGCGGGTTCCGGCGATCGGGCGGAGCATGGCGTTCCCGTTGATGAGTTTGCAGAGTGTTTCGGGTGACGAACTGATCAGAATGCGCTGGCCGAGTTTGAAGAAGAATGTGTATGGCGAAGGATTCACCAGCCGCAACGCGCGGTAGAGCTGAAGCGGTGGGATTTCGTTTTCGGCAGTGAATTTTTGCGAAAGCACGACCTGAATGACGTCACCGTTGTAGATGTATTCACGTGCTTTGTCAACCATCCGCATATAGGTGTCGCGGTCGCAGTTGGAGCTGAGAACGGGAGCTTGTGCTGCGCCGATTTCGGGCAGGACGGGGGGCTTGCGAAGGCGTGCCGCGATTGCTTCGAGCCGCTTGCATGCGAAATGGTAGGCTTCACGCAATGTGGTGAATTCTTCCGGACGGACGCAGACGCTCAGCATCATGGTGTGCTTGATGTTGTCGAAAATGATCATTTCGTCGGTGATCAGCATTTGGGTGGAGGGACCCTGAAGACCCGGTTTGGGCTCGGGGAGCGCTTCAAATTCGCGCACGGTTTCGTAACCGAGATAGCCGACTGCGCCGCCGAAGAGCGGCGGAAGCTCCGGAACCGTGGCCGGTTTGATTCCCGCCATCAGTCCGCGAAGCGCCATGAACGGCCCATCGGGCGCGTCGAGTTCGCGTTTGCCGTTTTTGTCGGCGAGGTAGGCTTTGCCGTCTTCGACAGTGAATACGCTGTGTGGATTCAGGCCGAGGAAGGAGTAGCGACCGAAGCGTTCACCCGCTTCGACGCTCTCAAGCAGGAAGACGTTTTCATCGTCTGCCAGACGCGCCAGAACTGAAACCGGCGTTTCGAGGTCGGCGATCAATTTTCGCACCACCGGAACGAGATTCGCTCCTTTGGACAGCTCCTTGAATTCTTCAAAGGTTTGCATGATTTTCTCTCTCTTTTCTTTTTTATGTAGAATCTTACTGAAATTTTGACAACAAAAAACGGATCTCAACCCAATTTGGTTCAGACCCGCTATTATCCAGGATGACTGCTATTTTACAAAACGCCGGACTTCAGAATTCCTGATTCGACAATCCACCGGCTCAAAGCACAACAAAACTGGCCATAGCGGGCTTTCGCCACTGCCATCGCCAACCCTTCACGAGATTGTGCTGTTGATTGCTCAAGATGATTTCTCCGTTTTGCTATGTAACAATATGTCATGTTCCACGTAATTTTCAACTGCGGGAATGAAAAAAAAATGAAAAAAATGCAGCGTCCCACTCGTTCCCTTCCGTTTTTTTACGCCTCCGATCCCACCACGCACGATATCTTCACGCCCACCTAAACGCAACATGCGCCGCTTTCCGCTAAACAATATCCTTAGGTCGCCTAAGCGCGTATGCGCCTCTCCCTCTCCCACTCCCACAAAATATCCTTAGGTCACTTAAGCGCGGTATGCGCCGCTTCTCTCGCTTCCCCTCTAAACAACATCGTCTGCCCACAATAGCGCGGTATACGCCACTTCTCTCTCTTTCCCTCTACGAACAATATCCTTAGGTCACTTAAGCGCGGTATGCGCCGCGGAGCGGATGAGAGGGAA
>JBEBTY010000040.1:0-27519 GCA_040393525.1 Victivallis vadensis | reverse complement strand
TGGTTCCCCCCTTAAGTCGTTGATACTGAGGGCGGCGGAAGGACTCCGGCTATTAAGCAGAGTTTCTCACCTTGTCCGCTTTTGCGCAAGTTGCTGATTATCAACATCAATTTTTCAAAAAGCGGACAGCTCCCGGCCGATGATTTATCGCTGTTTTTCGGCCTGTTTTTCATGGCTTTAGGACGGCATTTTCGGCCTCTTCGGACACCGCCGGATGTCTGTTGGCAGACAGCCTTGCGCCGGTGCGACGACGGCGCGTAACGGATGCATGTAACACAGTCGTTGCGCTCAACAGTTAGCGTTCGGCAATGCCGTCACGCCCACAGATGCATTCCTGCCGACCGCCACCGCACACAGGCGCAAAATCCACATCAGCGCAGGAACGCGAGCGCAAAACGCGGTGACGGGGCTTTCCGGCGCGGTTGTGGGCGTTCACCCAATATGATCTTCAAAAAGTTTGCTCGTATTTGTGAAACTGTCGAATTTCACACCGCGAATCGTTGTGGCTGTATCCCCAGAGTAGAGGACGGTTGGGTTGGCGGTGTCTTTTGCGAATTCCATGAATGCGCGAAGATCATTGGCAAAGGATGGATCGAAGGTCATCCCGGCCTTGATTTCCACAGGAATCAGCTGGCGGTTGCTGTCTATGATAAGGTCTACCTCGTTCCTTCCCTGTACCCGGAAGTAATAGAGTTCCGGCAGCTGCTTGCCTGCATTGTATCTGGCTTTCAACGCTTCGACGACAACCATGTTTTCAAACAGACCTCCGAGCAAGGGATCGCGAGCTACCTGCGACACATTTTCAATGCCAAGCAGCGATGCGGCCAGACCTACTTCGGTGAAGAAAATCTTCGGAGCCTTGACCAGACGTTTGCCAAAGTTTTTGAAATAACATGGCAGCCGGAACACAATATAACTGGCTTCCAGCACAGACAGCCATGAACTGAGTGTAGTGGAGGACACGCCAATGTCGCCGGAGAGATCAGCAAGATTGACCACCTGTCCGACACGCCCGGCCAGCAATTTGAGAAATGTTTCAAAAGCATGCTGGTCGGAAACTTTTATCAATTGACGAACATCCCGTTCCACATAGGTGGCGTAGTATGCAGGATAGAGCATGGTCGGCGGAATCTTCTCGTCATACAGACGTGGCATGAAGCCGTTGAAGATATATTCATCCCGTGACATGGATATTCCTGCATTGGTGAGTTCCTCAATGGAAAGCGGCAGAAGCTTGAGTATTCCAGTTCGTCCGGCAAGAGATTGGGCAATTCCGGCATGAAGTTTGGGCTGGTGCGAACCAGTCAGAATAAAACGTCCTTTTTCTTTGGATGCATCCGCAAGAACCTGAATTGTACTCAGCAATTCAGGGACACGCTGAACTTCATCAATGATTACCGGTGGCTTGTACAGATCAAAGAATGCGTTAGGATCACTCATTGCAATATCACGCGCGGTCTTATTTTCCAAATTCACATAGACGTGATTGGGAAATATCTGTTTTGCCAGTGTCGTTTTTCCTGACTGTCTCGGTCCAAGGATGGTTACCACCGGAAAGTAACGAGCCATATCTTGCAAGTATGGTGTGATTTTTCTTTGTATCATGTTCAATCTCCTGCGTTATGAAAATACTATAGCACCGTCTTGTGCAAAAATCAAATTGGATTTGAGATTTGCGCGATAACAATGGCGTTTCGCAAATCAAATGAGAATCTATCTCTTTTTCTGAGACAGATTTTGGGAAACCGTCTCTTTATCACAACCCAATGAAAGGAATCGTATGCAAATCATCAACATGAAAATCTCGGAGGTTCACCCCTATGAGAAAAATCCGCGCTTCAACGAGGGCGCGGTGGACGCGGTCGCGGCCAGCATCAAGGAATTCGGATTCAAAAATCCGATTATCGTTGACAAGGACAAGGTCATCATTGCCGGCCATACCCGGATGCTTGCCGCCAGGAAACTTGGTTTGGCGGAAGTCCCGGTAGTGGTAGCGTCCGACCTTACGCCGGAACAGGTTCAGGCGTTCCGCATCGCCGACAACAAGACCGGCGAAATCGCCGAATGGAATTATGACCTGCTGCCTTTGGAAATCAAGGAATTGCAGGAGGCCAATTTCGATCTGTCGCTTCTGGGATTCGACACGGAGGAGCTGGATCGCCTACTCAATGGCAATGCGGATGACACGATCTCCGATGGAGAGACCGAGCCGGACGCCGTGCCGGATGTGCCGGAAGAGGCGGCCAGCAAACGCGGCGAAGTCTACCGGCTTGGCGACCATCTTTTGATGTGCGGCGATTCGACGAATGTCAACGACACGGCCAAACTGATGAGCGAGGACAAAGCCGATTTGTATCTCGTCGATCCGCCGTACAATGTGGCGTTGCAGGGAAGCAACGGCCTCAGCATTAACGCCCCTGTTTAATGAAAGTAATTCCATTGAAGCAAGCTCAACTTGCGCAGGTTAGTGCTTTGGCACGGTAATTGCTTGTTCACTTTTCAGCAAAGAGAAAGGCGAATAAGCGCAAATGAAACTGGCAGTGACCATAATCCCCGAAATCGGACGGATTTCCCCGGTGTTTGAAACGGCGGAACATCTGTGGACGATACGGATCTGCCGTAATGGCGCTTGCTCCGTGATCGCGCAAAACAGATTGCCGGAGAACGAGTCGGAAAAAATCGCATTTTTGTGCAAGAACGGTATTCGTCTGTTGATCTGCGGCGCACTTTGCAACGAAACACGGGAAGAACTGGAAGAATTCGGCATCCGTGTCATTCCTTTTGTTTCCGGAGACTGGAAAGCAGTGGCAGCCGCAGCGTTGAATCAATCGGAACGTTTTCCGGAGAATTACATTATGCCGGGATGTTGCATCCAGCATAGAAAATGTTGCCAACACCAAGGAGAAAAAACAAATGAAGATTGCATTGACAAGTCAGGGAGATAGTCTTGAGGCGGGATTGGATCCGCGTTTCGGAAGAGCAGAGAATTTCATTGTATTGGATACCGAAACCAGAGAGGCCGTGATTGTTCCGAATACGCAAAATCTAAATGCTCCGCAAGGAGCCGGAATTCAAGCCGCAGCCACTGTTGCCGCTGCCGGCGTGGAAGCGGTGATTACCGGACATTGCGGGCCCAAGGCATTTAAGGTACTGACAACCGCCAACATCCGGGTGTTTAACACAAATGCAAAAACGGGACGGGATGCTGTGGCGCTTTTCATTGCAGGTAAATTGGCCGAAGCGGAAAATGCCGACGTGGAAGGTCATTGGATGGCATGAGGAGAAAAATAAAAATAGCTGTGGCATCCGGGAAAGGCGGTACCGGAAAAACCACCGTCGCGCTAGCATTGGCGGATGCAGCAGGAGCCGGAACGTTATTACTTGATTGTGATGTGGAACAGCCGAATTGTCATCTGTTTCTTACAGCAAAAGCCACGGAAGAACCGGTGACTGTTCTGAAACCTCGGGTAGAGGAAGAACTTTGCAACGGATGCGGACGTTGCCTTGAAGTCTGTCAGTTCAATGCCATTGCACTTCTTGGAAAAAAGATTCTGCTGTTTCAGGATTTGTGCCATGGCTGCGGCGGATGCGTCCGGGTCTGTCCCAGGGGCGCATTAAGAGAGGAAGCATCTCGGATTGGTGAAATCGGAATCGGTTCGACAAACACACTGAGCTTGATTGAAGGGCGTTTGTCTATCGGACAAAGTATGTCACCGCCTTTAATCCGTGCGGTCAAGGAGCATTCCATGGAAAGTTCCGGAATTGTCATAACGGACTGTCCGCCGGGAACCGCCTGTCCGATGGCTGCGGCGGTTCGGGATTCGGACTTTGTCGTATTGGTTACGGAACCGACTCCGTTCGGGTTGCATGACTTGGGCTTGGCGGTCGATACTTTGCGCCTGTTGAAACTTCCGCTCGGAGTTGTCATCAATCGTTCCGACAACGGTGATGAATCGGTGCAAGCGTACTGTTATACTAAAGGAATACCGGTGTTGCTTGAAATCCCGAATCGGCGGGAGATTGCGGAAGCGTATTCTCGCGGAGTTTCTCTTTTGAAAGCCGTTCCGGAACTGAGAACGGAATTTGAACAAGTCCTTAAAACGATTGAAAAAATTTCGGGATCGGAGCCGGTGAAATGAAAGAGTTGGTCATAATCAGCGGCAAAGGCGGTACCGGGAAAACCAGTCTGACCGCGTCGTTCGCCGCGCTTGCGGGGCGTTCTGTATTGGCGGATTGCGATGTGGACGCGGCGGATTTGCACTTGTTGCTCCATCCGGAGATCAAGGAAACACATTTGTTTTCCAGCGGTCATGAGGCTGTAATTGAATCAGGTCGTTGCAATGGGTGCTGGATTTGCAGGGATTTGTGCCGCTTTCACGCGATCAACATGAAAAACAACATTGCGCAAATTATTCCGTATTCCTGTGAAGGATGCAAGGTATGCGTGAATAACTGTCCGGAAAACGCGATAACTTTTCAGGAACGCATTTGCGGCGAATGGTATGAATCGGAAACACTTTACGGCTCCATGATTCATGCAAAACTTTATCCCGGCGCGGAAAACTCCGGAAAACTGGTATCACAGGTGCGCAAGTCGGCCAAAGAACTTGCCAAGCGGCAGGGTACGGAATTGATTTTGGTTGACGGACCTCCGGGAATTGGTTGTCCGGTGATCGCTTCGGTCGGCGGTGCGTCTGCGATATTGGCAGTAACCGAACCGACCGTGTCCGGGGAACATGATCTGGAGCGGGTGCTGAAACTTGCCCGACATTTTGAAATTCCGGCGATGGTTTGTGTCAACAAATGGAATCTGAATGCTGAAGCAACCGTCAGGATCGAAACAAACGCCGTTTCTTTCGGAGCTCTTATGGTCGGAAGGATTCCTTATGACGGTATCTTTACCAAAGCCATGTGCAACGGAAAAACGGCAATTGATTACGCGCATTCTGATGTGACGGAAAATATAGAGAAGATATGGACGAAAATATATCGAACCATTTTATTGTGATTGAAAAAACTTACAACAATGGATCATTTGATCCGGAAAGGAAAATTATGAAAATCGCAATTCCACTTGCCGCAGGGAAACTGTGCATGCACTTCGGCCACTGCGAACAATTTGCTCTGATCGACGTTGACGCCAATGGAAAAAACATCACGGGAAAAACGTTGGTTACTCCGCCGCCGCACGAACCGGGACTTCTCCCGAAGTGGTTGGCTGAAAAGGGCGTCACGCAGATCATCGCCGGAGGCATGGGGCAGAGAGCGAAGGATTTGTTTTGTGAACGGGAAATCGCCGTTGTCACCGGTGCAATGGGCGATGATCCGGAACAGTTGGTTAAGGAGTTTCTGACCGGAACTCTGAAAACCGGTGTCAATACCTGCGACCATTAATGAAAATGCGGGAGCTCATTTCTCGTCTTGGCTAGTACATTTCGAGAAATGTTTTTGCAAATAGTTATAAATGTGTTTGACATATCACAATATCATGATATATTGATGTGTGGTTTTTATGATCAGGAAATCAATCGAAAGGGCTGTAAAATGGGAAATTGTACTGTATGTCCGTTTATCCGTTATTGGTGAGTTGGAAACCGGCGAATTGAAGCGTTTGTACCGGGAACTCTGTCTGCGTTACCACCCGGATAAAATCGGGGCGCACGATGCGAAAACACAGCGTCTCTGGAATGATATTCAAGATGCCTATCAGAATGAGAATCTGGATCGTCTGCGCGCCATTCGCGCCGGAATAGAATTGGAGTCCGGTAAAACGGAACTTGGCTGTTCGGAAATTGACGATATGATTCTTGATGTTGAATGGAGCATTCAGGAAAAACGTTCCGAACTTCATGCAAGAAAACGGACTCCACTCTGGGGCTTTGCCAAATGGACGGCTTCGAAAAAGAAACAGGTTGAGAAAGAAATCAAATTCGAGTTTGACCGCGACGCTGAAATGGCACAGCGTCAATTGCGACAGATGGAAGCCGAACTGAATCGTCTTTTTCAATGGAAGCCGAAGACCAAAACCTCGGTATCGGCAAAGATTCCGAAGAAGACGAAAGCGGAATTGCGGAAAGAAGCGTTGGCAGACATGCCGGATTTGTTTGATTTTTGAGCCAGTGGATTTGTCGCGACTCTTTATAAAGGCGCGATTTGAAACCCTAATGGTATCCAGTTCCCGTTCTAACGAACTCGGACTTTTGAAAATCGTCGAAAAAGGCCGGAAAATGCTCTGCTGAAAAATTAGAAAGATAGAGGATTGGACTTTCGCTGGAACAAATAATGAGAATATGAACTCGACCACGACCTTTTGTCTGGAAAATTGTTTGTAAGTAATTTATGACGAGCATCTACCGATAATTTTGACAGGCCAAAAGCCGCCGACTTTTCCCCCTCGGAGAATTGGCCCAAAATGGTCCCGGAGGGTGTCCGGAACGGCGAAAATGTGAAATTCTCCGGCAGAATCGCGTTCGGAAGTAAAATATGCAAAACCTTGGTGTTCAACGGGATTTGCGTCAAAAGAAAAACCGCCTCGACCGAAAGCCGAAGCGGATTAAAACAAAAAAAATGGTCGGGATAGAGAGATTCGAACTCTCGACCTTTTGACCCCCAGTCAAACGCGCTAGACCAGACTGCGCTATATCCCGACTTTAAACTCTTTTTACTATAATGCCGATTTTGGAAAATGCAAGATGAGGATTGCGAAAACTGTGAAAGGAATCGTGCTTTTCTTCGCTGGTTTCAGGGGGGACGGGATCAGGTTTCCGGTTGTGGAGTGGTTTTTCGGACGGCGCGGATACGCCAGAGAAGTACTGCGATCAGGATTCCCCAATAAGTCGCGACGATCCAGAGGTTTCGTCCAAAGCTCCAGCCGTCAAAACTCCAATCCGACAGCGGCCAGAGGATTTGCGTTGAAAAATAGCTCTTTGAGTGAACCGGAATGTCGCAAAGGATGTGTACCGGCCATGCTAGATAAGGCAAAAATCCGCGTTTCCAGAAACATCGAATCAAGATTCCGGCTGCCAGTGCGATCACCAAGCTGTGCATGAAATGGTAGTTCCAGATCACCAACGCCGGCAGCGTTTCCATGGGGGGAGCCGCTGCCATCACGTCGCCGGAAAGCATCAGCCGGAGCATTGTCCAAAGTTCACCGGAAATCAGCATTTGCAGAAAATGAATCCCGAAACTCGACAGATCCGGCATCACTCCGAATCCTGTCGCCGCCCAGAATGTCCACTCCTTCCTGAATGGTCGATTGGTCGGGTGGCGCGCCGCGGAAACTCCGGAGCGGCTGAAGAACAGCCCTCCAATGACTCCATGCGCCAACGTATCCATTAAATTCCGGGCTGGCGGAGGCTGGCGCTGACGTCGTCGATGATTTCGTCGAGCGTCCGCTCCGGTTTCCAGCCGGTTAGGGCGTGGATCGCCGTGGTGTCCGGCATGCGGCGGCGCATATCTTCAAACCCCGCAGCGTAGGCCTGTTCGTAGGGAATCAATTCGATGGAAGAGCGGCTGCCTGTTCGTTCGATGACCAGTCTTGCCAGCTCTTCGATCGTGACCAGATGGCGGCTACCGATGTTGTAGATGTTTCCGTGTGATTCCGGGCGGTCGACGATCATCATCAGTGCGCGCACCACGTCCGCCACATGGCAGAAGCAACGGGACTGCTTGCCGTCGCCGTAAACCTGAATCGGTTCGTTTTTGATCGCCCGCCCCACAAAGCGTGGAACCACCATCCCATACATTCCCGTCTGGCGCGGGCCGACGGTATTGAAAAAGCGTACCACCGTTCCCGGCAAACCCACGGAACCATGAAAGGCCATGACGTAGAATTCGTCCAGCAGTTTGCTACAGGCGTAGGACCAGCGCGAATGCGACGGCGGCCCGATCAGCAGATCGTCGGTTTCGGAAAATTCCTGATGAGTGGATTTTCCGTACACTTCACTGGTGGAAGCGACAATCACCCGGCGCTGATACTTTGCCGCGTGTCTGAGGACGTTCTCGGTACCGTGCACGTTGGTGATGATCGTGCGGACAGGATCTTTCACCACCAGCTCTACGCCGACAGCGGCCGCAAGATGAAAGACGACGTCGCAAGTGGAGATTTCACGCTCCAGCGTTTCCGTTGCGTCCAGAATGTCCGCTTCGATGATCGTCAACCGGGGATGAGTGGCTACATTGGCGAGATTCTCCGGCGACCCGGTCGAATAGTTGTCGATGACCGTGACTTCATGCCCGGCGGCCAGTAACGCTTCGGTGAGGTGCCCTCCGATGAATCCGGCTCCTCCGGTGATGAAATAACGCATCATGCGATTCTCCTGAAGTTACACCGTTTTATTCGGGCGCGTCTCCCCGCGATTTCCTTTGCGCAGGAAAAGGCGGAAGAATGCAAACACCGGTCCGGTGAAGATGTAAAGGGTGACAATTGCCGCAATTCCCGGAATCCGGAAGAAAATTGCCGCCAGAATTATAATCAGCAAAAGCAGCATCCGCTTCCGGTTCCGTCGGACCGAACCGATCCATTTCCCTACATGAGTGTACGGAATCGGGCTGACCATCAGTAAGCCGAGGCATGCCGCATAAGCAGGCAGGACGACCGCGTACTTCGCCAGATTGATGTTGGAATCCCACGCGAAAGCTACGGCGACGCAAATTCCGGCCGCGGCTCCGGGGGAGGGGAGCCCGGTAAATTTATCGCTCGATTTCTTCTCCAGAATCGCGTGGACGTTGTAGGTCGCCAGCCGCAATGCGGCGCAACCGACATAGACCGAACAGAGCAGATAGATCAGCACCTCTTCGGGGCGCCCGATGTGGTTGCGGAACGTGTGGGTCATCACTGCGACCAGCGTCGCCGGAGCCACGCCGAACGTAACCATGTCGGCCAGGGAGTCCATTTGAATGCCGTGCATGCTGGCCGCGTTGAAAATGCGCGCGGCAAAGCCGTCCAGCGAGTCGAAAATCATCGCGCAACAGATGATGATCGTACCGATGAAGAACACGGTGATGGATTCCTGCGGCGTCTCCATCTCATAAGCGCGCAACGCAATCAGAATTGCGAGAAATCCGCAAAGCGAGTTGCAGAGCGTCAGCGAGTTCGGCACGTATTTCAACCAGCGGTTGGTTTTGAGCAGATCCCGGAATCGGCCTTTCATTTTACCGCCTCTTGCTGCTTGGCGACGGCCATGACGGTTGTTCCGCCGCGCACCTTGTCGCCGATTTTGACTTTGATATCGAATCCGTCGACCGGGAGGTAAAGTTCGGTGCGGGAGCCAAATTTGATCATTCCGTAGATTTCGCCGCGTTCCAGTTTGCGTCCCGGATTGACCGGACAGACGATTTTCCGGGCGAGCTTGCCGGATATCTGGCGGATCGCCATCGGGAACCGGAGTTCTCCTGTCGTTGCGGTTCCGGCGATGGTCATGGCTTCATTGCGTACGGCACACTCGGGGTGGCGGGCATCGAGGAACTCTCCTTCGCGGTAGAACTTACTCTCCACATTCAGCGCCGCCGGAGCGCGGTTGACGTGGACATTCAACACCGAAAGAAAGACGCCGATACGGAGTGCGCGGCCCTCAAACGGCGGAAAGTTGAAGTCGTCCACCTCTCCGATGTCGCGGACAACGCCGTCAGCCGGACTGATCAGCAGCATGGGGTCGGCCGGGATCCGGCGGCGTGGATTTCGGAAAAAAGCGGCGAGCGCCAGAAACAGCACGATCGCGGCAATGCCGACGCCGCTCGCCCAGCCCGGATAACCGGCGCGGCAAAGCCAGACACAGCCGGCCAGAATTGCAAGTGTGACCAGAAGAGCCGTGCCCCATTCCCGGATGCCATATTTTGTCAGTGTCATGATATTCCTTCCATTTTCCCCATTTCTTGGAGAATCTTCTTAATATAAACGTTACCGGATATTTTTACAACTTTGTTACTGCTTCTTTTTCAAGACGTTTTTTCTCCCGCCGCCGCCGATAGCGGATGACCAGACGGAGTGTCCCCCAGTAAGTCGGTAGTGCCGTGATGACGCCGAGCAGAATTCCTCCGGCGAAAAAGGATACGATCAGCGGGGCGCCCAGAGAATAAAAAGACTCCAGCGTGCGCTCCGCCAGCAACGAATCCAGCTTCTCCGACAGCTCGCCCCAATGGATCGGGTTGAAAATAAGATAACTGCCAAGATAGCACTGCACCGGATAAAAAACCAGCACCGTTGCGTAATTGCTGACAAACGTCAGTACGATCGTCGGAATTCTGGCCGCCCGGAACAGGAACGCCAGCGGCACTGCCGCGACAATTTGAAGCCCGATCGGGACGAAGAAGCTGATGAAAACTCCCAGTGCCGCTCCGCGGGCGATGTACTCCGGCGATCCGTTGTTGCGGATCACTTTCCAATAATAATATTTGATGGTACGGCGCAGGAGTTTCAGCCGGCCGTCGCTTTGTCTTGTCGATTTCAATTGTGCGATCCTGCCGGGTTACTCCGGAAATTCAATGTTTCTGTCTTGCCGGTAACGAGCCAGTGTCAGGCGGATTTTCGAGACCGCCTGAAAGAAGCTGATGGTCTGCGCCTTCATCCGTTCGTCGGTTTTCGCTCCGGCTCCGGTTCCGCTTTTGCCGCCGAGTCGACGCACCCGTTTGCCGTTGTCGGCAACGATTTCGTCGAGCCAGCGCTCGTAATCGGCAAGGTTGATGTTGGCCATGGTCGGCTTCTCTTTTTTCTTCCGCAGCGCCGGATTATCCCGATAGAACTGTTTTTCGTAATCGCGCAGCGAGGTGAATTGGAAGTTGAAGCGGTAGTTTTCGGCGGCAAACGGTTCCGTGTTGTCGAAAATCATGCGGATTTTGTGCATCTCCGCCGTCAGGTTCGGCTGCGAACTTCCCGCCCGGGCGGCGATGGTTTGAATCTCCCGTGCGGAAGTGACCGTGTCGGAAAGGAGCTGGGTCGTTTCTTTGTGATAATCCGTGTCGGAACGCATCGGCAGCGCTTTCCAGAACATCCGTTCAAGCCGATCGAGCCGACTCAGCATCGTGTCGAGCTGGTCGGCTTTCGCCATAAACGGCAACAAGGTGAGCAGCACCGCCGTCGCGACGGCAAGACGCAATGGTTTCATGACTTTGCTCCTTTTGGGGTCAGGAATTCTTTGTTGCCGTTACGATGCGGCGGGCGAGTTTCTCTGCGTATTCCGTCGCTTCGTTTTCCGCGTAGCGAAGTTGCCGCCAGTTCCAGTGAAAGCCGTCTTCCACCCCGCGCGGAATGACATGAAGGTGGGCGTGCATTACCACTTGCCCTGCCGCCGTGCCGTCGGCCAGATGGAGGTTGAACGCTTCGTAGTCGAGTTCGCGTTTCTGAGCCACGCCGATCCGGGAACCGATGCGGAACATCCGCCCCGCCGTCTCCTCCGGAATCGTGGCAGAGGATTCGTGGTGTTCTTTCGGAATCACCAGCGCGTGGCCGAAATTGATCGGGCCGATGTCGAGAAACGCATACACCTGATCGTCTTCATAAATTTTACAGGACGGGATTTCCCCCTTGATGATTTTACAAAAAATACATTCGGCCATGATTACTTCCCCTTGAATAATTCCGTGATTGATTTCTGGCTGCCGAAGACGGTCAGTTCGTCGCCGATTTCCAGCAATGTGTCCGGCGCCATGACCGTTTCTGTTGTCCCGCCCGGTTTGCGCAGCAGCAACACGGTTACGTTGAACCGGTTCCGTAAATCGAGCTGGCGCAGGGATTGCCCCGCCAAGTGTTCCGGCACTGTGACTTCCGCGATCGCCGACCCCTTGAATTCAAACAGGTCGGTGATATTGTCCATCGTCAGCCGCCGGGCGAGGCGCTCGGCCACGTCCTGTTCCGGCTGGATGATCTCGTCGGCGCCGAGGCGGAAAAGAATCCGCTCCTGAATTGTCGAATTCGCCTTGGCGATGACCTTACGCACCCCTTCTTGCTTCAGCAGCGTCAGCGCCAGAACCTGATCCTCGAAGTTGGAGCTTAATCCGAGAATCACCGCATCGAATTTACGGATATCCAGCTCCCGGATCACTTCCTCGTTGCTGACGTCTGCGACGATCGCCTCGGTCACCTTGTCGCGAATGTCGTCGATCCGCTGCGAATCGCGGTCAACTGCCAGAACGGTGTTTCCCGCCCGGGTCAACGCTGGAGCGAGCTTGGTGCCGAAGGAGCCAAGACCGAGTACCGCATAATGATTTCTTGCCATATTCTTTGTTCGCCCCCTAACTGATGATGATGCGCTCTTCCGGATAACGCAACCGCCACTTTCGTTCGCGGCTGAGCAGGAAAAGCATGAATGTGAACGGCCCGAGTCGGCCGATGAACATATAGAATACCAGATAAATCTTGCCGGGCGTCGTCAAACTTGCCGTCGCTCCGGTCGTCAGCCCTGTTGTGCTGAGCGCGGAGGCGGATTCAAAAAAACAGCTTGTGATTTCAAATTTATGCGGCGTCAGCAAATTCAGGAACACCGCACCGCCGCACAGCAGCAGAATAAAGGTTACAATGATCGCATAGGCGCGCAACACGTTCGCAATCGGAATCGTCCGCTTGAACATATGCACTTCCTGACGTCCCTTGAACGTTCCGAGGATCGACAGCACGACCAAGGCAACCGTACTGATTTTCATCCCCCCCGCCGTCGAGCCGGGAGCGCCTCCAATCAACATCAGGATGATCAACAGCGTCAGGCTGGTTCCCGGCAGCGTTTCGATGTTCACCGTACTGAATCCGGCCGTTCGAGCTGTAATCGACTGAAAAAATGCGTCGAACCAGCCGAGCGGATGTGTGCCGATCTGGCTGGTTACCCAAAGCAGCCCCGCCCCGGCGAGAATCAATCCCAACGTCCAGCTCAAAACCAGGCGGGAATGCACACGCAGCCGATAATTCCGGTTGTGGAATGCCATGCGTAAGTCATAGATCACATAAACACCCAATCCGCCGAACACGATCAATCCGGCCATTACCGCCTGTATCCAGCGGCTTTGGCTGATCAGGCTGTCCGGAAATGGCGACATCCCGGCATTGCAGAATGCTGAAATGGCATGAAAAAACGAGTACCAGATGGCGTCGAATATCGGATGCTTTTCAATGAAGCCGGGGAGCAACAGGCAAAAACCGACTGCTTCGCTCACCAGGACATACTGAATGATCGTGCGGGTTAACCCCTCAGTTTTCGCCAGGGAAAAATTATCCGAAAGATTTGAAATCAGAAGCGTATTGCTGAACGACAAGCCACGCCCGAGCAGCAGAAGAATCGAGGCAGATAACGTCATGATCCCGATTCCGCCAAGCTGGATCAACAGCAGAATAACGATTTGCCCGAACGGAGTGAATTCTCCCACCGGTACCGTGGTCAACCCCGTTACGCAGACCGAGCTGGTGGCCATGAACCACGCATCCGACCAGCTGAGCGGGGTTTCGTGAGCCACCGGCAGCTTCAGAAGAAGCGTTCCACAGGCAATCAAGGCTGCGAAGGAAAGGATGAACAGCGCCTGACCTTTTTTGACGTAACTGATTTGCATGTTTAATGTCGTGCCCTCCAATTGCGCCTTGCGGCGCGGAGATCACCAGCCTTCCGTAAACGAGGCGACAATCAAGCCCGCCGCGGCGTATGCCGCTTGCCGGACGCCGTTCAACCGTCCGGACATCGGGTCCGGCCCGGTGTCGAAATTCGCGGAGCCTTGTACGGTTTTGGCGCGGACAAGCGGTTCCGCATTGCCCGGAATCACGACCGAATACTCGATGGTGAGCTTTGCTTTCCATTCGTTCGGAACGAAAATGTCCTTTTGATCCTTGTCGTTTTTTGCCCAAGATACTTCAGAGAAACTGGCATCGACGATTCGGGCGTAAACAATGCAGTCCGCTTTGGATTCATCCACCAGCTTCAGCGAACCGTCGGTCATAAAGCGTTCGCAAAGAATATTGCGGACGTAACCGGTCAGGTTCAGCTCCACCGTTTCGTTCTGCACCGGGGCGATCGCCACGGTTTTGATTTGCGGGTGCATCAGGTTCCCGATCCGGTAGCCGCAGCCGCCGCAGATCAGAAGAGCCAGTGCGGCGCATACCGTCGCCGCTGCCGGGAGAAATTTCAATTTCATCGGGTTTCCTCCACGCTTTCAGTTCCCGCCGCGGGCGGGTCGTTCTCCCGGCCGATTCCGAGGTCGTAGACCGGTTGCAGGTATTTCCGGTTCCCGACGCCGGGGATAATCAACAGTTTTCTGGATTCATCCGGCAATTGATAGGCCGGGTAGCGCAAGAAGCGCGGTTCCGGCAATTCCGGGAAATCGTCCGGGATGAAGTTCTTGTCGAGCGAAACAAGGCGGCGCTCGGAATCCGTCGCCGCCGTTGTGTCGGGGAATTCCTTCAGGATCTGCGCCAGATACCGCTCCGCGGCCTCTTTGCGCCCGGATTTTTCATAGAAATCCGCAATTTGAACCAGTCGATCCGCCTGGATGTCGCGGCTCTGCGCCAGAATGATGCGCACGAAATCATGTTCCGTCGCATTCGGGTAACGGTTCTGGAATTCACGGAACACATCGTATGCCTCGCGAGCGTAACGCGCATCGCCGTCCCCGCGCCGTGAAAGTTCAAACAATCCGTTGCCGAGCGCGAGGTAAGCGTATTTGCATTCCGGCGCATCGGGGTATTCGCGAATAATCCGCCGGAGTTCGTCAAGCGACTCCTTGACCTTCCCCTCTTGGTCGAACAGGAAAGCGAGACGCAACCGGGCGGCCGGAGCGGTTTCCGCAAATGGGGCGCGTTCCAGCGCCTTCTGGTAGATTTCGGCGCTCCGGTCGTTGTCGACCAGCCACGGAATCCAGCGAAGGTGCCAGAACGAGGGTTCGCGGATGCCGTCGTCGTACATTTTCGCCAGCTCGTATTCCCGGTTCACCAGTTCGACAAAATCGGCGTATTCCGGATAATCGGTCAACATTTGCTCGATCGCGGTAAACTCCTGATAGGGCAGCTTGCTCATCCGGAGCGACGAGATCCGGGCGCGGAGCGCGTTGGATTTCACCACCGGCGAATCGGCCAGAAGTTCCGCGTCCTCGAATTGTTTCGCCGCGTCGCGATACTCTTCTTTCTCATATGCTTCGCGACCGAGGCGATAGGCGTCGGTCGCCTCGCGGTCGTCCGCCCGCAGTGCGAGCGGAACGGCGGCAAGGAGCAGGGCGAGAATCAGGCGTCCGCTTTTGTTCATGCTACCTCCGTGTTCCATGTCGGAACCGTTACATCAATTTCAGGCCCGGCAGATCCTGCACGTCGATGAATCCGGCGACGAGATCATCGTCATCCAGCACGACGATGTCGTCTACCCGGCGGCTCTCCAATACCTTCAGTACTTCCACCGCCAGCTGGCTGGCATGCACGGCAACGGGTTTCGGCGTCATGACTTCCCCCATCGAGCGCTCCAGCACCGACATGTCTTTCTCCGCCAAGCGGCGGAAATCGCCGTCGGTGAAGATCCCCGCCAGGCGGCGATCCTTGTCTTCGATAATCGCCGAACCGCAACGCGCTCCGCTCATGCGGATGATTGCGTCACGCACGGTCGCGTCGGCGGAAACAATCGCCGAACGGTCGCGTCCGCGCATAATGTCCCCCGCCCGCAACGTCACCATTCGTCCGATGGCGCCGCCCGGGTGAAGGCGTCCGTAGTCGTTCTTCGTAAATCCGTGTTCTTCCAGCAAAACCATCGCCAGTGCATCACCGAGAACCAGCAGTGCGGTCGTCGTTGTCGTCGGCGCAAGGTTGAAGGGGCAGGCTTCTTTCGGTACCGGCATTTCGACCACCAGATCGCTCATTTTACCGAGGCTGGAGCCTTTGCTCGCCGTGATCGCCACCAGCTCGATGCCAAGTCGTTTGGCCGGAGAAAGCACCACCAGCAACTCCTCCGTTTCGCCCGAATAGGAGAGGGCGATCAGGAGATCGTTTTTCTGCAGCATGCCGAGGTCGCCGTGGCGTGCTTCGACCGGGTGCATAAAGATGGAAGGAGAACCGACGCTGGAGAGCGTCGCCGCAATTTTTTTCCCGATATATCCGCTTTTGCCGACGCCGGTCAGCACCAGTTTGCCTCCGGCGGCGAGAGTTTCCATGCAGCGTTCGACCAGAGTTTCAAACGACTCTCCGAGATTGTCGCGCACGGCGGTAATGCCGCAACTTTCGATGTCGAAGACTTCGCGCGCCCGTTCCAGAACCGATTGTTTCATTTTCAGAACCACTCTTCCTTGATATAAAGAATTTAGAGGCGGCAGGAACGGATGTCGGCTACGACGATCCCGCGTGCGCCAATGTCATAAAGCTCATCCATGATCCGATTGCATTCGCGGCGGAGCACCATGGCCTTGACCGCCACCCAATCAGGGTTTGACAGCGGAGCGATGGTGGGCGATGCGATGCCCGGGGTGATCTTGCAGGCGGCTTCCAGCGCGGCGCGCGGAATATCGTACTCCACCATTTCGTAAGTCCCGGCGACGAGGATGCCGCGCAGGCGGGCGATGAGTTTCTTGACCTCGCAGCAGTTCGCCAGCTCCGGCGAACGGCCAATCAGAACCGCTTCGGATAGAAGCATCGGCTCCCCGGTGATGACCAGCCCCGCTTCGGTCAGCGTCGCGCCGGACTCCACCACGTCGGCAATCGCATCGGCGACGCCAAGACGGATCGAAACCTCCACTGCGCCGTCAAGTCGGACGACCGTGCTCTTTAATCCGCGCGCTTCAAGGTTTTTACGCAGCAACTCCGGGTATGAGGTCGCGATTCGCAACCCGCCCAGTTTTTCGATGGTCAGCCCGGATTCTTTCGGCACGGCGAAGCAGAAGCGGGAACGGCCGAAACCGAGCGGCATCAGCTCCACCACTTCCGCACCGCTGTCAGCCTGAAGGTCCCGCCCGGTGATGCCGAGGTCGAGCACTCCGTCGCCGACGTAAAGCGCGATGTCGCGCGGGCGCAGGAAAACAAAATCGATATCGTTTTCGCGGTCGCTGACCACGAGTTCACGGCTGGAGCGCGAGCAGCGGTAACCCGCTTCTCCGAGCAATCGTACTGCGTCCTCGGAGAGGGCGCCTTTGTTGGGAATCGCCAGTTTCAGCATGGTGAAAATATATCCTGAACGTGTTGGTTAAAGGTACTTGTAGACATCTTCGAGTTCGAGGTCGTTTGCGATCATCATCACCTGAAGATGATAGAGCAGCTGAGAGATCTCTTCGGCGGTTTTTTCGCGCCCCTCGTATTCGGCGGCCATCCAGACTTCTCCGGCTTCCTCGATTACTTTTTTGCCGATGAAATGCTTGCCTTTTTCCAGTTCCCGGACGGTGCCGGAGTTGGGGTCGGCGGTGGCGGCTTTGGCTTTCAGTTCTGCGAACAATCCTTCAAATGTTTTCATTTTCGGCACTTTTCCTGTCTCATGTCCATCCATTTTCTCATGGCGGATAATATAGCCCCGTACTTTTCAAAAAGCAACAAAATCCATTGCGAGTTTCCGAAAACCGCCGGATTTTTCCGCATTTTGTGGGGCAGGGGTTTGAAAATCGGAGAAAAGGCATTAACTTTCTCAATACGTTGAGAATGTCCAAGGAGAATATGTCGAGCAATCCCGCAAAATATTATACACAGATGCCGGATGGCGCAGTCGGGTGCTCCCTCTGCCCGCGACACTGCGTGATTTCCCCCGGCGGCACCGGCTGGTGCAAGGTCCGTTGCAATGAGGGCGGGGAATTGTTGTCGATTGCGTACGGTCGCCCCGCTGCGGTGGCGATCGATCCGATCGAGAAAAAGCCGCTGATGCGGTTTCTGCCCGGTTCCCAGACGTTTTCTCTCGGAACGTTCGGCTGTAATTTTGACTGTTGTTTCTGTCAGAACAGTTCTCTCTCCAACGGCGTCTACAATGCGCACGGTGATTGGCGGGTGTTGGCGCCGCATGAGGCGGTTTCACTGGCGCTGATGAATGGTTGCGCATCGATTTCCTTCACCTACAACGAGCCGACTGTCTGGATCGAGTACGCGATGGAGATCGCGACGCTTGCCCGCAACGCCGGCTTGAAAACCGTGCTGGTTTCCAACGGCTTTATCCAGCCAGGGCCGGCGCGGGAGTTCTATCCGCTGATCGACGCGGCGAATATCGATGTGAAAGGATTCAGCGACGACTTCTACCAGTCGATGTGCAACGGGTTGCTGGAACCGGTCAAGACCGCATGCGAAATCCTCAAGAACGAAGCGGGCGCTCATCTGGAGTTGACCAATCTGGTGATCCCCGGTCGGAACGATGCTCCGGAAATGCTGGAGGCTTATCTTGATTGGGTGGAGGGTGTGCTGGGATTGGATACTCCGCTTCATTTCAACGCTTATTTCCCCGCGTATCATTATCGGCAAAGTCCGCGGACTCCGGTTTCGCTGCTCCGTGCATTCTGTGACCGGGCGCGGGAGCGCGGCTTCCTATTTGTCCAAATGGGGAATGTTTGATTTCGATGCTGACCCGTGAACAGTTGGCGCGCATCCGGAAGCGCTATTGGTTCCCTTTTCTGGGAGCTGCGGCCGCGATATTCGGAGCCGCCCTCTTTCTGTTTTTCGCCGATTATGCCGTGGAGCGTTGCGGGAACAGGGTCTATCATGATGTGGCCTCGCTGGAAGCGCGGGACGTCGGGTTGCTGCTGGGAACTGCTCCGGTTGCCCGTTATGGCGAAAACACCTACTTCACTTACCGAATTCAGGCCGCCGCCGCTCTCTACCATGCGGGAAAGGTGCGGAAATTGATCGTTTCCGGCGACAATGGCCGCAAGGATTATGACGAGCCGACCGCCATGCGTATCGCATTGGAAAAACAAGGGGTGCGGTCGGAGGATATCGTTGAGGATTACGCCGGGTTTCGTACGCTGGATTCGGTGATTCGCGCCAGACAGGTGTTCGGCATCTCTAATTATATTGTTATTTCACAGGAATTTCACTGCAAGCGAGCCATTTTTATTGCCGATCATTATGGAATCGACGCCATTGGATTCGCCGCACGTGACGTCCGCTACCGTTCCTATCGCCGACGCAATGCGTTACGCGAAACCGCAGCTCGCGCGGCGGCGGTTCTGGACATCTGCCTCCAGCGCTCCCCACGCTTTCTCGGCAGGCCGATTTCGATCGAGCATTCGTCCGCCGAAGCAGGACGAAAGAAAATGGAAATTAATTAGCTTGCGCTAAGTTCCGGCCTTGCAATTTGATTTTCTCAGGATATATTATACGCCGTCAGTCCGGAAAAGACTGTTTTTTTTAATCAATGTAATTAGGTTGATCTAAGTTTCTGGGGAGTTGCTCATGTTTCGCCAAATGCTTGCACTGTCAGCAGTTATTGTTCTTTTATTCACCGCGTCCGGCGCGGGTTCCGTGAACGGAGAAGTGAGCGGTGTCGAATCGTTCCGTCCCGCTCTTGCAAAGCTGTTTCCGAAGTATGCGAAAGCACAGGAAGCCACTCCGTTTGCCTGGCGACTGTTCGATGCCGATGGCAAGGAGCTTGGCGTGCTTCATCTGGAAGACGCCGAAAAATATCCGCGTAAAGACGCTTATTCCGGAACGATCGAGGTCGGCGTCGTAACTGCTTCGGACGGGAAAATTGCCGGTGTGGTTCTCGGCAAGCATCAGGAAACACCTTCGTTCATCGCCCGCCTCGACCGGCAAAAATTCTTCCAGCGTTGGAACGGGGTGACGCTGGCGGAAGCCCAGAAGAAAAAAGTCGATGCCGTGACCCGCGTGACTTACAGCAGTGAGGCAATTATTTCCGGTGTGCACAGTGCGGCCCTGACCGCTTTCCCGGAAGACAAGAAGTAATTCAGGTGGCGTATGCGCCGGAGAAAGGCGCGGGTTTTCAAGTTTGAATTTATGGTTTTCCGGAGCCCAGCAAGCTCCGAGCGTTTATTAAACAACTTTCTTTAGAGGAAAGAGGAGGGGAAAGAATATGAAAGTAAAAATCATCCTGTCGCTTTTGCTTTTGAGCGTTTCCGGTGTGCTTTTCGCCACATTGTGGCCGGAGAAGCAGCAATCCGGCAGCTTTGTGGGCGTGCAAGAGGACGTTGCCGAAGAAGCAAGAGTATTCACTCGGGAGCTTTTGGAGCTTGCCCGGAAGAACAATCAAAAAGAATTCGCCGCCCGCTGTGTCGACGTCACCAATCGTGATCTGCCGCGCCAGTTTGTGACGATGCGCAAAAGCAGAGTCGTGACTTCCTCCGCCTGGACGGTTGAACGAATCAACCAGGAAGCGGGAATGTATTTTGTGAAGATTGAGACCAGCAACGAAGGAGCTTATCGTTGCGTGCTCTCTCGGAGTTCCGCAGGAAACGAGTGGAAGTTCCTCGGGCTTTACGATGAATAATAGTTCAGATTAATCTGAAAATAAAAAATAGGAAAATAACCCATGCGTGCATTTAATCGGAAATTTACGTTAATTGAACTCTTGGTGGTGATTGCCATCATCGCTATTCTGGCCGCTATGTTGTTGCCGGCGTTGAATCAGGCGCGCGAAAGAGCGCGCAGCAGCACGTGCATCAATAACCTCAAGCAGATGGCTTCCGCCAACCTCATGTATGTCGGTGATTACACCGTGCTCAGCCCGATCAAATTCCCCAAGAACACAGATGGATCGTTCACTTGGTTTTACGGGTTGGCCGGCGAGCCGATGAGCGGAGCTGCTTACAACCTGACCAAAGGCGGATTCCTGCATCCATACCTTGGAGAAGGCACCATGACGACGCTTTGTCCGACCTGGCGGATCCCCAATAACATTGTTGATCCCGCCGCGAGCGACTCGGCCGGAGGGTACGGCTACAATCGCCTGACCTTCAGCAGTGATATTAAAATTGCTGCGCCGGAAACTGATCGAGCCATCAGCAATGGCAGAACGCAGCCGGGCAAAATCAAGCGTCCCACCAGCATTGTGATGTTCGCAGATTGCGCAATGGGAACAACTCCCACGGCAACAGCGATGCTGGTTCCCAAGGGGGTCGGCATGATGGATTACAATGGCACGTTGCACTTCCGGCACAATAACTGGGCCAATATTGCGTGGGTCGATGGCCATGTGAGCAGTGAACGCTTTCTGGCGGGTGCCACTGAGGCGAAGACCGGGCATTTCACGGAAGCGACCAATAATTTTGACCAAGACGAAGATTGATTCATGATACTGTTTATTGCCGCCGTGTTGATCGCGGCGGGTTTTCAAAGTTTTTGCAGGCTTGCCTTGCTGCCGCGACGTTGGGGATTTCTCGTCGCGGCTTTGCTGATTCCATTACCTTTTGTTTTTGAAGACAGCATTGCACACATCAGCCTTGTCGCGCTGGAGAGAGCGCTGTTCAGCGTGGAAGCGCTGGAGAACTGGTGTGCGCTGGTGATCATTCAGGAGCTTTTTACGCTGACGGTCGGTTTCACGCTTCTGGATGAAATCGAGTCCGGAGGCGAAAGCCGGATTGGAAGAAATCTGCAATTCCTGCGCCGCATTCCTTTCTTTGAACGCCTGGGGAAGATTGTCAGACCGTGGAAATATACGGTTTTTCTTCCTTCGGCGTTGCTGCCTGCCGGGGTGTTTTATCTTCAGACGCAGCTGTTCAACACATTTCCGAATTACGAATTCCGAACGATCACAATCTGGCTTGCCGTCGGCTTGCCGATCATCGGGATTGTTTCCATGGAGTTGATCCGACTGTTTCGCCGCGGCCGGGAAGCGCGGATTTTGATGGTTCTCCACGTCGAGTGGGTTCTGATTCTCTGTGCCGTCTTCCTGCCGGTCGCGGTGAATGCGCAGTTGATTCCAGGCGGGGATGAAACTGGGTGGGAGTCGTTGCTCGCGCTCGGGTGCCTTGTCGTTCCCGTCATTTTGTCCGCAATCGTTTATTACCTGTATGTTAAATGTTTCAAGTTTAAGAGGAAAAAAGTGCAATGAATTACGTCGCTCAAATTCTTAACTGGATCTCCAACAGCCTGCTGCTTCCGGTGATCGTCCTGCTGCTTGCCGCGATGCTCGCGTCGTTGGTTTCCCTCGGCGGATTTTTTTCCACTTACCTTGTATTGTTGCAGCAGCGCCGGAAGCGGAGTGAACTTCTGGAGCTGATCCGTAAAACCAAAAATATCGGTAGCGTCACGCTCGATAATGGCAGCATTTTCGGCAGCCATCTGGCCGAACTTGACGCCCTTGGCTGGAGTGAACTTGAGTGCGAAAAACGTATTTCGGAAGTTCAACAGGGATATGAGCGAGAATTGGAACGTGCGAAATTTATGACCAAAATCGGTCCGATGCTCGGTCTGATGGCAACGCTGATTCCGATGGGGCCGGCGCTTGGCGGACTTGCCTCGGGTAACATCGAGTCGATGGCGTACAATATGCAGATTGCCTTTGCCACCACGGTCATGGGTTGTCTGGTCGCCGGAGTGGGAATCCTCATTTATTCGGTCAAGCGTCACTGGTATGTCGAAGAGATCACCAATTTGCGCTATGTGCTCGATCGCCAGCTCGAAGGTGCCGGCCATGAGTAAACGCCGCCATCGTTATCAGGACTTTGGAGAAGCGGAAGAGGTCAATCCGCTCACTGGACTGGTTAATTTGTTTGACGTGGCGATGGTGTTTGCCGTGGCGCTTATGGTGGCGTTCGCGATCCAAAGCCGCATGACCGAGTTCCTGACCGCGGAAGACGCGACGTTCGTCAAAAACGCCGGAACGCCCGAAATGGAAATCATTGTTAAAAAAGATAATAAAGTCACCCGTTACAAGGCCGACAAAACCCAAACCAGCGGAACCGGCAAGGGGCAGCGCGTTGGAATCGCCTACCGCCTGGAATCCGGCGAAGTCATTTACGTTCCGGAAGGAGAAAATTGAGGATGAAAAGACTGTCACCCAAATACTTGATCGCAGCCCTTGCGGTCGCCGTACTGGCGATTGCCTTCGGCGTTTACTTCCGCTACGGTTCGCCGACCCGGATCGCGTTTGTCAATTATCCGGAGTACATTCTTGCTCCGCTTATGGATCAGACGCTGAATCCGGCGATTGACATCGTTCCGGTGGAATGGACAGAGAAGAGCGGCGACGAGCTGAAAAATTATGATATGGTCATTTTCTTCGGCATGGGGTTGAATTTCACCGAGCGCCAGCAGGGGATTCTCAGCAAACTTCGCAAGCCGCTTTACGTCACCGCCTCCACCCGCACTGAAACCGCGTTGAATACGCTGACCGATACGCAGCGCGGAGAAATTTCCGAGTATCTCGGGAACGGCGGCAAAGAAAACTTCAAGCGGATGCTCGATTATATTCGCTACGAAGTGGACGGCAAGCGCATTCGCGCCGCCAAGCCGCAGGAACCGAAAGAAGTTTTGCAGTCGGCATTCTTCCACATTGACGAAGACGCACGCTTCAAGACATTCCAGGAATATATGGAGTGGTATAAGAAAAGCGGTCGCTACAAGGCAGACGGCGCAACGGTCTGCCTGCTTTCCGGCAACGGCGGCGGCGATCTGCCGACCGTCATCGACGCGCTTGAGAAAAAAGGGATTAACGTGGTCGCCGCCAACGGCATGGGGCGTTTGCTCCCGATGCTTCAGGAAGCGAAGCCGGATCTGGTGATCTACCAGCCCCATGGTCGTCTTTCGTATCAGGATCCCGATGCGGCGATTGAATTTCTGAAAAAGAACAACATTCCGCTTTTCTGCCCGATTAAGGCGAGCCAGCCGTATGAGGAATTCCTGCGCGATCAGCGCGGCATGACCGGCGGCATGATGAGCCAGAGCGTCACCATGCCGGAATTCGACGGCGCGGCGGTGCCGTTTGTGATTTCGGCGCTCTTTCGGAACAAGCGCGGCCTCCTTGAATTCCGGGTGATTCCGGATCGCCTGGAGCGCTTTGCCGAATTAGTGCGGAAAACCACCGCACTCAAACGCAAGCCGAATTCGGAGAAGAAAATCGCGATCATCTATTACAAGGGCCCCGGCAAGAACGCGTTGACCGCCTCCGGTCTGGAGGTTGGGGATTCGATTCTCAATACGCTGCGTTCGCTCGAAAAAGCCGGATTCACCACCGGTCCGCTGCCGGAGAATGCCGAGGCGTTGAATAAGGAAATTCAGGAACATGCCGCCGTGTTCGGCACTTATGCCGAAGGCGCGATGGAAGATTTCATGCAGCGCGCCCGGGTGGAGCATATCACCCCCGCTGCTTATCTGGGATGGATCAAAAAGAGCATGCCTGCCGATCTGTACGACACGGTGGTCGAGCGCTATGGTGAGTTCCCCGGCAAATACTTCCGCACACCCGAAGGAAATATGGCGCTGGGACGCCTTCAATTTGGGAATATCGTGCTTCTGCCGCAGTCGCTTCCGGGCGAGGGTAGCGACTCCAATGCACTGGTGCACGGCGTGAAAATGGCTCCGCCGCATACTTATATCGCGACTTATCTTTGGATTCGCCATGGGTTCAACGCCGATGCGTTGCTTCACTTTGGAACGCACGGCAGCCTGGAGTTCACTCCGTGGAAGCAGGTCGCGCTTTCCAGCTATGATTGGCCCGATGTTTTGATCGGTGAGATCCCGCATTACTATCTCTACGTCATCAACAATCCCGGCGAGGCGTTGATCGCCAAGCGCCGCAGTTATGCGACGATGGTCAGTCATTTGACCGCTCCCTTTATGAATGCCGAGGGATATGGCGTTGTAAAGGAATTGGACGAGAAGATCGAGCAATACGAAATCGCGGAAAATGCGATGCTGAAGGCTGAAATCGCCAAATCGATCATCGAAATCGCCAAAAAAGAGAACATGGATGTCGACCTGAAACTTTCTGACGACTTCAAGGCGGGGAAACTTACGGAAGACGATCTGCATCGCCTTCACAATTACCTGCATGAAATCGACGGTGCCAAAGTCAATCGTGGAATGTACGTGATCGGTCGCCAGTATTCGCCGGAAGAAGCCGACGAAACCGCGCGGTTGATGATGGTCGACACCGTTGCCGAAGAGTTGTTCAAGATCGATCTCGCCGCAGGAAAAGTCACTGAGGCGCATCGGAAGGATCTCGCTTACTTCACCAAGCACTATCTCACCCCGGCCGGCGAACGGATTCGCGAAGCGTTGAAAGCTCCGATCCAACCGGTGGTCAAGGCGCAGACGGACGCGGTGGCGGAAGAGCCGGCGAAAAAGCCCGCAGGGCCGCCGCAAGGAATGGGGATGAACGCCGATCCGGAAGCGATGCGCAAGGCGCTCGAATCCGGGAAGCTCCCGGATGGCCGTCCCATTCCAGCCGGAATGGCAGAAGCGATGAAGCAAATGGGCGGAGAGCGTCCGGCTGGCCGTCCCGGTCGCCCGGAAGGGCAGGCTGGCCGTCCGCAGGGTCAAGGTGGAATGGGCGGCGGAATGGGCGGCGGAATGCGTCGCGCTCCGAAGCCGAAACCCGCGCCGGAGCAAATTGCGGTCAAGGCCCGTCAGGATCTGCTGGATTCGACGCAGATGGAACTGGATGCGATGGTCAACGCTTTTTCGGGTGGTTATTTGATGCCGTCTCCCGGTGGCGACCCGGTGTTGAACCCGGATACGGTTCCGACCGGACGCAACCTTTACGGTGTTGACCCCGAGCGCACTCCGACCCGTGAAAGCTATGCGGTCGCCAAGCAGCTCGCCGATGCGCTGATTGCTGAGAAACTGAGAACGACCGGAGAGTATCCGAAAAAAGTCGCCTTTTCGCTCTGGGGCGGGGAGTTTATCCGGACGATGGGCACCGACGTCGGTGAGATTTTCTATCTGCTTGGCGTCGAACCGATCTGGGATTCGCGTGGCCGAGTGCAGGATGTTCGCCTGATTCCGAGTTCGGAGCTCAAGCGGCCGCGTATCGACGTGGTGGTGCAGACTTCCGGGCAGTTCCGTGGAGCTGCCACCAGCCGGATGAAGCTGATCGACAAGGCGGTGCGTCTTGCCGCGGCCGATACGGCGGCGGGAGAATTCGCCAACTTTGTGAATGAAGGTTCGTTGTTGGTCGCCAAATCCCTGATCGAAGCCGGAATGACGCCGGAGCAGGCGAAAGCACTCTCGAACGCCCGTCTTTTCGGCGGCGTCAATGGCAACTTCGGCACCGGAGTTACCGGTATGGTGCAATCCGGCGACCGCTGGGAAGATTCCAAAGAGATCGCCGATCTTTATCTGAACAATATGGGGGCGCTCTACACCGACGAGCATTGGGGTGAGCACATCCCCGGCGTGTTCAAAGCGGCGCTGCAGAATACCGATACGGTGGTGCAGTCGCGCTCTTCCAACAGCTGGGGGCCGCTTTCACTCGACCATGTGTATGAATTCACCGGCGGCATCAGCCTCGCGGTGAAAAGTGTGACCGGCAAGGATCCGAACGCGTACTTCAACGATCTCCGGACACCGGGACGCGCGAAGATTCAGGAGGCGGGAGAAGCCGCCATGGTCGAAGCGCGCAGTACGGTTCTGAACCCGAAATACATTACCGAAATGATGAAAGAAGGCCCCTCCGGTGCCGCCACCTTCACGGAGGTGTTCCACAATACCTACGGGTGGGAGGTCATGAAGCCGGATATGCTCGATGACCACCTCTGGGAAGAGTATAAGAAGGTCTACATCGACGACAGTTTGGAACTCGGTGTCCCGCAGTACTTCAAGGATACGAACCCGTATGCGCTTCAGGAAATGACCGCGGTCATGCTTGAAACCGTCCGCAAGGGCTATTGGAAGGCCGATGCCGAAACCGTGCGACAGATTGCTGAAACCCACGTCGAACTGGTCAAAGAGTTCAATGCCGGTTGCAGCGGATTCGTCTGCAATAACGCAAAACTGCGTGAAATGATCGGAGAAGCAATCAAAGATCCGGAGCTGAAACAGGTGTATCAGCAGAAGATCGAAGAGGTCCGCAGCGCTCGTGCCAACGCCAACGCCGATGCTCAGAAAACGGAAGAGGTCACCGGTCAGCAGATGAAGGAAGAAACGATTACACCGTTGCAACAAAGCGAAGGCAGTCGTCGCGCCGCTATGCGGGTGATTCTCGGCATCATCGTTGTGGCGCTTCTCGCAGTGATTCTCGGTCATCGCCGCAAGAAAAACTCGATCTGACGAAGGTTCGGAGAAGAACGGAAATCTTCTCCGGTAAGTCACAGAGAGAGCTTATCAACTGATAACTGTTGAAATCAAAGAATAATGTGTTCTGGTTTTTCCTGAAAGAAACAGGCGAAGCGATGGGCACGAAAAGATTGAAATAGCGGATGGGTTCGGGCACGAGGTCGAGCCTCATGGTTCAGCCCATCCACGTACAACAGCCTGAACTCCGGTATTTTCAATAAATGCCGGAGTTTTTCGCCATTTCAGTGATATGTCGGAAAAATAGTTTCCTGAAGGATTGACTTTCTTGTAATCGCTTTGTATAGTACAAAATGTTCTATATTTCTGTAATATTTACGGACATTGCTTTATTTGAACCATAATTTAAGAATTCGATATCTCATACCTGAGTCCGTGAAAGAAATGAATAAAAAAGGGGCGTAAAAATAGAAAAACCT
>JBEBTY010000039.1:0-27917 GCA_040393525.1 Victivallis vadensis | reverse complement strand
TAGCATAATAACAATAATGAGAGAAACACGGTGTTTCTTTCACGGATTCAGGTATAATGCATAAATAGAAAACTTCAACTTTTCAGGACGATTCTGCCGCCGATTTGCGTTTTTTTTCAAAAAAACAATGACAAAGCAGGGCAGAAACGGCTGTTTTCAGCGAAATTGGCGGCGGCGCGGGAGACGGCGGAAGCGGATTTCCTCTCCGCCCCGATCGACTCCGGCCGCAAAAAGCACCGCCTGCGTCGCGGCCACGGCGATATTCTGCGCCAGCAGCCTGCGACCGCGCGGCTCGACGTTGTCCTGCGCGACGGCGTCGCGCAACAGCGTGAAGCTCCGGTCGGCGTTGAGGTAAACCAGCCCCCATCCCTCTTCGATTTCGTCCGGCGCGACCAGTCCGGCCGGAACGGCCAGATAGCAGAGGTCGGCGACCGCGGCGCGGCGGATCCGTTCCAGACGGCTGCCCTGATAGAGAGTATGTTGGAGTTTTTCGAGTTTGTTCCGCAATTTCCGGTAGGCGGGATTGCGGCTGGATGCGTAATCCCAGCTCCGGAATTCTCCGAAGAGATCGTCCTTCGCGGCCAGTTCCGGCTCCGTGGCGCGGATTTCGGCCTCGATGCGCTCTTTTTCATCCCGCAACGCATGGATGGCGTCGAGCATCGCCCGCTGGTCGACGCATTCGCAGAAACAGTTGTCGGGGCGGTCGACCATAACCGCCACAACGGTCTTGGTCACCTCGCGGGAGCGCCCGTTTTCACCGCGCCAGAACCCCGCCGCGTTGACGGGGAAGCGGAAACGGCGCACCGGCACCGCCGCCGCCACGGCGTGCGGCCCCAGCGAGGCGATAAATCCGATGCAGAGCTGCTGAAAATCGACGCGGGTCAACTGGTCGGGCGGCGGAACCCGCGCCGCCGCAGGGGCCGAATCGGGAGCGGAGACAGCGGGAGAAGAAAGCGTTTCCTCTTCCCGCTCCTGCCGGGATTCGGCGAAACTGAACAGATCGAGTTGTTCTTCCGGAGTGTTCATGATCATGTTTCCTGTGATTTCAAGAGTAACATACCACCGGAATCCCGCTTTGTCCACCGCCGAAGCGCGGAATCCCGGGAAAATCCGGAATTCCGCCGCCGCGTTCACAAAACGCGCTTTCCGCCTTTTTCCGGAGCGGCGCGGAATTGGCGCGGCGTAGTGCCGAGCCGTTCGCGGAAGAGGCGGCAGACGTAATTCCCGTCGCAGAAACCGCAGCGCAGCGCCACTTCTGTGACGGAGAGATCGGTGCGGCGCAGCAGCTCGACCGCGCGGGCGAACCGCAGCTCCTTCAAATATTCGCCCGGCGTGCGGCCGGTGGCGTTGCGGAAGAGTCGGAAGAAGCTGCGCCGCGACAGGTTGACCAGCGTGGGCAGTTCGTCGATGGCGATCGGTTCGGCGAGGTGTTCGTGCATATGCCGGATGGCGTCGCCGACCAGAAATTCCGCCCGGTCCGGCACGGTCGGCGCGTCTTCGCAACGGCAAAGCCCGGTGATGATCTCCATAAACAGCGCCATGCTCATGAAACTCCGGCCCGGCCGGTTCGATTCCAGCTCCGCGGCAAGCCGTTTCACCTTGGCGGCGAGCGGTTTCATTTCGCGGGGAGTCAACCGGAGCAGCGGTAGCGCAATCTCCTCCGCCTTCGCCGCCGGACGGCGAATCGCCATCAACCGGGAAAAAAGCGGCATCATACCGCCGTCCAGCAACGGCAATGAAAGCCGGTGCGGATCGTAGACCAGATTGACCAGTCCGAGCGTGGCGGTGCGGTCGTAACCGTGGGAGATGCCGGGGTGGACCTGCAGCACGTCCCCGGCGCGGATCTCCGCTTCCTCCCCTTCGGCGACATGGACGCCCTCGCCGGCGAGAATCAATACGATCTCCTGAAAGGTGTGTCCGTGCATCTGTCGCGCCGGATGCGCCCCCGGCAGCACCTCTTCGACATAAAGCGGAATCGAATGGCGCGGCAGGTAGCGGCCCAGATCGTTCATCAGAAAACTGCTCATCGGGAAACTCCTTTCCTTGCTTACGATATCCCGCCGCAAATCCGAATGCAAATAAAAAATGCAAAAACCCGGAATGGCACTTTAAAACTACAATTCGTCACTTACAGTAAGGTTTTTTTATTTCACCCGGCGTATAATTATAGACATGCGGCGTTATGATAACTCCGGCAACCGAAATTGCGGAGAGAAGGGATGATTATGAAAGAAAAGTTTGCACGGATTGAACTTTCGGGAACGGAGATTTAAACAGCATGGATTTTCGGACTTACCTCGACAAAGTGTACGGCTGCTGGCTGGGGAAATGCGTCTGCGGCTCGATCGGCGCGCCGCTGGAAGGCTGCAAACAACTCTTCGACTACCGGTTCGATCCCTCGTTCTGGAAAATCGCCCTGCCGAACGACGACCTCGAACTCCAGATTCTCTGGCTCAATGTGCTGGAGGAGATCGGGCTGGATTTCGACGCGGACGATCTGGCACAGGCGTTCCTCGACCAGGTTCCCTACAATCCCGGCGAATACGCCTACTTCAAGCGCAACTACCGGCGCGGCATTCATCCGCCGACTTCGGGAACGTACAACAACCATTTTTATCACGAAGGGATGGGCTGCTGCATCCGCGCCGAAATCTGGGCCTGCCTCGCGGCTGGGGACCCGGCGCTGGCGGCGCGGATCTGCCGTCTCGACGGGCAGCTCGATCACTCGGCGGAGTCGATCCACTCCGAATCCTTCATCGCGGCGATGGAAGCGGCGGCGTTTACGGAGAGCGATCTTGATACGCTGATCGACCTCGCGCTGGCGACTATTCCGGCTGATTCGAAGCTGGCGCGTCTGGTTCATGACACGCGCCGCTTCTGCCGCGAGGAGTCCGATTGGCGGATCGTCCACGAACGGATTCTCCGCGCTTACGGCCACCCGGACTGCACCAATATGTTCCAGAATATCGGCATCACCCTCATGGCGCTGCTGATGAGCGGGGGCGACATCGAGCAGGCGACGCTGATCGCGCTCAACAGCGGATTCGACACCGACTGCACCTGCGGCATCGCGGGGGCGATCCTCGGCATCATCATGGGTGCGAAGCGATTGCAGGAGGAGTACGGCATGAGCGACACCGGGTTCGTCACTAATTTCGACGTCCGCCGCTCCTCCGACCGGATCGAGGTGCTGGCCCGCGACATCGCGAAGCTGACACTGGAGGCGGAACGGTTCTGGAACCGGAAGCTCCACATCGCCAACGCTCCGGCGGAGGTGGCGGCCTTCCGGCTCCCGGTCCGGAAACGGGAGTTGCGGTTCGAGGTCGAATACGACGGCCTGCCGGTGCTGACGGCGGGCGGAGAGGCGAATTGCACGCTGCGCATCTTCAACCTGACGAAAAACGAGCTTGCCGGAAAACTGTCGCTGCGTGTTCCGAAAGAGCTGGCGGTGGAATTCGTACCGGACGTGACGATTCCCGCCGGAAGCTCCGCCAAAATCCGGCTCGCCGTCCGACACCGCAACCCGAAGCGGATTCTCGACGGCAACCCGATCGAAGCGGAATTCGCCGGAGCCCGTTACTCCTTCGGGTTCGCCGCCGCGACGCCGTGGCTGGTTTATGGGCCGTATTGGGGAAATTTTACGACGGTTCCGCAGATCGACCTGGCAACCGGCCGCTATCAGGAGTATATTTCCCGACACGGCTTCCCGAATCATTTTTCAGCGATCCGCAACTATCATTTGAACATGCGGGCCGGGCTGGATATCGCGGGGCCGGACGAGGCGGCGCTGGTGAGCGACGTCAAGGCGCCCGCTCCTCACGCGGTGATTCAGGCGGTTGACGACCTGATTCCGGTGGACGGGGCGTTCGGATTTCAGGGGCCCGCCGTCTTCTATCTGGTTTCGGATTTCGTGACACGGGAGGATATGACGGTCACGATCTCCATCGGCCGGAGTTGCCCTCTGGTTTTCTGGCTGGACGGAAAAGAGTTGGCGCGCGCCGACTTCGAAACGCACCGGACGCCGGAAAACCTGAACCTCAACGTGTTCGACCTGCCCGCAGGGAAACACCGCGCCATGTTCAAAATCGCCCGGCAGGGGGAACATTGCGCGCTGAGCATCAATTATAAGACAAGTTTCCGTCCCGGCGAAAGTTCCGACGCGCATCTCGTCGGGCTCGAATATCTGAACAACTACACGGAGAAAGGCACGAAATGAAAAGAGGTTTCACGCTGATTGAACTGCTTGTTGTAATCGCGATCATCGCGATTCTGGCTTCGATGTTGCTCCCGGCTCTTAACCAGGCACGCAACCGGGCGCATACAACGACCTGCATCAATAACCTGAAACAGATAGGAAACGGACTTGCCATGTATGTCGGCGACAATCGCGGTCATATGCCGGTCCATCAGAATTTCTATTTTCCGACGGTCGCCCAGTATGAATGCAATTGGCTCTTCAAGGATAAGTTTCCTGTCGGGCTTGGCGCGATTCTTGCCGCCGGCTATTGGGGCAAAGGGGGAACGAAGGATGAATCCACCGGAACCGGGCGTCCCAGAATTCTTTACTGCAAGATGCTTGATGCGTCCCTGGCTCGAAACGGCGGCAGCAGCTGGGAAGTCAGAAAAGACGACGCGGATTACTATTATTACCGGGACAATTACCGTTCACCGGTTTACTATTCTTACAACGATCCCATGTCTCCGCAGGCATGCAAGACAACTACCGGTTTCACGTTGTCCTACGACAAGTTGCCCGGCACAATGACAATGGTCACCTGCGGAGCATTGTATTATGATTTCACCAAACTGGATGGACTCCACTCCGGCGGATTGCCCGCCCTGCATGTTGCCGGAAACGTCAAGAATCATAAATTCTCGGAATTCAACACTTCTGCCACCGGATTGACCGATCGGGCGCAGAATGCATTGAAACGGCTGGATCAACGCAATTGAGGCAGGGAATATGATGAAACATCAATTTCTTCTTTTCTTTTTACTGGGCCTGGCACCGGCGGTCATGGCGGATCACGCAACGGTTTTCTCCTCGTCCGCATTTGCGGCCAAACTACATGAGAACAGACAAAGAGGACAGCTGCTGGTCTTCGTTCCGGATGAACCCGGAGAAGAAGTCGGGAAATGGCGAATTTCATGGGAATCCGGAGCGCAGGTCGCCGAGTTGCTGATTTCTGAACCGATCCCCCTGCCGGATTTCAAAACAAAGCTTCGCATTGAGCTGGATGCGGCCTGTTCTCCCGGCACGTCTCTACGTTCGGCCGACTTGCGCTTGCTTGATTCTGGGGGTGAGGTTTGTCCGGTCAATCGAATCTCCGGGGAAAACAGTGGAGAATTCACACTTGCCTGGGAAATCGCGCGTGATGGAACGTTTCCTGTTTCATGGGGAAAAAATCTGAATCGGCGGCTTGACCAGCCTGCCGGAATCTCCAATTTCGCCTTTATCTTGAATGAACCGGGCGATCTCACCCTAAGCAAGCTGCGGTTTATTCCGGATCCTCCGGCAAAGCAGTAACAGGAAAGTTATTTTGATGAAGAAAATGATCATGTTTCTGGCCGTCCTCCATTTTACGGCCATTGCCTATTGCGTCCCGGTGGAGATGGTCCACATCCCGTTTTCCCGCACACCCGTGCCGGATCGTCAGGAGATTTCCGGCAACCCGCTCCAGATCGACCGCACCGCCGCGGGCTGGCTTTTGACGATTCCCAAAGATGGCCGCACCGAGCTGCGGTTGCCGCACAGTCCGTGGAAACGTTCGCTGCCGGAAGGCATTGTTCTCCGCGCCAGATCGTTGCAGGGGAAAGCGTTCGTAAAACTGCGCCTCGTCGACGGCAAAGGTCACTGGTTCGTCACTCCCGGTCAATGGATTACACCGGAATCCGATCGGATCGTCTTCCATATCGAAGGCCTGGGCGGCAACGGCCCGCGCTGTCGGTTGATGGGGATCACCATCGACCCTGCCGAAGCGGGGGTGAAGCTTCTGTTTGACCGGCTCGGCTTCATCTATGACAAGCCCGAATCCGAAGCATTGCAACTGTCGGCCGATACAGCCGGCGGGATGCTCCCCGTATTCAACAGCGAATCCGGAGCGCCCTTGCGGTTTGTCGTTCGCAACGGAAGTCCGGAAGCCGTCAAACGCCGTGAAAAATTCAGCTTTGAGGGACTTGGCGGCAGTGTTTATGAATTTGAGCACGATGTCGACTTGCCGCCCTGGGGGGAGGAGTCCTTTACTCCGTCCAATCTGCCGTCGCGCTTCGGCGTCTGGTATGGCAAACCGGAGCCGGACGGCAGCCGGGTCATGTTCGCCTGGCTTCCTGAAAATGGCCTTGCGGAACCGGGCAATCCGGAATTTGAATTTGCGGTGGACAACCACTGGATCAATCCGGCGGTGATCGAAGCGATGCGCTTTCTGGGAATCCGGGCGATTCGAAGCATCGTCGGCTGGGAACGGATTCAACCTTCCTCCGGAGATGACTGGAATTTTCCGGTTTTCGACGCCCGGATCGACGCACTGGATGCAGCCGGCATCAAGATGCGCGAAAGCCTGGTGTTCACTCCGAAATGGGCGGCGGTGTCCAATCCGGAAAACCGTCCCTATCCGCGCAACCGCCAACCCCGGAGCGAAGCGTGGGAAAACTATGTGCGCGCCATGGCGAAGCGTTACGGCAACCGTGTCGAATTCTTCGAAATATGGAATGAGCCTGACTTGCCGGGATTCGTTGATTTTCCGGTCGAGGAATACATCGAACTGTGCCGAATCGCCAGACGGGTCATCAGGGAAGAGAGTCCGAACTGTAAAATCGCCAGCGGCGGTTTTGCCACGATGAGTCCGAGTTTGCTTGCCGGAAAACCGGCAAAATTTCACGAACAGGTATTGCGTGAGGCGAAAGACACGTTCGATATCCACAGCTACCATGAACATGGATATTTTCCGCATTTTCAACGGATGGTGGACGGAGAATTCCTGCCGCTCAGAAAGCGCGAGGGAATCACCGTTCCCTGGATTGCCAGCGAAACGGCCATGCACTCCGCCAAAGGAGCCGATATTGCCCAGGCCGACTGTCTTTTCAAGAAATTTCTTTTCACATGGGCACGCGGAGCCGTAAGCTACACGTGGTACGGGCTTGTCAACAATGGATATGATCTCAACTACAGTGAAGATAATTTCGGGATACTTGATCGCTTTATGAGTCCGAAATATATTTTCGGCGTTTATGCCGCGTTGACGCGCCATTATCGCGAAGCGCGGTTTACCGGGCAATTGAAAGCGGAAGGAAGGCCGTGGCTCTTCCGTTTCAGGACGCCTCGCGGAGTTCTGCTGGCCAACTGGAGCCTGGACCCTTCGGGAGGAGTCGCGCTTTATGCCGCATACGGCAACGGAAAGACGGCTGAACTGCTCGACCTCGACGGCAACTCTTCCACGCTGCCCTGCCGTGACGGAGCGGCGCTGTTTCCGGTTGGACCGACCGGAAGCACGCTTGCTTTTATCGGAGCGTCTCAAATTGATTCGGTTGAAGCCGTTGCAAGAATCATTCTGCCTGACGCAATCGGGCTGGACAAGAAAGAAAGCGGAACACTGACCATCAAAAACCCCTGGCGTCGGACAGTGAAATGCATGATGGAACCGCAGAAAGCGTCCGGAATGGAACTTTCCGGGCTGCCGTCGTCCCGGATTCTCAAACCGGGTGAAAAGTTGGAGCTGCCGTTCTCCGTCGTCTGCCGGACCAGGACGGAACAACTGACGATAGATCTGAAATTCGATCACGAACCGGAATTGGCGGTTTCCGTTCCGCTGAATTTCGCGATGATTTCCCCCGACAGCGTCTTCAGCGGCCGGAAACCTGATTTTGTGTTGAACCGTTATCAGCAAATTGAGAGCATTTTCGAATTCGATCCTTCCACCGCCGCCTCTCTCTGGAGCGGTCCGGATGATCTCAGCGCCGAAGTGTGGATCGGGCGCCGTGACGACCGCTTCGAATTGCTGGCGAAGGTACTCGACGACAAACACCGCGCGTCACCGCAGGCGGATCAGCTCTGGCAGGGGGACAGTATCCAGTTCGCACTCGATTTCTCAGGTCAGAACGGTTATTTTGAACTGGGCGGCGGACTGAATGCTTCCGGCAAAGCCGAAGCGGGATGCTGGATCGTACCGCAGGGATTCCAAGTTGAAACCGTACGCCAGGCGATAAACATAAAGATCGAGCGGGAAGGGAAAGTGCTGATCTACCGCATGAGCGTACCGCTCTCCGCGCTGGGTGTCTCTGCAGAAAAGCTGCGGAACGGTTTCCGTTTCAACATGCTGGTCAACGACAACGACGACGGCAAGATACGCAAGTGCTTCATCCGTCTGGCTCCGGGAATCGGATCAGGAGCTCAGGCGATGGGATACTCGCCGCTGGTTGTCTGCCAATAGAACCCATTGCAAACGACCTTTTCCTCATGATTTTGTCGGCGGCCTGAACGATTTTTCCATTTCTAAGTACTTCAGGCGCAGCAGCGCTGCGCTTCAAAGTACTTCGAGGCGGCAAAAGCGCCGGACCGACACAAAAGCGGGCAAAACAGTTTTGCAATCGGCTCGATAATCAACACGGAAATAGCTATTCATGACGACTCAATTCTGGATGCGTCCGGCGGAGCGGGCGGTGGAACCGCCTTTCTTCGCGGTATTTCGAAACTGTTTTCAACTGTCGGAACCGGGAGTGCTGCGTTTCGTCTGGAGCGCCGACGAACGGGCGCAGCTCTTCTGCGACGGAGAACGGATCGCCGACGGACCGCCGCGCGGCACGCCGCAGCGCTGGTTCACCTCCACGGTCGAACTGCCGCTGTCACCCGGCCGCCATGTGCTCACCGCCCGGCTGTTCGCTTTCGGCAGGAACCTGACCGCCTATGCGCAGATGTCGGTCGCGCCCGGATTCTTCCTCGAAGAGGAATCCGGCCTCCTCTCTTCCGACTGGGAGTATCAGACCTGCATGGGCTGCTCGTTCTCCGGCAGCAAAACCGACTGGGGCAGCTACGCCCATTTGCTGACCGATGAGGATTTCAACTGGTCCGCCCTCCGCGGCGAAGGGGGCGAGTGGCGGAAGCCGGGCTTTTTCGAAGACCGCCGCGCACTGGTTCCCTCCGAACTCCCGCCGATGCGGCATGAGGAGACGAACGCATTCCGGAGAGTCGGAAACACTTTTCTATTCGATGATTACATCTGCGCATACGGCGATTATGAATTCTCCGGCGTCGGTGAAGTCCGGCTGCGCTGGGCGGAGCCGGGCTGTGAACCGGAAGCGCTCGACGACACCTTTTTCCGGATGAGCAAACCCGGCGACCCCTGGCCGGTGTTTTCCGGTTCCGGCGACCGTTTCCGCCTGACCGGAGGGGAGCGCGTCCGCTGGCAGGATTACTGGTGGCACGCCGGGCGAACGCTCGAAATCACCCTCTACGGCGACGTGAAACTGGAGTCGGCCCGCTTTTTTCGCACCGGCTACCCGTGGAAACGGAAGCGTTCCCTCGAAATCCCCGGCGACGAACGGATGACCCGGCTGTTGCGCAAATCATGGAACACCTTGCAGGCGTGCTGCTTTGAAACGCTGATGGACTGTCCGTATTACGAACAGCTTCAGTATATCTCCGACAGCCGGTTCGACCTGCTGAGTCTGTATGAACTCAGCGACGATCTGCGCATGGCGGAAAACGCGCTGCGCCAGTTCGCCGAGGGACAGTATCCGGCGGGGTTTCTCTCCTGCCGTTATCCAACCCGGGAGATCGGTTACCGTCCCGTTCTTGGAGAGCTGTACACGGTTCACATTCCGGCCTTTACCGCTTTTTACATCCAGATGCTGCACGATTTCGCCCGGCTGCGGAAGAACGACGCGCCGGTCGCGGAGCTGCTCCCCGTCGCGCAACGGGCGGCGGAGTATCTGACCGGAACCCTCGGCGCGGACAACCTGCTGCATGTGCCGGGGTGGAATTTCATCGACTGGCTCGACCGCTGGGAGGGGGGTATTCCGCCGGAGTGCCGCAACGGAGAGGGATGCACATTGAATCTGATCTTCCTGCTTTCCCTGCGGGAACTGGCGGATCTGGAACGGAATTTCGGCACCCCCGCCGCCGCGCGAAAAACCGAAACGCAGGCGGAACGGCTGGCCGCCGCGATCCGCGCCGCCTATTGGCTGCCGGAACGCAACTGCTTCGCCGAGAACGCCGGACGCAGCTATGTCTCGGAACATGCGCAGGTGTTCGCCCTGCTGGCGCTGGGAGAACGCGCGGTGATTCCGGCGCTGCGGAGCGGGGAGCTGGACGAATGCGGCATCGCGTTCTCGTTCTACTATCTGGAAGCGTGCCGGATTTACGGCCTCGACGACCTGTTCCGCAAACGGCGCGAACGCTATCTCGAAACGGCGGACCGGCCGGAACTGCGCACCCTGCCGGAACTGTTTCCGAACGACTGGTGGCTCCGTTCCGACTGCCACGCCTGGGGAGCGCATTTCCTCTATCACCAATATGCGCGCGGCCATATCACCGACCCGATCCCCGCCGCCACCGTCGCCGGAAGGGCGGAATCCCGCCCCTCCGGAAGGTTGCCGGACCGGGTTATTTCTTCTTCGGAGTGAAGCGCAGCAACTGCGGCTTCAGCGGAGCAAGTTCGAATTCCGGCTGGAATCCGCACTCCCGGATCAGGTCGAACCATTCGCCGTCGCCTTCCAGACGGACCCGGCGCGGATCAAAGTTGTAGTTGACCAGATTCACCAGCCAATCGCCCTTCCCGTCGGGAACCATACGGAAGAAGATCCCGTTACTGCCTTCCGCATGGGCGACTTTCAGTTCGACCGGGAGCGGCGCAACTCCGCTCCGGCGAATCTGTTCCGTCAGCGCGGCGGGAGCGGCGGACGCCGCCGGTTCCGTCGCGAAGTCGGCGGCGAGCGGCTTGCCGTACTCGTCTTCCTGAAGACTCTTCGGCGCAACCGCGATCCGGCCGCCGCGCTTCACGAATTCCGCCATGCCCTTCCGGGCGGCGCGGGAGACGTTTTTCGCGCCGGTCACATAGAGCAGCCGGGTCTTGCCGAACTCCCCCTGCTCCAACTGCCGTTCCGACAGGAAACGCGGCCGGTAGCCGGTGAAGCAGAGCGCGGAGTACAGCGCGTCCATCTCGGCGCGGCAGGCGCCGGAGTTGAGGATCGCCGCGGTCGGCGAGTAGAGAATCGCCACTTCCGGTTCGTAATCCATGAATTTCCGGATTTCCGGCGCAAGGCGCATTCCGTCCAGTCCGGCCAGCGAGTGGGCGGCGATGTTTCCGGGACGCAGGAAGATGTTGCCGATGAAGGCGTGCGACGGATTCTTTTTGGCGAAATCGTACTGATAATCGGCCCACACCCAGGTCGCCAGCGTGCTGGCTCCGGTGAGGAACTGCTGAAAGTTCGCCGTGTAGATGTGGTCGTTCGACACCGGGCGGGTTTCGCCGTCGGGAATGATGTGGTTCTCGGTGTTCGCGATCGAAACCGGCTTGGCGGAGAGCTGCATTTCATGCGTCATCGCCGTCACATTCCAGTCGGCGATCCAGCGGCCGCGACGGTAGAAGTAGTTGTCGTTGCCGTTGTAATCGCTGAAGTCGCTCATCAGCTCGGGATCGACGCCGGAGACGTATTCGAACGGAGAGCTGAACACCATGATCTTGGTGTGGACCGGAATTCCCGGAAACGCCTTCTTGACCTCTTCCGCCAGAATCCGGTGCCACCCGGCGAACGCCTCGCGGGAAAAGGTGTAGAACTCGTATTTCGCCGCCGGATCGTTTTTCATCACCGCGTCGAGCATCGCGTCATAGCTGGAAAAATCGCTTCCGGCAACCTTGTTGAATTGGGCGACCGATCCGTATTTCTTCTCCATGTAGCGCTTGAACTCCTGGCGGGAGAACGGGTTGTCCGGACGGCAGGCGGTGTAGACCGGCTCGTTCGAGAGACAGATGCTGTGCAGCGCTCCGGCGTAGGGACTCTCTTTCAATTTGCCGAGCAGGGCGGCGATGTATGCCCGGACCATCTCCTGCGCTTTGGGGTGGTTGACCTCGTACTTGAGAAACCCGGAAGTCGAAGCCAGCTCCGGATACTTCTTCAGCAGCCAGGCGGGGTGGTAATGCGGGGAGATCAGCAGCGCGATCGAAATGTTGTTCTTCCACGCCTTCTCCATCAGCGGCAGAATCCGCGAGTTCACGACCGAGAAATCCGGTTCGAACTCCTTGTCCTTCCCCTCGTTCCGGAACAGGGAGTTCGGCCCGATTTCGACCTGCACCACATTGACCGCGCTCTGCGGGAACACCGCGATGTCGCGGTCGATGTCGCTGAAGTGACCGAATCCGGAGAACACCACCGGGCGCAGCTCCTCCCGGCCGTCCTCACGGACCGCTTTGGCGACCGGCCACCCCCGATCCAGTGTAATCGCGCCGGACTTGGATTGCCACACCTCCGGCAGCTTTCCGCCGTCCCGGAGCGTCTTCAAATTCCCGTCGAGCAGGTCCAGCATGTCAACCGTCTCCTGACGGGTCATCGCCGCCTGTTCCGCGTAAAACAGCTTTTCACCGTCGCCGGAAGCGCTCTGTAGCCGTTTCCGCAGTAGCGGAAGATGGCGGTCAAGCACCGCCAGCGGCGCGGAGACATAAACGGAAAACGGGCGGTCGCCGTAGAACGCCGCAAAATCTTTTTTCAACTGATCCAGCCGGTTGCAGAGCTCCGCCAGGGATTCGCTCTGCTGCTCGTAAAGATCGGCTTTGACGGCGCGCGAAACGCCGAGGCTTTTGCCGTTCAGTTTGAATTCGACCGTGTAATCACCCTTCGCCAGCCCGTCCAGCGCCAGGGAGAAGGGTGCGAGAATGAGTTCGCCGTGCTTTACGCCCCGGATATCGGCGATGTTGCAGGCGATCTTTTTTCCGGCGGAGTCGGTGAGTTCGGCCGCCAGCATCGAATCTCCCGCCGCGTCGGAGAGCAGCAGACGGCCCTCCAGCACCTGAGCCGAAGGCGCGGACGGCAGTTTCGCCATCACCCGCGGCTCTCCGGTGTTGAGCAGCGCCTGAACGTACTCATTGGCGTACTTCTTGTCATGAAGCCCCGGAGTCAGAAAATAGACCGCGCGGTGCGTCGGGGAATCCGAGTCGTTGAAGACGACAGTGAAGCCGAATTTGCCGCTCTTTTTCACCGCGCCGAGAATGTTCCAGTCGAGCCGGGCGGCCAGAAAATATCCACCGTCCGTGCGGAAAGCGTGAGCTTGCGCTGCGTCGACCGGAAGCGGCCCGCCGGAGAGCGGAGACTGGCCGGCCTCCCAGCACCAGCTCCGGACCGCGCCGTCCCTGTCGACCGAGAAGCCGACTTCGAGATCGGCTTCGGTGGCGCCGCCGGTGAACGCCGCGTCGCGGTCGATGCGGATCTGAACGCTGTCCCGCTGCCACATGTCGCCGCCCGTGCCGGGCGACGCGGCATCGTCATTCACGCGGGCCAGCAGGATGAGACCGGCGTCGTCGTACCCCAGCGCCAGTTCGACGGAGAAGTTTTTCGGATCGGGAATCTTCCCGTCAACCGTGTTCTCCACGGTCAGCGGCAGGTGAAAAACAGGCAGCCCGGCCGGAATCGCCTTGATTCCGTCGAAACTTCCAGGCAGGCGGTCCACCGCGTAGATCCGGTTTTTCTGCCAGAGCGCCGCGGGCAGGTTCGGAGCGGTTTTCGGTGTGACGGAGATATCGTCGATCCAAACGCCGGGAGCGACGTTTTCGGAGATGATGACCACCGGAGCCGACCCGTCCTTGGCCACTTCCTCCTTCGTCAGGCGGAAGGACATTTCATAGGTGCGCCACTCGTCCGTCAGCGGCTGAAGGCTGAGGCGGTGATCCCATTTCGTGCCGACCGCCAGCGTGATGCCCTGCCCTTCGCCCCGGGCGCGCACTTTCAGCACGTAATCGACGCCCGGCTGAAGCCGGACGATCTGGGTGAGCACGCCGTAGACATTCGAACTTCTCGGGGTGAGGTTGGTGAATTTGAACGCGGTTTTCCCGCTCAGCGCCGAGGCGGAATCCACGACGCCGGTCACCTTGGCGTTGCCGGAGATCCGGAATGCCCAGCCCGGCGGAACCTGTCCGGGAATGCCGTCGAATGAGCTGTTGATCAGCAGGTTGTCCCCCATCGGAACGATCCGCACATCGTCGATGTCGAATTCGGCGGGACCTTCCGTAATCAGCCGGACGCCGCAGAGATTTTCGCCCTCCATCTTGTCCGCCGGAACCCGGAGAACGAACTGGTTCTCCTTCCAGCCGTCGTCAGCAGCGCCGGTGACCGGCTGGCGGATCATCCACTTTTTGCCGAACGCCCAGCTCGCGTCCTTGACGTTACGGCCGCGGATCTTATAACTGAAGAGATAATTGGTGTCCGGCTCGATCCGGACCGTCTGGCTGAGAAGCCCGAACTGATTGGCTTTTTTCTCCTGCCGGTTGACGATCCGCAGGCATTTTTCCCCTTCGGCTCCGGGAGTGGTGGACACCGCGGTGACGGGAACGTCCCCGACGCGCGAAAATTGCCACTCCAGCGGAACGCTGTCGCCGCCCGCCTGTTCGAACGATCCGTTGCGCACCAGATTCGCATCCGCGGCGGAAGCGGCCAGTGCGGCGGCGGCGCAACCGGCCAGCAGAAGGCTCTTTGTCATGTTTTTTTGCTGTCTGATTCTCATTCTGATTTTCTTTCTTTCCGGGGTTGATATGGTCAGTTCATTTCGTCGATGAGTTTCAGCCGCGCATCGAGGCTGGAGCCGCCGCGATAGCTGTTGAGCGGAACCCAGCCGCTCGATCCGTTGGCGCGGGAGACCGTGATTCCGTTGTTGTGGCCCGGCTGCGCTCTGCCGACGTCCACGCCGTTGCGAAGCAGCATGTCGCCGGTGATGCAGTAGGAGATCACCTGATTCTGCAACCGGCCGAGCGGCTTGTTGAAACTCGTGGCCTGGCAGTAGACGCTGGACGAATCGCGGGTGTAAAGATAGTCCGCGAAGTTCCGCTCGTTGATCCAGCCGCCCTCCGGCTTGGCGGGGCAGCGGAGAATCGCCGGGCGGGGAATCACGTCCGCCGCCCCGGTATCGCGAACCCGCTTGGTATAATCCCCGGTTCCGCCGAAATAGCCGCCCGCCGCCACGAGGCCCAGCCCGAGATTGGTGGCCTCGGACAGGGAACGGATCTCGCCGCCGGAACCGACCACGCTTACAAAATGCGGCGGCAGCTGATCCCGGAAGTCGTTGCAGTACATATTCACCGAGGTGATGATCTGCTTTTGGTTTCCGATGCAGTTCGTGATGTACGCCCGGGCGCGGGCCTGCGCCAGCGCCGGAAGCAGCATTGCGGCCAGAATCGCGATGATCGCGATCACAACGAGGAGTTCAATTAACGTGAATCGTTTCATTGTCGTGTCCTTCCTGTTTTCCGATCTTTATGATTTCCCAACTCCGAACAGAACTCTGATTCATCGATCATGGCAAATCCTTTGCGTATATTATAGTGGATTTCCTCTTGGATAGCAATAGCGCAAAGCTCTGTTTTGTTGCAATTTTTTGCAAATCGAAAAATATTCGTCGATGCGCCCTTGACGGAACCGTATTTATGGAGTATGCTAATCTCTATGAAAGCAACCGGAAAAATTTTACTGCGGGATCTCGCGGAAGCCGAAGGAATCTCAGTGTCGCAAGTTTCACGCGCATTACGACGGCAACCGGGCGTGGCTCCAGAGGTGCGAGAGCGGTTGTTCCAACGCGCTTACGAGATGAATTATCGGAACTGTTCTTCGCATCACACCAACAAGATCGCCATGTTGTATGACAATATCAATAACTTCTTGTCGCTGCTCCCGATTTTGGAGAGAGAAATCAAGGCAAGAAAATGGAATATGATCTTGGTTTCCTGCGACAATCATGACGTGCTCTCCGAGTTGTTTGTCGATGGAATTTTTTTTCTCGGATACAACAAGTTGAGCGGGAGGCTGCCGGACATCATTAAGAATCTCGCCGTTGTCGCGATTAACGATTACCCGGACGCGCTTGAGGGAATCGCTTCGGTTCTGCCCGATGCGGAGGGGGAATCCGAATTGGTATTAGAGCATCTGTTTTCTCTCGGGCACCGCAAAATCGCGCGCATTCGCCCGGAGTCCTCCGGAGAACCTCTCCGTTGGACTAATCGCGGACTCAGTCGCTTTTACGAAATTGCCGACAGGCTCGGCATTCGTGATACCGTAATGAATGAACGGTATCAAGAGGAGACGCTTGATGCTTGCATCGCGGGATTGATCGATTCTGGCGTCACTGCTATCATTGATGTCACACACGAACCGGCGCGACTTCTGCATGTGCTCCGAAAACTCGGCAAGCAAATTCCGGAGGAGGTGTCGGTCATCACCTATGAAAATTTTCGGCAATCCTGCTGGGAATCTCCCCCGCTGACAACTCTTGCGTTCGATTTCGATGCCATTGCCGCACAAGCGGTGCGGTTGATGGCGAAAGAATTATGTAGAAAAGATTCCGAAAGTATTGTCGTTCCAACGAAGTTGATTATTCGAGAAAGCACGGCGCCTGCATTTCTACACAAAACGCAAGCTTTGCCGGAGACGTTGCTGAATCAGAAGATCGCCCCCGCTGTTTCACCCCGGTAGAGAGAGAGCCAATGGCGTGGAAACGATCCTGTCGGACGCGCTCAAGCCTCCAACGCGTGCGGTGAGTGCTACGGCCACACTATTCCGTATAAATGTTACTCTTGTCAGCATTCCTGAGAGCGTTTTTTGTCGCGCTCATCAGGCATACTGTCTACCGCTTCTTGTGTAAGCGCCCAGCCAGCTACATGTTTGGCGGCGAGCGGCGGCGCGGTTGCGCGATTTTGGTGAATTATTCCGCCGGCTTCCAGCGATGGGGCAGGAGTTCGTCGGATTCGGCCGGGGTTGCGCTTGCCAGGCGCGGCAGGACGTCTTTCAGCCAGTTTCCGAAGGCCAGGCCGTTGGCTTTGCAGGAGGCCGCGAATGAATACAGGATCGCCAGATTCCGGCCGCCTTTTTCGCTTCCGGCAAACAGGCTGTTCTTGCGAATCAGTGCGATTCCGCGGTTCAGCCGTTCGGCCGGATTGTTGTCGATGTTGAGCTTGGGATCGTCCAGGAATCTTGTCAGCTCCGCCTCAATGTTGAGTGCGTAATTCACCGCCCTGGCGACCGGAGATGACGGACGTTCTTCTCCACTCAACGTCCGGCAGCAGGCGAAGAACTGTCCGGCGAGCTTCCGCGATTCCCGGCGTCCCTCCTTGCGGAATTGGAACAGCGCCGTCTCCGTGCCTTTGGCTTCCGCTTTGCGCTTTGCTTCGCATTCGATCCGGTAGAGCGCGCGAATCAGCTTCAACGGCTCTTCCGCCTTGCCGAATCCGTTGTCGAAGGCGGTCACGAAATAGCGCCGCGCGTGCGCCCAGCAACAGACCACGTCACAGTTTTCCAACGTTCGGTATAAGGCTTATTTTCGGTTTTGCGTTCGGCTTTGGTCATGAACACATCGGAAGCGCTTGCTTGAAGCTTTCTTTTCCATTGCGTGACCAGATTCGGATGAATCTGATACTTCCCGGCGATTTCCGCAAGTCAGTTCTCCTCGCAATGCTTCAAGTGCAACACGACTCTTGAATTGACTGTTGTACGACTTTTTCATGCCGTGGTCACTGGCGATTCATCAGGCGGAACCGGACTTCTGGCGATACTTTTTTATCGAAGAACATTGGCATCGCTTCACCTCATCGACTTACGACCGGAAACCGCAGCCGTTCTGGTACTTCCTGCCGATTCTGCTGGGCGGAGTCATGCCGGCGGGTCTATTGGCAATTCCGGCAGCATCTGGCATCCGGAAGGCATGGTTGAAACAGCCGTTTGTACGATTCTTACTCTGCTGGTTTATTCTGCCGTTTCTGTTGTTTTCCGCATCCAGCTGCAAATTGGGAACCTATATTCTGCCGTGCTTCCCGCCGCTGGCGATTCTGCTGGCACTGGCACTTCGCCGCGTCATGCTGACAAGACAGAATCTGTATCGCAAAGTCACCGGATGGATGACCGCTATTCTCGGCTGGATTCTGCTTCCGGGAGCAATTGTGACGGCAATATCACTGATCGTATGGCATTTCATTCCGAAACTGCCGCGTCTCTACGACGGTTTTCCCGTATGGCCGCGTGTCGGGTTGATTTTTGCCGGAGCATTCGGATTATTGCTGTTGCGGCTCAAATGGTTTTCGCCGTTGAAAGGCCTTGCCATTCTGTTGATTGAATTGATCCCCCTGATCTTCTGCGGCGTCAACTCGCTTCCGATCGCCGCTCTGGGAGACAAAACAACGGAAATCGGCTTGGAAAAATGTTTTCAAGTCTTTCCTCCGGCGCAAGGCGATTTGGTTCTTCTAGACCGAAGCCTGATGGCTGCGGCATGCTGGGTGTTGAAGCGTGACGATCTGGTTGTATTAGGAAAACCGGGAGAACTGGAATACGGGTTCAAGAATTACCCGGAATACGCGGCACGCCATTATCCGGATGAAGCATTGCCGGAGTTCATAAAAAAACATCGTAACGGAAATGTATTCTATATCACCTCGCGCGATTTGCGCCGCAAACCGTTTCCCGGAAACTGGCCCAATGCCGCAATCGTTTCCGATCACGGAGTAACGGTTCTTAAATTCTGAATCGGATGCGTTGTGATTGCAACCGTCAATGTTTTGACGGCATATTACAAAAACCTCTCCTCCTGCTCTTTCCAAAGTTCCGGGATGGGATTGCGGAGCGCGGTATCGGTCAGCTTGGCGGGGATGTCGCCGGAGAGGATGCGGTGGATGATTTTTGGCGAGAGACGGGTCATGCGGAGTCGCCGCGTGACCGCGCCGGGGTCGATTTTCAGCGCGGCGGCGATATCCTTGGCACTGGCAAAATCACCATTCGACAGCAACTTCTCCCAGCGGAAGGCACGGGCGAGGCTCAAGGCCAGCGGCGATTTTTCCGGTTCAGAATCGTCACCAGCTGCGGTCACGGTTCGCCGCGCTCCGCAGGAACGGAATGCGATGGGAATGTGAATATGCAGATTTCCGTTTTCAAGGTTGTCCATTCTGGGCATTTGCCGCCATCTCCTCTCTGAGCGTTTTCACGCCATCGGTTCTTATTTCAAGGTCGAGTCCGGTCTCGGTCACGACAGTCTGTTTGATCAGCAGACGCACCAGCCGGTTCTTTTCTTCGGGATACATTTCATTCCAGACTGTTCCGATGTCGCCGAGCATGTCCATGACTTCTTTAACATCCAGCTCCGCCGTGTCCGCGATGCGGCGGGCGAAGTCCGGGGTGCGGAGGAATTTCGCCAGCTGGTCGGACACCAATTTTTCGATGTCTCCGGCGGAAATCCGTTTGACCGGGCAGCTGGATACGGCGCGTTTAAAATCCTTGGAGCAGATGTAATACGGATAAGTCTTGCCGTTGTGCCGTCCGTAGGTCGGCGTCATCGCTCCGCCGCAGTGACCGCATTTGAGAATGCCCTTCAGCATGGCGACGCTTGCAACACGTTCGCCTTTCTTCCGACGTTCGGGAGTGTTGCTGTCGAGAATCTCATGGACGCGATCCCAGACCGCACGGTCAATGATGCCGACATGTTCACCGGCGCAGACTTCACCCTTGTATTCAACCTCTCCAATATAGTGGTGATTTTTTAGCATCCAGTAGATGTGGTTCGGAGTCCATGTCTTGCCCTTTCGGGTGGCGATGCCATCGGAAGTCAGTTCGAATGCAATCTGCCGCGCCGACTGGATTTCGATGTACCGTCGGAAAATGTTCCGGACTCTAACCGCTTCATCTTCGTTGACTTCCAATCTTTTATCAACGACGCGGTATCCATAAGGAACCGTTCCCCCGACCCATTTGCCTTTTTTTCGCGTCGCGGCCATCTTGTCACGCACGCGCTCGGCGATGACCTCTCGCTCAAATTGTGCGAATGTCATGAGGATATTGAGCATCATGCGTCCGGAACTGCTCGAAGTGTTGATATCCTGTGTCACACTCACGAAGGATACGCCCCATTCGTCAAATTTCTTTGACAGCTCCGCGAAGTCGCAGATGGAGCGGGAGAGACGGTCGATTTTATACACTACGATGGTATTGACCAGTCCGGTTTCGCAATCGGCCAGCAACTCCTTCAGCGCCGGGCGGTTGGTGTTGCCGCCGGAATAGCCGCCGTCCTCGTAACGTTTTTCAAGGCATGTCCATCCCTTGGCCGCCTGACTTTTGATGAAGTATTCTCCGGCCTCGCGCTGGGCGTCAAGACTGTTGAATTCCTGCTCCAATCCTTCTTCCACCGATTTGCGGCAGTAGATGGCGCATTTTTTTGGTTTTTCCGGTTCCATTTTATTTCACCCCGAAGAAGAGTTTGCCGTTCCAGCGCGTCCCGGTGATGAGCCGCGCCACCGCCGAAAGCGATTTGTATATCGCGCCGTCATATTCATAAGTTCCGTCGCCGACCGCCGACACCTCGTGCATAACGCCTTTCCAAAGCCGTTGCAGTTTTGCCCCGTTGCGGAGGTTCCGCGTCAAGTCGCGTTTCAGGTTCGACATCGGATCGCGGTCTGCCAGTTTTTCCAGCCTGGTCAAATCCTCGGCGGAGATGCCGCCAAGGTAGATTTCCTGCAACTTGTAGATCAGCCGCGCCCGCAGATATTTCCCGTTGGTGTTCGGAGCCGGGACGCCGAACAGCTCCTTGAATTTTTCGGTCAGTTCCGGCATGGTCATTTTTGCGACCGCCCAGATCTGACGCTCCATGATTTCATCGTTGCTCATATTGTCGCAACTCCTTTCGCTTGAACGTTAATGAAGCTTGTGTCTGCGGATATATCCAATCGCTTTGCGCTTATTCTGCGAAGAACGGCGGCGATTAAATCAATGGCCTGCCGAAGATGCTCCGGCAGGTCTTTATTACGGTCTATTTGCATTTTCTTAACTCCGAAAGTTTCAGTTTATTGCCGGTTCGAACAGGGGCAGCCCCTGTCGGTTCAATCGCGTCATTGCGCCGTGCGGAAAGTTTTATTCTTGGCTTCGCCGCCGCTCTGACGGGCAGTGTTACGGGCAACGCCGCACCCAGCATGGAGCCGCAGACGGCGCACCCGGCGACACAGTCGAGCCAGTGATTGTCGTGGGACTGCGGCTTGAGTTTCCATTCGTCAACGGTGCGGCCGCGCCCTTGCGTTTTCACTCGGTATTCGGCGGTCAGATGTTCGGCCAGCAACTGGTGAACGCCGGGAATGCGTCCATAGAGTGTGAGCGCCCCTTTGTCCCCGGTCGGAACGGCCAATCTGGCATGGATAAAACTCTTCCAATAGTTTGTGTCATAGATCACATGCCGGATGGCGCGTTTCCCAGCGACGCTGGGCATCATCCAGTTGAAGCCGAGGCGATCACCGGGTTGTTTCCTGTATTCCGTCATGGGTTTTGACGATGCACCGACATACCGCCCGTGCGACGGGAGCAGGATTCCGGCATAGGAAGAACGGCGGCAGAATTCATACACGATATCCGTTGACTGTCCCCAGTTGGCATCCACCATGGCACGTTCGATTTTGAGCATTGCGCCGTCCTCGCGCGGGTACTCGCGTCCGAGGTAATCCTCCGTCAAGGCGTTCAGCGCGGCGTACAGGCCGCCCTCAAGCCCAGCGTCCGGGTAGAGCGACTGTATGGTCGGATTCGCGTCCGCAAGCGAGAACTCGCGGCGGTGCTGATCGGGAAACGCGCCGTAGTCAATCACCGCCCCGGTGAAGTCCTCCGCCCACGCTATTACCATATAATAGAGCAACGCTTTCTGTACGTCGACGAACATACTCATCCGGTCGCATTTGAGTGGGACGCGCCCTTTCGCAAGACCGTTGACTTTGCCGCAGATTTCATCGATGGAGAGCAGTGCGTCGCCGCCCGTCTCTTCCGGCAGGGGATCGTTCTGGTATTCCGACGCAAAGGCAATCTCGTCTTGAAATTTTAAGTTCATCGCATGTTGAAGCGCAGAAACTTCGTCATGGTTGAACCGCGCCTTCCAGCTGACTTCCGCTCCGGCATCCATCGCGGCGCGGTTGGCAATGTAAAATTCAGTTGCCTTCTGGAAGTTGCCGTCTGTCCGCAACGATTCGGCGCGAAGTTCCGCATACTGTTCCCAGAGTTTCATATTGACGGGAAACTTGTCGACCATCCGCGTTTTCTCTCCGTTCCAGTCGGGATGCGTCTGCCGGTTCAAAATGATGTCGGCCATGTCACCCGGACGGATAATTGTGCAGGGCATGATGCCCGAAATTTTCGAACCGGGGCCGGCAAGACCTAAAATGTCCCCGGCCAGCACCCGGATGCGTTTGCGCGTCTGTTCAAGACTCCCTGCTGATTCGTTGGTCTGGGGATCGTCGATTATGACAAGAGAGGGACGGACGCTTCGACCGTCGGCGCGTTTGTATTTCATGCCGCGCACCCGACCGGTGATCCCGGCGACGCGAACGATGATGCCGGAGGCTTTGCTTCCAGCGATGGTCGGCAGAACGATTTCATTATTCGTCCAGGTAATCCGCGTCCGCTCTCCGTGATAAAGCTGCCCGGCGCAACGGTTCGCAATTCCATCCAGCTGGCCAATCGGGAAACTGACCTCCGGAAAATCTTCTGCAAGATGCTCGTTGACTTCCAGTTCGGTTTGAATGCTTTCCAAAATTTCCTGCGCCGCCGTTTCGGTCGCACCGATCAGTGTCACGAATTCCCGATGGCCGTAAAGCATCGCCCAGATACAGGCGGTTTCACATATGGAGGTTTTTCCACTGCCGCGAGGAAGCGCCAAAGCAAACAATCCGCCCGACAGCACCGCCCGTTCAATCTTCGCAATCACGCGCAGATGATCCGGCGACCATTCAAGAGAAAATGTTTCTGGAAAATAGTTCTCGCAGAACAGCCGGAAGTTCCGTTCGCAGGATTTCTTCCGTTCCGGGTCTGCCACCGGCGGCAGTTCGCCGATGTCGCGTCCGGCGAGAGCCAGCGCGATATTCCGGTTGCGGACAAGGTTTTTCTTTTCCTCATAAGTTTGCGGCGGATTGTCCAGCCGGATCTGAATCTGCGTCCGCAGCCATGCCGCGTATTTGAAAAGATTGAGGCTCTGTCCGCCGTCGTCGGTGATGCGGAACCCGGCGCGTTCGCGATGCCGCCGGAGTTGCCGCTCGTTCAAGACATACCCGAAAGCGGCGGTCGAATTCACCAATTTGACCACGTCACTTGGTTTGAGTTTATTCGGAATCATTGCCATCGCTGTTCAGCTCCTTTACCATCCATGCCATGTATTCAAAAAAGTTTACCGTGCCGTGGCCGTTGAGCGGCAGTCCGGCGGAAATATCCCGTTCCAGTTTCTGCATTGTCATATCGCGGCATCCGGAACGGGCGAGGATTTCCACAACTTTTTCCGGTGGAAGCGCCGTGAGTTTCAGCTGATTATCCATATCAAGTCCTTATGTTGAAGAATTATCGATTTAATATCGGAAAGCGATTCGCTATGACGGAGACCGTGCGCTTATGTATGTCCAGCGCAACGAAATACGCTCAAACCAACAACCCACGGGAGGTCAAAATGAGCAGCGAAACGAATGCAACAATCGGAAGCAAAGTCATCGTCAAAGTCGGATGCCGTGAAATCGAGGCGGTGGTTCTGGAAGTAACAGAAGCCGGATGCCGCGTCAAAAGCCTTGCCAGCGGCAAGGAATTCGCCGTCAAGAAAATCCTCCGCGTCATCGAACCGGAAGAAAAGCCAGCGCCGGAAGATACTTCCGTGGAAGTAGAGGAGCAGGAGGCTCCGAATCCGGCTCCCGAATCCGCTCCGGCAGAAAAGCCAGTCAAAAAACTGTCGCTCCTCGACGCGGCGGTCGAAGTTCTCAAGACCTCCGGCCAGCCGATGAACACCCGCGAGATCGTCAAGGCCGCTACCGAATCCGGTCTCTGGATTCCGACCGCATGCCGGACGCCGGAACAGACGCTGTATGGCAGCATCTTCCGCGAGATCGCGACGAAAGAAAATCCGCGCATCGTCAAGGCCGAGCAGAAGGGAAAGTTCATCCTCGGCTAACCGGCGGCGCACAGCCCTCGAATGGAGGGCTGGTGCTTTGCCGCTTACGCCTTGGCCGTCTCCAAAAGATTCGGGCAGTTGATATTGATGATGTTTACCGCGTCCGCAAAAATCGCCTGCGGCAGGTATTCTCCAAAGAGATCCATCTGATATCCGACCTCATCGGGATTACGCCGTTCAATCAGGCGTCCGTTTCCGGCAACGTTAGCGCCGCGCCGGATGGTGGTGCGGCGTTTCCCGTTCGGCGCTTTCGCTCCATACTGTGTTTTCGGCGCAAACTGCATGAGATATTCCATCTGTTGGCGGAGAACGGCGTTTCCCTCTACCAGCATTTGATACTGTTCTTTGACCGCGAGCAGTATCTTTCCCATAGCTTCCATCGCCCGGTTGGGAACAACATATGCGCCCGTCTTGCGGATAGCCGGAAGGACTTCATGTGTCACCCATCGGCGAAACGCTTTGGCTTCCGGTTTACGACTTTTGAGGATAAGCGAATAGAGTCCAGCCTCACTGACAACCGTCATTTCCTGTTTGCCGGAGGGGGTGTTCACAGTATGAACACCCCTTTCATCCTCATCCAACAGACTTGTGCTGCGTCGGCTGTTGCAAATTTCCAGAATGTCGCAAACGTCTTTTGCGACGAACCATGGATCGCCATCACGCTCAATGATGCGAACGGGATGGTCTTGATACAATTTCACGATTTCGTCCATACTTTTCTATTCCTATTATATATGGGTTGTAAGCGCCGGACAGCACCGTGCCGTCCGGCGGTTGCGAAAACGATTATGCTTCGGCGGTCGCCTCCGTTTCCAAAATCGGCGTGAGTTTTTCCCAGTCGCAACCTTCTCCGTGAACGAATTCCGCCCAGCGGCGGCGGATCACATCGCAATATTTCTCATCCAGTTCCATCATCCGGCACTTGCGCCCGGTCTGCTCACAGGCGATGAGCGTCGAGCCGCTGCCGCCGAAATTGTCCAGCACCGTCTGACCGCGCGAAGATGAATTCTTCACGAGGTAGACCAGCATCTCAACCGGTTTCATGGACGGATGCACGTCATTGCATTTGGGCTTGTCAAAACGAAGCAGATTGCATTGGCAACGGTCGGAATACCAATGATGCGGTGCGCCCGGTTTCCAGCCGTAAAGCACAGATTCCGATTGCAGGTGATAATCAAATCTGCCGAGATTGAACGAATTCTTGACCCAGTAGAGCGTCTCGTGGACTTCCAGCTCATTGGCATTCGCCGCCAGCCGGAAATTGACCGACTCCGAATCGGAATGGAAAATGTAGAACGCCGCGCCCGGTTCCAGAACCGATGACGCGCATTTGAATGCTCCGTTCAGAAACTCCCGGAACTGCCCGTCCGACATGTTGTCATTCTGAATCGTGAGGCCGTTCGAGCCGGTCAACGCCACGTTATACGGCGGGTCGACGAGATACAGGTCGGCTTTTTCTTCGCCCATCAGTTTGGCAGTGTCGACGGCATTGGTAGAGTCGCCGCACATGAGAAAGTGTTCGCCAAGGCGGTAGACTTCGCCGCGTTTGCTGGCCGCCTCTTCCGGCACGTCGGGAACGGCATCCGGCTCCGTTTCCCCATCGGCGACGGTGTCCTCCGCATTGCCGTTGAGCAGACGATCCAGTTCCTCGGTGTCAAAGCCAAGAAGCGACAGATCAAAATTGGCTTCCTGCAATTCCTTGATTTCCAGCGGCAGAAGGTCGTAATTCCATTCGGCAATCTCGCCGGTCTTGTTGTCGGCGATGCGGAACGCCTGAACCTGTTCCGGCGTGAGGTCGGACGCGACCACCACCGGGACTTCCGCCAGACCAAGTTTCTTGGCGGCAAGCATCCGGGTGTGACCGGCAATGATGACATTGTCCTTGTCAACGATGATCGGATTTTTGAATCCGAATTCCTTGATGCTGGCCGCGACCGCGTCCACCGCGCCCTCGTTGAAGCGCGGATTTTTCTCGTAGGGATGAATCTCCGAGATCTTCATGTTGATGATTTGCATACGATTCCTTTCATTGGGGTTAGGTTCTTTTCTTTGCAAAAGCAACATTGGAAGTCAGATTTGCAAGGATATTCTGGACATGTTTTTTTACGCTGTGCCGATAAAACATGAGTTTTTCTTGAAACAAATCCTTGCAATTCTAACTTTGAATGTTATATTTACAAGGAATAACAATAGGAGACTAATCATGATTGAACGACATCTGAGCCCATTCATAAAGGAAGCGGCAACGCAATATCCCATTGTCGCGGTCACAGGTCCGAGACAATCCGGGAAAACCACTCTATGCCGTTCGCTTTTTCCGGACTATGATTACGTCAATCTGGAAAAGCCGGATACCAGAGAATTTGCAATTGACGATCCGAATGGATTTCTGGCACAGTTCAAAAAACCGGTTATCCTTGATGAAGTGCAACGGGTTCCTGACTTATTCAGTTACATCATGGTTCTCGCCGATGAACGAAAACGGATGGGCGAATTTATCTTGACCGGATCTCAAAATTTCCATCTTCAAGATGCAATCAGTCAGTCACTGGCCGGACGCTGCGCGATTATGAAACTTTTGCCACTGTCCCACAGAGAACTTACAACCCTGCCGAGCCAGGATATTTTCCAAATAAAAAATTGGAACACTCCGGAGGCCTCAGACGAAAATGCTTTCGAGCAGATTTTCCGTGGCAGCTATCCGCCGATCTATGACAGGAAGATTAAGTCGACAAACTGGCTGGCTCAATATACTCAAAGTTATCTGGAACGGGATGTCAGGTCACTTGTCAATGTCGGAGACCTTGAAACTTTTGAAAAATTTCTTCGTCTGTCTGCCGGACGTACCGGGCAAGTCCTCAATATGGACTCGCTTGCAACGGATGCCGGAATTTCTCCCGTGACTGCCAAGCGCTGGATGTCACTGCTGATAGCGAGTTATGTCGTTTTCCTGCTCCGACCGCATCAAAAGAATTTCAATAAACGGTTGATTAAAAGTCCCAAACTTTATTTCTACGACACCGGATTGGTTTGCTATCTGCTGAATATCCGTTCCGCTGAATCGCTGTCGCTGCATAGCCAACGGGGACCCGTCTTCGAGACATACATCATTTCCGAGATGGTTAAAACCTGCATGAATGCCGGAATTGAACCACCACTCTATTATTGGCGCGACTCTCAAGGTCATGAAGTCGATCTGATAGTCGAAGACGGTGAAACACTGTTCCCCATTGAGATCAAATCCGGACAGACCGTCAACGGCAGCATGTTCGATGGTCTCGACTATTGGCGGAAACTCTCCGGTGTCAAAAATGGTATGCTGTGCTACGGCGGAAACGCATCGTATATCAGAAACGGCATTGATGTTCGCGCTTGGGACGGCATTTAACAAGTTCCCACGCCCACAGCCATTTCGCAAAGCCCCGCTGCCGCATTTTGCGCTCACGTTCCTGCGCCGATGTGTATTTTGCATCGGTGCGCGGCGGCGGTCGGCAGGAACGCGTCTGTGGGCGTGACGGTATTGCCGGAAATGGCATCAGTTACCATTTTGCCCCAGCCGGACAGACTCTCTCCGTTACGCGCCGTCACCCCGGCAGACCGCCCGGAATGGGAGCGTTATTTATTCCCAAAAAGCGCAAAAATCCGCCGGAAATCAGGGGCAAAAACACCCACCGGCCATCATTTGAAAAAACTCCGCAAGTCATTGATAATAAACATGCGGACAAGCGCGGAAACTCTCTCTAATAGCCGGAGTCCTTCCGCCGCCCTCAGTATCAACGACTTAAGGGGGGAACCA
>JBEBTY010000038.1:0-29271 GCA_040393525.1 Victivallis vadensis | reverse complement strand
GTTTTTCTATTTTTACGCCCCTTTTTTATTCATTTCTTTCACGGACTCAGGTCTATAAGATAACCCGTTTTTTTTCTTTTAAAAGCAAAAGAAGCGAAAAAAAGAGGCAAACACCCCGGAAAAATCAACGATTCCCCTCTTCCAGCATTTCGATCGCCGTCGCCAGTTGAGAATTCCCTGTCTTTTTCTGCGTCTGCCGATGCGGTTCGGAGTACAGTCGGCGAGTCATCCGTGTCGCCGCAACACAGGCAATACCGCCGGCCAGAAGGTCCGCCGCCAGACGTGCGCCGAAAATCAGCATCAAACTGCCGGTGCAAAGCGCCAGCAGCGAAAGCGGAATCAGAAAAACCACCACCCGGAGCGCATTCAACAACGCCGCCACAGTCGGCCGACCACAGCCGGTGAAGAAAAAACCGGAGAAACGATGAATCTCAACCGCAGCAAAACCGAACGGAACAATCCGCAGATAGGCGGTCATGATCCGCATCACTTCCGGGTCCTCCGAAAACCAACCGACGATATGCGGCGCCGCCACAAAAAACACCAATGCCGCGACCAGTAAAAAGACTCCGGCAAAACGCATTGCAAAACGGCGACACTGGTTGATGCGGTCAAACCGTCGCGCACCATAATTTTGCGCCACCATAGGCATCAGCGCAATTCCGAGCGCCATGGGAAAAACGAAGGCCACCACTTCCAGACGCGATGCCGCCGCGACCGCCGCGACCGCCTCGTTCCCGAACGAAGCCACGATCCGGGTAGTCACAAACGAACCGATCGGCATCAACAGCATTCCCAGCGTGGCCGGAATCGCAAAGCGAACCACCACGCCCCAGATCTCCAACAGCACCTTGCGTGGAATGCGAGGCGAAGCAATCAGCCGGTGCCGCCCGTGCAGCAGCAGCAACGCCGCTGCCGCGCTCAATGCCTGGGCAATCACCGTTCCCAACGCCGCCCCGACAACTCCCATTTCCGGGAAGCCGAACCAGCCGAAAATAAACAGCGGGTCGAGAATGATATTCAGCACCAGCCCGCCCATCATCAACATGCTGGCCGTCAGTGAATCCCCCGCAGCAATCAGCAAATCATTCGCCGCAAGCCCGAGTGTGCCGGTAAAGCTGCCGATATACCAAATCAACATATATTGCAGAATATACCCCATCACACTTTCATCAGCACCGCAGAACCGGAAGACCGGAACCACCGTCAACGCGCCGACAGTTCCAATCACCAGAGAGATCAACATCAGCAACATCAGGCCGGAGGTGACCAATCGAGCCGCTCTGTCGTGCCGCCCCCGACCCAGCGCATGCGCCACCGGCGTCATCACGCCGACGCAGCAGCCCCGATAGATGCAGCCGATCAGCATCACCACAGGGAATGTGAACCCCATCGCGGCAAGTTGGACGGTTCCAAGTTTCGAGACAAACCAGGTATTGGCAATGTTGTAGCCGGATATGGCAAGCGTTCCCGCCAGCATGGCGAAAGCAGTGCGAATCATCGTGACCCCGATCGGGCCGGTAACATAGGAAGAAGCGGGGCGAGAAGTCATTTGCGACGGGATTTCATCCGACAACCAGAACGCTGTTCAGCGTACCGAAGTCGTTCGCGGAAAAATTCGGATTCTCATCATCGAGGATCCACACATCATCCACCACAAACTTATACTCATATGAGCCCGGTTTCAAACTCACGGTACAACGATAGCAGCCGGAACTGTCGGCATCCTTCATCGGCGCCGCAGCTGGGTCCCAGTCGTTGAAGGAACCCGCCAGCGCCACGGTACGGCCGGGAGCCGCAGTGATGGTGAATTCATAAATCCACCCCGCGGCATCTTGTGCTGCGCTCAATTGACTGACCATCCTTCATGCCCTCGTTGTTTGAAAAATCAATGCCCCGCAAAACATGCCGGGCAATCAAATCAAGATAGAACTCATCTGGTATAACGGAATATAATATACTATGATTCTTCGACTTTCGCAACCCGATCGATTAAGATTTCTGAATTATTTCAAAAAAAACACCGCGGCACGCCCATAGGCGGCCGCGGCAAATGCAACCATTTCCGGTCTAAGGTTATGCCAATGCTTCCGTCAGATCCTGCTCCGGCGTCGAAATCGGCGCGATGTTGAAACTCTTGACCAGCAACCCGAGCATTTCCGGCGTAATGAAAGCCGGGAGCGACGGACCGATCTTAATGTTGCGAACACCGAGTGAAAGCAGCGTCAGAAGCACCGCCACCGCCTTTTGCTCGTACCAGGAGAGGATGATCGACAACGGCAGATCATTGACCCCGCATTGGAACGCATCGGCCAGCAACAAAGCAATCCGAACTGCGGAATACGCATCGTTGCACTGCCCCACGTCGAGCAACCGCGGAATTCCGCCGATATCGCCAAATTCCATCTTATTGAAACGGAATTTCCCACAAGCAAGCGTCAGCACCACGCAATCCGCCGGAACCTGCTCCGCCAGCTGCGTGTAGTAATTACGCCCGGTTTTCGCTCCGTCACAACCACCGACAAGGAAGAAGTGACGGATCTTTCCGCTCTTAACCGCATCGACTACCGCGCCGCCGACCGAAGCGACCGCATCGTGACCGAAACCGACCAGAATTGTCTTTTCCGGTTCCGTTACGGCAAATCCGGCCGCCTTCTTCGCCGCGTCGATGACGGCGGCAAACTCTCCGTTCTTCACGTGCACCACACCCGGGAACTCCACCAGACCAGTGGAAAAAATACGAGCATTATAGCTCTCTTTCGGCTTCTGGATGCAGTTGGTGGTCATCAGGATCGAACCGGGGAACGCATCGAATTCCTTCCACTGATCCTGCCATGCGCCGCCGTAGTTGCCGACCAGATGCTTGAACTTCTTCAGGCCCGGATATCCGTGCGCGGGAAGCATTTCGCCATGCGTATAAATATTGATTCCGGTTCCTTCGGTCTGCTTGAGCAGTTCCTCAAGGTCATCCATATCATGCCCGGATACCAGAATCGCCTTACCGGCCACCGGCGTGATCCGTACCGCAGTCGGTTCCGGTTTGCCGAACCGGGCGATATGCCCTTCGTTCAGGATCTCCATCGCACGGTAGTTCTGTTTGCCGCATTCCAGTGAAAGCGCGACCAATTTCTCCACCGATGTTTTGGGGTCGTTCAATGCGGCAAGCGCCTCGCCCAGAAACGCATCGCATCCGGCGTCGGTACGACCGAGACGACGGGCGTGATGTAGATAGGCCGACATTCCCTTGAGTCCATAGAGCAGCAGCTCCTGTGCGGACGCAGCTTCAACTCCAAGGTGCTCACGGCGCAGCGGATAGGCATACGTTTCCGCCAGCTTCTCCAGACCGGCCAGATCCGACGGCAATTCGCGCGGAATCTGCGCCGCGACCCGACGAATGACATCCGCAACTTTTTCCGAATCGAAATTCACGTTGGTCACCGTAGTAAACAGGCCGTCTTCCAGAACTTCCGGAGACGCCTTTTTCTCAGCGGCTTCCTTCAGTAACCCGAGCAACAAATCCTGCAACCCCGCGCAATCCGGCTGTTTCCCGCACACGCCCCTCATCGTGCAACCGGTACCACCCGCCGTCTGTTCGCACTGAAAACAGAACATTCCACTCATACCCACACCTCCTCAAGTGTTCTCCTTGGAAATACTAATGGGACACGAAGCAGGACATTCAAACGATTCATCATGATCCGCTGAATGTCGGGCCCGCTCGCATCCCCGTTCCACAGTAACACCGGCAGAACGCATGCGCGCCGCCAGCTCCTGTAAAGTCAACTGACTGAAAAAATCACGCATCTGCCGATTCACAACCCGACGGATGTCGCCAAAGAAAACGCACTCGTTCTGGCACCGCTCATTGATGAAGAAACAATGCTTGTCCTCCACTTTCCCGTCCAGAGCCTCCAGCACTTCCAACGCGCGAAGCTCCCCCGGATCTCTCACCAGCAGGAATCCGCCGGAAGGACCGCGCACACTTTTCAGAATTCCTCCCTGGCGCAACCGGTGCATGACACGAACCGTATGGTCATAGGATACGCCGAGCCAGTTCGAGATATCACGCGCACTCAAAGATTTATCCGGATCCAATGAAAGCAACATGCAAGCATGGCTACCGATTGCAGCCGCCTCTGAAATATGGAAAAAATCCGCCATAACCCCCTCCTGAAACCCATCTGATTTTCGTCAATACATGCACAACAATACATAATTGTGGAAAAGTCAAATCGGGATTTCTTCTTTTAGCCATTTTTTTTGAATAAAAGATGGCTAATTTGGAATTTGCCATTATATTGTTATAAAATGGCGCAAGCCGGAAGATGGCACTCCGGCAACGGAAAAGCAAAAAAGAACGTGGTTGCGAGAGTTTCGATATTATGGAAAAAATCGAAGAGAAAAGAAGCGGACAAATGGAATTCCGCAAGATCGGTGGGTCCTATCAGCTGGTCATCCGAAACGCCGAAGACCTGCGCCGGTTGTTGGAACTGGATGAATCACACTGGGCGCTGAACAGCGTCGGAGTTGCATCACTGCGGGGAGACGAGCAGTTTTACCGTTTCCTTGATGCTGATATGGACGGCCAGATCCGCACCGACGAGATCAAGGAAGCGATCAGTTGGTTTCTGTCTACTTTAAAGGACTTTTCCGGCTTCGAGAAGCAAAGCGACGTACTTGAACTGCATGCGATTGAAGACGCCACCCCCGAGGGGCAGGAGCTGCTTGATGCCGCACGCCTCGTTCTTTCTAATTTAGAGTGCAGCGGGAGTGAAGAGCTTTCACTGCAACAAATCCGCAGCGACAAGGAAATCGTTTCCTGTGCGCGGCAGAACGGCGATGGCATCATCCCGCCGGAAGCAGCGGAAACATCCGAAGTCACAGACTTGGTCAACGCCATCATTCAACGCATCGGCAGCCTCCCGGATATCTGTGGAGCGGAGGGCGCCGACAATACGTTGCTCGATCAATTCATTGCGGAAGGCTCCGCTTACCTCGCATGGTTCGACGCGCCGGCGGCGGAACCGGCGACACTGCAACCGTTCGGTGAGGCAACCGCCTCGTTCCACAACTTGTATGCCTCGCTGCAAACTGACTTGGATGACTATTTTATCGCCTGCGAAGCCTACCAATTCAGCGGCGAGACTCCCGGACGCCTCACCAAGCTGGAAGAAAAAGTCGATCCACTGAACAATCAGGCCGTCCGGGATTTTTTCAGCGCGGCTCCGGTTGCGGAACCCCGTGCGGATGGAATTCTGGATTTCTCCGGAAAACTCAATCCGCTCAAACGCGCGCAACTTCTGGCCTTGGCCGCCGACCCCTGCGCCCGTGAATTCTTGAAAGGCAAAGTCCTGACACAGGAAAACTGGAACCAACTCAAACAGCGCATTACCCCGTACGCCGACTGGCTGGCTACCAAACCGGGCGACCGCTTTGACGACTGCGACCCGGAACAACTCCGACGCTGGCTCTCTCCCGAACTGATTGAGGCGCTCCGTGAGTTGATTGCCGATGATCTTGCCGCGGCACCTCGGATCGGCGCTTGCGAGCGATTGCATAAACTGATTTTGTTCCAGCATTACCTGTTGGAATTTCTGAATAACTTCGTCAACCTGAGCCAGTTATTCAATCCGGAATCTTCCTCGTTGCTTCAGGCGGGTCGACTGGTGATGGATGGGCGGAACTTCACCCTCGCCTCGATCGTCACCAACCCCATAGAGCATAAATCGATTGTAAGACTCAGCGATATTTGCGTTATCTATCTGACTGCGGTGACCGGGAAACCGGACGCGATTCGCACCATGCAGCTCGCAGTTGCCGTAACCAGCGGGAACGTCCGTAATTTCTTCCTGAATAAACACGGTGTTTTCTTCACCGCCGACGGCGAGGTCTGGGACGCCAAGATTACGGAATTAATCCAGCAACCGGTGTCGATTTCCGAAGCGTTGCGAATGCCGTTCTATAAATTCGGGGAGTTCATCAGCGGACAGGCGGATCGCTTTTTCACCGCCAAAACCGCCGAGGCGCAAAAGCAAATCGGCAGTAATTTCGATGCCGCCGCATCTGCTGCGGTCACGGCTCCGACTGCGCCCAAGCCGCAAACACCGGCCGTTTCAGGTTCCATGATGCTGATGGGCGGCGGGATCGGAATCGCCGCGCTGGGAAGCTCCATCGCGTTCATCGTGAAATCGCTGGCGAATGTATCCATCTGGAACGTACTGGCGGTGCTCTTGGGAATCATCCTGATTTTCGGCGGCCCGGTCATCGTAGTTTCTCTGATTAAGCTGTACCGCAGAAACCTCTCCCGTTTTCTGGAAGCCAATGGTTGCGCGGTCAACCGCCCCATGCGCCTCAGCCGCAAAATGGGAGCCATCTTCACCTTTCTTGCTCCGATTCCCAAATCGAACTATCTCAAGCAGGATCTGGTCGATCTGTTTGAGGGTCGTTCGCGCCGCAAATGGCTCTTCTGGCTGATCGTCCTGCCGCTTGTCACCATTACGTTTGCAGGAGCCGGTTACTGGGCATATCACCGCTTTTTCCGCGCTCCGGAAACTGCAGCTGAAATCAAAGCAATCGAAGCCCCGCCACCCACGCAACCAGTGGAGCCGTTGCCCCACGCTCCACCTGTCGCATGAGCAATTCATAGGCGCTTATGCAGTTGACGCGATGGGGTGGTCGCGATGTATTCCACTATTGTTCACTCGTTACATCCGTGGAAACAAGTTGAAATTCATTGACCTGGTACGTTGCAAAAACCGTACAGACCAATGAGTAACAACAGTAGAAAACACGGAAAACCTGAAAAACCACAATCAATGGTAAAAGCAGTCTTCATTCAGATAAGACTTGACGCGCCAACTACATGTATTAGCGTATAATTATACAGAAACAAAACAAAATAAACACGATATAAACCATGGCTGATTTTTTTCCTATTTCAGAAGCTGTTGCAATCGGGATTCATGCCTGCGCGTTATTGGCGCATAACCCGGAACGCCCCTTGAGTGCGCGCGAAATCGCAAATCGCCTCGGCACCACCTTCGATTATACGGTTCGTGTGTTGCATCGGCTGCGAAGAAACGGCATTTTGAAAAGTTTACGGGGAAGCACCGGCGGTTTTCTGCTTACGGCTCCTCCGGAGGAAACGACCGTTTTAAGCATCATCGAGAATCTGGAGGGGGAGATCAAAGAACAGTATTGCCTGTTTTCCACACCTCGATGTGAAACATGCTGCAGGATATTCGGTGATATCCGCATCCAGATGATTCATCAGATACGGGATCACTTCTCTCGCATCACGTTGAAGGATCTGGCGGATAAGGAGAGCAAACTCTTTCAATAGAGAATCGCTCGGTTTGCCCCCTTGTATGAGAACAAAAAAAAACGGGGACGATTGCCTCCCGTTTTTCATCATCTCGCGCCGCATCAACACAGGATGCCGCGCGGTTTTTTATTTCTTGATCTCAGACTGTTTCGCTACAAGATGATCCGCGCCGTACTGCTTGCGAAGTTTCGGTTTTTCGATTTTCCCGGTCGGGTTCCGGGGCACCACGGCAAAAATGATTTTTCGCGGACGCTGATAGCGGGGCAGATCCAGGCAGAAATCATTGAGCTGCGCCTCAGTCAGGGCGCAACCCGGCTTGACTTCGACGACGGCGGCGGCAATTTCACCAAGCCGCATATCAGGCAGACCGATGACGGCGACATCCTTCACTGCCGGATTTCTCCGAATAAAGTCTTCGATTTGAACCGGATACAGATTCTCTCCTCCGGTGATGATCACATCTTTCTTGCGATCCACCAGATAGATAAAACCGTCTTCGGATTCTCTCGCCATATCACCGGTAAAAAGCCAGCCGTCCGCTGAAAGCACTTCACCGGTCGCCTTCTCATCCTTATAATAACACTTCATCACGCCGTCGCCTTTCACCGCCAGCTCTCCCACGGCTCCACGCGGAACCGGACGGCGTTTCGTATCCACGATCCGCGTCTGCCAACCGTAACCGGCGACGCCGATCGCGCCGACGTGCTCAATATTCTCGATTCCGAGATGAACCGCACCGGGGCCGGAGGATTCGCTCAATCCGTAATTGGTATCGTAGTCATGATGCGGAAACACCGTCTTCCAACGTTTAATCAGGCTCGGCGGAACCGGCTGCGCGCCGATGTGCATCAAGCGCCATTGCGCCAGTTCATGTTCTTCGAGCTTGATTTCACCGCGCTCGATGGCGTCCAAAATGTCCTGCGCCCACGGAACCAGCAGCCACACCACCGAACAGCGTTCTGCGGAAACCGCGCGAATGATCCATTCCGGATGCGTCCCTTTCAGCAACACCGCCCTGCCCCCGACCAGAAAACTCCCGAACCAGTGCATTTTTGCCCCGGTGTGATAGAGCGGCGGAATGCAGAGAAAAGTATCTTCGCGCGTCTGTCGATGGTGGTTCTGTTCCACCTCGCAAGCGTGCATCAGACTGCGGTGCGTGTGCAGAATCGCCTTGGGGAACCCGGTCGTCCCGGAAGAGAAATAGATTGCCGCGTCATCCTCATCCGTCAACGGGATCGCGGGGGTTTTGCTGGAACAGTATGACGCCAGATGGTTATACGATTCCGCAAACGAAGGACAATCTTCCCCGACATAAAACAAGCCTGTCACTCTCGGAATCCGTTCGTAGATATCCTCCACGCGACCGATGAATTCAGGTCCGAAAATCAGCACATCCACATCCGCCAGATCCAGACAATAGCGAATCTCGTCGGCGGTGTAGCGAAAATTCATCGGAACCACGGTCGCGCCGCTGCGGAGAATACCGAAATAGATCGGCAGCCACTCCAGACAATTCATCAGCAGAACAGCCACTCGGTTGCCTTTTCCGATATGCCGCGTCAGCAGCAGATTGGCCATGCGGTTGGCCTTGCGATTGAATCGCGCCCAGGTAAGCTCCGTGCGGAAAGAGTCATTGCGGCTCGGTTCGCTCAGAGAATATTCCCGCCACGTGACGTGTCGCGCCTCCAGCTCCTGTGGATTGAGTTCGACCAGTGCGGAATCATCGGCATAGAGCCGCGCGTTGTTCTCCAAGATATCAGTAATCGGCATTTCTATCTCCGTCCTTTACTGTTCCGTTCCGGCGGGAGCGCGAAAGAGACCGCTGGTCCATTCGCGCAACGTCTCGCGATCCACTTCAGCAAAGCCAAGCTCGATAAACGACGCAGCGACCCGATCGAATTCCGTGGAGAGGATTCCGGCGAGCGACAGATAACCGCCGGGACGAACCCAAGTTACGATATTGTCGCGAAACGCGATCAGCAGATGCCCAAGAATATTGGCGCAGACAAGATCGTATTTCTCCGCCCTGCCCTGCCAGATCGAGGCGTCGCCGACTTCCGGAACGATATTGGCAATATGGTTGAGCTCAATATTTTCCGCCGCGATGCGCACCGCGTCCGGGTCGTTGTCGAATGCGTGAACCGGGTCGTAACCGAGCAAACTCGCGGCCATGGCGAGAATCCCCGAACCGCACCCGGCGTCGAGCATGCTCCTCACTCCCGGAGTTCCGGCCAGGCGATCAACCGCCTTGAGGCAATAGAACGTCGTTGCGTGTTGCCCTGTCCCGAAACTCATTCCGGGATCGATCTCCACCACGGCCATACCGGGTTTGGATTCGACCGTGAGCCAGCTCGGCTTGATGACCAGCTTGTCGGAAATCGGAATCACATCGAAATATTTTTTCCAGACCTCCGCCCAATCTTCTTTACGAAGCTCGAAGGATTCAATGGCGGAAATTTGTACTCCCAACGGTTCCCATGCCGTCACCGCATCCCGAATCCGCTCCAGATTTTCCGCGGCGGTTTCAGGGTCCTGCGCATAAACGGTATGGCAGATCCGGTTGCTTTCCTTGTCTTCAAAACTGCTTGAATCCACTTCCAACGCGGCCAGCATTTCGGCCGCCAAATCAAACTCGCCGGATTCATCGACGAGCTTGATGCAGTAAAGCATGTCATTCATGGTACGTTCTCTATGGTTATCGTTAAAGCGATCTTGATTTATCCACATTTTGAAACTATACTCCGAAAACCGGAAAAATGAAAGCCGACTCCGCTTTAAATGCTCTCTTTTTCGTGCTATATTACAACATATTATGTAAAAAGACAGGATATTCGTTCTATGCAGATTATCGGCGGCCTCGCCCGAAATATTGTTTTAAACGTCCCGCCCGGCGCGGGTGTCCGCCCAACTGCGGGACGGGTACGCAAGGCGCTGTTCGACAGTCTTGGCGGACGCCTTGCCGGTGCTTGCGTATTCGATCTTTGCGCCGGTTCGGGTGCGCTGGCGCTGGAAGCGGCCAGCCGGGGTGCGGAACACGTTCTTATGATCGAAGCCGATTCACGCCACATCCGGGCGATCGAAGAAAACATCGAACGCGTTCGCCGCGCCGGAGCTGACTGCATATTTGAAGTCAAACAGGCGGCGGTGGAAAACACTGCCGCCTGGCTCGGACGCGCCCCACGGCCATCGGTGATTTTCGCCGACCCACCATACGCGATTTCGGCGGAACTATTCGGCAAACTCATTACAGACAAACGGTTTTGCGAACACACCGCCGGCGCGTTTGTGGTGTGGGAGATTCCAGACGAACCGGGCAGCATCGGCGAATTTCTCCGCCGCCCTCCCCTGACCGGTCAACAGATCCGCACGTTTGCGGGAACGTCCTTTCTGCTTGGTGAGGTGCCGAATGTGTAACTGGCGCTTCGCCTCCGACGCAATCAGCCGAGAACTGGGGGAACACCCGGAACAGTGGCTCACGACAGGAACCGAAGTCAAAGCCAATCCGGTTCGCCGGGTAGTTCGCGCCGGGGATTATTACCTCAAATGCGACCGGCGCGGGCAATCCCGATTGCGCGGCGAATGGAAGAGTGCACAGCTTCTCCAAAAACAGCAAATACCAGTAGCAGAGCACCTTGCGATCGGAGAGTGCGCGGAAGGCGGCTGCCTGATCACTCGCGCGTTTCCCGGAGAATCGGTCGATGTGTATTACTGGAACACCTTTCTACGGGGAGATCATCGGATTGACCCGGAACCGTTTCTGCAAAAATTTGCGACCTTTGTTCGCCGAATTCTCGAAACGAACCTGTTCCACCCCGATTTTCACATCGGCAACATTTTGTTTCACGCGGCAACGGAGGAATTCGCCCTTGTCGATGTCAAGGGGGTTCGGCGGCGCACTCTTTTCGACCGCCTTCAAATGTACCGTATGTACCGTATTCCAATGGAGCTTCGCCGCAATCTCTCCCGCGAACGCATGATCCGATTGCTGGAAGAATGCGGAGTTCCGAACCCGGAATCATTCTGGATCATGTCGCTCCGGCGCGAAGCGGAAGCGTTGAAAAAAGAGTGGCCGAAGCGAGAACGGCAGATTCTTTCCGGCTACCCGAAATTCACGGTCGTCGAAGGCGACTGGGTCCGTGCCGTGGACCCGCAACGAAAGCCGAGAACCGGAATCGGCGGCGAAACGCTGACCGTTCTTCTTGCTGAAAAATTCTTCCTGATCTCATTTTACACCCGAATGGCCCAAATCCCCGGTCCGGGGCTGATCGCCTACAACCGCCAGACCGGTGAAACCTGCTGGGATGGAAACGAGGCCAATTCAACGGGATTCGACGCCGAACGGCTTGAGATCCCCCATGCCGCCGCTCCCTGGAAATTGACCGACGCCGAAAAACTCTAAGGAGCGAAGCGAATGCTGGCTAAAACTTACTCCGCCGCAGTCGTGGGAATCGACGCATTCCCGGTCGAGGTGGAAATCAACACCACCAAAGGAAGCGCACAATCCTTTGTTTCGATTGTCGGCCTGCCGGACGCGGCGGTGAAAGAGAGCCGCGACCGTGTCCGCTCAGCCCTGCAAAGCGCCGGCTATCCACATCCTCAGGGTAATACGGTCATCAACCTCGCCCCGGCGGATCTGAAGAAAGAGGGAGCGGCCTTTGACCTGCCGATCGCCATGACCATGTTGGCTTCTTCCGGAATCATTGACAAAGAACGTCTTGCCGTGACGGCGATGGTGGGGGAACTGGCGCTTGACGGGAGCATTCGCCCTATTCGCGGCGCACTGCCCATCGCCCTGCGAATGCGCGAAGAACATGGCATCGAAGCGTTGCTGGTTCCTGCCGCCAATGCACCGGAAGCAGCGTTGGCCTCTGGCGATGTTCCGGTTTTTCCGGTCAGCCTCCTACAAGACGCAATCGATTATTTTCAAGGGAAGTCGATGCTGCCGTTTCAGGCGGCAATCGTCGACGCGGAAGCGAGCGACACCCGTGTCCCCGATTTCCGGGACGTCAAGGGGCAAGTGCTCGCCAAACGCGCGCTGGAAATCGCCGCGGCAGGCGCTCATCATGTCATTCTCTGCGGCCCTCCGGGTACGGGAAAAAGCCTCTGCTCAAGCTGTCTACCCGGCATTTTGCCGCCGATGACACTGGAGGAAACACTGGAAACGAGCCGCATTCACAGCGTACTCGGGCTTCTGGAGCCGGGCAAGCCGTTGGTGAATCGCCGTCCGTTTATCGCCCCCCATCATACTGCCAGCGACGTCGGGCTGATCGGGGGCGGGAAGAATCCGGCTCCCGGCGACATCAGCAAGGCGCACAACGGAGTGCTCTTTCTCGACGAACTTCCGGAATTCAAACGAAACGTATTGGAAGTGTTGCGACAGCCGTTGGAATCCGGGAACGTCGCCATCTCCCGCGCCAACGGCAGCTGCGTGTTCCCGGCAAAATTCATCCTGATCGCCGCCATGAACCCCTGCCCTTGCGGACGCGGGGAATACGACTTGGGCTGTACCTGCAAAATCGCGGAGAAACAGCGTTATCAAAAGAAAATATCCGGGCCGTTGCTTGACCGGATCGACCTGCATGTGGAAGTTCGCCAACTGACGCAGGATGAATTACTCAAAGCTCCGGACGGAGAACCGTCCGCCACCATTCGCGAACGGGTCATCGCGGCGCGAAACATTCAGCATGAGCGATTTCGGGGCCAACATTTCACGACCAATGCCCAGATGGCCGGACGGCATTTGCAACAGCACTGTCAACTTTCGCAATCCAGTCAACTGCTGCTACGTCAGGCGATCGGCCGGTTTAAATTAAGCCCGCGCGCTTATGATCGCATTCTGAAGGTGGCAAGAACCATCGCCGACCTCGCCGCCTCTCCCGAGATTCGAGATGAGCACCTGTTTGAGGCAATCAGTTATCGCAACGCCGAGCGCGTCAACGGCTGAACCGCGTTAAAAATCACCCAATCGGCGGTATTCTTCGATCAGCGTGCACCCGGTTCGTTCGTGAAATGCTTGTTTGATCCGATCCGTTAGGGCAATCACTTCAGCGGCGGCGGCACCGCCCAGATTGACGATAAAATTCGCGTGCTGCTCGGAAACCTGCACGTTTCCGAACCGCTTGCCTTTGAAGCCCAGTTCCTCCACGATTTTTCCCGGCGGCCCGAAGCGGTTGTAGATCTCCGTATCGTTTTTGAACACCGATCCACAGTTGGGTTGGCGCAATGGAAATTTGGCGCGACGTTCCCGCATGATCTCAAACATTTCGCGATGGATCACCCGCGGATCATCCGGCGTCAACCGGAGAAGCGCACCGACAATGATCCAGCAACCGTCCTGAAACATGCTTCGGCGATAGTTGAAACCGCATTCTTCGACGGCGAACGTCCGCAACTCTCCGGTATTCCGCTCAAGCGCCTGAACCTCCGCCAGATTTTCGGAAAGCGAACGCCTCAAACTGCCGCCATTCATCACCACCAGCCCCCCGAAGGTACCGGGAACTCCCGCAAGATGCTCCAGCCCGCGCAATCCGGCCAAGGCCGCACGGCGCGCCACACAAGGGGCGTAAGCTCCGGCTTCCACCCGAAGGAACGGAGCATCGAGTTGCATTCGTCCAAACCCGGCCCCCAATTTGATCACCAGCCCCCGCACGCCACGATCGGCAAAGAGCGTATTGGAGCCTCCTCCGATCAGATGCACCGGAAGCGCACGCGATTCCGCCCAACGGAGTGCCTCGCGCAGCTCCGTCACCGATCCCGGCGCACAGAAGAAATCCGCCATGCCGCCGATGCGCCAGGTGGAGTGAAATTTCAACGATTCGTTTTCTTTAATCTGCAGATTCATAACCATACCATGTTGCGTTTGCAATACTATACGCAAAAGGTCTGCTTTTTTCAAATCGCATTGATTTTTTTATCATACTCTTCATCATATAAGGATAGGAGTGTCAAGTTTTCAGGTTGACTTGTTGGAAAAAACGGTTATATTGACTTTCATGAAAAAGTTGAAAAAACCGAGAGGAGATTCTTAATTATGGCTAAATCAGAAGAAAACAATTTCGGGAATTTGACACCGCGGGCACGGCAGATCCTGCTTCTTGCCAAGCAGGAGGCCGAGCGGTTCAATCACGATCACATCGGTACCGAGCATCTGTTGCTCGGCATCCTTTGCCTGAACGAAGGAGTCGCGGTCAACGTGCTCAAATCGCTTGGGCTGAACCTCACCCAACTTCGGCTGGAAGTAGAAAAATCCTGCGGAATCGGCGGTTCGATGCAGACCGACGGCCCGTTGCCGCTGACCCCACGCCTCAAACGTGTTCTCGTTCTGGCAGCGACCGAAGCACAGGCCATGAATTACAACTTCGTCGGTACCGAACATCTGTTGCTGGCGATCCTGCGCGAAGGCGAGAGCGCCGCGGCTCGGATTCTTCAGAACCTGAACGTGAACCTCGACGAAGTTCGCCAAACGGTCATCAAAACCCTCGACTCGGATTATCTGCCGGAGAACAACGACGACCAACCCGAATCGCCGAACGCACCCCAGTCCTCACAAGGCGGCGGTTCCGGCGGCGCGGCGCAGAGCGGCCCGGAAGGATTGAACGCTCTGAACGCATTCGGACGCAACCTGACCGATCTCGCGGCCAAAGGAGAACTCGACCCGGTCATCGGCCGAAAAGATGAAATCGAGCGGGTGATTCAGATTCTCTGCCGCCGCACCAAAAACAACCCGGTTTTAATCGGGGAAGCCGGTGTCGGCAAAACCGCGATTCTCGAAGGACTGGCGTCGGCGATCGTCGCCAAGCAAGTCCCCGATTTGCTTGCGGATAAGATGGTTTACGCTATCGACCTGCCGCTGATGGTGGCGGGGACCAAATATCGCGGACAGTTTGAAGAGCGCATCAAGGCGGTCATCGACGAAGTTCGCAACTCCGGCAAAGTGATCCTGTTCATCGACGAGCTTCACACCATCGTCGGAGCGGGTGGCGCCGAAGGTGCGATGGATGCCGCGAACATCATCAAACCGGCGCTTTCACGCGGCGAGCTCCAATGCGTCGGCGCGACCACGCTGGATGAATATCGCAAGGGAATCGAAAAAGATGCGGCGCTCGAACGCCGCTTCCAACCGGTGCTGGTCAATCCGCCGAGCATCGAAGACTCGATCAAAATCCTGGAAGGCCTTCGGGAAACCTACGAGAAGCACCACCATGTCCAGTACGCAAAAGGCGCGCTGGAGGCTGCGGTACGCCTCTCCGATCGTTACATCACCGGGCGATTCCTGCCGGATAAAGCTATTGACATCATGGACGAAGCCGGCGCTCGCGCCCGCATCAACAGCGTCTGCCCCCCGCCGGACACTTCGGCAATCGAGCAGGACGTCGAAAATGCCAAGGCCAACAAAGAAGCCGCCATTGTCGAACAAAACTTCGAGTCCGCCGCGAAATGGCGCGACAAAGAGCGTGAACTGAAACAGACCTTACAGGATCTTCAGACTCAATGGAAGCAGTCGTGCGCCGAAAAACGCACCCCCATCTCCAAAGCCGATATCGCCGCCGTCGTTGCAAAACTGACCGGTGTGCCGCTTCAGCAGATGGAAGAGGGCGAAACCAAGAAGCTGCTCCGGATGGAGGCGGAACTCAAGAAGAACGTCATCGGGCAAGACAACGCGGTCGAGATCATCTCCCGCGCGTTGCGTCGCAGCCGCGCCGACTTGAAGAACCCGGCGCGACCGATCGGATCGTTCATCTTCCTCGGACCTACCGGAGTCGGCAAAACGCTGCTGGCAAAGGCACTGGCGGAATTTATGTTCGGCGATCAGGATGCGCTGATTCAGGTCGATATGTCTGAATACATGGAGAAATTCAATGTATCGCGTCTGGTCGGTTCTCCTCCCGGTTACGTCGGTCACGGCGAAGGCGGGGAGCTGACGGAGAAAATCCGTCGCCGCCCCTACTCGGTCGTGCTGTTCGATGAAATCGAAAAGGCACACCCCGACGTCATGCACATGTTGCTCCAGATTCTGGAAGAAGGGCGAATCACCGATACCCTCGGTCGCCGCATCGACTTCCGGAACACGATCATCATCATGACCAGCAACGTCGGAGCGGAGCAGCTCGCCAAAGGGAACGCCCCTCTTGGCTTCGGCAGCGACGCCGTCGAAACGATCAGCAATGACGAAAAACTTCTCGGCATCGCCAAGAAGTTTTTCAAACCGGAATTCATCAACCGAGTGGACGACATCATCGTCTTCCGGAAGCTGAATAAGGAAGATCTCTTTTCCATCGTGGACATCGAGCTTGACAAGCTGCGCGAGCGTTTGCTCGGTCGCAAGCTCAGCCTTGAAGTTTCGGGCGAGGTCAAGGATTTCCTGATCACCAAGGGATATGAACCGGAATTCGGCGCACGACCGTTGCGGCGCGCAGTCGAACGCTTCATCGAGGACCCGCTGGCGGAAGAACTTCTCCGCGGTTCGTTCGACAAAGCGAAAAAAGTCAAGGTGGAACTCGATCAGCAGAAGATCCTGTTCTTCCCGGAATCGTAACCCAATCAGAATCAGCAAAAAGGCGCGGTGTTCACCGCGCCTTTTTTTATTTCGTATGCCGAAGCTGTTCCAACCGTTGCTCGCAGACGATGATGCGGATCTGATCGAGAATCAGCTCTAATTCGCCTTCCATCAACTTCGGTAAATCGTAGGTATTGACATTGTAACGATGATCGGTCACGCGATTCTGAGGAAAATTATAAGTCCGGATTCGTTCACTGCGATCCCCCGTCCCCACCTGAGCGCGCTTATCTGCAGCCTGACGGCCGGCCTCTTCGAGTTGCTTCTGCTCAAGCATGCGTGCATAGAGAATGCGCAACGCGATTTCTTTGTTCCGATGCTGGGATTTTTCCTGCTGGCTGGCGACCGACAACCCGGTCGGAATATGAGTCACGCGCACCGCTGAGTCAGTCGTATTGACGCACTGACCACCGGGGCCGCTGGAACGGAACACGTCGAACCGCAGATCTTCCTGTCGCACATCCAGCTCCACCTCCTCCGCTTCCGGCATCACCGCAACAGTAACAGTCGAAGTATGAATGCGGCCGCCCGCTTCGGTTTCGGGAACACGCTGTACGCGATGGACGCCCGATTCATACTTCATCAGCGAATAGACATCGCTGCCGGAAAGAGAAAAGGAAACATCTTTGACCCCGCCGAGATCGGTTTCAGTCTGATCGAGAATCTCCACCTTCCAGCCCTGCGTTTCGGCAAAGTGAAGGTAAGCGCGGAACAACTCCCCGGCGAACAAAGCCGCTTCGTCGCCGCCGGCTGCCGGTTTGATTTCCACGATGATATTCTTGGTATCGTTCGGATCCGGAGGAAGCAGCGCAAGCTGAAGCTCCTCCTCCTGTTGAGCAGCTTTCACCTCAAGAGCGGCAATGTCGGCAGAAAGAAGTTCGCGCATTTCGGCGTCTTCTTCCACCGTCAGAAGTTCATGGTTCCCGGAAAGGTCGGCAAGAGCTTTCTTCCAGGAAGAGAATTTATCAAAAAGAACTTCCAATTTGCGGTGCTCTTGCGAAACCGCACGATACTCCGTTCCCTTGGAGTAAATGGCAGGATCGGCCAAGCGCTCCCCAAGCTCGGTAAAGCGCCCGTGCAGGCTCTCGATATATCCGGCGATGTCCTCTGGTTCCATGGTATGTTCCGCCTCGGCGTCGAATTAAGGAGCCGGTTTCAAGACCAATAAGGATAATGCCAGCTCCGGGAATCAAAAAAGGCTTGCGGAACGTTTCGGTTCCGGCAAGCCCGGGAAATACGGTTTCGACCGGCGTGATTACGCCTTCTTGTACCGGCGATTGAACTTGTCGATACGACCCGCCGTATCGATGAATTTCTGCTTGCCGGTGAAGAACGGATGGCACTTCGCGCAGATGCCGACTTTCACCTCGGGACGGGTGGATTTGATTTTCCAGACTTCGCCGCAGGCACAGCTCACGACGGAATCTTCATACTTCGGATGAATGTCTTTTCTCATTTCTCTCGCAAGGCTCCGTTTTTTGGTTATATTAAAAAAATATTTTCATTAAGTCAACAATCTTTATAAAATAGCCGCGTTTCGCATAATTTCAAGCCGAAAACAAAATAATTTTCCCGGCTTTTAGGAAAAGCGGCTCTTATTCTTCTCCGATTCGCCATATCTCTGTTTTTTACGCTCCTGCCGCTGCCGCGAAAGTTCAATTGCTGCAAGCCGTCTGGTATCTTGAAGATCGACGGACGGCTCCGGCAATTTGATTTTCATCGACTCCATCGTTTCCAGAATGATTTGCGAAATCGCGAGATTGCGGAACCATTTGCAGTTACCCGGAATCGAAAACCAAGGAGCCTCCTTGGTCGAACAACGCATCATCGCCAGCTCAAACGCCTCGACATACTGATCCCAGTACTGCCGTTCCGGGTAGTCGTTGGCGGAGATTTTCCAATGCTTCTCCGGACTTTTCAAACGTCGCACGAACCGGCGAAGCTGCTCGTCTTTGTCGATGTGCAGAAAAAACTTGACGATCCGCGTGCCGGCATGCCGGCTCAGCATCTCTTCAAATGAATTGATTGCCGTATAGCGTTTTTCGAGTTCCTCGGGCGACGCGAATTTATGAACACGCTCAATCAGCACCGCTTCGTAATAGGAGCGGTTGAAGATAACCACCTCCCCCCGGCGCGGCGCAACGTTGTGAACACGCCAGAGAAAGTCGTGCGACTGCTCCAGTGTAGTCGGCGTCTTAAACGATTGGACGCGGCACCCCTGCGGATTCATGGCGGAAAAAACGTTATTGATCGTACCATCTTTTCCACCCGCATCCGGCGCCTGCAACACAATCAGCAGCGACTGGCTGCCTTCCGAGTAAAGATCACTCTGAAGCCGGGCGATCCGCCGATTGTTCTTCGCCAACAATTCCAGCCCGGCATGCTTATCTTTAAAATCAAACGTTTCGTGCGGATTCTGATCGGCCAGTTTGACTTTGCTGCCCGGCTTGATCCGGAACGCGTCGTAAAAACGATCCATTGCAAAAACCTCCGGAAATCAAAACTTTTTCAGCACGGCAAGATTACGCTTGATCATTTTGTTCAACGTTTCAACCGATGCGGCGGAGCGCCCCAGATCCTCCGGGGTACCGAGGCAGTAATCCACCAGCCGGTCAATCGTGGAAACCGCAACGTGCATCCGCGTGTCGCTCGACGCATAGTAGAGATAGACCGTACCATCGTCATCCGCGATCCAGCCGTTGGAGAAAAGCACGTTGGAAACATCTCCGATCCGCTCCTTGCGCATCGGCGCCATCAGGTATCCGCCGGGGCTGGCGATCTTTTTGGACGGATCCTCCAGCGAAGTCATGTACAGGTACAATACGTAACGCAACCCGGCGGCGCAACCGCGTACGCCGTGCGCCAGATGGAGCCAGCCCATCGGAGTTTTGATCGGAGCCGGGCCTTCGCCGTTCTTGACTTCTTTGATCGTGTGGTAGGCGCGCTCGTCGATGATGGTTTCCTGTTTGACTTCGGCGTTCTCAATATCATCAACCAGCGCCCAGCCGATCCCACCGCCGGAACCGGCATCGATGAAACCGTCTTGCGGCCGGGTGTAAAAGGCGTATTTGCCGTTGACGAATTCAGGATGCAGCACCACGTTCCGCTGGTGGCTCTTCGACTTGAGGTCAGGGAGCCGCTCCCATTGGTCGAGATCCTTCGTGCGGGCGATACCGGCAGCGGCGACAGCGGAGGATAGATCTCCCGGCGCGGCTTTCGGGTCGCGGCGCTCGGAGCAGAAAATACCATAGATCCAGCCATCTTCATGCCGGGTCAGGCGCATGTCGTACACGTTCGTATCGGGTTCCTCTGTTTCCGGCATGGTGATCGGGTAATCCCGAAAGCGGAAATTATCCACTCCGTTCGGGCTTTCCGCTACAGCGAAAAACGATTTGCGGTCGAATCCCTCAACCCGGACGACCAGACAATATTTCTTGCCTACCTTGATCGCGCCGGAATTCATCGTCGCATTGCAGCCGATCCGCTCCAACAGAAGCGGATTCGTTTTTTTGTCGAGATCATAACGCCAGAAAATCGGAACGTGTCTGGCGGTCAGCACCGGATTTTTATAACGATTCAACACGCCGTTTCCGGGCAGAATGGTATTTTCTTGCGAAATCAGCTTCTCGTGCTTACGGAACAGCAGATCGACATTTTTGTAGAAATTCATAAAACAACATCCCTCAACTGTTGCCCGCAGGATTGCGGATATACCTGGAAAAACAAGTTCCTCGTCTTAATATTCCGCCGCAAACAGCAAAAATCAAGATACCTCATCAGAATTTAACATTTCCAGTTGAAAAAAAGCAACGTTGCGGCTATCTTCTAGAAAACAAAAATGCGCGATCATCACGGATTTTTATGAATAACACACCTTCCACGACAGCGGCACCAGAGGCCAGAAGCGGGTATAACTTCGGAACATTCGCCGGTGTCTACACTCCGGCGGTCCTGACGATTCTCGGTCTGGTCATGTTCATGCGTACAAACTATGTGCTTGGCAGCGCAGGTTTGATCAATATGCTGATCATTCTCGTAGCGGGAGCCAGCATTTCGTTCGCAACCGCACTCTCTATCTCCATCATCGCGACCAACACCGAGGTGAAAGGCGGCGGAGCGTACTTTTTGATCAGCCGCGTCCTCGGACCGAGTTTCGGAACAGCAATCGGGTTGACGCTGTTTCTGACGCAATCGATCGCCGTTCCATTCAACATCCTCGGCGCATCGGAGTCCCTGATTATCCAATGGCCGATGCTGAAACCATACTTTCCACTGCTCAACCTCGCTTTCGGGATGCTATTGCTGGCGATCGTCTGGGTGGGGAGCGACTGGTCGATCCGAATGGAATATTTTATTTTAGTGATTGAAGGGCTGGCGATTCTGTTCTTTCTGCTTGGCCCGATCGGTGATTTTTCATGGGCGAATTTGCTGGAGAATCTCGGCCCCGCCGAGGGGGTGACATCCATGATTCCACTTTTTGCCATCTTTTTTCCGGCCGTAACCGGCATCATGGCGGGAGTCAGCATGTCGGGCGACCTCAAATCCCCGCATCGCTCCATCCCAACCGGAACGTTGTGGGCTCTGGTTACGTCGATCATTCTATATCTGATTCAAATCGTACTCGCCGCCGGATGTTTCTCGCGCCAGGAGATGATCGATAACCCCTATGGGATTCTGGTGGAGAACGCGCTTTTCGGATTCGGATTCATCATTCTGATCGGCATTCAGGCAACCACTATTTCAACCGCTCTTGGCTGGATGCTCGGCGCACCGCGAGTACTCCAGCGGCTCGGCGCCGACAACGTACTCCCCGGCATGCGCTTTTTCCAAAAAAGCGGAGGGCCGAAAAATGAGCCACGTCGAGCGATTCTCGCCGTAGCGATCCTGATTACACCGGTACTGATCTGGACAGGATTCCTCGGGCGGGATGCTACAGACGTCGCAGATTCACCCCTCAACTTATTGAGTCGCCTGGTTTCGCTTTTCTTCCTCTTCGCCAACGCGATCATCAACATCGCCGCATTCGTCGAAACGCACGGTGCGAATCCGTCGTTCCGGCCGCGATTTCATTTCTTTCACTGGACAATCGCGGTTTACGGGGCGGTGGCCTGCGTGATCGCGGCGTTCCTGATCGATCTCTGGCTCTCTCTGGGAGCGCTGGTCATCATCGGCGGACTTTACTTATGGACGCGTTACCGGAATCTGGAGATGGGGTACGGCGACGCGCGCCGCGGCTTTGTCTACTCCCGGATCCGCTCGAATCTGCTGCTTTTGCCGCAGCTCCCGCTCCACGCAAAGAATTGGCGCCCGGCCATCGCGATTCTGACCATTTCGCCGGAACGCCGGGGCGATATCGTGGCCTATGCCACGCTGATGAGCCAACGGCGCGGAATCCTGAGCGTCATCCAGATCATCGTCATCCCCAAAAGCGAAGGCGGGTACGGGGAGTTGCGCGAAAAACGGCTCAAAGAACTGCGGGGACTGTTCAAAGAACGTGACTGGCAGGTCTTCCCCTCCGTCGTCATCGCACCGGAATTCGACGTGGCGCTTCAAACCGTGTTGCAGAGCCATTCACTCGACCCAATTCAACCGAATATCATCATGATGGGCTGGCCACGGCAACGGGAACGCATCCCGCCCTTCTTCGCCCATCTACATACCATCGTGGACAATTTTCGCCGCAACGTGCTGATTCTGGCGAACGCATCGACTTGTTTCGTCCCGCAACGGCTCGGTGGAACCATCGACATCTGGTGGCAGACGCAGGCAGGCGGTTCGCTGATGACGATTCTCGCATATCTGGTTCACCTTGACCGGGATTGGCGCAAAAGTCGCCTCCGCATCTTTCTGATGGATTCCCGCGCCGAAGCAAGGCACATCGGAAAAGTTTTGGAACAGGCTCGAATCAACGCCGAAATCGTTCGCCTGCCCCCTGAAGCAAAGCTGCACCGCGAACTCCCCCGCCGCTCCCGCGGCGCGGAGTTGGTGTTCATTGAGTTCAACGAATACGCTCTCCGCGAAGAACGGCTTCAGCAGATTGCGCACTACATGGTGGAGCGTGCGCTCCGTGACATGCCGCCCAGCTTTCTCACCATCTCCAACGGAGAAGCGGATCTGCTGGCATGAGCGCTCTTGGAACAGAAGTCTGGAGAGAGGCGGCAATCGCGCTGGCGAACTCCGACCCCGCGGCGCTTGAGGTGCAATTACCGAAGCTGCCCCACCCTGCGGCGGAGGCATTGAAGGCGGCGGTGAGATATCCGGCGCTCCCCTGCCCCGTCGCTCCATCCTTTCCGGAAGGGGTCGAATGGTTCGGGGATTCGCGTTTTTTTGCAGTATTTGCCTCCCGGCACATCACAATCCAGTGGAACCAGCCCGGACGGGAACTGATCACCGGATGTTATCTGACCCCCAAAAGCCAGGCGCAATTCTCTCTGGAACCGGGCGAGTGCCGTTTCGTCCTTCTGCGAGAATCCTGAAGTCATGCGCAAGATCATTCACATCGATATGGATGCCTTTTTCGCGTCGGTCGAACAGCGTGACCGCCCCGAATTACGCGGTAAGCCGGTCATCGTCGGCGGTTCTCCTGAAAAACGGGGCGTTGTTTCCACCTGCTCCTACGAGGCGCGTGTATTCGGGGTGCGTTCCGCCATGCCGATGCGCACCGCACTGCGCCTCTGCCCTCAAGCGATCTGCCTTGATGTGGACATGAAAAAATACCGGCGGGAATCGATGCGAATCCGAGAAGTGTTCCACGAAGTCACCGACCTGGTGGAACCGCTCTCCATCGACGAAGCCTACCTCGACGCGACAGAGAACAAACGCAACGAACCGAGCGCAACGCGACTGGCGCGTTGGATTCAGCAGGAGATTTTTCACCGAACCGGATTGACCGCATCGGCCGGAGTTTCCTACAATAAGTTTCTCGCCAAAATCGCGTCGGACTTGAAGAAACCGGCAGGGTTAACGGTCATTCCGCCGGAACAGGCGCAGAGTTTCCTCGATACACTTCCGGTCGGAAAATTTTACGGAATCGGCAAGGTTTCCGCCGCAAAGCTGACCGGAATGAACGTCAAAACCGGGCATGACTTGCGTCAACTCGGCATAGAAACCCTGACCATGCTGTTTGGAAAAGCCGGGCTGTTCTACTATAATATCGTACGCGGCGTCGACGACCGCCCGGTCGAAACGGAAGACGACCCGAAATCAGTCGGTCATGAAATCACGTTGGTCGAGGATTGTACCGATCTTCGGGCGATGCGAATCATGCTCCGCCAGCTGGCGCGACGGGTGGCGCACCGGCTTCAGGCGAAAAATCTGGCGGGGAAAACCGTGACGATCAAAGTCCGCTATGAGAACTTTGAAACTGTGACGCGTTCCATCTCTTTTCACACACCCGTCTGCGATGGGGCGGAGATCGGAGAGATCGCGATTTCCCTGGCGGGGAAGACGGAATTATCCACTCGTCCGATCCGGCTGCTGGGCGTCACCGTGACAAATTTCACTCCGCCCGATCCCGAACCGCAATTCGAGCAATTGTTGTTACCGTTGCTCTGACGCCGCCCGGCAGATCCGGCGCAGACGCAATGCGACGCCGAGCGTCACTGCGCCGTAGAATATCAGAAAAAATGCAAACAGCCAGTTGATTATTCCAATGACCGCCACCGGAAGCAACGCGATCAACACACCGAACGCAAGCGTAACCAACCCGTTGGCAACCACCAATATGCGAAAACCGGGCGCATACATCCGGTCGAGCGCCGCACCGGCGAAAAGTTCGATGGAGTGAATAATGAACCAGATCCCGAGAAAACGAATCAGAATGCTGCTGCCCCGCAATGGGTCTATGACCAGAAACAAACCGGCCAGCAGCAGAAATAAAGAATAAACCGCATAGCCAAATTTAAACTTCCGGAACAGTGCCATCTGCAAGAACCCCTGTGCGCCACACCCGATCAGCATCAACCCCAGCAAGATAGCGAACAAAACCAGCGCCGAAGCATAATGCAACAAAAAGAACAAACCCAGACCGATCGCGGCGATGGCCTGAAACATCATGAATTTCCACGAACGCCCACTGAGAAGATTGGTGGAGAAGAAAAAATAAGGTTGCGATGTCATTTGTATGTTTCCTGATAGTTTGCCCTGACTCCTCACAATATAATCCGTTATTCCTTTCGCCGCAAACGATAAGGTGAAAAACATCGCATCTTTCCGGTTGCAATCGATGAACCGGTGTGATATGGTACGTTGGAGGTTCACATTATGGAAAATAATTTCAGTTGGTGGCGCGATGAATTCCGGCAGATCGGGACCGATTACAGCTCGGTCGAAGAAGTGGCGGTCTATGATGAGCGAATGCGTACCATGCGCGATATCGACGCCGAAAATCGGACGACTCTCAAGCATCTGAAACTGACGAAAAGCTGCAAAGTGCTGGAAATCGGTACAGGGACCGGCGCCTTTGCCCGCGCCGCAGCACAAAAAGCCGCGCATGTCACCGCGCTGGATATCTCGGAAGTGATGCTTGAGTACGCGGCGATGAAAGCGCGGAAAGAGCAACTCCATAACATTGACTTTCTCAATGCCGGATTCCTGAGTTTCGACTACCCGCGACACACTTACGACGCGGTGGTGACGTCGCTGGCGCTACACCATCTGCCGGACGTCTGGAAGCTCGTGGCACTCGAACGGATCTTTGCTTCGCTAAAACCGAACGGACGCTTCTACCTTTTTGATGTCGTCTTCGATTGGGGAAATGGCAGCCCGGAGGAGTATTTCGAGCGTGTGGTGCAATCCGTATCCCAGAGCCGAGGCAACGTCGCGCGTCATATTGCGCAGGAATTCAGCACAACCGACTGGATCATGAGCGGACTCCTGACCCATGCCGGATTCGTCATCGAATCCAACGTGCGCAACGGCGAGTTCCGGCGCGGCTATTGCTGTCGAGCCGTTCCCAAGGCAAATTGAGCAGCGACAACAGGGTGAGGGTATGAGTTTTGACACTTTTCTTCTTTTGGAAAACGCGCTTACTTCCTTATTTCCCCTGCTGACGGCGCTGGCTGCGGGCGGGCTTCTGTTTGGGTTCTTCCGCTCCTGCGCCGCAACGAAAGCGGCAAAGCCGGATAAATTGCGTGAGCTTGCCGCATTCCTCTCATTCTGTTCCGCAATTTTGAAATTGTTGCTCCTTTTCGGAAATGCCGGGATGTTCCTCTACGCATGGTGCAATCCGTTCATCGAAAACGATCTGATTTTCTTCGGCGCAGTCACGGAATACCTCTGGCTGCAAATCCCGGTCGGATTGTTGGTTTTATCGGTATCGATTCTTGAACTCAAGTCAGCATGGGGGCTGCTGACAGGACAACCGCACTGCCACGGGCGACTTATATTCTGCTGGCTCATCACCTTGGCGACTGCGGGATTTCTATTTTCACATGACCAGCCGTTTCTTTATCTGATCCCGCTTTTTGCCATTACCTGGCTCGTGTTCCGTAACCTGATCTTTGACCGCAACCGTCCCAAACCTGATCTTTGACCGCAACCGTCCCACCATCATTCGCCAGTTGCTTTTGGGAATGTCTCTTCCGGGCGCCTTATGGGTGGGATACCTCGGCGCCGTATCCCCTTATACACACCTCGTCGATTTCCAAACATTCGACCTTGAGTGTTCCAAAACCAATCGAAGCGACTACAATAATGTCAAAATCAAAGAGCTGCTGCTGATCCAGGTCACTCCGAACGAGGAAACGCGTCTTTTCTGCGAAAAGTTGGCAAAGACGTTGCGTGAAAAGATGCCTTTCTCTTGCACCATCCACGACATCGGCATCCCGATTTCGACCATGAACTCCGCAAAAACAATGCCGCTCTTTGTCTTCACAGAGCCACGCACCCCACCCGAACATGATGTTTCTTCCCCCGCAAAATTCAAGAAATGGGGAAAACGATTCCCCAATCTGGCAGAACAATTCAAAAACGATAGAATAACCGAAGAAATCAAACGGCGAGTAAAAAGCGCTTCGATTTTTCATATCACAACCGGGAACCCATTCCAAACGCGTTACTCCTACAACGGGCTGAAAATCTCCGAACAAATCCCGGAATTCCGCATCACTTACGATACCGCTTCCGAATCCGGCGACCAGAGTTTGGAGCATCGCCGAATTGCACGGCATCTCTCCCGTCAACTGATTGAACTGTTGCAACAGCAAAAGGGCCGTTGCAACTTACCGGAGATTGCGATGCCGAAAATTCCGGAAGACGCGTTTATACCGGACTTTATCCATTCTCCTGAATTGATTTACCGAGGGCAGTCACCAGGAAGTGACGCGCATCTGGTCTGGCGCTTTGAACTGCAGAGCCCGGAGCAGCAGCTTCTGAACTTCAAGAAGAAAATGAAGGATCTGAAACTCCACGCCGTCCAACAGGAACAGAGCTTAAGCTGTGTCGCGATTGGCCGCGATGTAATAATTTCCATGAACTTCCCTTGGCGCAACACCGAAAAGTCATCGCAGCCGGAGTACGGACTGCTGACTTACCAAAGACGGACACGACCCGGGGAAATCGCGGTGCCGGAAAAATGGGAGCCATTTCTAGACGCGATCCGTAAAAACGACCCGCAGAGTTTTATCTTCCAACAAGGTCTTCAGACGCTCCGTGGCGAGAAGCTGCAAACCGCCTTCGATGAGTTGCGCGCCAATCCGCAACTTTCGTTTCAGGAAAAGGACGCATTGCTGCAAGCGACCGACAACAAGGAGGCAGCCGGACAGCTGGCAGAACAACGTCGTCAACTGTTCTACGAGATGACGGATGAAGTCCTGAAGCTACAAGATGGCTCCATGCTGCAACATTTGACCACCCTGTTTCGCCGGATCGATAAAATGCCGGAAACTCGGGAGTATCTGGCATCGAAACTGCCGTATCTGGAGGTCTCCATGCCGAAGACGCCCAACGACGAGGGTATTTACGTGTATGAAACGAAAATCCGCAAGGAACCACTGGTTCCCTCCTTGCAAATCATCGATCTCAAACTCCCGAATGGAACCGTGGAGCGGCTGAAATTCATGCTGACCCGGGAAGCGGATCCCAAACTCGGATACGTCCTGTACGGGGACATGGTTACCCGGCTCCCGGTCTTGCGCGAAGGAACTCTGCTCAAACGGCAAACAAAAAACTCAAGCAGCTTCTCGTCTTTCCGCCCTAAAGAGTCGTCATACGAAGAAGCGGAGCTGAAACCGGGGGAGTGGATCACGGAGCAAACTCTCCTGCCGGATGAGCAGAGCGTTGCATTCAAAGTAAGCTACCGCCCACTCGAAAGCGAAGAACCGCCCACGCGGGAAACCATCCACACTCCATAACACCCGCGCAATCCCCCGTCAAGGCGGGGAATCACGCTTCAAAGAGCCATGTGGAGAGGTAGCGCTCGCCGGAATCAGGAAGCAGAACGACGATAGTCTTGCCTTTCCACTCCGGCTTTCCGCTCATGCAGAGAGCGACAGAAAGCGCGGCGCCGGAGGAGATTCCGATCAGAATCCCTTCGCTTCGCGCACATTCTCGCGCCGCTTTCCCGGCATCTTCGGCACTGACCGGGACGATTTCATCGATCAGTTTCCGATCCAGCACCGCAGGGACGAATCCGGCGCCGATCCCCTGAAGTTTATGCGGACCGGGCGCTTTGCCGGAGAGAACGGCGGAAACATCCGGCTCCACCGCCACCAAGTGAATCTTCGGATTGCGTTCCTTGAGAAAACTCCCTGCCCCGGTAATGGTTCCGCCGGTTCCGACTCCGGCGATGAAGGCATCGACATTGCCATCGGTGTCATTCCAGATTTCCGGCCCGGTCGTCGCCCGGTGAATCGCCGGATTCGCCGGATTTTCAAACTGTTGCGGCATCAGGCTGCCGGGATTGGCGGCGTGGATTTCACGCGCTTTATCGATTGCGCCCTTCATCCCGGCCGCGCCTTCGGTCAGAACCAGTTCCGCACCGTAGGCGGCCAACAGCTTGCGACGCTCCATACTCATGGTTTCGGGCATGGTGAGAATCAAACGGTATCCTTTGACAGCGGCGGCCAGCGCCAGACCGATTCCGGTATTGCCGCTGGTCGGCTCGACGATCAACCCGCCGGGCTTGAGAACGCCGCGCTTTTCAGCATCTTCCACCATCGCCAGCCCGACGCGATCCTTAACGCTTCCGCCCGGGTTTGCCGATTCGATCTTTACCAGAATCCGCGCGCCGCCGCGATTGAGCTGATTCAGTTGAACCAGCGGAGTGCGGCCGATCAGCGCGGCGATATCATTTGCAATGCGTCCCATTTACAGACCTCCTGATTTGAATGTCATATCAACCTGAGTCCGTGAAAGAAATGAATAAAAAAGGGGCGTAAAAATAGAAAAACCT
>JBEBTY010000037.1:0-30410 GCA_040393525.1 Victivallis vadensis | reverse complement strand
AGCATAATAACAATAATGAGAGAAACACGGTGTTTCTTTCACGGATTCAGGTAACGTAAAAAACGTATGATTATTGCAAAAAATAAGAAAAAACGATTCAAATCTGCTTGCTTTTTAGAACAATTGATTATAGCTTAACTGGCAATGGCTCTATGGACGACGCCTTGCATAACAAAACAAAGGGGGAAACTGTATGCATTTCGTATATATCGCATTGATGGTTCTTGGTCTGATCGGCATGATCGCCTGCAGCAAAAAGCAGAAAACCAACCCCGCGATGCAGCCGGTCGCCTTCGTCCTTTTTATTGTCGTCGTGATCAACGCCGCTCTCCTGCTCTACGATCTGGGCATTTTCGGCGGAGCCCGCAACAGTTTGTTGCGAAACGAAATGGCATTTTACGCCTCGCAGGGCAACAAAGTCGGTACATTCCTGAAGGAAAAGGCGCCGGGCAAGAAGGTTCTGCTGGTCACGGATGCCGGGTTTGAAACCAATGACAGCGTGAAGCGGCTGGCGGAAGCGCTTCGCGACGGCTATCAGGGCGAAGTCGTGGTGGATACGGTGAATGTCCCCGGCAATGAAACGGAGTCCGGCGCGCCGCTCTATATGATTATGAAGGCGTCTGATTTTGATGCTCTCGTGGAAAAATATTCCGATTGCGGAATCATCGTCTCCGCGATCGGCCTGCCCAGTGACATGGGTCGCCTGAAGTTCATCAAGCAGCCGGCCGACAAGCGCCCGGTACTCTTCCTGATGGGTCTGCCTTCCGGTCCGATGCCGGGATTGTACCAGGCACTGCAGAGCGACATGATCTCCGGTGTGACCATCTCGAATCCGGACGCCATCTACGACACCCAGGCGCCGAGAAATCCGCTGGAAGCGTTCGATGTCCGTTACGTTCTGGTTTCCAAAGACAACTCAAACGATTTCCGGAAACAGCTCACCAACTGATGAGCCGGCGTTTCGGTTAAAATCAGCGCCGTCAGATGCCAGAATTGATTCTGCCTGACGGCGCTTTTTTTTCCAGGCTAGGGGTCATATGGATAAGTCTCAAAAAAATCTTCTGATTGTAGTCGGCGTTATTCTCGGATGTCTGTTGCTCGCGGGATTTTCATTGCTCATCGCGGGAGGAATCTGGATCGCCTATCAGCATCTCGATCAAAGGATTTTAACGGGACCGAGCAGAAGCACGCTGTTGGAAAATGAATTTCTGTTTTACACCTCGCAAGGGTACAAAGCGGGAGTTTTTCTAAAAGAGGAAGCGCCAGGAGCAAGGATATTGTTGATTGTCTCGAACGAATCTCTGCCACACCCTCTCTCCCAGAAACTTATTCAGGCGCTTCGTGACGGCTATCAGGGAGAGGTTGTCATGGATTCCATCACCACCAACAGTGCCTCGGAGCTTGAGCCGCTTTACCTGACGATGAAAGCAACTGATTTCGATGCCGTGGTAAAACGGCACCCCGACTGCGGAATTGTCATTTCCACCATCGGTCTGCCCTCCGATTCAAGCTGGTTGACTGACGCGGTATCCGCGGAGGAGCGCCCGCAATTGCTTCTGATGGGTCTGCCCGCCGGACCGATGCCCGGGCTGTACGAGGCAGTGCAAAATGATCGTTTAAGCGGGCTGATCATGCCGAACCCGAATGGGCTTTACGATGTTCCGGCGCCGAAGGATCCGTTGGCGGCGTTCGATATTCGCCATGTGTTGATTACCCGGAAGAATGTTGCCGACTATAAAACACTGCTTGCGTTGTTTTGACGCGAAAGATTCTCAACCCCAGTTTTACTTCAGGAAAGCATATGCCAAGATCGTTGAAAATTCTGATTGCCTTGCTGTTTGCCGTTATTTCTGTAACGTGTTGTTACTTTGTGTTTTCCGGAGGCGCCAATTTTTGGAGTCGTCAATTCGGAAACGCCAACGAAGATCTATTGAAAAACGAAACGACATATTACGCCTCGCAAGGGTATCGCATTGGCCAGTTCCTGAAAAATAACAATCCGGATCGGAAGATCCTTTTGCTGTCGGAACCGGATTTCATGCAGAACGAAAGCATCAAGCAGCTGGCTTATGCCATGATCGAAGGGTATGGCAGCAACAATGTCACGCTCGATACCATTGCGGTGCCGCCCGGCTATGGCGACATGCAAATTCCGCTGTATATGTCGATGAAAGCGGAGGATTTCGACCGGGTGCTCGACCGGTATCCGGATACCGACTTTGTGATCTCTATGGTCGGGTTGCCGCCGGATCTGGAGAACTTGAACGCACTGCGAAATGAAAACAGCCCCAAACTGCTGTTGCTCGGGCTGCCGTCCGGGCCACTGCCGCAATTATCGGAGCTGATTCGCGACGGTCAGATTGTTGCAGTTGTGATTTCCAATCCGGCGGCTCGTTACGACGTACCCGCGCCCAAGGATCGAAACGCTGCGTTTGATCTCCGCTATGTGCTGGTCTCCAAAGAAAACCTTGAGGAATACCGCAGACAGGTTGACAACTGATACGATCTCGTTTTCTTCATTTCGAGAGTGAAATTGTCGGATGGCGAAAATCTCTTCGTGCAATCTCCCACGCACATGTAATTTTTCTTGTTTTCTTTTGTTTTTCTTTCGCTTTTCCAAACAAGTTTTCTTGAAACGACGCTGAAACAGGTATATATTCTGTTGATTGTCAATTCCAGAAACCCCAAACTCACATGTATTTTAGGAGGATGCGAGATATCATGGCAAAGCTGTTGAATGCTGTTCCGACCAAGAACGAAAAGCTGGTCAAGTGGGTGAATGAATGGGTCGAAATCTGTAAGCCGGACGCCGTTTACTGGTGCGATGGCTCCAAAGCGGAATACGATCGTCTCTGCAACGAACTGGTTGACTCCGGTCTGGCGACCCGCCTGAATCCGGCAAAACGCCCGAACAGTCTGCTGTTCCGTTCCGATCCGTCCGACGTGGCGCGTGTCGAAGCGCGTACCTACATCGCTTCCGAAACCAAGGATGCCGCGGGCCCGACCAATAACTGGATCGACCCGAAGGAACTCAAGAAGACCATGCTCGGTCTTTACGACGGCTGCATGAAGGGTCGCACGATGTACGTGATTCCCTTCTCGATGGGTCCGGTCGGCTCGAATATTGCGAAGATCGGCGTTGAAATCTCCGACTCCGCTTACGTTGTGATCAACATGCACGTCATGACCCGTGTCGGCTCGAAGGTGCTCGATGTGCTCGGCGACAAGGGCGAATTCGTTCCCTGCACCCACTCTGTCGGCAAACCGTTGGCGGAAGGTGAAAAGGACAACGGCATCTGGCCGTGTGCCCCGCTGGACAAGAAATACATCGCTCATTTCCCGGAAACCCGTGAAATTTGGTCGTACGGCTCTGGTTACGGCGGCAACGCGCTGCTTGGCAAGAAATGCCTTGCGCTGCGCATTGCCAGTGTTCAGGCGCACGACGAAGGTTGGTTGGCGGAGCACATGCTCATTTTGAAGCTGACCAATCCGAAGGGCGAAGTCAAATATGTCACCGGCGCGTTCCCGTCGGCTTGCGGCAAGACCAACCTCGCGATGCTCATTCCGAGTATTCCGGGATGGAAGGTCGAAACGGTCGGCGACGACATTGCCTGGATGAAGTTCGACAAGGACGGCAACCTCCGCGCAATCAATCCGGAAGCCGGATTCTTCGGCGTTGCGCCGGGAACCTCGATGGATTCCAATAAGAACGCGATGATCTCTTCGGAGAAGGACACGATCTTCACCAACGTTGCGTTGACCGATGACGGTGATGTCTGGTGGGAAGGTATCGGCTACGATGCTCCTGCTCACTTGATTGACTGGAAGGGCAAGGATTGGAAGCCGGGCCAAGTGGATGCGGAAGGCAAGAAAGTGGTTGCCGCGCATGCGAATGCTCGTTTCACCGCTCGTGCCAACAACTGTCCGGTTATCGCGTCCGAGTGGGAAGATCCCGCCGGCGTTCCGATCTCGGCGTTCCTGTTTGGCGGACGTCGTCCGACGACTCTGCCGCTGGTTTACGAAGCCAAGAGCTGGGAACACGGGGTATTCATCGGTTCGACGGTTGGTTCTGAAGTGACTGCTGCCGCGCTTGACGTCAAGGCAGGGACTGTCCGCCGTGACCCGTTCGCCATGCTGCCGTTCTGCGGTTACAACATGGGCGAATACTTCAAGCACTGGCTGGAAATCGGCAAGAAGGGCGAGAAGCAAGGCAATTTGCCGAAGATTTTCTGCGTGAACTGGTTCCGCAAGAGCCCCGAAGGCAAATTTATGTGGCCGGGCTTTGGGGACAACAGCCGTGTGCTGGCGTGGATCTTTGACCGTTGCGACGGCAAGGGCGCGAGCAAGGAAACCGCGATCGGCGCGATGCCGACTGCAGACGCGATCGATATCAAGGGTCTTGAGGGCCAGGTGTCGAAGGCGGATATGGAAGAGCTGCTCAAGGTCGACGTCGAAGGTTGGAAGACCGAACTGGCGATGATCAAGGATCACTACAAGAACTTTGCCGGACATCTTCCGGCCGAGCTCTCCAAGCAGCTTGACGAGCTGGAAGCCCGCCTCGGCTGAGGTAACGGGTTTTGCTGAAAAGCGACTGAGCCGGAATGAAAATTCCGGCTCGGTTTTTTTATCCCCGCCCCAGCCGGAAGCTGGTCACCACCCTTACCCGCCACCGGCGGCTCGCCGGTCTGGGGTTTGGGGGCGAAGCGCCCCAACCGCCGGAGGCACCCGGTCGCCCCGAAAGCGCTCAACAGCAAAATTGAAAATTTTGCAGGGAGCGACCGCGGTGGAGTTGGCCGCAAGGCCAACTCACCCGCTCGCGGCGCAGCCGGAGCCTCCCACTTTCCCCCATCCCTCATCCCGCATTCCGCCCCTCACATCCCTCATCCCCCGTCCCCCTCATCCCACGCCCCCCATCCCCCCGTCGCTCTCATTCCCCCCGTCCCCCATCCCCCCGCCCCCCATCCCGCATCCCACAACATTTCTTGCTCTCCTTAAGCGCGGTATGCGCCGCGAAGCAAATGTGAGGGCTACAAGGTTATTGCGTAGCAAGAACCTTGCAAGGAGCGGTAGCGACGACGCCGAACGCAGCGCAGCGAAAAGCCCCTCTGGCATTGCCCGAATGGGCAATTGAAGAGTTGGCCGCCAAAGGCGGACAAGTAAGCCCCCAGTGGGGGCGCCGTGGTAGTGGAGGAACGATCCCACGACAATGCGCTCGCCGGGAACTGAGGATAAAGGGGGCGTGGGGGAAAAAGCATTTCCCCCACAAAGCCCACGACATTGTCGCTCTACCACCCAAGAAAGATCGTGAACCCCGTGAGCCGCCTTCGCTTATCTATTTGCTTTGAATTGTGGGAGAGGCTTCTCGTCTTAGCTTATTCGGCAGTAAATGAGTTGTGAAAAAAGAAAGAGGCCCCGGCTACGCCGCGAGCGGGTGAGTTGGCCTTGCGGCCAACTCCACAACCCCGTGAGCCGCCTTGGCTTATTTATTTGCTTTGAATTGTGGGAGAGGCTTCTCATCTTAGCTTATTCGGCAGTAAATGAGTTGTGAAAAAAGAAAGAGGCTCCGGCTGCGCCGCGAGCGGGTGAGTTGGCCTTGTGGCCAACTCCACCGCGGTCGCTCCCTGCAAAATTTTCAATTTTGCTGTTGAGCGCTTTCGGGGCGACCGGGTGCCTCCGGCAGCCAAAGGCTCCGCGCCTTTGGAAACCCGCCAGCGCTTTCGCCGCTGGAGCACGACCAGCCGATGGGCTGGACCACGGCGGCTGTCGCCGCCTTGAAGGGGTGTGGTGTGTGCGGCGGGTTGCAGGCACAAAAAAAGCCGGACTGTTTGAGTAGTCCGGCTTTTGTCTGGCTTTTATTTACAGCAGGTCGCGGTTCGCCATAACGGCGGCGGTTTCCGCCGGCGTCTTGCCGATGTAAATCTGGCGCGGACGCACGATCTTGGTGTTCGCCCCGATCATTTCCTTCCAGTGGGCAATCCATCCGGGGAGGCGCGCCAGCGCGAACATCACCGTAAACATGTTCTCGGGAATACCGAGCGCACGGTACAGCACACCCGTGTAGAAGTCCACGTTCGGGTAAAGATTCCGCTCAATGAAGTACGGGTCAGTCAACGCCACCTCTTCCACCTGACGCGCAATGTCAAGCAACGGATCGCTGTAGTTGGTCTTCTCGAGATAGGCGTGGCACTCCTTCTTGATGATCGAAGCACGCGGATCGTAGGTCTTGTACACCCGGTGCCCGAAACCCATCAGACGGAACGGATTGTTCTTGTCCTTCGCCATGTCGATGTATTTGCGCACGTTGCAACCGTCCGCCTGGATCACCTTGAGCATTTCAATCACTTCCTGATTCGCTCCGCCATGAAGCGGACCGGAAAGCGCCGAAATACCGGCGGAAATCGTCGCGTAAAGATTCACCTGCGCGCTGCCGACAGCACGAACCGTCGTTGTCGAACAGTTCTGCTCATGATCTGCATGGAGAATGAATAGAATATTCAAAATCCGCACCGCTTCCGGGTGGATCTGATACGGGCAAACCGGCGAGTCGAACATCATATTCAGGAAGTTCGCACAGAACGACAGGTCATGCCGCGGATAAACCACCGGGTCACCCACCGATTTCTTATACGCAAACGCCGCCATCGTGCGGACGATGGAGATCAGTCGCGCCGTCGAAACATCAATATCGTCCGCCATCGACTTCAAGTCGACATTGGGATAGAACGCCGCCAGTGCGTTGATCATCGTCGACAGAATGTGCATCGGGTGCGCACCCTGCGGGAAATGGTCGAAGAAGTGACGCATGTCTTCATGCAGCATCGAATTGAGATTCAAAAGCTCGGAGAACTTCTGGCGCTGCTCGACCGTCGGCAATTCTCCGTGTACCAGCAGATAGGCGACTTCGACGAACATGGACTTCTTGACCAGCTCTTCAATCGGAATACCGCGATAACGCAAAATTCCCGTTTCACCATCGACATAGGTTATCTGGCTGTAACAGGCCGCCGTGTTCATGAAACTCGGGTCGAGCGTCACATACCCGGTGTCGCGACGCAAGTTCGCGATATCAATGCCTTTTTCACCTTCCGTTCCGATTACGACCGGAAGCTCAATTTTCTGGTCGCCGATCTGGAGCGTCACAAGTTTCGGACTCTCGCTCATGAGGGAATCCTCCTTCTTCTCAATATATCGATTTCACTTCGGGGCTTCCCGCGGGAACATACAGGTTCCTGCCTCCGTTTCCATTATTCATAGATGTTCAACTTTATAATATGACATCAAATGATTTTTTTTCAAGCATAAAAGACATTTCTGTAACAGAAACCAATGGAATTAGCTCCGGAAAACCCGGATTGGCCCCGAAGCGAACTTAAGCCGGATCAAGCGTGGAAAAAATCAAATTTTCCGCTTCCGCCACTTGACAATGCCGACGAGTTGCGTCATAATATAAGTGGTATATACAACTATGAAATATTTTAAACAGGTTTTACATATGACGCTCTTCGACGGATTGAAGCAGGCTTTGTTGGAACAGATTCGGCAAAGCCCCCCGAATACCAAGCTGCCCTCCGAAAGGGAATTGGTGGAAGCGCACGGGGTTTCGCGCAGCACAGTCAATAAAGTGATTGTCGAGCTGGAGCGAGAGCGCTATGTGGTTCGCCGTCGCGGCAGCGGCACCTACGTTTTGCCGCGCGACAGCCGGATCGAATTTGCGGGCGGCGCGGCGGAAGAGGTCGGCCGGGTGGCCGGAGAGATCATCATCGCTTACCCGAACTTTTTTTCTTCGGTTCTGTGGGATGCGGTGGATGAAGCCGAGCAACTGGCGGTACGGAACAATTTCAAGCTGACCAACCTGAAACTCCAACCGCAGACGGATTATTCATCGCTGTTCTCGCTGATGAATCGCTCTACGGAATTGGTTGGAGTTATTTTGATTCCGCCCGGCGAATCCAGTTTCTCGCGTACCGTGATGGAGAAATTGTCGAAATACGGTTGTCCGGTAACGTTGTTGGACAGCTCATATCCACAAGGGCAAGGGGTGCCGAATATCTATCAGGTCTGCCGGAACGAATTCCAGACGGGATACCTGATGATGGACGAATTGTTGAGAAATGGGCACCGGAAAATCGGATATATTCCGAACGAACCGGTTACCCCCTGCTCGCAGGAGGTCTACCGTGGAATGAAACAGGCTCTCTATGACCGAAAGCTCCGCTGGAAGGATCTGGCGAAACCGGAGGAGCGGAACCTTTCGTGGCACAGCTCAATCGACGCCGGCTTTGAATTGACCCTGCCGGTATTGGAGGCGCATCCAGAGTTGACCGCACTGGTGTACGACACCGTTCCCGGCGCATTTGCCGGGCTTGCGGCGCTGGCGAAACTGGGCAAACGTTGCCCGGACGATATCTCAATCATCGCCGGAACGGATATGTTCGGTTGTGAACGGTTCACGGTTCCGGCACTCTCCTCTGTCAGTATTTCATCGCGTGAGTTGACCAAAGTGGCCGTTGATATTATTCTGCATCCGCGCAAGCGGTGGAATAGCAATATACTGATCGATGTTCAACTGACCCGGCGCGACAGCATACGGGCAATTCCCCAATGAATATGATGGCAACCAACAATCAATAATGGAGATTTTATGAAACGACATTTCACACTGATCGAGCTTCTTGTTGTGATTGCGATTATTGCAATTCTTGCTGCCATGTTGTTGCCTGCTTTGAATCAGGCGCGTGCAGCGGCTCGGGCAACTGCCTGTATCAATAATTTATCGCAGGTGGTGAAGGGGCAGGTGTTCTATGCGTCCGATTTCAACGGATTCATGCTTCGCTATCAAAACAGCAATCCCTGGACGGCGGTTTTGTCGGGAAAGTCCACCACTGCGATGTACAAAGACCTCTCTTACATTAAACCGAATGTGTTCACCTGTCCGAGTGCCGCCAACCCGAAGGACTTCAGCTACTGGCGCACCTACGGCAGTTACAACCGGGACGGCGATCGGACCAGTTTTTATCAGAACAATCTCAGCAAAACCGGTGATTACTATATCGAACAGGGAAGCGGTGCGAGTTTTTTCAGCGGCTATATGCCGGATCGGATGAAGCAACCTTCGTCAATCACCCTTTTTGCCGATACGGCAAGTACGGCAACTGGCCAGATGCTATGGTATTTCTATGCTCATAACTTTTGTGAAGCGGCTCGGGATAGCGGACTTTGGTTGGGGCATAACGATCGCGCTAATATTGGATTTGCGGATGGGCATGTCAGCAAAATGAGCCGCTTGGAATTGTTGGAGTCGCCGTTGAACATCACGCACTTCATCAGTCGCGAGCTTGGAAAAATCAATCCGTAACGAAGAAAGATTGCATCAATGAAATTTCTCGGAACCATAGTATTATCGTTTGCCGCGTTCGGTGCTGCGCTTGCCGCCGATTTCATTCCGGCGATGACCGGTGGCGATGATTCCCAGCTGGTCAACGCCGGCAACGCCGGGCAAAGCTGGACGAAGGAGAACGCCCCGGACGGCGCCCCGGCGCACAAACTCATGTGGGATTTCAACCGTAAAAAATATGCAGAGTGCATGTTGCAGAAGCCGATTGAATTCAAGGAGTTCGATGAGTTGATCATCAGGCTCAAGTATTATTCCAGCGGAAAGAAGGATCTGGTTGGCTGTGGAATCCGCATGACCGACGCCACTGGAGAAATGTTTCAATGGAGTGTCGATTACCCCGACGATAAACCGGGTTGGAAAAGCGTCAGTTATAGAATCACCCCGTCGAATTTCAACGGAAATTGGGGCGGCAACAATGACAAGAAACTTGATTTTCCGGTAAAATTGGTTGGCTATGGCATCGGGTTCAAACCGGAGGCGACCGGCCTGATCTGGTTTGGCGGAATGGAGTACCACCTTCCTCTTCCTGATGCGGACGGGTTTGCCGCGGCGATGACCGGCTATGACAATTCAAAACTCGGCAACCCCGGCGCTGTCGGACAGGCGTGGGTGCTCGACACCGCGCCGGATGGAACCCCGGCGCACAAGCTGACTTGGGATTTCAATCGCAAAACTTACGGCGAATGCCATCTGGAGAAAGCGGTGGAGCTTGAAGAATTTTCCAAGCTCGAACTGGAGTTGCGTTACTATTCCGATGGGAACCGCGAACTGAACGGTTGCGGAATGCGGATCACCGACGCCACCGGCGAAACCTTTCAGTGGAGCGTCACCACTCCCGATGACAAGCCGGGCTGGAAGACGGTCAAATATCAGCTGACTCCGAGTAACTTCGGCGACAGCTGGGGTGGCAACAAGGATCGAAAGCTCGATTTTCCGGTAAAACTGGTTGGTTACGGCATCGGTTTCCGGGCGGGAACTGGCGGGCCGGTCTGGTTCGAGTCGCTCAAATATCGCGTTCCGGCTCCGGCTGAGCGGAAAGAAGGAGTTGCGGGCCGCCGGTTGCTTTGGAGTTTTGACGACGCGGATCTCTGGTGGGGCGGCCATGCCGTGGAGAACGGTGTGCTGGTTTCCGGTGCGGACAAGGAATTCAATCTGCGGGAACGGATGTTTTCACTGGTCGAATGGCGGGAACCGCGTGCGGTTCGCCTTGAAACGGAACTCCTTTCCGGCGAAGCGGAGGTCATCGTTGTCTTCCAAGACGAGCGTGGGCGGGAACGGCGCAGCACACCGGTTCGTATCGCCTCCGGAAGCGGCTTTGTGGAGATTCCGCTTCCCGGTACCCCGGAAGCTGCGATGTTTCGGACGCTCCTGATCAGGAATACAGCGGACGGAGAAGTAAAATTACTGTTGAAACAGGCGGAGTTGATCGCCAGTTTGCCGCTGCTTGATTCCGTGCTGCCTGGCGTGGAAACCGGTAACCCGATTCGCATTCTGGAGCCGGGCAAAGAGTTCGCACTCGCGGTTCGCTTGACCAATACGGCGGAACAGGAGAACGCATTTTCTGCGGAGTTTCATTTTCGGGATTTTTTTGACGATGGTTTTCGTATCAAGAAAGAGCTGAAGTTGAATGCCGGCGAAGTTTATTCGCTTCCCGTCGCACTCCCAAACGGTGCGCGGCAAGGAATCTGGTATGTCGATGTGACGCTCTCCGCGCCGGGCACGGAAAATGTTACGCTGGAGCGCAGTTTTGCCTATATGGTTCCCGCCGGGCCGACGCCGGGCATGGCCGAAGGATTTCTTTATAGCATCTGCACGCATTCCGAACGCTGGGGAACTCGTGATCGGCAGCTGGAAACCATGGCCGCTGCAATGGCTGGCGCCAAGGTGATCCGCTCCAGCCCGTCGTGGCCGGAGATTCAGCGCAATGGCCCGGAGAAGTGGGATTTTGCTCTTTTCGACAGCATGGTGGAACTCTATGCGGGCAGCGGAATGGAAATCCAAGGCGGGCTGTGCTTTACGCCGAACTGGGCGGTTGACCGCAGTGAAGGGCGGGTCGTGGACAGTCCGAATCGCAGCTTCCCACAACTCGACCGCTGGCGCGACTATGTTCACGCAGTCGGGAAGCGTTACAAGGGGAAGATTCGCCACTGGGAGGTCTGGAATGAGCCGGATCTCTGGGGATTCGCTCATTTCGGCCCGGAAGATCACGCAAAACTTCAGACCATCGCCTATGATGAACTCAAAAAAGTCGATCCGTCGATTCGTGTGATGACGGCCGGGTTCGCGTCGCCGCATGGCAAAAGCGGGGATTACATCTACCGTTCACTCTCCAACTCTCCCGGCAAGTACGATCTCCTGGCAATTCATATGCACGGAACATTTGACGGGTACCGGCAGGGGATCGACGGGCCTTTTTTCGACCTTCGCAAACGGCTCGGGATCGAAAACGACCCATGGTATCCCAACGAAACCGCCATGCACTCCACCGGCGGCAATGAGAAACTTCAAGCCGAGAGCCTGTACACCAAATTGATCTTCTCCCGCGCCCGCGGCGCCATGGGCTACACCTGGTACGATTTGCGAAACGACGGATTCAGCAAAACCGATGCGGAACACAACTACGGAATGGTGACCAACGATTTCTATCCCAAGGCGGTTTACCCGGTTCACGCGGCATTGGTCAATGCGTTTCGTGGCTTCGAGTATGAACGGGAGCTGAATCTGGGTACGGGGAACTATGGGTTCCTCTTTCGCAATGGCGATACGCTGGCACTGGCGGCGTGGCGTTCCGGTGGCGGCAGTGGGCTTTTTGCGCTGTCCACCGACGGTGGGCGGGCAGAGATGATCGATCTCATGGGGAACGTCTCTCCGGTGGAAATTCGCGGCGGAAAATTGCTCTGGAGTGTTCCTGATTCGCCCGGTACGTTGAAGATTTACGGTGCGCAGAAGCTCGATGCACAGCCGATGATCGCCATGCCTGCGAACCTTACCGCGCTCAAAGATCGTCTGCTTCCGGTTCGAGTCGTGTTCTCGAATCCGTTTGTGGAGGAGTTGACGCTGACGGCGAACCCGGTGATTCCGCCGCAGTTCCGCTATGACGGCGGCGAGGTGAAATTGGCGATTCCGGCCGGGGACACGCGGGAGCACACGTTCTCGATCCTGCCGGTGGCGGAATTGACCGGCGGCTATCGCTTTCAGGTCAATGTCGCGCTTGCCGGCGGTCAGGCGGCGAAACTGCCGTTCGCCGTCAACGCCGCCCGCCGGATTTCTGCGAAAATCGACGGCAAGGAACCGGATTTCCAGCTGAACCAGCGACGGCAGGTGCACGTCATTTACGACAACCAGCCGGGGAAGCCTTATTGGACCGGTCCGGAGGATTTGAGCGCGGGTGTTCGCCTTGGTGTTGTCGATGATGATTTTGTGGTCGCAGTTGACGTGACCGACGATATTCATCTGCAAAGCGCCACCACGGGGGAGGATATCTGGAGCAATGACAGCGTTCAGATCGCCTTTGCTTCTCCGGCTACCATGCTTGGCGTCTGGGAAGTTGGTGCGGCGTTGTCCGGCGACGGCAAGGTGCTGCAACACATCTGGATGGCTCCGGGCGGGCAGGATAAGGTCGCCGCACAGAACGCGATGAAGACGAATGTCACCCGCAACGGTACGCTGACGCGTTATGAAATCCGTATACCGATGAAGGAATTCGGACTTTCTCCGCAAATTCTTCAAGAGGGGATTCGCTTCAATCTGGTCGTGAACGACGCGGATGATCCTGCAATCGGCCGAGAAGGCTGGACGAATATCGCTCCGGGAATGGCCGAGAAGAAAGATCCGAGTTTGTTCCCCTGCCTCGTGATCGAATAGTCGTCACGGGCAAGATCTGGCCGGGAGTGAATCCACACTCCCGGCTTTTTTTACAAAAGAGACCTTGGCGCGCAGTGGCAATTTTGCGCTTTCGGTGATATACTACACCATTTGTAAGTATTAATGAAAATGCCAAGGAGAAACGCCCCTATGCCGCCGCGAAAACGCGCCGCTTCCAAGAAAAGCGCCCCCCGAAAAAAAGGAGCCGCCGCGAAATCTTCTCGCCGCAAGCATCCTTTGCTCAAGCTGTTCGGTTTTTTGACCATCATCACCGCGCTGACTGGAGTCGGACTTTATCAAATCGGCGAAAAATATGCCGACAATCTACCGTTTTATCAGAAATTGCGCGCCGAAGCGTATTTTCTGAAAGACCGCATTCTGCGTACCCCCGATCCGACGATTTTGATCCGCACCCCGGAGGATGCCGCCGCGTCGCCGTACGACAACCTGAAGCTCGGCGTACCCGGTATGACCGACGTTGTGCTTGATCGGCGCGGCTATGCGCTCGGCTATTCCGAAAAGCATGAACAGCCCCTCTGGGTGGCTTATCGCCTGACCGCCGAAGAGGTGCAGGCGAAAAATGTGGATCGAACCGATGATTTCCGGATCGACCCCTATATCGCCACCGGTTCGGCGCGACAGGAAGATTACCGCAAAAGTGGTTACGACCGCGGGCACCTCGCCCCTGCCGCTGACCTTGGCTGGTCGGAGAAAACCATGTCGGAGAGCTTCTACTTCTCCAACATGTCGCCCCAGCAAGCCGACTTCAATCGTGGAATCTGGCGCATTTTAGAGGCGAAAGTACGCGATTGGGCTGTGGAACACGGCGAAATCTACGTTGTCACCGGCCCGATCCCCACTCCCACCGGAAAGGTGATCGGCAGCAATCGTGTCGCCGTTCCGCAGGCGTATTACAAGGTGATTTACGCGCCGAAAAGCGCGGCGATGATCGGGTTTGTGCTGCCCAACCTCGGCAGCAGTCGCCGGATTCACGAGTATGCGGTTTCCGTGGCGGCGGTGCAATCCCTTACCGGGCTGAACTTCTTCTCCAACGTGGAAAAACCGCTTCAGGATCATCTGGAAGCATCTTACTCCGGCGAACAATGGTCGTGGACGCCCAGCCGCCGATAAGGTAAGACATTCCGGATACTTGTAAAAAATCCGGATGGTTTGAAGAACCCGTCCGGCTTTGCGGATGTCGAGGCGGGAGCGCGGAGAGCGCCGCCCTCCGGCTGCCCACAGGCATAGGCCGCGCCATGAGGATCACCAGAAGCTCAGCGGTCTTCGCTGCCTCTGCTTTTCGTCATCTTGGGTGGTGCGGCTTCATGAATCGTGCCACTTTATTTTCATGAATAAAATATGCACAAATCAATCAGGATCCCAGCCGGATTTTCCGGGATTTCTCTTTCACGACGTCCCAGTCGATGGAGTCCCGATTGATTTTCACATCGCCGCAGGTGAACTCGAATGAAGTTCCGTTTTCTTCAAACAGCATCCCTCCATCCGGCAAAATATCGCGAAACACCCCGTAGTACTCCACCCCGGCCGCATCTTGCAGCGTCAGCGCCTCGCCCAGCAACAGATTCGCCGCGATCCATTCACGGATCGTTGCGGCCGCATCCGCCTGATATGCTGTGCGATGACGCTTCAGATGCCGCGCCATACTCTGAGCGAATTCATCCAGATCATAATGCCGCCCAGTCTCCGCCAACAACGATGTGGCCGGTTGGTCGATCGTCCGAAGCTCCTCTGGCGAGAGATTGATGTTCAGCCCCATTCCGGCAACCACGGCAGTGATGCGCCCGTTTTCGATCTGCGCACTTTCGCACAAAATCCCGGCCAGCTTGCGATCTTCCACATAGAGGTCGTTCGGCCACTTCAAATAGACCGGTAACTCCGGAGCAAGCTCACGCAGAAGCGACAATGCGGATAGTCCGAGAAGGCAACCCGCATGAAACGCATCCCCCAACCCTTTGAAAAGAACACTGCCGGTGAAATTGGTCCCGGCCGGAGAGACCCACACACGCCCGCGCCGCCCGCGCCCCGCCGTCTGTCGGCGAGCCACAATCAACGCCCCGTCCGGAAGTTCTCCGTATCGTTCCCGTGCATAACTGTTTGTGGAGTCAACCTCTTCCAGCATCAACACCATTTTTTTATCCTTTCGTGAATCCTGAAGGCGTCGCCTTTTCCAGAAAAACGATGCAATCAGGCTTGATGGAACTGGGGTTTCCGGCGGGAAATGCGATCGATTTTCCGACGCTTACCCTGCCAGTTTCAAATTCTCCGTGACACGGTTTCCCGTCTGTTCCGTTTCTTTGAACGATGGGAGAACAACTTGAAAAAAGAGGGAAACTCTTTTCCTATGAAAAGAATTTCCCCGATTTCCTGTTCCGCATTGTTGATTAAATGCGATTGTCGCCGGCGATTTCCTTGTTCTGGAAAAGGGCGACGGCCCAGAGAGAACAGATGGCGGTGTACAGGACGACGTAGACAAAGCTGTCCAGCACGTAGCTGAACGGAATTGGCCGGTTGACCGCGATGGCGTCGGCGAGCCAGAAAAACTGCCAGTTCGGCAGTACCGCGTAGCAAAACTTGAAAATCATGTTGAGGAACGTCGAACTGGTATCGCGCTGAAAGAGATAGCTTGAAACCAAGCCGAGGAAAAATACGATCGTACAGAGTGACAGGTTCGGTACGATATCGACTTTGGTGGCGAATCCGACGGCGATGGTGGACATTGCCACCACGGCGAAGTTAATCAGAATCAGTGCGTAGCAAAGATCCTGCAAAGATACAGTCGGCCGTTCCTTGGTCACCACGCAGACGATGGCGTAGATGGGGATCAACAGCGCCGCGGCGTAGGTCGCGATTTCTGGGAAAGAGCTGCCGCGCCAGAAGTTGAAGAGCATTCCGACGGCGCAAATCGCGATCAGGATTCCGTAATAGATGAGGAAAATTCCCCAATCGAGGCGGAACTGGTCGGTTGCGATATAGACGGAGATGATAGTTGCGAGATTGCAAAGCAAGGTGAACAGTGTGATTGCAGCACCGATTCCGGTAATTTTCCCGAGGATGAACGACCAGCGGGAGACCGGTTTCGAGAGGAGGAGCAACACCGTGCCGTTCCGCATTTCGCGCGCCACGGTATGGGACGCGCAGAGAACGGCGACGATGAGTCCGAAAATCAGGCTGGTGGCCATGGAACTGTCGACCACCAGTTTCAGCTGTTCTGAAAATACAAACAGCGCGGCGGACGGGTAGCTCCCGATCAACGCCAGCGCGGCGAGCAGCATCAGGAAATAAATGGGTTCACGAACCGACTCTTTAAAGGCATTGATGCTGATCTTGAAGTAGTTGAACATGCGCTGATTCCACCATTATTCCGCGGGTTCGACAGGGGCGGCTTCCTGAACCGTATCCACTTCGACCACTTCGATTTCTCCGGCGGCGAGGTCGTCGGTGGCGTCAACGGGTTTGCTGACCGGCTTGAGCTCTTCCTGCGGCAAGCGGGTGCGCTCGGTGGGGCGCAGACGGCTGTCGAGGTCTTTGCGGACGCGCTTGTAATCGGTGCCGAGGTTGCTGAGGCCGAGCATCAGCGTGGTTTCGTCGGCGATGCGTTCCCAGTCGGCGCCTTCGATGCGAATGACGGGGATGCTGCGGTCGATCAGTTTCGCATAACGTTCCGGGACGTAGCGCTCATCGCCGAGAAGGACGATGCGGCGGGGATTCAGGAACTGGACGAACTGCGGCAGGCTCTTTTCGGGAATTTCACGCGCCGCCCCCTTGGGCTGAACGTAAATGATGCGCTGATCCTGGCTCTGCGGGGTCGGGAGCAAAAGGTAAGGCTGGCGGCTTTCGTACAGAATCAACTCTGCCATCAGTCGCGGGCTTTTGTAGTTTCCGGTGATGACCAGCGTTGCGATGTCGCGTTTTGGGCCATTGGTGAACCAGGACGTGGCGAAAGCGCTGCTGACAACGACGAGCGCCAGAAGAATGAGACCGGATTTGAGTGCTCGCATAGTACCCATTTTGAAAACCTCCTCTTGGTAGTATCTCCTTGAAAGACTGCGGAGAATAAAAATTTTTAGAAACCACTGATTACATAAAATATAGCCGTGTTTAATGGACAAGCAAATAAATTTTGCGCCGAACTGCAAAAAAAATGCGGAATTTACTTGAAGAATCCGAAAAAAACGGCATTTTAAAGATATGATGAGAATCGTGTCGGCATTCTATTCTTGAGGAAGGAGGCGGTGCCGCATCGTTTTCCTCCGAAACCCACACTGTTTTTTGAGTAAGAGCGTTTTTAATGATAAGAAATTTATTTCCCGGCGCCGGAAAGCGTTTGGCCCGGGTGGCGGTTTTCATGAGTGGCTCCGGAACCAACGCCGAGGCGCTGTTCCGGTATTGCGCCGGGCGTTCCGCTTGTCGTTTCGCTCCGGTGCTGATCGTCACCGACGCGCCGGAAACGGGGCGGGCGCGTGAGGTTGCCGCCGCTTGGAGCGTCCCTCTGGTTGAGTTGGATATTCGGAAGTTTTATGCCGAGCGGGGAGAACAGGCGATTTCGCTGATTTCAGAGCGTCGCCGCGTTATCCGCGCCGAATGGACGGAAGCGTTGCGTAAGCTGATTGCGCCGTGGGAGATTGATTTCGGCGTACTCGCCGGATTCATCCCGCTTTGCAATATCGCCGCCGATCTGCCGTGCCTGAACGTGCATCCGGGGGATCTGACGTGCGAGGAAAATGGACGGCGGATGCTTGCCGGGCTGCACTACCGCCCGGTGGAAACGGCGATTCTTTCCGGGCACCCGGCATTACGAAGCAGTGTGATTCTGGCGCAGCCTTTTGAGGGAAGCGGGGAAGCGGAAATGGATTCCGGCCCGATCTTGGGCGTTTCCGTGCCGATGCCGCTGGATTTGGAGGGTGAGAGCGTGGAGTCGTTGAAAGCGGTTCAGGCCATCCGGACGCACGCCCCCTACCGGGATCGGTTGCGGGAAATCGCGCATGCGAATCTGGAACGGCTGAAAATTTGCGGCGACCACATGGTTTTGCCGCGTGCGGCCGATGATTTTGCCGCCGGGCGCTTTGGGCTGGATCAGGGAAAGCTCCGTTTTTTGAATGACGGTGGCAAATGGACCCCGGTGCGCACGGTGGAGTATGGTTCCGACGAGAGGAAACCGTTGAAATGAAACGAAAAACAACCGTTCGCATTGCGCTGGTTCTGTTTCTGCTGGTTGCGGCGGGGGCTGCCGGCTTTCTCTATTATCGTTACGAAACGTCTCCGGCTCGTGTGGCGGAGCGGATTTTGCGCGCTATTCCGGGCGTGGATACGGACGGCGTGGTGGAGTTGATGCCCGGGCGACTCGGAGTGCAGCGCCTCTTTTTCCGGGTCGGGGAGAAAGAGTTCGCCTTTTGTGAAGGGGCGGAGATCGCTTACGGGGAGAACGGCAGCGTTCTTGCCCTCTCGACTGAAAGCCTTACGCTTACCGATCTCTCGAAGTTGCCGGTATTTTTGAACTCGGCGTCGGTATTCGATCTGGTTCCGCCGGAGCTGACTGTTTCTGGATTTCTGGCGGGCGACAGCGACAAATCCGAACCGCTGGAGGTTCGCTTTCAGTTGAAACAGGGGAAAGAGAAAAAATATGATCTTATCTTTTCTTTCCCGCAGCACAACCTTACTGTCACCGGGCAATACAACGCCGGAACTCGCCTTATTGAGCTTCATTTGCAGGGTCGGGTGACGCCCGAACTGCTGGCGCAGCTGAATGCCCGCATCCCGGCGGAGCTGGAACTTTCCGGCCCGTTCGACGCGGAGGCGCGGCTTGAAGTTTCGCTTGCACCTGGCAAGGAGCCGGCTATTGCCTGTTCCGGCGATCTGACGTTCCCGGCGGGAACCGTGCTCTCTGGTGGCGCGTGGTCGTTTTCGCCCGGTGCGCGGGCGTCGTTTCGCTGGAACGGAGAGAAACGCCCGTGGGAGGTGGTTTTGCCGGAGACGATGTTACTGGAACCGCTGGAACTTCCGCTCGGAACGCTGGCGGTGTCCGGCGGCGCGGATTCCACGCTCCGTTTTTCGGTGGTGAATACGCCGCCTGCCGGTGAACTGACCGGCGTGATGCGAATCGACGGACATTATGACCGGGCGAACGGGAATTGGATGTTCCGGCAGGCGGAGAGCGCCGACCGGGCGGTTCGCTGGCGCGGCGCGTTGCCGTTCGGTGAATTCGGCTGCGTCTGGCGGGAGCCGCGAATCTCCGGCGGCGGAACGCGATCGCGGGGAGGAATCGAATTCTCCCTCGGGTTTGAATCGCTCCAGTGGCGCTCCCCGGGGAATCCGCGCGAATTGACGGCGCTCCCCGGAACGCTTACCGGGAGCTGGCAATTTGATAACTCGTCGCCGGAATCCTCCAGTTTCGAGTTTTCCGGGTTGATCCGAAGCAGCAAAATCGACTGGCCGGAGCCGGAAAGCGCCTGGAGCGCGTCCGGGGCGTTGGTGGCGTTCCGTTACTCCCGCTTGCCCGGTGAAAAAGAGGCGGCGTTGACGGTGGAGCCGGAGTTCGGCGGTGTCAATCTTTACGGCAGCGCCGTCCCCAAGATGAAAATGGAAGGGGTGACCGGGAAGTTCCATACCGGATTTGACCCGGCCGCGGGCGTTGTGTTCCCGTTGCGGGTGGAAGGGGGGATTGAAATGCGCCGGGTGAATCCGGTGTACTCGATTTTCGGCTCCGGTGAGTTTCGGGCGCTCCATTTCTCCGGTTTTGCCGGGTTTGACGCTTCCGGCGCGCTTCAGGCGCTGCAGACGACCGGAGGAGCGGAAGAGGCGCTTTTTCGCTACCCCGAATGTGAAATCATTTCCGCGCGACCGGAGATCGATCTGGAATTCGATCGCAACGCAGTAACGCCGGGCGAAAACTTCCTCGGTCAGATCCGGTCACGTAAATTGACGCTTGCGGCTTTTGGCGGACGCTTTGTCATTCCGGGAGGAAAAGCACTTTGGCGCGGAGAGCTGCGGGAAACCGGCTTGTTCCCGGAAACATGGCATGTCGCCTACGAGCTTCCCGCCGGAACGGTTTCCGGCGGCGAATTCGACGGCGCGTTCCGTTCGCTGAACGGCAGCGCGGTGTTTGAACGCACCCGGCTGACCCGGTTTGGCGCGGAGATGAGTGGATTTTCCGCCCGGCTCGGCTCCGCCGCCATCTCCCGCCGGCTCACGGCGGAGAAGCAAACGCTGAACGTGATTGCCGATGCCACCGGTCGTTCCGGCCGCTATCTTGTGGAAAACGGCTCCATCCAAATCGACGGCTATGCGGCACGGGAAGTCACCGTGGATCTGCCGGTGGTGTGGACAGAGAGCGGAATGGCCGGCCGCGGGACGCTTCGTGCTGCCGAAGTGGACTCCCCTGACGGGATTCTGCAATCCGTCACCTCGTCACTTCAGCTTGCCAACGGTGAATTGAAGCTGGCCGGAACCGCGGCTTCGCCGCAATGGGAGGACGGTGCGTTGACATTCGACGGGCGGGTATTCCGGGAGAACCGCTGGCGTATGACCGGTGCTTTCCGGCTTTCCCCGGTCGAACTGGCTTCCCCGTTGAAGCTGAATGAAGTCGTTCCGGTGTTTTCCGGCATGTCGCTCGCCGGTAACATTTCCGGCAATGGATCATTCGAGGTTCTGTCGGAGAAGGTTGCGTGGAATTGCGAATTCAAGCCGGACGGCGCGACGTTTTCCGGCAACGGCCTTGCTCTGAAAAACATCACCGGTACAGTCCGTCTGGAGAAAAATCGCGAGAAACCGGGGAACCCCGGTGGGGAATTGCAATTCGCCTCCGCCACTGGCGGTCCGGTGGAAATGCGCAACGGTTCGCTCGCGTTTCGGCTGCCGCGTCCGGGAGAGTGCGACGTGTTGAGTGCCTCGGGGCATATCTGGAAAGGACGGGCGCGTCTTGCCGCACCGTTCTCGATCACCAGTGGCTCCGCTCCGACTGAGGTGGGAGTTAACGTGCGAGGACTGGATTTGCAAAAATTACTGGAGGCGTTTGCCTTTGCTCCCGGACTGGTGGACGGGCAGGCGGATGGCACGCTCTATTGGAACCTTTTTACCGACGGTCGGCCGCCGGTGTTGATTTCCGCCGATTTGACGGCGCACGGTGCGCGGCAGTTGAAATTGCAGGCGCTGGAGTCATACATCACCTCGTCTTCCGGCCCGGAGCAGAAATTGTTGTTCGAGCTTCTGCGTGACTTCAAATGCAGTGCGCTCCGATTGAAGGCGGAGGAGGAGGAGGCCGGAATCCGTCTGGAGTTGAGCGGTTCCGGCCGGCCGAGCAAGGCCGGTTACCGCCGGGTGACCCGGTCGGTGGATCCGGCGCTGTTCGGCCTGGATGAAGAGATCGATTTCACCGTCAATTACCGGATCCCGTACCGGAAAGAGGCAAAGGATACGAAGTGAATTTAAATCTGGAAGCATACATTCAACGAAAAATGAGTCGGTTCCTGGATGGGCCGGACACATTTCAGTTTACGGCGCTCCGCAACGGTGCAAACCGCAAATATCGCTCCAGTTCACTCGCACTGTTTGCCTGGGGAATCGGCATTGCGCGGCTCTTTCTCTCTCCGGCAGGGTTTTATCTGTTCCCGACGGCGTTGATGCTGATGACTTATGCTTCGGTGGCGATGGATGCGCCGATGCGTGTGATGGCGTTGATTTTTCTCGCGGTGTTTCTGGTTGATGTTCTATTCGGTTTCTGGTTTCGTCCGCGAATCGACCTGGTGCGGCTGATGCCGGATCGGGTGCGGGCGAAATCCACGTTCAAAGTGAACTTTCTTTTGCGTAACCGACGGCGGTTCACGGCTTGGGATCTCTGGGCCGATCCGTTCAATTACGCGCCCGGATTGACCATCGAGAAACATGCCGCGATCGGCGTCCTGGAACCGGGTGCGGAAACCCGCCTCGAAAGCGTGGTGCAGGCTCGACGGCGCGGCCGCTATCTGGTTTACGCCACCCGGATCGAATCCCGCTTCCCGTTTCACCTGATTAAATGGAGCTGCCGCTGGCGGAGCGATGCGCGATTGCTCTCGGTTTATCCGGCGTTTACTTCGCTGACCAAGTTCACGCTTCCGCTCGGTGCGCGGAACCAGATGGAGGGGATGGCGCGTTATTCCAAAATCGGGGAATCGATGGAGTTGATGGGCGTGCGCGACTATCGCGACGGCGACGATATCCGCCGCATCGACTGGCCGGGAACCGCGCGTCTCGGCTCTTTTGTGGTCAAAGAGTTTGAAGAAGATGAACTGAAGAGAATCGCGCTGGTGACCGATACCCACGTCCCTCCGACGACACTCTGGAAATTGCGGCGTCGGCCGAAAGAGTCCGAAGAATTGGAGGCGGCGTTAGAGCTTACCGCCGCGCTGGCGGAGTATTTCTCACGCGGGGAGGCTGCGGTGGAGCTTTTTGCCGTGGGGCCCGAGCTGCATCGGCTGGAAACCGGCCGGGGGACCACCAGCTTCGATGCGGTATGCGATATTTTAAGCGGAATCGATGCGTCGCCGGAACCGGCGTTGGCGCAGCTTGAAGCCGATGTGTTCCGCGATCTCTCCGAGGTCGGCGGTGCGGTGGTCGTCTTGATCGGCGACGATAAGGAACGGCGGGAGTTTGTGGATAAATTGCGGGAAAGCGGCGTGTCGCTTCGAGTGTTTCTGGTGGCGGATCGGTTGTCGCCTGATTTGCCGCCGGACTGGTTCCCGCTCACCCCGAAAGCAATCCGTTCCGGAATGGTGAGGGAGTTGTAAGCATATGGATCAATCCCGTACAATCGTTCTGTGGTCGGCTGCAATTTTGCTGCCGGCGGCGTTCTTTTTTACTCTGGTCACCAATCTGCCGCATATCACGGTGGTCACGATTTTGTTGCTCGGACTTTCCGCGATCAAATCGAAGGGGTGGCGAATCAGCGACCGTTCGATCATCTACCTGACGGTGTTGGCGCTGGCGATTACGCTCTTTGGAAACTATCTGGCGCCGTTGAAGCAGGATCGATTCGGATTTATGGCGATTTTCGCGCGACCGAATCTTTCGGTTCCGTTTCTGCTTTTTCTCGGGGCGCTTGCGGCGGGTTTCCGGCGGCGCGGGCACGCGATCGGAATGGCAGCTGCAGCTGCGCTGTTTGCGTTTGGGCTCGGCGGCGATATCCGGCTGGATGCCGCGGACCGGGAAAATGATCTTCTGCAACTGACCTCTTTCTTCCCTTGGTTTTTCGGCGGAACCATGGCGCTTTCGCTTCTGGCGACGCTGTATGGGAGTCGTTCCGGCGCCAAGCGGGGCGACTGGCGTCGGCCGGTGTTGCTGTGGTCGTCGGTGGTGGCGATTTCCGGCCTTATCTATCTCGGTTATCTGGGATACCGGCAAAATGAAAACCTGTTCCGCAACCTTGAAAACGCATTGTTGCGGATCGGAATCCGGCAATTTTACCGCGCCGGGAACAGCCCGATGCAGTTTGGCGGTTCCCCGAACCTGACGCAACCCATGTCGGCGGAGTTTCGAGCCATGACGGATCTGGTGGCGCTGCGGGCGATCGGGACGCAACCGCCGGGCTATCTGCGAAGCCGTTCTTTTTACAATTATGTGCATGGGGTTTGGCAGAGCGCGGATGAACCGCTGGGGACGCCGCTCCCGACGACGATTTCAGACAGTTCCCACTCGGCGGATCAGCTTTTTTCACTGGTTCGGATGGAGAAGACGCCATATCTGTGGGATCTTTTTCCGGATGAGTCGCTGCACGGAAATGTGTTGATGGTTCCGGGGGACACGGTTTCTCTGTCGCTGATCGCATCGCGTGTGCTGCGGTTCCGTGACGGGCGGATTGAGGTGGAAACGTTTGTCCGCGAAGGCGGATATACTGTTTTTGCCGAAAGTACCGATGGAGAAAGCGCGATGCCGTTCCCGGACAAGCCCGGCGAAGAATTTTTGCGGCTTCCCGCGCAACTTCAGCCGGTGATCGGCGGAATCGTCGAGGAGTTGAAACTGCTGGAATTCCCGACCGATGCGGAACGGTTTCAAAAAGTGCAGACGTTTTTCGAGTCGAAATTTCAATATTCCCTGGATTGGAAGGGCACCAAATCTGAAACCGCGCCTCCCAGTGAATACCGGCCACGCCAACGGCAGGCCGCGGAGGAGATGGAGCGCCGATTCGAGCGCCGTCCCGGGTTCCATATGGGGATGCGCACCGTCGGTCGTCTGGCGGGAGGCGCCTTGGATACTGCCCGGCAAACGCCGACCCATTTCCGCCCCAGTTCCCGACAGATGGACCCGGTTAAATATTTTCTGACCGAACAGCGAAGCGCGCATTGCGAATTATTCGCCTCGGCCACTGCGCTGATTCTACGCGGCGCGGGCGTTCCGACTCGGTATGTCACCGGAATCATCTGTAACGAGCCGCATCCTTCCGGGAAGTATTTCATCGCCCGTTACGGCAACGCCCACGCGTGGGTGGAGGCCTACGATCGGCAGAACAAACGCTGGGTAATGGTCGATACGACGCCGCCGTCGGTGACGACGGCTACCGCACGTCCGGACTCCTGGGAAGAGGACTTCCGCAGTCGCGGCGACTTCCTGCGGCTGGCATGGTTCGAGGTGCTGGCCAATCTGCGGCGTGGTTATCTTGCGGAAGGCACTGTGGCGGCACTGTCGCTGGTCTGGAGTTGGATTCGTTTTCTGGTGGCGCACCCGATCTGGGGATCGCTTTTGGGATTCTCTTGCGGGCTCACAGCGTGGATTCTTTTCCGGCGGCACAAACACCGTCAACGCGACTGTCTGACGCCGGAACGACGCAAGGTGCAGAAAGAGTACCGGCAGCTGCTTCGCCGTCTTCGCCGTCGGAAGGTGGTTGCGCGTGACGCGACGCCGACTGCGGCGGAACTGATCGGCATTGTCGCCGGGCACCCGAAACTCCCTCCTGCGCGTCAGGAGGAACTGACAAAGTTCTTGAAGCTCTATCTGGTTCGCCGTTACGCGATCCGAGATTGACGCGAACGGCGTCGGTTTTGTTGAAAAAGCGTTTTTTTTATTGAAACTTGACCGAATTCGTGTTACTTTATCGGATATCATTGATGCGATAACGGTCTAATCCAAGAGGTTTTTCATGGCTGGCAGAATCATTGACGGCAAAGCAATTGCGGAACAGGTGAACGAGGAGACGAAACAGCGGGTGGCGAAGCTCCGTGCCGCCGGGAAAGTTCCCGGGCTGGCAGTTGTTTTGGTCGGAGAGGATCCGGCCTCGCAGGTTTACGTCGGAGCCAAAGCGAAGAAATGCGCGGAACTTGGAATTCGCTCCGAAAAGAGAGTGCTCCCCGCCGATACGACCATGGAAAAGCTGCTGGCGTTGATCGATGAATTGAACTGCGACCCGGAGATCGACGGAATTCTCGTGCAATCCCCGCCGCCGCCGCAGATTGACGAAGAAGCGGTCATTGCCGCGATCGATCCGGCTAAAGATGTGGACTGTTTTTGTGAGCGCAATGTGGGCAAACTGTTGATCGGTAAAGACGACGGCTTCCGCCCGTGCACGCCGTGGGGCGTTATGGTGCTGTTGGAGAAATCGGGGATCGACCCTGCCGGAAAGCATGCGGTCGTCATCGGCCGTTCCAACATCGTCGGGAAGCCGATGGCGGCGCTGTTGATGCAGAAGGCGAAGGGGGCGAACGCGACGGTGACGGTGGTTCACTCCGGTACGCCGGACATTGCAAAATACACTCGGGAAGCCGATATTCTGGTTGCGGCGATTGGCAAACCGGAGTTTGTGCGTGGCAACATGATTCGTCCCGGTGCAACGGTGATCGATGTCGGCATCAACCGGACGCCGAATCCGGCCGGTGGCAAAGATAAGCTGGTCGGTGATGTGAAGTTCGATGAGGCGGTTGAAGTTGCCGGAGCGATCACGCCGGTTCCCGGCGGAGTCGGCCCGATGACCATCGCCGTGCTAATGAGCAACGCGGTAACCGCCTGCGAACGCAGAAAGTAAAGACGTCGCGGGTGCCGTGGCCGCCGGGACGATCGAAACAAAGAACCGCCTGGTGGCTGGTCGTGAGCTAACGGCGAAACTGTTGGCTCACGAAAATCTCACTCGCGCAGCAATCCGTTCACGCCGAAGGCGGAACCTCTCCCGCTCTCACTGCCAAACCGTTCCGTCAATCATGTCAAATGAGCGCTTAAGTTGCTTGTTGTCAAATGCTTGCTTGGCTGTGGCCGTTGCAAAAAAATCACTTCCGATTCTTCTTCTCCAACATCTTGAAAATATCGGCGAACGCCTGACGTACCTTGTCGTCGCCGGCCGGCCTCAACAGATCTTCCGGGGCGGGATTGTCGGCAACGTCATCGGTCAAAAGCTCAAGGAAGGGCGAAGGCAAGCTCGGCTGCATGAAACCGCGCTGCATCCGTTGCGCGGCGCGGGTGACATAGAGCTGCTTTCTCGCCCGGGTGATGGCGACGTAAAACAGACGCAGTTCCTCATCCAGCGATCCCTCTTCGAGAGCGCGTTCGTGCGGGAATAAATTGCGTTCGAGCGCCACACAGAAAACAACCGGGAATTCCAACCCCTTGGAAGCGTGGACGGTGGAGAGCGTCACCGCATCCCCATTGTTTTCCTCTTCGTCGGTACGGTCGCTCTCTTCGAGCAGCGCGAAACTCTCCAGATAGGTTTCCAGTGTGGGCGGTTCGGATTGGCGTTGCTCGAATTGAGCGATGGCGTTGATGAATTCATCGACATTTTCGCGCCGTTTCATGGCGTCGGTCAGATCCTTGTAAATGCGTTGAAGACCGTCCAGATAGTCGACATCGCGCAGGAAACCGGTGATCTTGGCGGCGAGCCGCCCCGGTTCACGGAATTTTTCCGTATAAGCGGCAAAGACGGCGGCGAGCTCTTTTGCCGCGCTTGCCGCTTTCGGGGTCAAGGTTTTCAGAAAATCTTCACTGCTGAGCTGGTCGAGCATCGGTTTATGAATGGTTGCCCGTCCGATTTTGAGCTGATCGACCGCTTTGGCGGCCAATCCGCGTGGGGGGGTGCCAAGAATGCGAAGTAAACTTTGATCGTCGTGCGGATTGACCAGAAGTTTGAGATAGGCGATCGCGTCTTTGATTTCGCGCCGTTTGTAGAACTCTTGTCCGCCAACCAGCCGGTAGGGAATCTGCTGACGACGGAGTGCCTGCTCCAATTCCCGCGACAGATGGTTGGAGCGGTAGAGAATGGCGAAATCTTTCCATGCGACAGCGTTATCGGCGTTTTTAAGTTGCGCGATCATTCCGGCGATGAATTCCGCTTCTTCCGATCCTCCGATGGTTTTGACGACTTGGACCTTTTCGCCTTCTCCGAGTTTTGACCAGAGTTTTTTGTCGTGCCGGTTGCTGTTGGAACCGATCACGGCGTTGGCGGCGTTGAGGATAGAGGTGGTCGAGCGGTAGTTTTGCTCCAACTTCACCACTTTTGCCCCCGGAAAATGCTGCGGGAAGTCGAGAATGTTGCTGATGTCCGCTCCACGCCACGAGTAGATGCTCTGGTCGTCGTCGCCGACGACACAGAGGTTGCAGCGGTCGCCGATCAGCTGCTTGACGATGGTGAACTGTGCGGCGTTGGTGTCCTGATATTCGTCGATCAGCAGGTAGCGGTAACGATCCCGATAAAATTCCAACGTATCGGGAAAGTCGTTGAAGAGTTTGTTGACCAGAAGAAGCATGTCGTCGAAGTCGAGCGAATTCTGGAGCGCCAGCAACTCCTGATAATGATCGTAAATGGTGGCGCAGGTCTCCTCAAAACGGTTGTCGGCAAAACGCTTGGCGTCTTCCGGAAAAAGCAGTTTGTTCTTCCAGCGGCCGATGACCGATTGAATCTCCGCCAGCGGAAAACCTTCGCGCGTGTTACACCCGGCTGCTCCGGCGGCCTGTTTCAGCAGTCCTTGCTGGTCGGAGTCATCGGCGATGGTAAAACCGGGGAGATACCCCAGCTTCTTCGCTTCGCGCCGCAGAATTCGGATGCAAAAACTGTGGAATGTTCCAAGCGTGACCCGTCCGGCGATTCTAGGGTCGACCAATTGGGCAAGGCGCTCGCGCATTTCCCGTGCGGCTTTGTTGGTGAAAGTCATTCCGAGGATCTGTTCCGGCATGATTCCGGTGGACAGCATATGGGCGATCCGGAAGGTGATGACGCGGGTTTTTCCGGTTCCCGCGCCGGCCAGAACCAGAACGGGGCCGGTGATGGTTCCCGCCGCGTCGGCCTGTTCCGGATTCAATTGCGAAAGAAAGTCGCTCATACCGTGTGTTTCTCCTGAAAACGGTGAAATTTAAACCGGGTACTATACCACGGCAGGCGATCTTTTACCAATGAAAAATGCCGGAAAAACGTCAGAGCTTCACGAACATCTTCTGGTAAAGTTCTGTCGTGTCCAATCCGAGAGCGGCGGCGAGCTCTCTGGCAAAGGCGAAGACCGCGCCGGGTCCTTTCCCGGTGACGATGCGGCCGTCGCGGACGGCCAGTTCCTCTCCGGGACGACAGTCTGCCGGGAGGTAGTCCTCCAATCCGGGATACATGGTGAACCGCTTCTTGGTCAGGAGCCCGGCTTTGCCGAGTACGATCGGAGCGGCGCAGATGGCCGAGATCACCTTTCCGGAACAGTCCATTGCTTTCACCAGCTCGATCACGGCATCAGAGTTGTACATAGCAAGCGCCCCCTCCCAGCCGCCGGGAAGAAACACGGCGTCGAATTCCGCGGCGGAACAGGCGGAGAGCAGGCGATCCGCCTTCAATCCAAAATTGTGTGCGCCTGTTACGTCAAGCTGATTCAGCCCGGCGACGATGACGTCTAGCGAGAGGCGTCGCAACACGTCGGCGACGGCGATGAATTCGGTTTCTTCCACTCCATCGGCGAGAATAATCGCGATCTTCTTCATGGTTTCTCCTTGACGCATTCGGTTTCCCGGATTAGATTACTTTACATTACTATAACACTTTAACCCCCTTCCGCAACTATGTTTGAACGTGATTTCAGTGAATTCCTCCGTTATCTGACGGTTGAGCGCGGGCTTTCGCGCAACACGACAGAGGCATATCGGAGTGATCTTGAGGATTTTTCAGAATGGCTCTCGGCGCATGGCATTAATACGTTCCGCAATGTTCGGCGCGAAGAGATTGTCGCTTATCTGGAAGACGCCCGCTCTGAACGCGGAATGGAGGCGTCGACGCGTGCGCGGCGGCTGGTGGCGATCAAGATGCTTTTCCGCCATATGGAAGCCGAGGGATATCTTGCGAAGGACCCGGCTGCGGTGTTGGAATCTCCGGCGCTCTGGCAGACATTGCCGGATTTCTTGAGCATGGAGGAAGTCGACGCATTTTTGAATGCGTGGCCGGAGGGGGGCAACGCGTTGGAGCTGCGTAACCGCACGATGCTGGAATTACTTTATGCCTCGGGTCTTCGGGTTTCTGAGTTGGCAGATCTTTCACTGGGAGCGCCGGATTTTGAGAACCGATTGTTGCGCGTTGTCGGTAAGGGGAGCAAGACTCGGATGGTTCCGGTGGGAGAAAACGCGCTGGAGTTGTTGAAACGTTACCTGAGCGAGGCGCGCCCGGTTTTGGCGGAGAAGCGGCCGACGGCGCCTTACATCTTTCTATCGCGGAATGCGAACCGACTGGATCGTGAACGGATCTGGGCGGTGGTGAAGGAGGCGGCGTTGCGTGCGGGGATCACGAAAAGCATTCATCCGCATACGTTGCGTCACTCTTTTGCCAGCCATCTGTTGGCGAACGGAGCGGATCTGCGTGTGATTCAGGAGATGCTGGGGCATGCTGACATTGGTACGACGGAGATCTACACCCATGTCGATGCGGAGCGGCTGCGCGAGATCCACAAAAACTTCCATCCCCGCGGCTGAGCTTTGCGCCGCCGCGTTTACCCGCCACCGGCGGCTCGCCGGTCTGGGGTTTGGGGGCGAAGCGCCCCAACCGCCGGAGGCACCCGGTCGCCCCGAAAGCGCTCAACAGCAAAATTGAAAATTTTGCAGGGAGCGACCGTGGTGGAGTTGGCCGCAAGGCCAACTCACCCGCTCGCGGCGCAGCCGGAGCCTCTTTCTTTTTTCACAACTCATTTACTGCCGAATAAGCTAAGATGAGAAGGCTCTCCCACAA
>JBEBTY010000036.1:0-30487 GCA_040393525.1 Victivallis vadensis | reverse complement strand
TTTTCTATTTTTACGCCCCTTTTTTATTCATTTCTTTCACGGACTCAGGAATATCACATCAGTTGTCGTCTGCTCAAAACCGGCACTGTTCGGGGTTTCGCCAAGCTCTGTTTCTGCTTCATTGTCAGTATCAAGGAGCTGATCGGCCTCCCCGGCAATCGCGGCGACCAGAAGTTCGTCGGAGCGCTCGAATCCCGACGCATTGCCAGAATCGACCTGATGATTCGACTCCAGTGTTATCGGAGTGGAACGAACATTCTCGAGCACGACAGAGGCGTCAAGATGCCCAACAGTAATGGTGGAGTAAGCCCTGAGTTCAGGTCGTTCGGAAACGAAAACAACATTCCGATCGGCAAATTGTTGATTGAGTGTACTCAAGATCGTAGAAATCCGATCCGCCCGTACATCGAAATCTTCCGTTGGAACACTGTCTGTCGAAGATAAATCGTCCTGCTGCGGCACTTGATTGGCCACAAAATCGACGAAAACCACCTGCATCGGCTCCGCCTTTCCACCAGACGAAGTGAATTCCGTCAACTCATCTTCAGTTACACCCTGCAACCGACTTTGCGCTTGAAAAAAAATCATGATAATTCTCCTTGTAAATCACAAGGCAACCGACGCCTCGCCCTGCTTGAGTCATAACACACGCAGGCTCAGATGTTTTTATTGATTCAACAACAGAATATGGGGAGGAGAATTCACGACGAAAAAGACAACAAAATCCCCCTTCCGGCTTCTTACCGGAATACCCGACATTCTAGTTGTCAGATGGGAATCAGTTGCCCCGTCTCCATTGTGCCTCTCTCAATCATCTCCTCTTTCGTATAAACGGCAACATAACATTATTTGTTGATATTTCAAGATAAAAAAAAGGAAGACAATCAAAAAAACAGCAAAAAAAATATTGCGATTTTACTTTAGCCAAATCATTGTTCTGGAGCTAAAATGTTATCCTGTTTCAAATGGAAAAAAAATTGAACCATCAAGTAAACTCAGCGTAGCCAAGAGTACACACGCCTTACAGCGAACTAATTAGCCAGACGCAAACCCTTTGCAGACAAGACAAAAATCGCACAAGGGAAGCGGATCGAAGCCAACCGTGCCGTTCTGAATTCTGTATCGCTTTTTTCATAACAGCACCATCCTTCCGGACACGACGCAAGTCCGTAATAAAACCATCCCTGTTTTTGAAGCAAACCACCGATTGACGTTGCGAGCACCTCCTGCCACCAGGAAATACGCCAATGCGAAGCATTCAAAAGAGGCGCCTGTTTTTTAACCCTTGATGCCCGATAGAAATCAGCAACCGATCCTCAAAGAAAGCGACACGGCTTGAATTGCCGTTCAGATGATAATACTCTATGACCAGCTTGCTTCAAAAAACATTGTTCCGCCAACTGCCATTTTTCGATTTTTTTTGCTTTTCTTGCCCGAACACTTGACATCAGATACTTTTCTTGCTATAATATTGCTAATGAAGTAAATTTATCATTAGCACTTTTAGCAATAAAAAACATTATGTCAGAAACACTATTTGAAGAAACCCGGCGCTATCTTCAAGAGAAGATGCGCACCATACTGCGGGAAGGCGGAAATAAACTCCCTACAGCGAAGGAGTTAACCAACGAGGTTCTGGCCAGTTACGCCACGATCCGGCTGGTGCTGGCGGAATTGGAGAATGAAGGCTTCATTCGTAAGATTCGCGGCTCCGGAACTTATCTGCAACCGGAGGCGGAAGAGCTTCTGAAAAAAGCCTCCATGCCCCGGCTGCGGCTGTTCAGTTCCCCGCTTTCCGATAATCCCGATACCGATTATGCCACTTGTCTGGTCGCTGAATTGATTCGATGCGCCGGAGAAAAACAATATCGGGTGGCACACAGACAAATTGCCACCCATGACGCATTCTTGGCGGAGCTGGATCGGGAGGCAGATTCATGCGATCCGGTCATCTATCTGCCTCCGACAGAAGCATTCACCATGCGACAACTCGGCGCACTCGGCCGTTTCGAGCGCCTGCCTTTGGTTGTCATTGACTGCGAGCTTGGCAATATCAACATCAATAATATCACCACCGACAACCGCAAAGGAGGAATGCTGGCGGCACAAGCGTTGCTTGATTGCGGCTGCCGAAATCTCGCCCTGCTCCAATGCGAACCCCCATTGCGACAAAGCTTACAGCGCATTCAAGGGTTCCTCGAAATCGCGGAGTTATCCGGCGCAACCGTTGAAGTGTGGGATTGTGAAGTTGGTACAAATGATAACCGCACGGAACTTGTCCGCAAAAAGGTACTGACATGCCTGCGGGCCGGTCGTCAACCCGATGGAATTTTCGCTATTTCGGATTCCGGAGCGATCGCTGCAGCAGAAACACTCCGCAAATTCGGTCTTGAACCAGGACGCGATATCGCTCTCATCGGTTTCGATGGACTCTCCGCAGCCAGAAAGCATGTCCCCCCCCTTGAAAGCATCGCCCAGCCGGTCGCCAAAATCGGCGACGAAGTATTTGAACTTCTGGCTCATTGGCAACCCGGAATGCACATACAAAAACTGCTCGCGCCCCAAATACAATCAGGAGCAACATTGTTGAAACAAGAAACCATACTGGCATGATATTCCCTGACAGATCCCAACATAAAACCAAATGAGAGTGGAACCATGAAAAAAACATCTTTTACCCTGATCGAGCTTTTAGTCGTAATTGCGATCATCGCCATTCTGGCCGGAATGCTGTTGCCTGCTTTGAATAGCGCCCGCAGCAGAGCACGTTCCACGCAATGTATCGGAAACCATCGGCAAATCGCCCAGGCAGAATTGATGTATGCAGACGACAGCGACGAGCATCTTACACCATTTTCTCGCGCCACCGGCTGGGGCGGTTCAGGGATGTGGGGAAACTGGTGGGTCAACTTACTTTCTCGAAGCTATCTGCCTGTTCCCGGTTGGGCAAATACAGCCACAGGAATGACCGACAGCAACGAGTTGAATGGCGACCCGGAATCAGGAGTTTTTGTTTGTCCGGAAGCGACCGATTTCAGTGGATGGGGCGGAGGAATCGGTCTATCTGCCGAAAAGGGCGGACACAGCTTGACTAATTATGCAAAATCCATCAAGATAGTAAAAATCGCCAATCCTTCCCGTATGGTTATGCTTGGAGATTCCGGCGAATTCAAAGTCGGCATCATGAAAGCGGCTCGTCATTTCAAATGCCCTGACGACTGGGGCGTCTACACATTTGAAACGCGTCACTCCAACTTCGCCAACGGCGCAATGCTCGACGGTCATGTGGAAAGACGCAGAAAAGATGTCTGGAAAGATGCCTTCCCCTGCCAACACGGCATCACGGTCACTTATTAACTCGGGATTCGCAGTCAATGAAATTCATGATGCTCATATTCGCCTCCATTTTGATGGTCCTTCCGGCAGCGTCCGCTCCGGTTACCTTGGTGGATTTTTCCTCGGAACAGCCAAACGTGGTGTTGCACAAACCGAAAGAAAAAGCACAACAGGTTTCTTATACCGAACTCACGGAAGGTCGCCGGGGATTGCGCTGCGACTGGGATAATTCTCGTACGTACTACACCGAATTCGCCGTGGGAAAGCGGATGGAGATACCGTCCTTCGACGAGGCGAAAATTATCGTCGAGGCCTATTTCCCGCCAGGGTGCCCGATCCGTTCGTTGAATATCCGTCTACGTGATCGCGACGGAGAAATGTTTCAATTATTTCATCGAATCCCAACCGTTACGCCCGGCTGGCAGCACTTCCAATACGAAATCGACGCGGAAGCAACTTACTCCGGCACATGGGAGGGAGGGAAAAAAGCGAACCAAAAACTCGATTTTCCCGTCACTTTCATCGGACTTGCCGCCGAATTCAATTCCAAATCCGGAACCGGATTTCTAGGGATCGGCAGCGTGAGTGCGGAAGTGGTCAGCGCGCCTCCGCAAATTGAGTTTCACTCCGGTTCCGGCACCCCGATCTATACCCTGAAGGAAGGCGAAGAAAGCAGCCTGTCTTTTTCAATGCGGAACAGGCGTTCCGAACCAGCTTTGCTGGAAGGTGAATATACAATCAGCGACCTCTGGGATCGCCCAGTGTCAACACAAAAATTCCGAACCGAACTTGCTCCCGGCGAACAACATCAAATTCCGCTTACCTCTCCGACCGCTTATGGTGTTTACCGGCTGCAACTTGCGTTTCAGGAAAAGTCGGGTAAACGAAATACTGCCGCATCGCACAACTTGAGCTTCTGTTACATGCGACCGACAGGCCCGACGCCAGAACGCAATGAAGGGTTTTTATTCGGAATCTGCACCCATCTGCGCGGGAAATCGGTGCGTGACCAGAAACGCGAGATCATGGCTCTCGCTTGGTGCGGAGCCAAAATTGCCCGAGACGATATCAGTTGGGGGCGAGTCATGAACACTCCGGAGAGCTGGAACCTTGACCAATACGACGCCTTCCGCGAACTACTGGAACAATCGGGAGTCGAACTGGCGCCCATCTTACAATATCCGCCGGCATGGGCAAAACCCAAGGGTTGGAAATCTCAACGCAAAGGAGGCCGCGGCCATTTCAGTCCAGAACTCGCTCCATGGGGAGAATTCTGCCGAAGAATCGCCGAAACACTGCGCGGCAAAGTCCGTTATATTGAAATCTGGAACGAGCCCGATCACCCTGGATTCGCCGATTTCACCAGCGAAGAATACGTAAAACTTCTGAATACCGCTTATCAGAACATCAAAGAAGCCGCTCCGGAAATTCAAGTTATCTCCGGTGGAGTTTCTGGATTGATCAGTCAGGAGCAGATCGATCTTTTTGAGAAAATCGTCACAACCGGCACCTACGACATCCCCGCGTTTCATGGACATGGTTCACTCGACGGATATCGCCATCAAGTAAGCGTCCTCCGCAAGTTCACCAAAACACCGTGGTATGCCAATGAAACCGCACAATCAGCGCTTCACATCGGTGAACTTGAGCAAGCCGCTGTGCTGTTCCGAAAATTCCTTTACAGTTGGGCGCACGGCGCCATGGGATATAATTGGTACGATATCCGCAACGATGGCACCAATCCCAAGGAAAACGAACACAATTTCGGTCTGATTACCTGGTATTTTCAACCCAAGGCCGCTTATGTCGCCTATAACGCACTGGCTGGAACCTACCGCAACGCGACCTTTGAAGCGAACGCTCCGCTCGGTTCATCTCTGGAGGGGTATTGGTTTCTCAATTCCGAAAAGATACGGCAACTGGCATATTGGAACAACACTCCATCCGCCGGCAGTCGAATTCTTTGCTTGGAGTCGGTTGGCAGCCTTGTAACTCACATTGACCTCTTCGGCAATGAAACACGCCTGCCGGTGAAAGACAATCGACTTGTCTTCGACCCGGGCAAGCTGCCCGGAACACTGCGATTTGACCAAAACACAAAGATGCCGAAGGCAGTCGGTGAATTGGTTTCGCTGGTCGATCCGTTTTTGACCACTGGCGGAGAAACCAAAGAGTTCGCATTGCGTCTTTTTAACCCGACCAACCGCCGCCTGACGTTTGAACTCAAACTGAGCTGCCCGGAAGGATTGGCCGGAACCTTTGAACAAAATAAGATCACGGTTGCCCCCAATAAAACAGCGATTGCAAAAGCGAAGGTCACTGCCGCAACCGACTTTCATTCTTCAGAGAAAGAACCGGCAATGCTGAGCGTTGCCGTGACAGCCAAAGGACTTTGGGAAGGAACCGCCGTTTATCCGGCTCACAATGCTGTGATCTTACCGCCAAACGGACTCTCCGGGCAAGCAAACTTTATTTTGAACCAAATGTCTCAAGTGACAATTCTTGCTCGAAATGCCCCGGACACAGCACACCTGTTCTGGACCGGGCCGGAAGATTTGAGTGCCGCCATTCGGCTTGGCCGCGATGGAGAGAACCTGCTACTGAAAGCAGAAGTTTCTGATGACATCCATCACCAGCCGCACTCCGATGGACAAGCCTACGTCGGTGACGGCATTCAACTGGCGCTGCTGCTGCCGGGACAATCATCGCTGTGGGAAATCGGTCTGGCGCGCAACAATGCCGGAGAAAGCGCGACACACGTCTGGATGGCGCCGACCGGCTTCGATCCGGTCACTGTTGCGCAGATGATCGAACTACGCACCATCAGGGATGAAGAGGGAAAACGAACCATATACGAAGCAAAAATTCCGTTCCAGGCCATTGGCATGACCACAAGAATCGGTCAACGCGGCTTCCGTTTCAACCTGATCATCAATGACAATGATCGTGAAGGTCGTGAAAGCTATATCGGTATTGCTCCCGGCATTGGAGAAAATAAAGACCCGCAATGTTACCCCGTGGTGCGTTTCGAGAAATAACCGACCAACCATATAATGAAAAAACTCAAGGCACTATGCTTACGCAAGCGTAGTGCCTTGAATATCGATCCGGCATAAACAATCTGACTCCAAACAATTGCTTATGCGTTGGATTTTTTCAGATAGACGAACCAGTAGACCAGAGCGACCAGCAGGCCGCCGCCGACCAGATTGCCGAGCGTGGCGGGGAGCAAATTGACGGTAGCAAACTGCCACCAGGTGATTTCCGCGCCGGAGAAAATCGCGGCGGGCAGGAAGAACATATTGGCAATCGAGTGCTCGTAACCGAAGGTGACGAAAATCATCACGGGAATCCAGATCCCGATCGCCTTCCCCGTGATATCTTTGGCGGCATACCCCATCCAGACGCCGAGGCAGACAAGAAAATTCGCGCCGATCCCTTTCAGAAACACCGTCAGAAAATCCCGGCTCACTTTCCCCTCCGCAAGCGTATGCAGATAATCCATCCACGGCGAGGAGCCGATCAATCCGGTTCGCCACGCAAAAAAGTAGGCGACCACCAACGCTCCGATGAAGTTAAAGCCGAACGAAAGCACCAACACACGAATCACATCGCCAAGAGAAATCTCTTTCTGGTAATACGCCAGCGCCGTCCCGGCGCAATCGCTGGTAAAGAGATCGCCGCCCGCCACTACCACCATGATCAGACCGACCGGAAACAACGCGCCCGCGACAAACTTCACCAATCCGGGATTGGCCGCACCGACGCCGGGCATTCCGCCCGCCACCACCACCGTGAGCAGACCGCCGAACGCAATGAAAGCGCCGCCCAGAATCGCCAGCAAGGCAAATCGATAGAACGGCATACGGGCTTTTATCGCGCCGTTTTTGCAGAATTCAACCGCGATTTGATCCGGAGTGTTGTAACTCATAGCTGCTCAGCAACCTTTGGCGTTGAAAATGCGCTCCACAATCGTCGAGGTGGAAAAACCGGGGATAAACGGCTTGAAGCAAATCTCCGTCCCCGCCCCTTCCAGCGCAGCGCGCTCGGAGGCATCGAGCTTGTCCAGCGTATAATCTCCGCCTTTCACATAAAGATCGGCGGCAAGCTCCCGCAATTCGCGATCACAGCGCTGCCCGTCGAACACCACCGTCGCATCGACACAGGCGAGAGAGCAGAGCATATAGCAGCGATTGTACTCATCCACAATCGGACGCGTGTCCCCTTTCAAGGCACGTACGCTCGCATCAGAGTTCACCAGAATCAACATCGCGTCGCCCAGTTGACGGCTCTCATAAAGGTACTCGGCGTGACCACGATGCAGAATATCGAAGCAGCCGTTGGTGACGACCAGCCGCCGCCCCTCCTGCCGCAAAAGTTCACGCCACGCCTTCGCCTGTTCGAGTGTCATGACTCCGTCGGCGGGATTCTTACTCATCGCCTTTCTCCTCCTCCAACGGCCGGATAATCACCCCGGCTTCGCGCAAAAGCGCCGTCGAAACATCGTCGATCGAATACCGGGTGTGGTACACCACTTCGCGAATTCCCGCATTGATGATCATTTTCGCACACAACAGGCACGGGCTGAAGGTCGTATAAAGCGTCGCCCCTTTCACCATGATCCCATGGTAGGCGGCCTGAACAATCGAATTCTCCTCCGCGTGGCTGCAAAGGCACTGCGTCAGATTCGTGCCGGAAGGCGTGTCGGAATTGCAGCGCGGACAACCGCCATCGGAACAGTTCCGCACACCGCGCGGCGTACCGTTGTACCCCGTCGAGATAATCCGGCAATCACGCACCAAAACCGCCGCGACCTGACGACGGCAACAATTACTGCGCGTGGCCGCCACATGGGCGATGTCCATAAAATATTGATCCCAACCCGGACGCTTGCGCTCGGTCATGATTCATTCTCCCTTTTCCGTTTTGGATTGTACTTGTTCCCGTGTGTCCTGCCGGCCGGATAGCGCAAACTGCAGGATTGTAATCACCAGCAAAAATAGAAACGCCTGTGCGACCAGAACCGCCGCAGTGCGAAAATCGCCCCAGAATACCGGCAGCATCCCCAACCCGATCCCCAACGCCAACAGATGCACCACCAACACCGCCTGCCGCCGCGAGAGCCCCATGCGGACAAACCGGTGCGAAATGTGGTTATGATCGCCGATCCAGAACGGCTTTCCCTTACAGGTGCGGATCAACACCACCATCGCGGTGTCGAACAGCGGCAGCGCCAGAATAAAGAGCGGAATCAACACCGGAAAGCGCGACAGCGAGAAATCGATCCCGAACCACGTCACCCCCGCCGAAATCACCGCCGCCAGATAGCCGAGGAAGTGGCTGCCGGAATCTCCCATGAAAATCGTCGCCGGCGACGTGTTGTAGAACCAGAATCCGGCGCACGTTCCACAGCTCGCCGCCGCCAGCACCGCGATGAAAAACTGCTGGTTCAACGCGGCGATCACCGAGAAAAACCCCATCGCAATCGCAATGGTTCCGACCGCGAGCCCATCCATATTGTCGAAGAAATTGATCGAATTCATCAGCAACATGATCCAGAAAATCGAAGCCGCCCAGACCAACACCGGCTGCGTCAGAAAGATGTTGACCCGGACGCCGCCCAGCCAGACCGCCAGCAGCGCAATCAAAAACTGCCCGCCAAACTTCACGCCGGCCGAAAGCGGATACTTGTCGTCAATCAGCCCAAGCAGCATCGAAAGGAACGCTCCGAGCGCCAGAAATCCAAGTTGTGGCAACGCGGTCAAAATCCCGGAGAGATGCACCGACAACGTTCCAGCGAATCCGGGCAGCTCATCACCGCCGTATAACACAAACGCAAGTCCGCCGCCGAGGCAGAGAATCCATCCGCTATACATCGCCAGCCCGCCGAGCAACGGAGTCGAGCGACCGTGCCCCTTGTGATTCGCCTGTGGAACATCCATCATCCCGGTTTTTCGAGCCAGCCAGCCGAAGCACGGCGTGCCGAGCAGCGTGGAAATCGCTCCGGCGAGAAAAGTAAACAGATAAATTTGAGTCCAGACCGACATGGTCAGTTCCCTCCCGTGAGCCGGCGCACGTGCTCAAACAGAAAAATCGTCGCCGCCTGCGCCGCGTTCAGCGATTCATAATTGCCCGGCATCGGGATCAGCACCCGGCGCGCATCCTTCAACGGAGCGACGCCATTGGCCTCACCTCCGATGACAATGACGCTGCGGTCATACAGATCCGGAGCGGTAAAACAGTTTTCTCCGCCATGCGGATCGGTCAGCCACACCGTCGGGAAGCCGAATGATTTCGCCCGTTCCCGCAACGCTTCCAACGTCTCGAATCCACGGAGTTTCAACGCGAACTGCGCTCCCATGGCGGAGCGGATCGCCTTGTCGCCAAACGGGTCGACCGACCCCTTGGTATACCAGAGTTCATGAAGTCCCGCCGCACGCAACGTCCGGCAGATCGTGCCGAAGTTCCCGGGATCGCCAAGGCGATCGAGCGCAAGCAGAAACGGGTCGGCAGGAATCTCGTCATCAGGCGGTTCCGCCGGAACCGACGCGACCACAAGAATTCCCTGTGAGCTGACCGTCCCGGCCAGCTCCCGCATCTTCGCGTCGGAAACCAGGAAAAGATCCCCCGGGATCACCGGAAAAGCAGACGCGCCGGACTCGGTCGCCACGGTAAAGCAAACCAGTTCCGGCGCGCGCAAAAAAAGCTCACCCGCCGCCCGGACGCCCTCGCACACACAGCACTCCGCCTTGCGACGACCGTGCCGGGTGTACAGCGACCGGATCAGGGATTCCTGCCTGCGGCTGAGCTCCATCTCGAACCTTTATTTCGCCGTACGGGCGCCGTATTCTCCGGCGTTGATCGAGCGCAGCAACGCGACCGATTGCTCATCCCAGGCGTCTGCGACGTTCTGCGCCGGCTTGTTCGGATGCGCCATTTCGAGAATTTCGACGGCGCTGTCAAGATCTTTCAACTTGGCATAGAGCCGACCGGCCGCGAAGCGAGCCTCGGCGCGGAACATCTGCGGCGCATTCCCTTGTGACGCCAGATCCGCAAACAACGCGGCGGCTTCGGCGTCCTTGCCGGAAAGCTCCAGAGCATAAGCCTCCATCTGGGCGGCGTTCGCCGCGAGCGACGCATCGCCATCCGCATCGCCGATCAGCTTCAGCTGCTCCACCGCTTTATCATATTCCTTCTGCTGAAGGAACATTCCAGCGAGGCGAAAACGCGCATACGAAGCGGCGGGGGAGCCGCCATAAGTCACCAATGCGGCACTCAATTCCTCCACGTTCGATGCGGTGGAAAGGGCTTCTCGCGCCTGACGCGCCGACTCCTTCTGATGCCCAGCCGCCCAAGCAATTGCCGCGACCAGCACCGCAATTCCGACCACCGCAGCGGCGATCAGCTTCCAATAAGTGACAAAGCCCTGCCCGACACGCTCAAAGTCGGTCATCATCGCCTTGGAAATCTCGGCATTCAGCTCTTTTTTGCGATCCTTCGCCATAACAGCTCCTCCAAATGTTTGAAACGTAACTCTTCGTTAAATCCGAAATTAATGGTGCGAGAAAATGCGTTCCGGCGCGTAATAAAGCGCCACGCCAAGCTCGTTCGCCCGCTTGATCACATCCGCGTCACGCAACGAACCGGAGGGAGCGATGATCGCCGTCACCCCCGCTTTCGCCGCGGTTTCCACTCCGTCCTCGAACGGGAAGAAGCCATCGCTGGACATGACGGAATTTTGCAGCACTCCGCTGCCGGAATATTTCTGGGCGAATTTCGCAATCGCCTGTTCAATCGCGCCAACCCGATCCTGTTCGCCGGTACCGACCGAAAGCGTCTGACCGTCTTTCAGAATCACCACGCCGTTGGAGCGGACACTCAGGTTGATGTACCAGGCGGCGAGCAGATCGAGCTTCTGCTGCCCGGTCGCCTCGATCGAGGATTTTTGGACTCCGCAACGCTTGTTCTCCGCTTCCGCCGGGACGAGGTCGGCGACACTGCGAAGCGCGGTGAGCAGCGGCTGGGCGATGACGAGCGAACCGTCCGCCAGCACTTTCAATGTATTGTGCTCCGGGCGCGCATCCCCGACGAAGCGGGGCAGCGACGAGATCGCGCCGCAACGGATGATCCGGATGTGTTTGTTGAGTTTGTACGTTTCGCCGTCATTGAAAATGTCCAGCACGCCATCGGCATAAGCAGGGGCGACCACGCACTCGACGAACGTACCCATGATCTCCCGCGCGGTCTCGGCGTCTACTTCGGTGTTGAACGCCACAACGCTGCCGAACGCAGCGCGCGCATCGGCGTCACGCGCCTTGAGATAGACCGATTTGACGCTTTCGCCGGGAAGCCCCACCGCCGCGCCGGACGGATTGACGTGCTTCATCACCGCACAGGCGGAACGATCGAAAAACTTCACGATATTAAGCGCATACGAGATGTCTTCGAGATTGGTCTGCGAAAGCCCGCTCTTACCGTTTTTCAGGATTTCCATCCCGCCGATAGCACACGTTTCCGCCTCGGGGCGATAGTAGCCGGCGGCCTGGTGGGGATTGGTTCCGTAGCGGAGATCGTCCACTTTCACATAACGCTTGCCACCGATGGAGATTTCCGCAGGGTAGTCTCCGACATGCTTCGACAGATAGCTGTCGCGGGTCAATTCTTTTGCCATGATCTCATTATCCGTTAAGTTTTGAAAAAAAACATACTGTAAAATATAACACCGGTTGAACTTTCCGGCAAATGGAGCTATCTTCTTTTTACAAGGAAAAATGAATTTTATGGCAAACAAAGCGCAGAAACACCCGTACAGCGGACTTTTCATCACGTTCGAGGGTCCGGAGGGTTCCGGCAAAACCACTCAGGTGCGGCTTCTGGCGGAGTACCTTGCGTCTCGCGGAAAAATGACGCTCGTCACCCGCGAACCCGGCGGCACTCCGCTGGCCGAACAGCTCCGCGCGATGACCAAAGATTTCAACGGCCCGGAAACCATGCACAACGAAACCGAACTCCTTCTGATGGAGGCGGCTCGCGCCCAGCATGTGCGGGAACGCATCCGCCCCGCGCTTCAGGCGGGCAAGGCCGTCATCTGCGACCGGTTCGCCGACTCGACCACCGCTTATCAGGGCGGTGCGCGCGGGATCGACCCGGCTGCGATCGAACGGTTGAACAAATTTGCCATGGCGGAGTGCGTGCCGGATCTCACGATCTACCTTGACCTGCCGCCGGAAGCCGGTTTCACACGTACCCGCACCCGCCCGGAAACCGCCGGAAAATACGACCGGTTCGAGGAAGAGAATCTGGAATTCCACCGGCGTGTCCGTACCACGTTTCAAGAGATCGCCCGCCGGGAACCGGAACGGGTTCGGACCGTTGCCGCGGATCGCCCGGTGGAACAGGTCCACGAGGAAATCAGGATCATTGCCGATGCCTACCTATGATACTTATCGCAAGCAATTTCCGATCATTTTAGGAAATCTGGAAAACGCCCGCCGGAACGGTCGGCTCTCACACGCATTTTTGCTTCAGGCCGACACCGCGCGAGCGCGCCGGGAATTCTCCACCGCCCTCGCCCAGCTTGCGGCCTGCCCGCAGAGCGATCAGGGGCGCCCGTGCGGAGAGTGCCGGGTCTGCCGCCAAATTGAAAACGGCAGTTATCCGGAGCTCCACACCCTTTCTCCGGTCGGCAAAATGTACGAAGTTAAAATCGGGGACCGCACTAACCCGGACCCGAATACACTGCGCTTTTTCGAGAGGCAGTTCCACCTGACCGGAATCGCGGGCGGACTGCGTAAAATCGGCGTCATCTACGACGCCGACCGGATGAACGAGGAATCCCAGAACGCCCTGTTGAAGACACTGGAAGAACCGCCTCCGGAGACGTTGCTGATCCTCGCCACCGGCAACCCGGCCGCGCTGCTGCCGACCACCCGGTCGCGCTGCCAGTTGTTGCCGCTTCTGACCAATCATTGCGAATACAATTTCCCCGGCTTCGACGAACTGGTGAAATCCCTGAATCAGCTGGCTCTCAATGCGCGCGGAAACCTCGCGCTGGCCGAAGAGCAGGCAGCCGTGCTTTGCAAAGTCGCCGCCGGGTTGAGCAGCGACGCCACCGAGCGCAGCGCAGCCGAATGGGAGGGGCGGATCGCCGCGGCGGCACAAGCGGGAGACGCCGCGTTCATCAAACGGATCGAAACCCTGGCCCTCGACGCCGGCTACGGCGCGTATATGAAGGAACGCGGACTTTTCCTGAGTGCGATTCATGCGTTTGCGTCACAGATTTTCCTGCTCTCTTCCGGCGTTCCGGCCGGAGAGTTGCCGAATCCAGAACTGTTCCCGGACGGTGCGCCGGAGAAAATCGATCCCGAATTCGGAGCAATGGTTTTACGCGAAGCGGAAGATCTTCTCTTCACGCTCCGCTTTAATGTCAACGAAGAACTCGCGCTGCGTACCTTTGCGGTGAACGCGGCCATGAAGTGAGAAGGAACCCCGAATCATGAAGAAACTGTTCGGTACCGACGGAATCCGCGGCAAAGCCAATGTCTACCCGATCACCCCCGAACTCGCGCTGCTGGTCGGCAAAGCGACGGCAAAAGTATTGGGCGGAGGCGACAATACGGGAGCCCGCCGCCGCGTCGTCCTCGGTAAAGATACCCGCATTTCCGGATATATGCTTGAAAACGCCATCACCAGCGGACTGCTCAGCATGGGCATGGACGTTCTCGCCGTCGGCCCGATGCCGACGCCCGCAGTGGCGCACCTGACCAAATCGATGGGCGCCGCCTGCGGCATCATGATTACCGCAAGTCACAACCCCGCCTGCGACAACGGGATCAAGATTTTCGCCGAAGACGGTTTCAAACTCCCCGATTCGGTGGAGCTGGAAATTGAAAAGGAGATCCTCGGCGGAAAACTCGGGGAAGAGGGCGTGAGCGGAATCAAAATCGGCAAAGCCTACCGCATCGAAGACGCGCGCGGCCGTTATATTGAATACGCCAAAGGCTCAATTCGCAATCTGAGCTTGCGCGGGCTTAAAATCGTACTCGACTGCGCCAACGGCGCGGGCTATTCGATCGCTCCGCTGATCCTGCGCGAACTCGGCGCGGAAGTCATTGAAACCGCCGTCAAGCCGGACGGGCTGAATATCAACGACGGTTGCGGCGCACTCCACTCGGCGAACGTCGGCCGCCTCGTCCGCGAGTACAAGGCCGATGCGGGAATCGCGCTGGACGGCGACGCCGACCGGGTGATCTTCTGCGACGCCGACGGCAACGAAGTCAACGGTGATCGCATCATCGGCATGATCGCCCTCGCCCTTCAGGCCGAGAAAAAACTTGCGTCGGACACCGTCGTCGTCACCGGGATGAGCAATCTCGGGTTGCACGTCGCGATGAAAAAGGCGGGAATCAGCGTCGAAATCACCGACGTCGGCGACCGTTATGTGATCGAGCGGATGCGTGGCGGCAATTTCAATATCGGCGGCGAACAGTCCGGGCACATCATCTTTATGGACTACGCCACCACCGGTGACGGAATCATCTCGGCGCTGCACGTGCTGAAGCTGATGAAGAAAACCGGAAAGCCGCTCGCCGAGCTGGCGAATTTCATGACGGTGTTCCCGCAGGAGCTTCGCTCGTTCGCAGTGGCGCGCAAGATTCCAATGGCCGATCTGACACACCTCCCGGCGGAGATTGAAGCGTGCCAAGCGGCGCTCGGAGAATCCGGGCGCACCATCGTGCGTTACTCCGGCACCGAGAACAAAATCCGCATTCTCGTCGAGGCGGAAAAGGGCGACGACGTTCAAGTCTGGGTCGAGCGTCTCACCGCCGCGGCCAACAGAGAATTGAACTAACTCGGACAAATCCGGCTTTTTTTACTGCTTTCTGTATGGCAAAAGCAAAAAACCGGAAGTATATTATTACGTTATTTTGTCTTTTTAACTTTATAATAAGGAATTTTCGACCATGAAGTGTGTCGTACTTGCTTACCACAACATCGGACGCGCCGGAATCGAAGCACTCCGCCGCAACGGGTTTGAAATCAGCGCGATCTTCACGCATCAGGACAGCCCGAACGAGAACATCTGGTTCGGATCGGTAGCGGAGCTGGCCGGAGAATACAACATCCCGGTGTACGCGCCGGAAAACGTCAATCACCCGGTCTGGATCAACCGCATCCGCGCGATGAAGCCGGATTTCATCTTTTCATTCTACTATCGCGACATGCTCGGCGAAGAGATTCTTTCGATTCCGAAAAAAGGCGCGCTCAACCTTCACGGTTCGCTGCTGCCGAAATACCGCGGCCGCGTTCCGCTTAACTGGGCGATCATCAACGGCGAAACCGAAACCGGCGTCACGTTGCACTATATGACGAAAAAAGCCGACGCGGGCGACATCGTTTCGCAGGAGAAATTTCCGATTGCGGGAGAGGACACCGCAAAGAACGTCTTCGACAAAGCGACCGAAGCGGCGGCCACACTGCTTGACCGCGAACTCCCGAAGCTCGCCAAGGGAACCGCCGCCCGCACCCCGCAGGATGAATCCAAGGCGACCAAATTCGGGGGCCGCAAACCCGCCGACGGCGAAATTGACTGGACAAAGGGCGCCGAAGAGGTTCGCAACCTGATCCGGGCGGTCACCCGCCCCTATCCGGGCGCGTTCAGCTTCCTCGGCGACCGCAAGTGTTTCTTCTGGTCGGCGGAAGTCGCCAAGTCGGAACGCAGCGCGGTTCCGGGAACCGTGCTCTCCACCGCCCCGTTCACGATCGCCTGCGGTGACGGCGCGTTGCGCATCCGCGCCGGCCAGCTCGAAGGCGGCGTTTTCATGACCGGCGATCAGCTCGCCGCCGATGCCCGCATCGTTCCGAACATGATTTTCGGAGCGAACCCGAAGAAACTGCGCGAGCTCGGCCGCAAAAAATCGGTGCTGATCCTCGGCGTCAACGGGTTCATCGGCAGCCATCTCTCGGAGCGGTTGCTCGCATCCGGCAAATACGAGGTCTACGGCCTTGACCTCCGCAGCAACTACATCGACCATCTGCTCGGCCGCGAAGGGTTCCATTTCCGCGAAGGCGACATCTCCATCCACCGCGAGTGGATCGAATATCACATCCGCAAATGCGACATCATCCTGCCGCTGGTCGCCATCGCGACCCCGATTGAATACACTCGCAATCCGCTGCGTGTTTTTGAACTCGACTTCGAGGAAAATCTGCGGATCGTGCGTTATTGCGTCAAATACAACAAGCGGATTCTCTTCCCGTCCACCAGCGAAGTTTACGGCATGTGCCAAGACGCGCAATTCGACGAGGACAATTCCAAGCTGATCACCGGCCCGATCCGGATGCAGCGTTGGATCTATTCGAGCAGCAAGCAGCTGCTTGACCGCGTGATCTGGGCTTACGGCGCCAAGGGCCAGCTCCAATTCTCGCTGTTCCGTCCGTTCAACTGGATCGGGCCGCGTCTGGACAGCCTGACCAGCGCCCGCATCGGTTCCTCCCGCGCCATCACCCAGCTGATCCTGAACCTCGTACAGGGTTCCCCGATTCAGCTGATCGACGGCGGCGAGCAAAAACGCTGTTTTGTGGACATCTCCGAAGGCATCGAAGCACTCTACCGGATCATTGAGAACAAGGACGGCAAATGCGACGGCGCAATCATCAACATCGGCAACCCGGAAAACGAAGCAAGCATTAAGGCGATGGCCGAAATGCTGGTGGCGAAGTTCGACAAACATCCGTTGCGCTCGAAGTTCCCGCCCTTCGCCGGTTACCTTGTGGTGGAGTCCGGCGCGTTCTACGGCAAAGGCTATCAGGACGTGCAGCATCGCGTTCCGTCGATCCGCAACGCCAAGCGTATGCTGGATTGGGAACCGAAGATCCAGCTTGAAGAATCGATTGAGACCACCCTTGATTTCTTCCTTGCTGAAGCGATCAAGTCCGGTGAATTCAACCTCGACTGAACCATATGAAGACCATTGCGCTCCGCATCGACGTGGATACGCTTCGCGGCACCGGCCGCGGCGTTCCGCGCCTCTGTGAAATTCTCCGGAAGCACAGCATCCGGGGAACATTTTACTTCTCGGTCGGCCCGGACAATATGGGCCGGCACCTTTGGCGCCTGCTGCGCCCGTCGTTTCTGTGGAAAATGCTGCGCACCGACGCCGCCGGACTGTATGGGCCGGAAATCGTCCTGATGGGGACGGCATGGCCCGGCCCGCGCATCGGCAAACGCTGTTCCGACATCATCCGCGCCACCATGAACGCGGGGCACGAGATCGGCCTCCACGCCTGGGATCACCACAAGGCGCAGGCGAAGCTCATGAAGATGAGCGAGGGCGATATGATGGGAGAACTGGAGCGCGGCTTGGCGTTCCTCGCGGGAATCACCGACGAGATCGTACGCACCAGTGCCGCGCCGGGCTGGCGCGCCAACGAGCAGTTGCTGAAGGTCAAGACACGGTTCCCGTTCGATTACAATACCGACTGCCGCGGGGAATTCCCGTTCTATCCAGTCGTGAACGGCAAGAGGATTCCGCAACTTCAGATTCCGGTAACACTCCCGACTTACGATGAGATGCTCGGGCGTGACGGAATTACCGACGAAACCTACAACGACCGCCAGATCGAGCTGCTGACCGAAGAGCACCCGAATGTGCTGACCGTTCATGCCGAAGCCGAAGGCGGCAAATGCGCCACGATGTTCGACGACTACCTGAAACGGGTGATCGAACGCGGTTACGAGGTCATTCCACTGGGAGAACTGGCGAAGCGAGTCAAAGACACCGCACCGGACGGGAAGATGATTCTTGCCGACTTCCCCGGTCGCGAAGGCGCTCTCGCCCGACAGGCGTCTCTCGTCTGACGTTTTTCTGCCTCTCGCTCTCCCATCGGGAACAGGCGTGCGGCTCCGCGCTATTTTTCGGAACGCCGTCACCGGAAACCGGAAACCCGGAACCCGGAAACCCGGAAACCCGGAAACCCGGAAACCCGGAAACCCGACTCTGGCGCCGCTCCGGTGAAGCGCGGAGAACTTCTCTGAGCGCTTTTTTTTGCAAAAAAACATATTTCACTCTTGACAATTCATCGGTTTCGAGTCATAATTAATGCAAAATAGTCAGACTAAATATTAAATTCGTCCATTTTATCAGGAAAAAGCAATGCCGCGAGTTTTAACGGAAACCAAACATTATCAGACTGCGCTCCGGTTGCGGGATTATATCAACACACTCGCGCCGGGTGATGTTCTGCCGGTAACCAAGGTGCTCACCGAACAGTTGGACGCCTCGCACGGAACCGTGATTCAGGCGCTGAAAACGCTGGCGGCCGAAGGGGCCATCACCCGGGAGTTCGGCAAACAACGGTACCAGGTGGCGGAAAAGCTGGAACGATTCAGCGCCTGCATCTGTGTGATTCGCCCCGACTCCTGTTCGCTCGCGTTCGATCCGATTCTGCGCGGACTCTACGAGGCGGGGCAGGAACGCAACTGGAAATTCATCCACCACACGTACCGGACGTTTGAATCGTTCGACTTCGTTGCCGCAATGGAGGCAGTGGACGGCTGTGTTCTGATTCCACCTTCCCGCGTGATCGACAAGGAAATGCTGCGTGCGCTCAAGCGCCCGTCCCGCCCAGTGGTTGTACTGCTTCAGCATTTGAAAGACCCCGATGTCGCCAACGTCTGTATTGACGATTACGGCGTGGGGAAGATGGCGGCGCGGACGCTGGCGGAGCATGGGCACCGGAACGTACTCGTACTGCGCGACCAGCCGCATGAAAGCACGACCGAAGAGCGCGTCCGTGGATTTTCCGTCACCGCGAAAAAACTTGAGATGACGACAGTTCCGGCGGATATGGATCTGCACTTGTTCGACAACACGCTCGATCTCTGCTACGAACGTTTCCGCGCGTTTCTGGATCGGCACGGTAAAATTGACTTCAGCGCGGTTTTCACACTCTCGCTTTCAGGTGGAGCGGCAGTGCTACGGGTGTTGCGCGAGCGCGGAGTCCGGGTGCCGGAAGACGTTTCCGTCCTCTCCTATGGCGGCGAAAGCGGCTTTGCGGCCTACCTTAATCCCCCGCTGTCGTGCATCGAAATCGACATCGACGAATTCGGCAGCCATGCGGTCGAACTGCTCGATCGTATGCTGGAGTCACGTGACCAGAACGTTTTGCAATACAAGATCCGCCCCCGGCTTACGCTTCGGGAGACGGTTTGTGATTTTAACTCCAACAAGAAACTGTAACACAAGGGGTTTGCCGTGAAGAAACCATTCACACTGATCGAGCTTCTCGTCGTGATCGCAATCATTGCGATCCTCGCCGCCATGCTGCTTCCCGCGCTGAACCGCGCCCGTGCGGCGGCAAGGGCAACCAACTGCATCGGGAATCAGAAACAGCTTGGGCTGATGATGCGAGTTTATCTGGATACGTTTGATGACACGTTTCTTTTCCGTAAATCCACTGGTGGCGATCTTACCTGGCGCGCTCCGTTGATCGGAATGACCTTCGACAAAGATGCCACCAATTATAAGAGCTTTTTCTGCACGGAGCTAGGTCAACTCAACACACACACCACCACATACGGATTTTTTGCCCCGGACTGCGGCGGCTCGCTGACTGCACTGCCAAACAAGTACCGGGATTACGCAAGCGGCGTGGGCAACTGGATCGCCTACAAGCGATTACCGCTTCCCCCCACCGGAGTTCCGGTCATCGGTTGTGTCGCCAACGCGGCGGTAGGAGATATCAAGGGGCATTACCAGACGGAAATCATCGCCAGCTCCAAAGAGGGTGGATTCTGCGACATTCACAACGGACGTGGAAATATCGTGTTCCTCGATGGTCATGTGGAAGCCATCAACCCCGCACGTTACACAGAAATCATGCGAGCCGTCTGGGCAGATCCCGCCAAGGCAATCTATTACAAAAGCGCCGCAGGGCAGTGGCGAACCATTTAAAAGAACAAGGAAAAAAATCATGTCTCTTACAAAATCGATTTTAACTCTCGCTTTACCGATAGCGTTCATTGCACTCCCGGCCTTTGGAGTGACACAGGAGTTGAAGCTGCCGGAGATGAAGCTCTCACTGCAACCGAAATACAAAGATGTGCAGAGCGTCACGGAAGAAGCGGTTCCGGAAGCCGACCCGGTGTTGCGGATTGAAAACAAAAATCCCAAAGCATTCTGCGAATTTTCTTTCCCGAAGAAGATGAAACTGGAAAGTTTCGACACTCTGAAACTCACTGTCAACCTTGACCGGAAACGTACCTCGACATTGCAGAACCTCAGTGTCCGGATTCAGGACGCGACCGGGGAAACGCTTCAATATACGCTCATCGGCAAAGCCTTGCCGGAGGGTGACACGATTCTTTTTACCATCGATCCGAATCAGAAACCGTTCACTTCGTGGGGCGGCAACAAGGACGGCAAAATCGACCAGCCCGCACAATTCCTTGGCGGCGCGTTCCGTTTTCAGGACGGAGCCGGGACGCTTTTCCTTCGCGGATTCACCGTAAATACCGAATCAAAAGCAACAGAGTAAACCGGCAGGAGTAAAAACAGATGCGTCACTCGAAATCAATTCTCGCCCTCGCATTGCCGATGGCGTTCACCGCACTCCCCGCATTGGGGGATGTTCAAGAGCTGAAGCTTCCGGACTTGAATGTCTATCTTCAGCAAAAATGGCACGACGTACAAAAGGCCACCACAGAGAAAGCTCCGACGGGGGAATCTCTGTTGCGAATTGAAAACAAGGAGCCGAAAGCGTTTTGTGAATTCTCATTTCACAAGAAGATGAAACTGGAAAGTTTCGATGTTCTAGAACTTGCCGTCAACCTTGACCGCTCCCGTACCTCGGAACTGCAAAATTTCAGCATCCGAATCATGGATGCAACCGGCGAAATGCTACAGTACACCTTAACTGGCGAAACCATCACAAAGGGCGATACGATTCTTTTTAAACTCGGTCGCACCCAAAAACCAACTGTTTCGTGGGGTGGCAATAAGGACGGTAAGATCGACCAGCCCGCGCAACTTTTCGGTGGTGCATTCCGCTTCCGCGACGGGGTCGGAGCGATCAGTCTACGCAGTTTCACAGCCAAAACATTGGTTCCTTACGCGACGACACCAACGGTGGAACTTCGCAACAACGCCAATGGCTTCGCATTTTTCCAGCCGGACAAGGATTCCGGGGCGCTTTTTGTGCACAACAGCAATGCGACACCGATCGACGCAACACTCGCCTATCGCATCGTCAAAGCGGGAGCAACCGATAGCGTCAGTACGCAGACATTACCATTGTCTCTCGCCGCCAACGAATCAATCCAAGTTCCATTCAAAATTCCCGCCGAGCTTGGTCTTTATGAAATCAAAAGCACCCTCTCGCTGAAAGGACGTTCCGATAGCGGCATGGAGAAAACCGCGCGATTCGCCGCAATGATTCCCGCAGTGCCGGGCGAACGCAGCGGCGGCGAATTCCTGTTCGGAATCTGCTGTCAGCATTTGCCGAAGATCTCTCCGGTTCATGCCGAAAAGGAGATTGCCGCGTCTGCCTACGCCGGGGCGCAAATCGTCCGCTTCTGCTCATACTGGGACGTGCTGGAGCCGAAGCATAAACAATGGAATTTCGCTTCGCTCGACCGGGTGTTTCAATTGATGGAACAATACGGCCTTGAATCGCAGGTACTGCACTCCCGTTTGCCGAACTGGGCGACGGCGGCCGACTGGAAATCGATCCGGCAAGAGAAACAGGGCAAAGCGGGTCGCCCGTTGCCGGATTTCGACGCATGGCGCAACTTCGTCCGTACCTTCGCCCGCCGTTACAGCGGCAAGACGCTGCATACGGAAATCTGGAACGAGCCGGATCTGTACAGTTTCGCGGATTTTTCGACCGAAGACTACCTCAAGATGCTCAAAATCGCGGCAGAAGAAACACGAGCGAATGATCCCGGCACAAAACTTCTCTCCGGTGGTTTCGCTACCATTCCCGCCACCAATTGGACTGGCGGAAACGCGGAGATCGCCGAACGTACCATGAGCGAAGGGAAGAACGATTACGATATCTTCGCCCTGCATAATCACTCTCTCCTCCCCTCCTGTGTCGCTGTCCTCAACCGCTTCGATGAAATGCGGGCGCGGAACAATGACAAGAAAGAGTGGTATATGAACGAATCCGGCCTTACCACTCGTGGTTCGACCGAATGGGAACAGGCCTGCACACTTTTCCGCAAAGTCCTTTATTCGTGGTCGCGCGGCGCAGTGGCATTCAACTGGTACAACCTCCGCAACGACGGCTGGGATCAGAGCAATGGCGAACATAACTTCGGCCTACTTCTGAACGACTACCAGCCCAAGCAGTCATACCTCGCATTCAATATGCTTACAACACACTATTCGGGCGGAAAATTCCTCCGCGTGATGGAGGAAACCGCGGAAGGAACCTCGCTTTTGTTTCGTGACACAAAAGGCGACTATCTGGTCGCAACGTTCCTGAACCGGAAAGACGAGCGCTCCCGCATTGCGATCCTGAGCGGAATCACCGGCAAAGTGGAAAAAATCGACCTTTTCGGCAACGTTCAGGAACTTCCGGTTCAAAACGGCGTTCTCACATTTGAACAGGTTCCCGAACCGTATACACTGAAAATCAGCGGCAATGAGCCGATTTGGGTCGGGGAATTGATCCAGTTGGTGGAAAATCCGGGACTGTATCGTGACCAAAACAACCGTCTGACTGTAGAGTTGAAAAACCCCACGAACACCGAATTGACCTGTCGCTTCCGGATGGACACCCCTGCCACGCTCTCGGTGAAAAGTGAAGTTGATGCGTTGCGGATTCCTGCTCAATCGACCGCCAAGGTGACATTCCTTGTACGTCCGACCATGGAGCATGACGCATCCATCGCAGGAAAAGTGATGATCTCGTTTGGCGAACTCGGCGAGTTCCCGATGGAACTGCCCTCGGATTATATCCGTTCGCTTTCCCGCCGCGGATTTGCCAAGACCCCTGATTTCGTGCTGGATAATCGCGATCAGCTCTCGATTCAGGTTCCCAGCGCACCGGAATTTGAACCGTTGGTCTGGAAAGGACCGCAAGATCTCAGCGCCAAAGTCTATCTCGCCGCCGCGAAGAACGAGTTGAAACTTCGGGTGGAAGTTACCGACGATATCCATGTCCAACAATTCCGTGGCGACGCGCTCTGGCAGGGTGACAGCGTTCAATTCGTCATCTCCCCGGAAGACGCGAAAGGGTACTGGAGATTTGGTCTCTCGCTCGATTCTGACAACAAACCCGAGGTGTTCCTCTGGGATGTCCCGGCCGGGAAAAGCAGCGACGCCATGATCGCCGCGACCCGCCTTGTTGTGACCCGGAACGAGGCCGCCAAAACCACCGTGTACGAAGCGACCCTGCCGATGGAACTGCTGGAAATCAGCGGCAAGCTCTTCCGCTTTAATCTGCTGGTCAACGACAACGACGGCAAGACACGTGAAAGTTTTATCTCGGTGGCGCCGGGACTCGGACGAAATTTCGATGTGCGGATCTATCCGCTCTACAAGGATGACCAGAAAGAATGAACTGCCTCCTGACGCCGGATCTCCGGCTGACACTGGATGGAATCCCGGAGGCAACTCCGGGATTCCGTATCGAACACGATTTCACGAATGACATCGGCATTGTCCGGCTGGAATTTGCCCGGACGCCGCAACCGTTCCGAGTTTCCTGGAGCATGCCGCAACGCGACATCCAATTCCGTTGGACATCCATGGCGGGAAAAATCGGGGAAAATTATCCCCAATTTCTCCCGCCGGCATGGCTCAATGCCTTTCCGGCGGAGTTCACTCGCAACGCTCCGGTATTCGCGCTGGTCGGTACCGGCGGCACAAACCGCCTGACCTTCGCCGCCTCCGACGCGGAAAACCGGCTCGAACTCTTCGCCGGAGTCAGCGAGGAGAGCTTTGAATTGGAGTGCGCCATCGCCTGCTCCGAGTTCCCGGAAGGGGAACCGTATACGCTCGAACTTCGTTTCGACCTTCGCCAACTTCCGTTTGAAACGGCATTGGCGGATACCGCAACGTGGTGGGAAAGTTTTTATTCTCCTCTTCCCGTTCCCGCCTCCGCTCGGGAGATGGTATACTCCACCTGGTACAGTTACCACCGCGAGATCACATCGCAGGCGGTCGAGACGGAAGTCGCCGCCGGGCGAAAGCTGGGGCTTCGCAGCGTTATCGTTGATGACGGCTGGCAGGAAACCGGAGACGCTGCCGGCTACGCCTTTGCCGGAAGCTGGCGGATCGACCGCTCACGCTTTCCGGATATGGAGGAGCATGTCGCGCGCGTCAGACAGACGGGCATTCGCTATCTGCTCTGGATCGCGCTGCCCTTTGTCGGCGAAGCGGGCGACCGGTTCGCGGCGATGAAAGGGAAACTGCTCTACTTCGCCCCCGGGCTGAATTGCTGGATCGTCGATCCGCGCTTCCCGGATGTGAGAGAATATCTGATCGAACGTTGCGTCGACCTTGCCCGCTCGCTCAAACTCGACGGGCTCAAAATCGATTTCCTCGACCGTTTCGCCCTCCCCGCCGGAACCGAAGACCCGGCAGAGAAGGAACATTATGCAAACAGAGACTACAAGAGCATTCCCCAAGCGGTCGTCCGGTTGCTGAACGATCTGACCGCCCGGCTGCGCGCGATTTCGGAAGAATTTCTGATCGAGTACCGCCAGGATTACATCGGACCTGGCATGCGGGCAATGGCCAATATCTTCCGGGCAAGCGACTGCCCCGGCGACCGGATCGCGAACCGGCGGCGAGTCGTGAATCTACGTCATCTCTCCGGCAACACCGCGGTCCACTCCGACATGCTCGGCTGGCACCCGGAAGAGCCGGTGGAATCGGCGGCGCGACAGATATGGAACATCGTATTCAGCGTACCGCAAATTTCCGTCCAACTCGAATCACTGCCGGAAGAGCACCGCGAAATGCTCCGGTTCGTGCTCGGGTTCTGGCGGGAACACGCTTCGCTCTTTCTCTTCGGCCGCCTCCACGCCCCCTGCCCCGGGGAAAACGATCCTTTTGTCACGGTGGAAGGCGCGAGCGAAACCGCATTGGTCGCCTATCAGCGGAACCAGTTGCTTCCGCTTCATCGGGAGAACGGCAAAGCGGTAATCGCAATCAACGCTTCCGCCTCGCCGGAACTGTTTCTCGAATACTCCGGCGAACCGGTCGCCGGACGAATTTTCGACTGCCTTGGCAAGGCGGCCGGAACGGTGAATCTTGTGCCTGGACTGCAAAAGATCGCCATTCCTTGTTCCGGGGTGCTTGTTTTGTCCTGAATGTTCAATTCCGTCCGCCCGGCGCTGGCCCGGACGAACGGAAAAAGGATCCCGGTAACAACAGGATAATCCCCGCAAACAGTGCAATCGAAACACCGATGAGCAGTACCGAGTGGCTGCTGCTCATCGTCTGTCCGCCGATGCTCCAGTTCGCCGCCAGAACTCCGGAGGCGATCAGAAGCGAGGCTCCCAGCCGGGCAACTCCGCTGCCGCCATAATAGAAGACTCCCCAGAACGCCATCGCCACGGCTTTGTTCCCCATCGCCGCTAACTCCATCATCATCGCCCCTGCCACCACCGAATTGGCGGCGATGCAACCGTTGCAGAGCGCCAACAGCAAAGCAACACAAACCGCGCCGGAAGCGCCGGAAGCAGAAACCAGCAAAAGCGCCGCCAAATCCAAAATCACTACCGCATGCAGCAGCCGAAACATATTCTTTCTCCCCAATTTCCGATCCAGCCAATGCGCCGGGAGATACCCCGCCGGCATCCCGGCAAAGGCGGCAGCGGAAATCAACACCAGCCAATCGCCCGGCGTATCCTGCACGTTTTTCAAATAGAGCAGCATCACCGGGACAACCGCAAACATAGCCAGATTCAGTAAGAACGTGTAAAGAGAAAAGAGAACCAACGGCAGATTTTTCGTCGCGGCGCGAAGCCCCGCACGCAATGGCGCCCGCACCCGTTCCGGCTCCGGAAAATGTGGAATCCGACTGATGAACCAGAGACGGCCGGCAAACACAAGCACTCCCGCCAGCAACGCCAGCTGCAACGTCCCGACAGCAGGAGTTTTGCCGATCACCGCGCCCAGTATCCCGAGAAACGCCACCGCCGAAATTTGGTGAAAGAAACGCATTCTCCCTAGAAACAGCGTTCGCCGCTCCGGCAACAGAAAGGTATCCAGCATCGGGAACCACCCGGCGACAAATCCGGTCTGACAGATGGAGAAGAGCAAAATTCCGCCAAGCATCAGCGGCACGGCGGCATCGTCCGCAAACGCCGCCGCCGCGGTCAACAGATAACCGGCAAGGGCAAACGCATTGGCGCGCAGCACCAACTTCCGGCTCCCGCACGCAGACGCTAACCCGGCCATGGGCAAAATCAACAACCCGTTCAACAACGGCAACACCGCCATCGTCAACAACGAAAGAAAATCTCCCGCACCGAGCAATCCGGCGTAGAGCAAAATCACCGCGCTGTCGGTCAACATCGCCTCTCCGGTAACGCCGCAGCAGCTGGAGAGCGTCGCATTTCGTTCCGCGCAGCGGATTTCTCGCGTCACGGCTCTCATTTTCCCAACAGCGCATCATGCAGCGTGGACGAGAGAATCCGGCGGCTGTCATCGTCCACCAGACTGAAGCGATTGCCGTCATTCGGAGTGCTCAAAAAATTCCAGACGCAATACGGCATATCGTGCTCTCTGAGCAGCGTGATGACGTCGCGCATATAGTTCACGCGCGACTCCGGCGGAGCGTGGCGGATGGTGCCGAATTCGCCGCACCAAACAAAACGATCCGGACGCGCAGCGGCGAAATCGAACGCATCCTGCATACTGTCACGCAAAAACTCAATCCCCATTTCCCGATACGCCTCATACGCTCGCTCGTCGCCGTGGACAAAGCGCTGATAATCGCGGTACGGCTCGATATCGCCGGGGTAATACATGGTGCGGTTGTAATAGAGCGGCGCCGCCTGTAGCACCCCCCGTTGATGCGTAAACTCAAAAGGCGCATAAAAATGCCAGGCATACCCCGTGTATTCGTCGAATTCCGGTAAGAAGCGGAGTTTGCCGCAACTGTTCCAGCAAGTGCTCCCGACCACGATTCGCCGGACAGGATTGCAGTTGCGAATCGCAGCGACGGTACGTTCCGCCAGTGTGCTCCACTCGACCGGATTGATGTCGCGTGTTTCATTCAGCAACTCAAACACAATGCCGGGACGGTCGGAAAAGTGATACTCCATCTCCGTCCACATCTCGATAAACCGCTCTTGAAGAGCCGGAGTATTGAAAAGCGTCGCTTCCTCAGGAATGTCGCAATAGTTTCCGACCGCCTTATGCAAATTGAGCACCACGCCGAGATTCGCCCCGGCGCACCAGCGGCAGAAGCCGTCAAGCAAATCGAAGATCCTCTCCCGGAAACACCCCCGCTCCTCCTCCAGAACAATCTGGTCGAATCCGAGGCGAATATGATCGAAACCAAGCGAGGCGATTTCGCGAACATCCCGTTCCGTAATAAAAGTGTCAAAATGCTCCCAATCTCCCGGGGACAGCACCAGCCGCCGATCCAACGGCAATACATTGAACCGTTTGTAATTGGTCAGCCAGCCACCGATCCCCATCCCCCGCTTGAACTCGGAAAATTTCATATGAACTCCTGATATGATTCTGCAACAACGGGCGTACCGAGAACGATGCGTCCCTCTCCCGGCGACCTTTCGACTGTTCGTCTGCCCATGATTATACCGATCCACCCGAAAGAAAACAAGAGCCGCCGCCAGATACTCCCGGCAAGAAATGTGAAAAGTGTAACATTTCAATCCGGATCACGCTTTACAAACCGGAGAATCCGGATATATTGAAGCAGGAGGATGCTTATGACGACTCACCACAATCCACGCCCGAACCTGCGCCGAATCGCCCGACAGCTCGGCGTCAGCGCCATGACGGTCTACCGGGTCATCAACCACGCGCCATCCGTACGGGAAGAAACCCGGAAGCGGGTGCTGGAGGCGTTGAACTGGCACGGATACTTCGTGAATAAACGCAAGGGCATCGACGCCATCGTCTTCGACGTGATCTCCGGCAACGCTTATTTCGAGAAGCTGGCCTCCACGATGATCGATAATCTGGAGCGCAACAATCCCGGAACCCGCTGCTTCCGCACCGATCACCGGCTCCGTCCGGAGGAGTATTTCAACCGGGTCGCCCAAAGCGATCTGGCGGTATTCTGTTCGTTGCCGGAGAGCGAACTGGTAGAACAAACCCGCGCGACCAATCCGGAAATCTACACCATATCCCTCTCTACCGAAAACAGTTCCGACGTGGTCATCACCGCCGACAACATCCGGGGTGGGGAGCTGGCGGCACAACATCTGCATAAACTCGGGCATTCGCATGTTGCGGTTTTTCTGGATGAAATGCACCCGAATCGTTACATTCGCTACAAGAGTTTTTTTTCAGAATTTCACTTGCTCAATCCCCACTGTCGCATCGACATCATCGAGCGGCGCGGTCTGGAGTTGCCGGGGGCAGTCTGCCGTGCTTATTTCGCCCGGAGCGCGCCACCGCCAAGTGCCATTTTCTTTCTGGTGGGATTTCATGCGCAACGGTTTTACCGCGACGTGGTGCTGCCGGAACCGGAGCGATTCCGCGACCTCAGCATTTTAAGCTATGACCGCAACGAGGATCTCTTTACCGATCACCCGGAGGAGGTGCGTGAGTTCGACCGAATCGAGTTCCATCCGCAAGACATGATCGACTGGGCACTCTACTATATATGCAACCGCCCGTTGATGCAGAAAGCCTCCCGCATCCGTATCAACACCCACGCCAGATTGCAGACAGCCGGATCGGTGAAAAACCGGATCGACTGATTCTATGCACCATTATAGCCATTATTATTTAAAGCCTATAGCATCCCAAATGAGAGCTTGTCCGAGGGAATTAGATCATATTACAGATTCATCCCTGACTTTTCGCAAAGATGGGTGCGTTACAACATTAATGCGTTTCCCATCTTCAAAAATCAAATTCATCTGAAATACAAAAGCATCTGACACTTCGCCTCCTACTGCTATTCTGTCTTGGAGGAGTTGTATAGCATAAATTCTCCTCCACGCGATATGTGACTTCCGGTAGCGGAAACGATTATGAAAAATACAATACCAATATGCCATATATATCATCATTGGTTTTTTTGTGATTTGATTTGTAAAAAGCTATCCAATTCAAGCCTGAACATCTATCATTATTGCATCATGGGAAACCATTTTCACTTAGCCGTGGAAGTCCTCGACATTCGGGAGTTGTCATCCTTTGTCAGTGGATTATGTTCCAGTTACAGCAAATTTTTCCGTCGCCGCCATTGAGCAGGATATGGTCCGCTTTAGCAAGGACGTTACAAAAGCGTTATCGTTAAAAAAGATAACTATCTCTTCCGCTTGGGGCGATATATCGAACAGAATCCAATTCAAGCCGGACTCGCTAAACATGCGGGAGACTGGTCGTTTTCTTCTGCCCGTTGCTATTTGGATTGGAAGTCTGACGGAATCGTTTTCCCTGATCGTCACCCCATGTTTTCAACATGGCCGGAGAATCCCAAGGACCGCCACCGTTTTTATTTGGACTATTTGCGAGAATCTACCGAAGAAGACTTGCAAATTTTTGAATCCGGCACAACTGTAATTGGAGACGATACCTTTAGGAGTAAACTAGCAACCATAACCGGGAGAAAGAAAATCCGAAGAGGACGACCAACAAAAGGCCAATAATATATGCAATAACATGGTAATTACAAGCATATTGCAAAAAATGGCATCATTAAACCATAGAAGGCTACGATAGTTTTTAAGAAAATTCATATTAATTTCATTAGAAAAAAACATGATCATTAGAAATTACAATAACGCCAATATTTTGCGGTTACTCCAAGTCATGGAGTATATTACTGTTTTATTGTTTCTCATACTTGGATTGGTTTATGGTTCTTGCCGAGAGATAAGTGATATGATATGCTTAGCAATTGGAATTCTTATTTTCCCTATTGTTTTCTATCTCCTGAGTCCGTGAAAGAAATGAATAAAAAAGGGGCGTAAAAATAGAAAAAC
>JBEBTY010000035.1:0-30787 GCA_040393525.1 Victivallis vadensis | reverse complement strand
CTCAACAGCAAAATTGAAAATTTTGCAGGGAGCGACCGCGGTGGAGTTGGCAGGAAGCCAACTCACCCGCTCGCGGCAAAGCCGGAGCCTCCCTTCTCCTTCTCCTTCTCCTTCTCCTTCTCCTTCTCCTTCTCGTCCCCTCTCTCCTCGTCCCCTCGTCCCCTCGTTCCCTCGTTCCCTCGTCCCCTCGTTCCCTCGTTCCCTCGTCCCCTCGTCCCCTCGTCCCCTCGTCCCCTCGTCCCCTCGTCCCCTCTCTCCTCGTCTCTTTTCTACTTCTACTCTTTGGCAGAAGATATCAAAAAGGCGTGGCCTCTCTTTCGACCGGGCCGGCGAGTTGACTTTTCCGGTTGCCTCCGACCGCCTGCGCTTTCGGCACTGGATCACGGCTTCTATGATGCCTGACAAGATCGTATGCGCGAATTTGGAATGATTTCACTTTTCTTTCGGCATATCCTGGCAATTTGCTTGAAATATTTCCTTGTCGATATATTTTAAGTTAAAATGTATCGTTTTGAAAAAAGGAGTCTCCACATGTCGAAAACTGCTTTGGTCACCGGAGGCGGTCGCGGAATCGGTGCCGGTATCGTAGAATCACTCGCCGCCGAAGGATGGAATGTCGTCTTCTGCGGGCGCAAAGAAGAAGCGGCCTTTGCCGAACGTTGTCATGAATTGGAAAAGACTTTTCGCATCCGGGCAGCGTATTTCCGCTGTGACGTCTCCGTCAAATCCGAGCGTGAAGAACTCCTCCGCCAAATTGTACAACAATTCGGCTCCCTCACCGCTCTGGTCAATAACGCCGGTGTCGCCCCCGAGATCCGCGCCGATCTGCTCGAAATGAGCGAGGAGAGCTTCGACCGCGTGCTCGATATCAACCTGAAAGGCCCGTTCTTCCTCACGCAAGCCGTCGGCCGCTACTTCGCCGAGAGGAAAATCGCCGGAATTATTGTCAACGTCGGCAGCATCTCCGCCACCATCGCCTCCATCAGCCGCGGCGAATATTGCATCTCCAAAGCCGGTGTCGCAATGGCGACAAAACTTTTCGCTGTAAAAATGGCGGAGTTCGGCGTTCCGGTTTATGAAATCCGCCCCGGCGTCATCGCAAGCGACATGACCAGTACAGTCAAAGCCAAATATGACAAAATGATCGCTGAGGGCCTGACGCTTCAACCCCGCTGGGGCGAACCCGCCGATATCGGCAAAGCCGTCGCCATGCTGTTGCGCGGCGATCTCGCCTATTCCACCGGACAAGTCATCAACGTCGATGGCGGCTTGGAAATCGGGAGGCTCTGATGAAAATTCGTCATCTCAACACTCTCGTCATCGGCTCCGGCGCATCGGGACTCGCCGCCGCATTGCGGCTCAAATCACTCGGAGTAAACGATTTCGTCTTACTATCAGAGGGGCTGAAGCGTGGCACGTCAATCAATACCGGCAGTGACAAGCAGACCTATTACAAACTCGGAATTTACGGCTCCGAACCCGATTCGCCCGCTCTGCTCGCACAGACGTTGTTCGACGGCGGCTCCATGCACGGCGATATCGCGTTGGTCGAAGCCGCGCTCTCGGTTCGTTGCTTTATGAATCTTGCCAATCTCGGCGTCCCGTTCCCGTATGACGAATTCGGGCAGTATGTCGGCTATAAAACCGACCATGACCCCAAGCGGCGCGCAACCAGTTGCGGCCCGTATACCTCGCGCGAAATGTGTCTTGCCCTCATCAAAGCCGTCCGCACCGCCGAAGTGGAAATCGCCGAGAATCGCAACGTCGCAGAACTGATCTCTGTGGATGGGCGTGCGGCCGGAGCGGTCGTTTGGAACCGCGACACAAAAGAATGGGAAGCGTACCTGGCCGAAAACACCGTATTTGCAACCGGCGGACCCGGCGGACTTTACGCCTCCAGCGTCTACCCCGCAGGACACATGGGCGGAATCGGTCTGGCGCTCAAAATCGGCGCGACGGCGCAAGGGTTGCCGGAGTCGCAGTTCGGGCTGGCGTCGACGCGCTTCCGCTGGAACGTTTCCGGCACCTACATGCAGGTGCTTCCGCGTTTTGTTTCGACGGCAGCGGACGGGGTTTCCGACGAGCGCGAATTTTTGCTCGATCACTACACCGATCCGAACGCGATGAACTCAATGATTTTTCTCAAAGGCTACCAGTGGCCGTTCGATGTGCGCAAGGTTCCGGACGGTTCTTCGGTGATTGATCTCCTGGTGCATGAGGAAACGGTCGGCAAAGGCCGCCGGGTGTTTCTCGACTTCCGTACCAACACCGCCGGGCTTGATTACATCGCGCTCTCAAGCGAAGCGCGCGAGTATTTGGAAAAATCGGACGCCTGCTTCGGCACTCCGATCGAACGACTGGCGAAGATGAACCCCGGCGCAATCGAACTCTATGCCGATCACAATATCGATATCCGGCGCGACATGCTCGAAATCGCGGTTTGCTCCCAGCACAACAACGGAGGATTGGCCGGAAATATCTGGTATGAATCAACCAACGTCCCCCATCTCTTTCCGATCGGGGAAGTCAACGGTTCGCACGGCGTCACCCGTCCCGGCGGTTCGGCCCTGAACGCCGGACAGGTGGGTGGGCTCCGCGCAGCGGAATTCATCGCGGCACGTTACCAGGGAGGAACGCTCGATATGGCAAAAGCCAAAGCCGAAGCCGAACGCCTGCGCGATGATCTCACGCGGCGTCTCTCCGGCCAACGCGACTGGAGAAGCGATCGCCGCGAACTTCAAGAGCGCATGACCGCCTTTGCCGGGCATCTCCGACATAAAGATAAACTCGACGAAGCTGCCGATGCGGCGCGAAAACTGCTCGATACAATCTGTTCCGAAGGATATCCGCAGGAAGACGCCGATCATGGGATCACCAATTTTCACCTTGCGTTCTCCTCGTGGATCTATCTCGAAGCGATCTCGTTTCAGGCGGCCAGCGGCGTGGGTTCCCGTGGCAGCGCGGCGGTGCTGGATGAACATGATGCGGTGATTCCAGAGAATCCGAAGTTCCGTGAACGGGTGCTGGAAAGCACCGTCACCTCCGGCGGGCTTTCCCTGCGTTGGGAACCGCGTCGCCCCCTTCCTGAAGTGGACGGCTGGTTCGAGACCGTCTGGGCAGAGTATCGCAATGGAACCGTTTACCGGTGAGCGCCATGGAACAATTCGACTTCACCATTCTGCGCGATCTGCGCAAACGCGCCAAAATGAGCATCGGCGAACTGTCGGAGGAAAGCGGAGTTTCCGCCGCCGTCATCTCCAAACTTGAGCGGAATCTCACCCGCGCGGAGCTCGATACCCTGTACCGGCTCGCCCGTGTTTTCGGTATCACGGCGGCGGAATTACTGAGCCTCGCCGAAGCACGCATGGCACATCCGCTCAAGGCGACCGCACATCGGAACGAAGATTTCCTCTTTCGACAGATCACCTACAAAAACATCCGCTGCCTGCACGGTAAAGCGGAAAAAGGCGCGCGGGTGACACACCCGAACGTCCACCGCGACGACTATGAACTCTGTTGGATTTTGGACGGAACGTTGCGTCTCACGCTCCCGTCGGAAACGTATGAACTCTCCGCCGGGCAGTCGCTTCAGTTCGACGCCCTGCTGGAGCATACCTATGAGGCGCTCAGCGATTGCGAACTGTTGATTTTACATATTAGAAAGGAGAACCGGTTCTGACCATGAAGGACTATCCCAAACTTACCTCGTTCAAGACCGCGGACGCATTCCGCACACACTTGAAAAGCCTGGATTTGGCTCTCGAAATCGATGACGCGATCCTCCCCGCACCGGAGAGCCCGCTTGCGCAACCGGTAACATATCACGGGCGCAAAATCGGCAACCGCTGGTGCATCCTCCCGATGGAAGGGTGGGATTGCCTGCCCGACGGTTCCCCCTCGGAATTGACTCGCCGCCGCTGGTTCCGTTTTGCCGAAAGCGGTGCAAAGCTGCTGTTTGGCTGCGAAGCGTGCGCCGTCATGCTCTCCGGCAAAAGCAATACCCGGCAGATGATGATCACCCCGGAAACCATGCCGAAAATCAAGACGCTCTGCTCCGAAATGCGCGTGCGACACGCCATGAAATTCGGCACGGCGGATGACCTCTATATCGGATTGCAACTCACCCACTCCGGGCGCTACAGCCATCCGCATGATGACGCGAAACTCGAATCGGTCACCGCCTACAGCCATCCGCTGCTGGACGAACGGTTCCACAACTCCGCCGCAAATGTGGTTTCGGATGAGGAACTCCGGAACATCGTCAAGCATTTCATCCTCGCCGCGAAATTAGCGAAAGAAGCCGGATTCGACTTCGTAGACGTGAAAATGGCACACGGCTACCTCGGTCATGAACTACTTTCGGCATTCGAGCGCCCCGGCGACTACGGCGGGAACTTCGAGAACCGCACCCGCTTCTTCCGGGAAATCGTGGAAGGCATTCAACGTGAAGTCCCCGGACTGGAGATCGGCACCCGCTTCTCCCTCTTCGACTGTCTTCCGTTTGAAAAAGGCGCGGACAAAGTCGGCATCCCGATGGAACGCAACGGCGTCGGCGTCGGGAACTACAAATACGCCTTCGGCGGCGACGGCACCGGCCTCGGATATGATCTCGCCGAACCTATTCGCTTCCTCGAACTCTGCCGATCACTCGGCGTGGAACTGATCGGAACTACCGTGTGTAGCCCCTATTACAATCCGCACTTCCAGCGACCGGCCTATTATCCAGTTTCAGACGGCTACCTTCCGCCGGAAGACCCCACCATCGGAGCTGCACGCCAGATCGCAGCAGTCGCAAAAGTGAAAAAACACTTTAAAGGAACCAATATGCTCTTCGTCGGCTCCGGATACACCTGCCTACAGGAATTTCTGCCGCTGACAGGACAGGCCGTCGTCCGCTCCGGCAACGCCGATTTCGTCGGCATCGGCCGCATGGTCATCGCCTACCCGGAGCTTCCCGCCGACTCCCTCAAAGGCGGACCGCTCGAAACCAAACGCATCTGCCGGACATTCGGCGACTGCACCACCGCCCCGCGCGGCGGAATGGTTTCCGGCTGCTACCCCCTCGACGACTTCTACAAAATCCGCCCCGAAAGCGAAAAAGTAAAAGCCATCAAACGCAAATTTCGCGAAGCATAAAAGGATGGGGGATGCCTCCGGCGGTCGGAGGGGCGCTTCGCCCCCTCCGAACCTCCCCTGACCGGCAAGGTGCCGGAGCCGGGTAACGCAAATTCCTTTTTGTCGTCGACAAAAAGGAATTTGCGGAACGTGTTAGGGGAGAGATGGTATTATTAGGCGAGTAGCAAAGCATCACGCAAAAGACGGTTCCTCGCATGGCTCCACCCGTTAAACAAAACCATCTATCCCTATGCAGAAACCTCTCACCACCACGCAAAAGACGGTTCCTCGCATGATTCCACCCGTCAAACAAAACCATCTATCCCAATGCAGAAACCTCTCACCACCACGCAAAAGACGGTTCCTCGCATGATTCCACCCGTCAAACAAAACCATCTATTCCCATGCAATGCACCAAAAGGGTGAAACCTCTCACCCCCACGCCTCACTCTTGCATCTCTGAATATTCCACTTCCTGCAACGGGAGGCTCTGAGAATTCAGAGCGTTCCGTTGCTCCTCACGACCTCTGAACTATTCAAACAAACCTTCAAGCATTTGGCGGTACGCCAAATGCGCCCGCACCGGCACGCTGCCGGTCGGGGGAGGTTCGGAGGGGGCGAAGCGCCCCTCCGACCGCCGGAGGCATCCCCTCTTGCCGAAGTCTATAACTTCAGATTGTCGAGGGCGCCCCAGCGGTCATCGGATTCGTTGTTGTCGCTGTGACAATTGCAAGGTTTTTTATTGAGGTTGGCGCCGCAGTCTGGGCAAAGTCCTTGACAGTCATCGTCGCAGGTGAGTGTCATGGGTAATTCGAGCAGCATTTCGGCGCGGATATCTTCGGTGATGTCCAGTTCGTCACCGGCGGGCATTTCGTAGAAGAGGCGAATGCCGGAATTTTCGACTTCGCAGTGGGTCGGTTCCAGGCATCGTCCACAGCAGCCGGTCAGTTGGGTACGTACTTTTCCGGCGATGAGTGCGCCGCCGGAAACGGCTTGGGCGAACAGGTCGTAATGGACCGGGGCGGATACCGCGATCAGTTCGGTCGGTTCGATTTCCAGCCATTCGGCGGGTTCATCGCCGACCAGCTCAATTGGTTCTTTTTCCAGGCGTGTGACGGATAGCTTGATCATGTTACGCCTCCCGGACGGGTTTAAGTTTGGCTTCGATTGCCGGAACCATATCCGGCGGAACGTAGGCGCGGAAGTCGGCGCCGAGCATTGCGACTTCTTTCACCATGCGTGAGCTGACGAAGGAGTTCTCCTGGGTCGGCATCATGAAGATGGTTTCGCATGAGTGGCGCAAGCTGCGGTTCATCAGCGCCATTTGAAGTTCGTATTCAAAGTCGGAAAACGCGCGCAGTCCGCGCAGCACCGCATTTGCCTCGAAGTGGACGAGTGCGTCAATCAGGAGTCCCTGGAACATGACGACGCGGACGTGCGGCAAGTGCCGACAGCAGCGCTCGATCAATTCCTTGCGCTCTTCCATCGTGAACATCGGGGTTTTTTCGGAGTTGACGGCGATGGCGACGATGACCTGGTCGAACAACAGGCCAGCCCGGACGACCAGATCAAGGTGTCCGTTGGTGAACGGATCGAAAGATCCGGGATAGAGAACGGTTTTCATCGGTATTTCCTGTCATACAGTTGTTGACGAGCGATTAAAATCAGTGTATCTTAATATACGCTTATAATCCTTTGAAATCAAGAAAAAGCGAATGATGAGGGATGATTTGTTAAAATTCACCGGGACGGGTCACTTCCTGTTCCCGGATGCCAACGGGGTGAAACGGAAGCTGGTGCTTGGCATCGGCGTGTTTGACGGCGTACATCTCGGTCACCACCGGATTATCGATCAGGTGCGGGAACTTGCTCGTGAGAGCGGGGCGGTTCCTGCGGCGATGACGTTCGACCCGCATCCGCGGGCCGTGCTCCGGCCGGACGAGCCGCCGATTTTGTTGGTGACACTGAAAGAGCGGGTGCGACTGCTGCGTGAAGCGGGGGCGGAACTTGTCTGGGTGTTGCCATTCACGCCGGAGTTTGCGAGTTTGGAGCCGGAGCAGTTTCTGGATCATCTCTTTGCCAGCCCGGAATTTGAGCTGGCGGGAGTCTGTGTCGGCGACGAGTGGCGCTTCGGGCGCGGTGGAGCCGGGGATAGCAAGACCCTGGCGGCTTACGCGGCGGCGCACGGCTTCGAGTGCCGGGCCTGCCCGGAATTGGAGCTGGGCGGCGAAACAGTCAGTTCCAGCGCCATTCGCCGGGCGATTTCGGCAGGGAAACTTGAGCAGGCGACGGAAATGCTTGGGCGTCCGTACCGGTTGACCGGGATGGTCGAACGGGGATACCATGCCGCGAGCGACCGCCTGCGTTGTCCGACCGCGAACCTTGCGACGACAGCGGGGGTTCTGCCGCCGGATGGCGTCTATGCGGCGGCGGCGTTTCGTGATGGGAAGGTCTATCCTGCCGCGGTAAACATCGGGTTTGCCCCGACGTTCGGCTGGGAGAATTCCCGGCGGCGGGTGGAGATCCACCTGTTGGACTTTGATGGAAATTTATACGGCGTCGAACTTGGCGTCGAATTTTTATATTATCTGCGCGAAGAGCGGACGTTTGCCGACCCGGAAAAACTTCGCGAGCAGATCGAGAGTGACATTTTCCGCATCCGGATGTTTTTCGCGGAAACCAATTATCACCCGAAAAGAGAGGAACGATAATGGAAGGCAGAACCTATCTGGCCAGTGACCTAGCCAATGAACTTGAATTGCCGCGCAGCACCATCAATGACTGGCTGACGCGCTACGCGGATTATCTGGAGAGTGAAACCCGCGGCAAGCGGAAAGTTTATTCCGCGAAAGCGTTGCGGATTCTCCGGGAGATCGCCGAAATGCGCACCGATGGGAAAAGCTCGTTTGAAATCGAGCAGCTTCTCGGTGCCCGTTACGGAATCCGTCCCGAAATGGCGCCCCCTCCGCCGGCGGCGGCCGCGGCCGATGGTGAAACGTTGCCCGCAACGACGCAGGAGAACGCACTGGCGGCGCGCCCCGCCTTTGACCAAATGACTGTTCAGATCAACACCGAATTTATGAAACTCGCCTCCCGCCTGGAAGACGCCGAACGTACCAAACGACGGCTGGTTCAGCGGATGTGGATCGTCACCGCGTTGATGATCGTCGGCGTAGCGGTGCTTCTGCTGGTTCTGGCGTTGGTGATGTATCAGGTGCTTGGCCGTATGGAACAGAAAAATCGCGAAGCCGCCGAGACACTCAGTCGGGAATCCGGCGAACGGTTCGGTGAAATGAATGTTGTTCTCGATGGTTCCCGACAGGATTTTCAGGAAAACATCGCCAAACTTCAGGCGGAGCTGGTCGAACAGCGCCAAGCGTTTGAAGTGAAACTCAAGGAGATGGAAGCCAGCTCCGCGACGCGCGCCGAGGCGCAGATCATCCGGTTCAAGGAAGAGTTCGCCCGCCGCCAGCAGGAAGAGCTGAAACGGCTCGAGGAGCTTCAGCAAACAGTGCGTGACAACGCCGCGGCACAGATGGCGGCGCTCAAGGAAGAGGCGCGCAGGCGCGAGGAAGCCGCCAAAGCGGAAACCGCGCGGATTGAGGCGGAGAGGAAGGCCGCGGAAGAAGCAAAAGCGGCCGCGGAAAAGAAAGCCGTTGAAATAAAACCGGAAGCGGAACCGGTGAAGCCGGCTCCGGCGGAAACTCCGAAGGCGGAGGAAGCAAAATGATTGCCGGGCTGGGAACCGACATTGTGGAAATCGACCGGATTATCCGTATGCTGGAGAAATTCGGCGAGGCGTTTCGTCGCCGGATTTGCACGCCGTCGGAACTGACCGAAGCCGACCGCCGTCGCCATGCGTCGACCTATTATGCCGGACGTTGGGCGGTCAAGGAGGCGACCGCGAAAGCGCTCGGCTGCGGAATCGGGGAACATTGTGCGTTTACCGATGTGGAATTGGCGAATGCTCCCAGCGGTGCGCCTTATCTGAAATTGAGCGGCAAGGCGGCGGAGTATGCCGCTGCGCGTGGCGGTGGGCGGTTTCATGTTTCCCTCAGCCACGAAGCGACCTATGCGACCGCAGTAGTGATCTGGGAAATCGATTGAGAAAGTCCGAGGAGGAGAAGATGCGGGAAGAATTTATTTTTTCCGTCAGTTCGCCGATCGATTCGCCGGTCAATGTCCATCTTGCCGGCAGCAGCTGGTGTGACGGTGATTACGTGATCGAGCGGCAGGCTGTCGACATCTGGGTGCTGGAATATGTGGAGTCCGGCACTGGAACGCTTTGCGTTGACGGAAAGACATGCCGCCCGTCTGCAGGGGATCTCTATCTGGTTCCCGCCCGTTCGCATCACCGCTACGAATCCGATACGGAATCTCCATGGATCAAACACTGGGTCAACTTCTCCGGGACGCTGATGCCGGAACTTTTGCGGATCTATCGCTTGGAAGGGGTGATTCATGTGCCGCGTTTTTCCCGTCCGGAACTGTTTAAAAACCTGCATCACCAGTTGCGTCTGCATCCGCGTGACGCGCACACCCGGATCGGACCGGAATTTTTGATGGCGGTGGTTGCGACCATGGCGATCGACTTGCAGGCGGCGACGACACGCCGTCCCCCTTCGTCGCCGGAAGCGCAAGAGCTGCGTGACTGGCTCGATACCCGGGTGTTTTCCCCGGCGCCTTCACTGGATGAGATGGCGGAGCGTATCTCACGCTCCCGCGGCCAGACGATCCGGCTCTTCAAGCATGAGTTTGGTGAAACTCCGGTTCAGTATCTGATCGGGCGCAAACTGGAAGCGGCCCGGGAGATGCTGCGCGGCTCGGCGCTGCCGATCAAAGGAATTGCCGACCGGCTGCATTTTTCCGATGAATACTATTTCTCCGCCGTCTTCAAGCGCAAAACCGGAATCTCTCCTGGTCGTTATCGTAATCCCAGGGGCTGATTTTTGCCGATTTGGTAAAAAATGTAACGACAAATTTATTTGTCTCACAAGATTGTCGGCATCTCCCTCACGATTTTCTCACGAATTCCGCACAAACAGATACTTGGCACGCTTTCTGCTGATCTCTCCGTTAAAATGACGGAACGTCCACTCCGTCATGGAATCCAAGCCATTTAACGGAGGAAAGCAGAATGAAACACTCACCAATCCGGAATTTGCTGGGGGCGACCTTTCTGTTCGCCGGCCTCACTGCCGCCGCAACGGCGGAGGAGGCGGGCAAACAGCGTACCATCGTATTCAACGAGGATCGCAACCAGCACTACATGACCACAAAGATCTATGAACTGAAAAACGTCAAAGCGCATGATCTGATGCCGTTCGTTCGCGGTGCGATCAAGCGTTTCGACAGTCAATCCAAAGTTCGCAGCATCGATTACGCGGCCGAGGGGAAGCAATACCTGGTGGTTTCCACCGGAGACCAACTCCTCCCATTGGTTGACGACATGATCGCCAAACTCGATTACCCCTCCACCAAAGTGGATGAATCCGGATCACGAATCGACGGTGACGGAATTACCCGCTGGGTTTATTGCCCGGTTCATCGTGGCAGCGAGGATATGTTCAAGGCGTTGGAACAGGTATTCACCTCCGCCGGCGGCGACGGTGCGGCTTATTACCATGCCGGAACCAATATGTTCTATTTCAAAAGCTCGAAGTCGCAAGGCGAAGCGTTCCTTTCGCTGCTGAAGACGCTGGATCGTCCGGTGCCTCAGGTGGAGGTGCAATTCAATGTCTACGTGGTCAGTGACAACGACTTCCGTGAACTCGGGCTGGATTATCTGGCGTGGAAGAACGGGCCGGGTGCGCAACTGCTCTCGACCGGGTTCAATTTCGCCGACGTCAGCGCCGATCTGGATGCGCTCAATATCGACGCGATCAACAATATCCTCGGTTTCATGCCGTCCAGCGTCAACGGCGTCGGCGGAATCCTTGTTGCGCCGAATATCGATGCGACGTTCCTGCGGATGCTGGCGCAACGCGGCAAGGCATGGACGGCGGCGTCCAGCTCCCTGACGCTGATCAACAGTTTCAGTCCGACCGTGAACGATACCGGAGAAGGCGTGTTCCGGTTGCGTTTCTCGCCGGAATTCCAGAATCTGGTCAAAGATGAAGATCAGACGGTGGTGATCGGCGCGATTGCCGAATCGACGTTTGAGTTTGAACTCTCCGCCCCCTCAGTCAACTTCACCGCCGCCCCGACTGATGGTAAATTGACGCTGATGAGCGGCTGGGCGTTGACGGTGAACTCACTTGCCGAAGTGGATAACGCCGGCAACCCTTCCATCGAAAGCAACTATTTTTCGGGTGCGCTGACACTCGACACCGGCGCGGAGAAGCTGATTGGCGCGTTTGACAAGCATGTGATGGCCGAACAGTATATCGGGATGCCGTTCCTCGGTGAAATCCCGGTTCTCAGATACCTGTTCGGTTCGGAGAGCAAGGTGGACAGCAAGATCAAAGTCTTCATCACCATGTCCGCCAAGCCGGTCGAAATCCAGAACGCTCCGTCGCCGTCCGCCGGCGAGATGATCGACACTCTGACCGCTCTCAACGCGGCAAAATAACGTAACGACCGAAAGGAATCAATATCATGAAATTCAGAAGAACGCTGTTTTCGGGAGCTTTTGCCGCGGCCGCTTTTGCCACCGGCGCCGATGGCGGCACCATCAACACGGCCACCCCTGCGGCACAGTCAACGCAGGTGCAGCCGCAACTGAACGTCACGATTGACAAGGGCACCGATGAAATCACCTTTGTCAATACGAACAACGATCCGTTTGTGTACACCAAGGTTTACAAACTCAAACACGCCGATCCGTATGAACTTCGTCCTTATCTCATGTCGGCGATCCGCTCCCGCCGGATCGACGGGAACGAAACGAAAGTCGAGGCGATTAAATATGTCGACGGCACCGGCATGGTGATTGTTTCAGCCGAGCAATACCGGTTTGAGAAACTGGACAACGGCATGACCATCGATCAGGTGGTGGAGATGCTGGATCGCCCGAATCTCTCCGCTCAAGAAGGTCGTCGCTTCTTTGTCTACTATGCCAAATACTTCGACGCGCCTTCTCTGGCGAAACTGATCGAACAAGTCGGTATGATGCGCGCCGACGACGAGATGGAGCTGGATGGTGTTGACACGGTTCGCGCGGACAGCGGCATGAACGCACTGGTGTTCTTCTGTACCCCGATTTCGCAGAAAAACATCGAAGCGATTCTCGCGCTGTACGACGGTCCGGCAACGGAAGCGCTGTTTCAGTATACCATCTACGAAGTCGACAGCGAAAATGACGGAAATCTCGGCATGGACTTTCAAGCGTGGAAAAATGGCCCGGGGCTTGACCTCTTCGGAGCCGGAGCCACCTACCTGAATGGCTGGGATCCGTTGATCGGCACTGTCGGCAATGCCACCGAAATGGTGAAGGACGCGCACGTCAACTACATCAACTTCAACCCGAAGTGGAACTCCAAGTATCTGGATTTCCTGGTGAGCAAGAGCAAAGCCAAGGTTGTCACCAGCGGCACCCTCGACATCTGGAACAAAGGAACCGGAGTGGTGGAGAGCGTGACCCGCTTCCCCGTCATCGGCGACGGAGAAACGGAAGTGGAAGAAACCTCTGCCACGACAGCGGATATGACGATCACGATCCCCGGTCGCGACCCGATCACCGTGTCCGCCGTACAGCCCGGAGAAACTACCGTTACGATGGAGAAAGACAGCCGCAAGCGCAAAAGCAGCAATGCGGAATTCGGATTCTCCATGACGCTCGTGCCGGAAGTCTATGAAAAATCGACCATTGTACGGCTGGAGATGACGAACACCAACCTGCTCGGGTTCCACGGCGACGGCACGCCGCGCACAAGCCGGACGGAGCTTGCCACGACGCTTCAGGTCGCCAACGACGGCAGCACCTTCTATATCGGTGGATTGGAGAAGTCGGATCTGGTACGGAGCGTGAATAAAGTTCCGTTCCTCGGTGATATCCCGATCCTCGGCTGGCTGTTCTCAGGGGAAAGCGAAACGGTCAAGAAAAGCAATCTCATTGCAGTGCTGACCGTGAAGCCGATTCTGCCGACGACTCCGCTCCCGGACAATCTCCGGGATCTGGCGGATTCGACGCGGCGGCGGGTCGACGAATTCGGAATCAAGTCTCTTGACGAGAATGAGTACGGATTCGACCAGTATCTGCTCGATAAAGACAAATAATACAACTCAAACGCGCCTCGAGCTATTCGAGGCGCGTTTTTTTACGTCGGTTCTTTCTCCATTCGCCGCATGACCGTCTGATAGGCGATGCCGCACAGGGCGCACGAATATCCCCAGGTCAAGACACTCAGTGCAATGATCGGGCCGAGAATAATCGCCATCACCACTGTCGCCCCTACTCCGCTCAAAAGCGCGATGGTCACAAAGATGACCAGAACCACTCCCAGAATGATACAGCAAACGATGACCGCAAGGATATAAAAGAGCGGATGGCTCCACCCGTGTTTCAATGCGTAAAAAGTCCGCCGGTTAAGCTCTGCAGCTCCAGTTTCCGGCTCGCAAGTCGCCGCCGCCGGAAACGCATAGAACAGATAAAAAGAATACACGACCGTCATCAGCAAAAACAGCAGATACAGCAAGACAAACACAATGAGGGACACCGTCGATACTTTATACTCATGAATTTGAAATGAGGAGCCCATAAACTGAATCATCGACTGGGACAGCGTCAACGGCAGCACATAGAGAATCAGGTAAACCATCTGCTTGAAGTTGCGATGGGCACGCGAAAACCCGCGCGAAAGCGAAACCGGAGAGTCCTCCAGCAACTCAGTGAGCACCCCGAACAGCGTATAATAAGCCGGGAATGACAGCAGGAGCGACCAGATCAGCGAAAAAACCGCCGAACCAATGGGGTTGCGTTGCTGCATTTGGGGCAAAAACGGAGCAACTGCCAGTGTCAGCGCCGAAGCGAGCAAAGCATAGAGCAACAGAAACAAAAATATTTTGGGGCGACTCTTCATCCGTCCCCAGGATTGCTTTGCTATCGCGATGAATTCGTTCCAATTACTCATTGCTTTGCCTCCTTGCAATCGGGTCTATACCGACTCTCCGTTGAAGTGAACTTCCAGATCGCTATGGGTGTCGTTGCGAAGATATTCCAGCACGACGCCTTTGGGCGCTTTGGCGGTGATGAAAAGCTCGTCACCCTTTCGTTCCCACGCGACTTCGATCCGCCCGTGAACGGTCGGCCGGGCGCCGGAGGCGAACTCCAGCCCGGCGATTCGCGGAGAAATGTGGAATTTTGTTGCTCCGGGCGCGGCTGGAGCAATGCCCAACACCAGACGCGGCAGGAAATAAACCGGAGCCGCCGACCAGCCATGACAATGGCTGCGCGTCGGGAATTCGCCGGGATGTCCTTCCGGGAATGTTTCCCAAACCGTGGTCGAGCCAACCTGAAGCATCGGCAGATAATCGCGATAAATCGCACTTAAAATATCATCGCTCATGCCGAGTTTCTCTAAAACCTCATAAAGATAAAGCGAAGCGAAGGGCGACGCGATCCGAATCAACTCCTGACGCGGCGTGACCGTATTGGCACGCGCGGAAGCCGAAAGTTCCGGCGATGCAACATCATAGAGAAGCGCCAGCGCACTGGTATGGATCGAGCTATCCTCCGACACCGTACCGTCGGCATGAATCGAATCCGGCCAGGCAAGGCGGCGGGCGTCCCACACTGCATTGATCGCTTTTTTCAACTTTTCACGCCGGGCTTCCAGCGTTTCCACCGGTTCGCCAAGCGATTCGCCAAGTTCGATCGCCGCATTCAATGCGCCAACCAGAAACATCGAGTTGTGAAGCAGCGTTGGATGATTGCAGTTGGTTTTGCTCCAATCGAACAGATTCCATTCATTGCTGCGGAACAATCCGGTTTCCTCATCGATCATCGCCTCTGCGCCGTCGAGATTTTTCAGCACCATCGGCCAGATGGTACGCCCGAACGCGAGGTCGCCGGTTTCGTAGCAATAGTCCTGCACCGAGATGCCCCAGAGGAAGCTCCAGATCGGAATGATGCTGTCCCACCCGGACGGCACCTGACAACCGACCAGCGGATAACGTTCCAGCGATTCTCCGGCCAGCCGAATGCAGCGGCGCACGATATCGTAAGCGCCGAACGTGGACATGGCGAACAACCCCTCGTTGCGGGCATCGCCAACCCAGAGCGTCTGTTCATAGAGCGGGCAATCGGTGAACACGTCTTCCATGCAGAGCTTCATCGTCCTCGTCGCGATTTCGTAGATGCGGTTGAGGCGATAGTCGCTGCTGATGAAATCTCCTTCCGGGACGACCGGATAAGTTGATTCAATCAATCGTACAAATTGGATGCGAACCGGTTTTTTCGCGTTCCGCACGGTCAGAAAAAGGTAACGCCCGCTTCGGCGGCGCATGCTGCTATAGCGATTATAGCCTTCACGACAGACATAACGCATGGTGTTGCGGTATCCACTGCCGGTATGCTGAACTTTCCCCTCTGGCGTGATATATTCGACCGCAGAGAGGTCGAGAATGGTTCCGGCTTCCGCAAAAAGCGCAAAGTTCCAGAATCCGACATTCTGTTCTCCGAGGTCATAGCAAAGTTCGATGTCGTGTCCCGGCGTGGGGTGGACGACCGTACAGTCGGCGTCGGCATACAGAAGCGCGTTCGAGTCTTCCACATCTCCGGGTTCTGCCGGAACGGGTTCGCGCATGAAGAATCCCCAGTGCGGATCCGTGGTCAGCTCATCGTGGCCGAGCATCCGCGCATTCGGATATTTTTCCCGAAATTTTTCGGCGCTTCGGATTGCGAGGGCGGCGTTGGCGATTTTTGTGAATTCGGCAACGCGGGCTTGTTGAGCCGTATTCGCCCAGGGGAACGGGATATCCGCCTCCCGCGTGGTCAGTTCGGGGAACTCAACGACTGCGATCCCGTCCGCGCCGTTGTAAAAATTGCGAATCGAAACTCCGGCGTCAGCCGGAAACGCGATTTCATAGAATATACCATGCCCGCCAAGGTGCGCCGGTGTGGCAATCAGCAGATTGCGCCCCGCGTTGAGCGATACTTCGCCGTTGAGGGCGCTGCGCCCGTTGACGCTCACTTTGACGTTGATTCCAAGGGTAACAATCTGCGCCTGCGGGGAATCCACCTCAAACGCCATCAGCAGCGGCAATGTGGTGTTCATATTCACCGTCGTGTCGTGCGGGAACAGTACCCGCTGCGCCGGAACCGCGACAACCAGAGGCTCTTTCCCCACCCGACTGACTTTTGCGCAGCGACGAAGCAGAAACTCCCTGCGGCTCAATTGTTTGACGTCGCGGGGAATCAGGCCGCGCCACGGGCCTTCTTCCGCGCCGCAAAGCACGGCGGCGGGCTTCCAGTCGTATCCGGCCGTGATCGAGGCATCGACCATTTCGAGCGGAGCCTGCTGAACGCTGGCCTCCACGGTGTTTTCAACCCACTGCGGCATTTTCGCCGCCATCCAGTTTTCGTCAGTGACGAGAATTTGATCGGGGTCGGTAAGCTCAAGTTGCGCCAGGAATCCACCTCGCTTGGGAATCTGGTGAAACGTGCCGCAACCGTAATAACGGACGACCGCCTCTATCTGGTTGACCCCGGCGCGCAGCTGTGCGGAGAGGTCGTGAATATCATACGAATAGTGTTCCGGGTACGCCCGGGCCGGGCCGTCGCCGATCCATTGACCGTTCACCTTCAATCGGTAATAGCTGTCGGCGGTAATTCGGAGGAGCGCCGCAGCCGGAGTGGTTTCCAGTCGGAATTCGCGTCGAAAGACCGAGCAGAGATTGTAGCCGAGCCCGTCGGAGTCGGCCGGCCAGATCCAGGAAGCTGAGATTTTCATGATTGCAAAACCCGTGGATGTTAGGATTGTTTTGTGTCATATATGCTTCAAACAATATACTGCGGTTGCTGGAGATTTGCAACCGAAGGAAAAGGGGAAATGCCTAGGAACGCAATTTGCGGAGTTTCTCCTGAAGCCGCTCTGTGAGTAATGTGCTACGCGGTTCCAGCCGGGCGTTTTCCACCGCCATACGCACCGCCCGTTCACTGCCGACCAGAATCAACAATTTGCGGGCGCGGGTCATTGCGGTATAAAGCAAATTTCGCTGAAGCATCATATAGTGCTGACTCAAAAAAGGCAAAATGACAACCGGGTACTCGCTGCCCTGCGCTTTATGCACCGTCACCGCGTAGGCCAGCGTCAGTTGATCGGCCTCCTCGAACGCATATTCCACCGAAATCGGGCCGTCGAACAGCACGATGAATTTTTTCGCGGAAACATTCACCCGGGCGATCCGTCCCATGTCGCCGTTGAATACATTCTTGTCGTAGTTGTTGGCGGTCTGCATGACTTTGTCGCCCGCCTTGAACACCCGTTCTCCGAAGCGAAAACTTTCCGTTTCCGAAGGGTTGAGCAAGGCTTCCAGTCGTTCGTTGATGGCGACCGTGCCGCAACTGCCTCGGTTCATCGGGGTCAGAATCTGCACATCGTCAACCGGATCGAATGGGAAGCGAGCGGGAATCCGTTCGGAAACCATTTTTTCGATGACCGCCAACGCCTTCTCGGGGTCATCTTGCTCGATCCAGTAAAAATCGGCAAGCTCTTCGCCGCGCGTCCGCGACTTTTCCGGCAATCGGCCGTGGTTGACCCGGTGGGCGTTCACGATGATCCGGCTTCCCTCCGCCTGACGGAAAATCTGCTCCAGCTGTGTCACTTTAAACCAGCCGGAGGCGAGAAAACTCGCCAACACCGTTCCCGGGCCGACCGACGGAAGCTGATCTTTATCCCCCACCAACACCACGGAACACCCCGGCGGGATTGCCCGAAACAGTACCAGTGCCAGCGGCAAATCAAGCATGGAAACCTCATCGACAATCAGAAGGTCGCAACTGAGAGGCGCATCGGAGCCGTGCGTAAATTTGTTGGTCGCCGGATCGAATTGCAGCAGCCGATGCAGTGTCTTCGCCTGAAGCCCGGTCGAATCCCCCAGTCGTTTGGCGGCTCGTCCGGTCGGCGCGGCCAGCCCGATTCGCAATCCGGCCTTGCGGGCGCGGCGCACAATCTCACCGACAACCGTGGTTTTACCGACGCCGGGACCACCGGTGATGATGCAAAGTGGCCACTCATTGACCCGATCCACCGCCAATTGCTGCTCTTCAGCCAGCACCAGTTTGCCGCCCGCAGCCGGACACAGCTTCTGCCCCGAAAATACAGGGCGGGTGCCGAGCCTTGCAATCAACTCCGGCAACTCCGTTTCGGCGCGCGCCAGTTGCGGAGTATAGATTCGTCCGTCCATGATTCGCAACAACCGACGCTCCACTGCCGCTTCGATGCCGGTGCGCGCCGCTTCCGGCTCGGAACCGGTCAATTCGGCACTTGCCGCGATCAATTCATCCAGGGTACAACAGACATTTCCGTTTGAAATCATCTCGTTCAGCGTAAACACTGCCGCCGCGGTCTGGCGCGGAACCGATTCCGGAGGGATGCCCAACGCTTTGGCGATCTCGTCCGCTTTGCGGAATCCGATGCCGTCCACCTCTTCCGCCAGGCGGTACGGATTGCTCTGCACTATCTGCGGCGCGGCTTCGCCGTAGCGCTTGAACAGTCGGGCGCAAAAAGCGGGGGTGATTCCGAGCCCCTGCAAAAAAATACTGCTGTCGCGTCGCGCCGCCGTTTCTTTCCAGACTGCGGCGATGGCCTCCGCCTTTTTGGGGCCGATTCCGGGAATTTGTTTCAGCGCCTGCTCGCCGGAATCTAACATTTTCAACGTTTTATCGCCGAAGTGATCTACGATCAATTTAGCTGTTTTTTTGCCGATTCCGGGAATGATCCCGGAGCTTAAATAGCGCTGAATCCCGCTTGCCGTTTCCGGTAAAACGATCCGGTAGCGATCCGCGCGGAATTGACGGCCGAATTCATTATGCTGCTCCCAGCCGCCTTCCAGCTCCACCTCCTGCCCGGCGATCAGTCCGCCGAGCGCGCCGCGAGCGGAATACTCACGGTTCCCGTCGCGGAGGCGAAGTACGGCAAACGAACCATCCTCGCTTTCATAGATCACCCGGGCGATCTCACCTTTCAATGTGCCCTGTTCCCCGCTCATCGCGCCTCCCGGATCTGGAAGAGAGTCAACCCGTCCCCCTCGAATCGTCTGGCGAAAACCTCCGGATGAGCCAACGCCCACTTTCGCTCCTGCTCCGGATTGGGAGCGGCAAAGGTATGCCGGTCGATCAAAAGGTAATTTGCCTTCGCTTCCCGCAGACGACTGAGCCAGAGTTCGTAGGAACCGGGAGTCCGCATCTCTTCCAGGCTGTGATAATCATGATTGTCCGGCTTCCCGGAAGCGGAAATGGGGATGTTCAGAAGAATATTCTGCCCATTGTCACCACAAAAATGATAGAAATAAGCTCCGCTATAAGCAATGCGTGCTCCTTTGTCGCCGGTCAATTGCAGTATGATCTGTCGCACCTCCTCATTGGCTGCGGAAACAAACACCGCGCGAACCGACGACGCGACGTTCCGGCTCACCCCATGCCGATAACTGCTGTCAAGTGAAAATATCGCCAATACAAGAACAGCGAATGCAATTCGGCTCCGTCTTTTCAGCCGGGAGAAACCGAGAAGCAACACTCCGCCGAGCACCGAAAAAAACAAAATCCACATCCCGTGATCCTGATATCTCAGTTGCGGCGCGGAAACCAGCCACAAAAGCACGGCAATCAGCGCTGCCATGCTCCATTCCGAGCGGAACACGCGAAGTGCTCCCAGTTGTTCCAGCGGCCAGGCAATACAAACTGCCGCCAGCATTGCCAGCGGAATGATCTGCCGCGGTTGCGTGATGGAAGGATAGACCTGAAGTTGGATCGCCAGCAAAACAATCACGGTTCCGGCAAGCACCGGGAACGCCCAATGACGGAAGCTCTTTCGCTTTCCCCAAAATAAAAGAGGCAGAATGATTGCGGCGAAGATTCCCAATAACAGCAACACCGCATTGGCCAGATTGACATTGTTGGTGTCGGTGTTGACGAAATACCCCCACGCCTGTGTCGTCCAACCGATGGAGGGAGCATGAAGATCCATATAACTGGAAAAAAGCGTCCACTCACCGATGCCGATCCGGGTTGGAAAAACGGGGTTGCCGGTCACGATCCAATTGGCGATAAAGCAAGGAGAACCGACCACGACAGCGGCGGCCGGCGCCCACAAGAGCTTTTTGCGGCATGTCGGCCGATAGAAGTACGCCGCCGTCGCCAAAACCAGCAACGCGGGGGGAGCCAGCATGAAGCCAAGATATTTTGTCCCTGCCGCCATTCCGAACCCCGCCCCGGCCAGCAGCATCCATCCAGTTCGATTCCGCCGGACGCCGAGCAGCAGAAATGCGACGCCAAGTACTAAAAACGCGCCGGTCACGATGTCCGTGTTGGCCACGGTCGCATTGCGGAACACCACACCAGAGAAGGCCATCACCGTTCCCGCCCCCAATGCGTGAATTCGACGCAATCCAGTTGCCGACACCAGGGAAATCACGGCTCCCGTACCGAGGAAGATAAAGAAAAACTGCCAGTTCTTCGCCATAAAATCGCTGCTGAACGAAAGCATCTGCCACGCGTAAATCAATTCACCGTAACAGGGATAGGTCGAGGTCATATATCCCGGTTGCGTCAGGCGCTCGACCGTTCCGGTCACGTTCCATATTGCCGGATAATACAGATGATAGATCAACGCATCGGTGCCGATGGGGGGCAGGCAGCTGTAAGCGCGCCACTGATAAATGAGGAAGCCGAACAGTACCGCCAGCAGCAATATTTCCGGCATGGAAAGGCGAAGCGGGGGAAGCTGTAATCTGGGGCGTCCCCGTTCCAGCAACCAGACCGCGCCGCCAAGAACAAGGGTCACAATCAGTGCATTCTCTGCCGTCAATTGTCCAAACAGGCCGAGAATTCCGGGGATCACCATGGTTCCGAATGCGTAGAGGAACCCTGCCGCAGTCAGATATTCAACGTAGCTGCGTGGCGAAAAACGCCGCGCCATTAAAAGTGCTCCGAGCAACAGCGGCAACTGGTAAAAGAGGTAGAGGATCGGCAACACCGTCCCCAGAAGCACATTTGAAATTTCTGCTGTGATGTCCATGCGTAAAGGTATCACAAAATGACCGGAAAGTCAATCGCCTCTTCTCCCGAAAACAAAAAATCCCCCCCGTTCCGGAGAACGGAGGGAGAAAGTACGTAAAATGCCTTACTTCGACTGCGACAGAAACGGCAGCTCGATCTTCTGCATCTGGCAGAGGTTCAGATACTGAACCAAGGTCAGCGTCAGCGTCCCGGCGACCAGCAAAGTGCAGGCAATTGCCAGCCCGAGGTAGAGCTTGGAGGCTCCGGCCTTGGCGGTCTGCATGGGGCGCATTCCAGCCAACGGCGATTTGTCGCTCGCCGCCGCATCGCTCCCCTTGGCCGCATCGGGCGGCGTCAGGACGGACGGATCGCCTTCCTTGCTCGCATTGCTGCTGCCTGCCGGCTTGAGCTGGAGATCGTCATCGGCGGACGGTTTTGCCACCGGTGCATCCGGAATGCGCGGAACTGCGCGAGAGCTCGTCAAGGGCTCGCCTCCGGGGGCCGGCAGCGGAGTTTGTGCGGGCAACGGCTTGGCCACCGGCAACGCATGCGACGGTTTGCCGACCGTTCCGGGAGCCTGCCCGGTAGCGGGAATCGCACCCATCGCCGGCATCAACGGCTTCGGCGGAATCATGCTGCCCGGACGCGGGGGACGAGCGATTTTAATGGTGTCGCTGCTCTCGATATCCGATTCCGCAGGTTCTGCGGCAGCGGCGCCGGTCATCTGCGGCGGCATTACGGCTGAGGGTTTGAGCCGCACGGTTTTGCGGGTCTTGGTATCATCCGATTCCGGCACCGCGCCGGTCGGTCCGTCGAGTTTGACGGCGGGAGCGACGGCGGTCGGTTTAAGAACAATGGTTTTACGGGTCTGCGTATTGGCACCGTCAGCGGCAGGAGCTGCCGGAGCCGCCGGAGCCGCGCCGGGCGTCGGCAACGGCTTGACCGTCGCAGCGCCCGCCTGAGTCGAAATCGGACGCAACTTGACCGTCCGACGTGTCTGCGTATCTTCCATGACTTCAAGGTTGCCGGTATCGGTATCGCGACCGCTCATGGGGTCGGTCAGTGGAGTCTTCGGCAGAGGATTCAGGTTGATTCCGGCCGGAGTGGCTGAGGGTTTGAGCCGCACGGTTTTGCGGGTCTTCGTGTCATCGCTCTCAACTTCGTTGATCGGCGCGTTCTCTTCGTTGTTCATATCCGGATCGACCATATCATCACCCTTTCCTAATGGCGAAGTTCAATCAAAAAACATTTCAACAAGGAAGAATTTAATCCATCCTTTCGGGAAAATCAATCGTTTCCGACCGTAAAATGCAAAAAAGATGTGAAAAAGATTGATTTTACCTCAACAACACCTTAATCCGAGGTTCTCAGCAGAATCTGGATGGACAGCGTTCCGTTCGCCGGAGCCGGAACCCGGTCGAGGCTGTCGAGCAACCGGCGCACCGATTCATCCATTGCCCGGATTCCACTCGGCTGCACGATTTTCGAGCTGGAAACCCGTCCGTCCGCCGCAATCGCCAGCTCGATCAAAACAGTCGGGCGAGCAGAGCCGAGCAGAGAGCCGGGCGGCTCGACCCAACGAGTCTTGACGTAGTTTCCAAGACGTTCCCGATAGGCCGCGTCCGCCGCGTTGCTGCGCGACGCTCCGCCGCCGGGCGTTCCATTGTTCTGCGGGCCGAGAGCTTGCGCCCGATCCGCGTTGCCGATCGGAACTGCGTTGTTATAGTTGCTACCGCCGCCATCGCCATATTTCGCCGCGTTTTGCCGGGCGAGCGCGACTTGTTCCTCCGCCGTGAGTTGACGCGGACGGGCGGTGGACGACTGATTCCGTTTTCCCGTTGCCGTCTGGTTTCGGGGCGGTGTTGCCGGCGGCGTTGCCCTGTTGTTGCGCGGTGGCGTCACCGCCGGCGGCTTGGGTGTTACCCGCGGAACCACCGGCGGGCGCGGCGCCACCTGGCGCGGCACCGTCGGCGGTGGAGGCGTTGCCTGACGCGGTACGCTCGGTGGCGCGGGCGGAGTCGGCGCGGGTGGAGTCGGCGCGGGTGGCAACGGCCCCGGATTGGACGACGGGCGGAGGCGGCTCGGTTCACCCACCACCGGACCGGTCGAGAGCGGGCCGATCAGATTTACCTTAAACACTGTTTCCTGTGGAAAGCGCCAATTTAAATACAAAAGGTAGCCGAGCGGTCCGAAAATGACCGCGCAATGAATAATGACGATCTGTAACCGGATCGCGAATTGAAGTTTCTTCGAGGTCAGCGGCTGCGAATCTTCCGGTCGCAGCCGTGGAGCGACCGGGGCGTAATTCATTTGTTGGCTCCTTCTGCTTGCGTTACCAGTGAAATATCCTGAAACCCTGCATGGCGTATCTGCGCCATCAGTTCAATGACGTCGTTGTAAGAGCGCGATCCGTCCGCCCGCAGCAGCAACTGCGTTTTCGGCGCGGTGGTCTGCAATCGAGCCAGCGCGGCGAACAGCTCCGCCCGGGTGACGGTGTCATTCCCGAGCATAAGCGTACCGGTTTTGGTCATGGTCACGCTCTGAAAGTTCTCTTCCGGCAACTTATCCGAGTTCATCTCGGGCGGGCTGATGTTTGTGCCGTACTCCATCAGCGGCATGGTGATCATGAATACGATCAACAGCAAAAACACCAGGTCGAGCAACGGCGTGACGTTGATCTGGTCAAAGGTCGGAAGTTTCCGTTTCCTGCGGCGGGCTCTCATCTCAATCTTCCTCCGATTCCGCCGCGGAAAATTCCTTTGCGATCTGGAGTTGCTCCAGCTTCAATCGAGCCATGAACTCATCGACGAAGTTATCCAGCTGCGTCGAAATATTACGAATTGCCGAAGTCAGAAAGTTGTAACCGATCATCGACGGAATCGCGACCACAAGACCCGCTACCGTGGTGAGCAGTGCGCCCGCCACCCCCGGAGCCAGTGCCGCAAAGTCCGATTTGCCCGCCGCGGCGATTCCGCAGAAGGCGATCATCACGCCCCACACCGTGCCGAACAACCCGAAAAACGGACAGACGCCCACCACCGTGGCCAGAAAGCCGGTGCGGATCTCCAGTTCAAATTCCTGCGTGGACATTTCACTGATCAGTATCGCTTCGATCGCGTTATATTGCGCTTCGGACAGTTTCGTCGGGCGCACAGAGATTCCGGCGCTGTGACTGATCGTATTCGGGTCGCTCTCATAAAATCCCAGCAGCTTCTCAACGCCCTGATTGTAGATCTGGGCGACCGGACTGGCGTTCCCTGCCGCTTCGCGCAACAGGAGGGCGCTGGTTACACTTTTTTTGTTTGCCCGAAAGCGGGCGACAAACTGCTGCGACAGCTTCCGCGCCCGGTGAAGCGCGATCCCCTTTTCGATCATGACCGACCATGTGAAGGTCGAAATCACCAGCAACAGAACTGTGATCGCTTTTCCGACCAGGTCGCTGTGCTCAAATGCGTAATAAACTCCGGGCGCCGCGGCTGTGATAATGGAAATTGAGAACATATTGAAAACTCCAAGAAAGTTGAAACTACCCACTATTGTAAAATATAATACAGGGATTATATTCTACAAATGATTACAGGCGCTAAAAGTCAAAAAATATGGAGAAAACCATGATTCAGGAAAAAATTGTCCTTGGTTTCGACGTCGGAGGAACCAAGATCGGTGTCGGGCTTGGCTCCGGCAGCGGAAAACTTCTCGGCACGGCACGGATCGAGAACGTCAATACTTATCCCGAAGATATTCTGCCGAAAATGGTTGTGGAGGCGAAAAAACTGGTCGCCGAAGCCGGGCTTCAGCTGTCCGACGTCGCGGCATTCGGCATCTCCGCACCGTTCCCGGCCGACCCGGCGAACGGAATCATGACCGCCCCTACCAATAATCGGCACTGGAAGAATGTTCCGATTCTGCAATACCTCCGCGACGAACTGCGTTTGCCGGGTTGTTTTGAAAACGACGCGAACTGCGGCGCATTGGCGGAATGGTACTTCGGCGCGGGACGCGGCTGCAAGGATTTCATCTACCTGACCATGAGCACCGGAATCGGCGGCGGCATCATCGCGGCGAATCACCTGATTCGCGGCGGCCGCGCCCTGAGTGCCGGGGAACTCGGCCATATCTGCGTCGAACTCAACGGCCGTCAGTGCAACTGCGGGCTCAAGGGTTGCTATGAAGCCTACGCCGGTGGCCGCGCGCTCGCCCAGCGGATGCAGGAAGAGTTGAAAGACAAGCCGGACAGCATGATTATGCAGCTGGTGAATGGCAAGGTCGAAGACATCGACATGCTTCCGCTGGAGAAAGCGGTACGTGCAAACGATCCCTACGCCGTGGCGTTGTGGGACGAGATGAGCCTTCGTAACGCGCAGGCATTCGGCATGTACATCAACGTGTTCAATCCCGAGCGGCTGGTGCTCGGAACGCTGGCCTGGGCAGTGGGCGACCTCTACACCGACCCGATCAAAAAATACCTCCCGCAGTTCTGTTGGAAGGAGCCGATGGAGGCGTGCGAACTCGTTTCCTCCGAACTTCGTCGCGACATCGGTTATTACGCCGGAGTCGCCGCGGCGCTGAACTATCTCAAGGAACAGGACGAAAAACGGGGCTGACCCCGAACAGGATACGCGCAAAACCCAATGGAACAAAAACACCTTCTCGGATTCGACGTCGGCGGAACCAAGTGCGCCGTGATTCTCGGCGCGGCTGCTTCCGACGGTTCGCTGATGATATTGGAGAAAGAACAGTTCCCGACCCGGGACGCCGCCACTCCGCAGGCATGCCTGGAGCGGATGGCCGATCTGGGGACGGCGTTCTGCGCGAAGCACGAGATTCCGCTTGCCGCGGTACATGGCTGCGGTGTTTCCTGCGGCGGCCCGCTCGACAGCCGTCGCGGACTGATTCTCTCCCCGCCGAACCTTCCCGGATGGGACGGCGTTCCGGCGCGGGCAATTATCGAGGCGAAGCTCGGCCGCCCGGTTCTGCTTCAGAACGACGCCAATGCCGGAGCGGTGGCGGAGTGGAAATTCGGCGCGGGACGCGGCGTGCAGAGCATGCTTTTTCTCACCTTCGGCACCGGGCTTGGCGCGGGGTTGATTCTGGATGGTCGCCTCTACAGCGGCGCATGTGACGCGGCCGGAGAGTGCGGGCATCTTCGGCTCGCTCCTTTCGGGCCGGTCGGGTTCGGGAAAGCCGGTTCGTTCGAGGGCTTCTGCTCCGGCGGAGGGATTGCCCAACTCGCGGCGACGCGGGCACGGGAAGAACTCCAGATGGGGCGGCGCGTGGCATGGTGCCCGTCACTCTCGGAACTGCCGAACTTAAGCGCAAAAATCGTCGGGGAAGCCGCTGAGAGCGGTGACGCATTGGCGCTCTCCATCTACGACGAATGCGGCAGCCACCTCGGTCGCGGCCTGGCGCTTTTGATTGATATTTTGAATCCGGAACTCATTGTGATCGGCAGCATTTTTGCTCGTTCCGAAGCGTTGTTGCGGCCTGCGATGGAGCGAAGCATCATGACGGAGGCGCTGTCCGGTTCGGCGGCTTGCTGCCGGGTGGTTCCCGCCGCGCTCGGGGAGTCAATCGGCGATTACGCTGCGCTCTCGCTGGCGCTTCTGGAAGGGTAATACGATGGCATTTACAGTACGGCAGCTGGCGGTCGGCGGGTTCGACCACAATTTTTCCTACCTGATCACGGCGGAGAACGGAGACGCGGCGTTGGTTGACCCCACGGGAGATTGCAGCGTGATTCTCTGTGCGCTTGCCGAAGCGGGCAACCTCACGCCCCGTTATATTCTGCTGACCCATGGGCACCAGGATCACAGCGAATGCCTTGGTGAAGTGCGCGCAAATTTCCCTGCCGCCGTGGTGAGCCACCCGAGCAATCCGTTCGGCGGAGATGTTTCCGTGAGCAATGGCAAGCAGTTACCGTTCGGGAGTGGCTGGATCGAAGCGATCGCCACGCCGGGGCACTCGCGGGATTCGATTTGCTTCCGCCTTTCCGACGACTCTGCACTCTTTACCGGGGATACGCTGTTTGTCGGCAGCGTCGGATTTTGCCGTTCCAAAGAGATGTTCGATTCACTGACAAAGCGAGTTTTGCCGTTGCCGGACTCGATTGTGATTTACTCCGGGCACAATTACGGGACGGTTCCGTTTCGTACGCTCGGGGAGGAGAAAAAGGATAATCCGTATCTGAATTGCCCGACGTTGGACGCGTTCCGGCAGCAGCTGCGTAACTTGGAGTGATTGCCGGATGACCCCTCTCAGTTGGTTGATTTTGATCGTTTTTGTTGGTTTTTTGTCAATTTTTGCGCTATTGCTGGTGCTTCAACCGGCACGATTGTTGAAATTAGTGCTTTTCTTGATGCGCCACTCGCTCATTCGGCTACGTGTGGAGGGGGTGGAGAACATTCCGGATTCCGGCCCGGTGCTGATTGTATCGAACCATGTTTCTTTGATCGACATGTTGCTGATTCAGTCGGTGTCGCGCCGCCCGGTGCGGTTTATGGTTCGTCGCGAGGTGGTGAACTTTTTGCCGACTCGATTTATCTTTCGCTGCCTCGGCGTGATCCGGGTTCCTCCCGCCAACCGGCCCAAGGCGATGCGCCGATTTTTCGACCGGGCGCAGGAAGAACTGCGACATGGCCGGGTACTTTGCCTGTTCCCGGAGGGTGGAATTTCCGGGAACGGCGGATTGATGCGTTTCCGCTCCGGCGTTGCACCGTTGCTCCCGTCGGGAGTGGACGTCACCGTCATTCCGATTCGGATTGGAATGCTTTGGGGAAGACTCTTCAATATTCATAACGGAAAACTCAAATTCCGCGCCCCTGTGATGTGGCCGATCAACTTCAGCGTGAAGGTCGGGCGACCTGCGTCGCCGGAACTCTCCGCGTTTGAGTATCGCCAGTTAATTTCCGAACTGGGAGCAGAAGCCGAAGCTGCGCCGCAGCCAGGCGAACTCCCGCTTCATGTGGCATTTGCGAAAAGGGCAAAGCGGCATCCTTTCCGAACGACCTATTTCGACGCGGATGGGACGAAGGTGACTAATTTTGAGATGCTCGTCCGGGCACTGGTTCTGGCGAAACGGATTCGTAAAGCCAAGCCGAAATCGCGTTATATAGGAGTTTTGCTGCCGAATTGCACGCCAATGGCGGCAACGCTTCTGGGAATTCTTTTTGCCGGGCGAACTCCGGCGGTCATTAATTTCAGCGCCGGAGCGGAAGTAGCGCTCGAAGCGGCGCAACAGGCGGGGATCAACGCGATTCTCACCAGCCGGAAATTCCTGACCAAACTCGGGTGGGAGGCGAAACCGGGAATGGTCTTCCTCGAAGACGTGGCGAAACAGGTGACGAAGTCGGAGAAGCGCGCAACGATTTTAACCGCATTGTTTCTTCCCTTTCGAGTGTTGATGCGCCAGGTCGCGCCGGAGAGTGCGTTCAACGTCGGGCGCGAGGCGGTTTTGCTTTTCTCCAGCGGCTCGACGGGCAAGCCGAAGGCGGTACGGCTCACGCACCGCAACATCAACTGCGATTTGTGGTCGTTCTGGCGAATGATTCTTTGGAGCAAACATGATAAGATCGTCGGGAATCTGCCCTTGTTCCACGCTTATGGATTCACGGTGGAATTCGCATTCCCGGCGCTTTCGGGAACCCCGGTGATCTATCTTGCCAATCCGCTTGACGCGACAGGCGTGGTAAACGTGATTGCGGAGCACAAGATCACACTGCTGACCGCCACGCCGACTTTTTTGCAGGGTTATATACGAAAGGCAACGGCCGAACAGTTGAAGTCATTGCGGCTGGTCATCACCGGTGCGGAACGGCTTCGCCCGGAGCTCTCCGCGAAATTCCGTGACTTGACAGGGCTGGAGGTGGTGGAGGGCTACGGTTGTACGGAACTTTCTCCGATCGTGACCGTCAATCTCTGCAACTCCATTTACCTGCTTGGCATCCACGCCCATCATCCGGGGAGCATCGGTATTCCTCTGCCCGGCATCCACGTCCGTGTGGTTGACCCGGCAACCGGAGTCGAGCTTGGTCCCGATCAGCCTGGTTTGATGCAGGTCAAAGGCGGCCTGGTCATGAAAGGGTATTTGAACGATCCGGAGCTGACTGCCCGGGTGATTCAGAACGGTTATTACAACACTGGCGACATTGCGCGAATCGACCGCGACGGTTATGTCTACATCACCGGGCGCGCTTCACGGTTCAGCAAGATCGGCGGCGAAATGGTTCCACATGAAGTGGTGGAGCAGGCGATTGCCGACTTCCGCGGCAGTGAGGAACGCGAAATCGCCGTCGCCGGGCGGAGCGATGCGAAACGGGGAGAGCGCCTGGTCGTGTTCTACACACCGGAAGACCTGAATCCGGAAACAGTGATCGAAGAATTGCGGAAAAAGAAACTGCCGAATCTCTGGATTCCCAAGGCGGAAGACTTTGTGAAAATCGGACATCTGCCGTTGCTTGGCAGCGGAAAACTTGACCTTGCCCAACTGAAACAACTCGCGGAGGAGCTTGCGTAACCATGTCGAAAATCATCTGCCTCGGCTCCCTCAACCTGGATCACGTCTACCGTCTTGATCACTTTGTCCGCCCCGGTGAAACGCTGGGTTCGGAGAGTTATTCGGTTGGTTGCGGCGGCAAAGGTTTGAATCAGTCCGTGGCGCTGGCTCGCGCGGGGGCGCAGGTGATGCACGCAGGTAAGATCGGGCATGACGGCAGGATGTTGCGCGACGCGCTGGCCGAAGCGGGAGTCGATGTTTCGCTGGTCACCGAAGGGGATGTGCCGACCGGACATGCAGTCATTCAGGTGGATCACAAAGGGGAGAACGCGATCATTCTCTACGGTGGCGCGAATCGTGCGATCACTGAAGCGGAGATCGACACGGCGCTCGACGCGGTCGGCGACGGAATTTTACTTTTGCAAAACGAGATCAACTCTCTGGAACTGATTTTGAAGAAGGCACATGGCCGTGGAATCCGGACGGCGTTCAATTTTGCTCCGTTCGATCCGGTGGCGGCGAAGACGCTCCCGCTGGAACTTCTGAGCTATCTGATCGTAAATGAGATCGAAGGCGCCGGGGTCTCCGGAGCGGAAGATCCGGAGACAATCCTGCGAACACTGGCGAAGAAATACCCCGATTGCCGGGTGATTTTGACACTCGGGAAAGAGGGCGCGGCTTTTCTGGACGACGACGCCTTTGCGCAACTCCCGCCGTTTCCGGCAAAAGTGGCAGACACGACCAGTGCTGGAGATACTTTTATCGGCTATCTATTCGCTGGACTTTTAGAGGGCATGACGCTTCGCGCCGCCATGGCGCTTGCAAGCCGCGCTTCGGCAATCACGGTAAGCCGCCCCGGCGCCGCCGATTCGATTCCATTTCGATCTGAGCTGACATAGCCGTTCACCCGCTTTTTTAAAACAAAAAAAATAAAAAATATGTCAGTATCCGAATTGAAATAGTGCTCTCCTGAATCCGTGAAAGAAACACCGTGTTTCTCTCATTATTGTTATTATGCTATA
>JBEBTY010000034.1:0-32438 GCA_040393525.1 Victivallis vadensis | reverse complement strand
TAGCATAATAACAATAATGAGAGAAACACGGTGTTTCTTTCACGGATTCAGGAATCTCTTTCCCCGGCTTTCCGGGGTGAAGGCTGAAGCGTGTGATCGTCGCGTCGGGATGATAATAGACCATCATCTCCGGATTGATCCGCAACAGTTCGGCGATGCCGCCGGTATGGTCATAATGCCCGTGGCTCAGCACAAGCATTTGCGGTTCCGCCATGTCGATTCCCAGAATCGCCGCGTTGGAGAAAACGGTTTCACTTTGCCCGATATCGAATACGATGGATTCACATTCAGTCTGAATCAGAAACGACAAGCCGTGTTCCGGGGTCAATCCATGATCGGAAACATTGTCCGCAACAATCGTGATGACGGCTTTGTTCATGACCTGGAACCTCACTCTCTTTTTTCCGCCTTCGGGTATGGGCAATGTGTTACCGGATCGCCAATTTTTCCGCCAACAACCCGGCCGCAAGTTCGACACATTCGCCGCAGGAAAGCCGTCCCAATTGCCGAATTTCCCGGCATCTGTCCGATCCGGCCGCTGCGGCAAAACGCCGGTGGATTGACTCTTTTGCTTCCTTTTCCCGAATCAACAGGCCGGCGGCGTACAGCGCTCCGCAGCACCCGTTTTCGGCACGGCCACCGCCCCATTGCCTGGCGTCAACAATTTGATCCTCGTCCAGTTTCAAGCGTTCCTGAAACCCGCGCAATACGCTTTGCGCACAGTTGAGTTTCTCCTGGGTATAAGCCTTCATCGCTTTCGTGACCGGCATGATATGATTCCTTTTTTTATTTTTGCCATAACACAATATTCAAGTTTTTATCATGAACTTGGCGGACGCCCGTGCGGCACAATGTCCTTCTATCACCAATTCCGAAGTCAGCACATACAGCGGCCGCCTTTCCGTGGCTACTCGCGCCCACAGCTCCAATTCGGCGTTACAGGGCACAGGGCGGAGGTAGCGGATGTTCAATTCTCCGGTCACGGCCTCAATGCCCTGCAGCAGCAGACAGTTGGTCATCGCCGAATCCAGCAGCGAGGCGATGACGCCTCCATGCAGCAGTCCATCATATCCCTCCAGAATACGGTGTCCTTTGTATGCGGCACGGACTCCACCGCCCTCGGCGGCGGTAAACCGCAGTTTCAGACCCCACGGATTTCTGTCACCGCAAAGCAGACAATGCGGATGGTACTTGTTCACTTTCCCATTCCCGATCAATGATCGCAGGTATTGGCTCCGGTAATCAGGGTGCCGGCCAAGAATTCCACGACCAGTTGTTCCGGGGTGTCGCCCATTGCACCGGTGACGACGGCGATTCCGCTTTCGGAAAACAACTCCTGCGCCCGCTGTCCCATGCCTCCGGCGATGATTTGGGTGACGCTCTTTTCCGCCAGCCACTTGGGCAACAGCCCGGGCTCATGCGGAGGCGGCGTAACCAGCGTTTTCCCGGTGATGATTCCGGCGGCGTCAACATCGATCAAGGCGAATTGCTCGCAATGCCCAAAATGCATGCAGAGTTTTCCGGCGGCGAGGGGAATTGCGATTTTCATAGCTTTACTTTCCTGGTTGGATGATCTGTTTCTCTTGTGTTTTTCCGACAACGCCAAGATCGGCACGATAATCGGCTCGAACGCTTTGGCCGTCGCCGTTTTGGAAAAATGATAGACGAATGGTTTCCCGCTGTCTCCAGCGTTGCAGACCTGGGGATCCAGCGGAATTTTTCCGAGCAGCCGCAGACCGAATTTATCTGCGAGCGCCTCACCCGCCCCGGATTTAAAGATTTCCGTGATTTCACCGCATTTCGGACAGACGAATCCACTCATGTTTTCCACGATCCCCAGAACCGGAAGATTCAGCTTCAGACAAAAATCGATCGATTTGCGGACATCGGCGGCAGAGACCTCTTGCGGCGTTGTCACCACGACCGCTCCATCGACATGGTCGATAAGTTGGCAGACCGACAGCGGTTCATCACCGGTTCCCGGCGGGGAGTCAATCACCAGATAATCGAGTTCTCCCCATTCCACTTCGGTCAGAAATTGTTTGATTACACTCATTTTCATCGGCCCGCGCCAAATGACCGCGTCATCCTGTTCCCGGAGCAGGAATCCGATCGACATCACCTTCAATTCTCCGATCCGGACCGGAAGTATTTTGTCACATTCCGTTGTAAGCCGCTCTTCCGTCAAATGCAGCATGGTCGGGACACTGGGTCCGTGAATGTCCACATCGAGGAGTCCGACCTTCTTCCCCGCCATGGATAGCGCCACCGCCAGGTTTACTGCTACCGTGCTTTTGCCGACGCCTCCCTTGCCGGACATTACCAGAATTTTGTGATGAATCCGATTCAGGCATTCCGCCAACATTTTCTTCTCGTCCTGTTCCGAGCAAGTTTCGCAGCAGCCGGACCGGCCGCCGTTTTTCACATCGTCTGACATACTCTCTCCCATATTTTAACGATACTTTTTGCCGCATCCGAACGGGCATAATCAATCACCAGTTTCCCGTTGACCATGGCCTCGGTAAAGACCTTGTCATAGGGAATCCGTCCGACCGGTTGCGCTCCCGCTTTTGCGGCGTTGTTTTCAATCCGCGCAGTCGCTTCCCGGTTCAGGTCCCACTTGTTGACGCAGACCATCGCCGGAATTCCAAAGTGCGCGGCCAGTTTCAGCACCCGCTCCAGATCGTGTTCTCCGGATACCGTCGGTTCGGTGACCACCAGCACCGCGGACGCTCCGCCGACGGAAGCAATCACCGGGCACCCGATTCCCGGCGGACCGTCCACCAGAATCAGCCCGGCACCCCGCCGCTCGGCAATTTCTTTGGCCGCCTTGCGGACTTGCGCCACCAGTTTGCCGGAATTTTCCGCCGCCGGAGCCAGTTTCGCATGCACCATGGAACCATACCCGGTTTCCGATTCATACCATTCGCCGCAAACCCGCACCGGAAAGTCGATCGCCCGCGCCGGGCAGAATTCCACGCAGACTTTGCATCCTTCGCAGGAGTAAGGGTCTATTTGCGCGATGCAGTTGACCATCCGGATCGCCCGGAAGCGGCACAAATCGAGACAGACACCGCAGCTCCGGCAGCGGTGGGCATCGATTACAGCCTCATGCCCGCTGATGAATTCGTGTTTCGCCTGTACGACAGGGTGGAGCAGCAAGTGCAAATCCGCCGCGTCAACGTCGCAATCCGCCAGGACCGCGTTTCCCGCCAAACCGGCAAGCGATGCGGTCAGGCTGGTTTTTCCGGTGCCGCCCTTGCCGCTGATGATGACCAATTCTTTCATTTTTCCGACTCCCGTGTCAACGCCGCTTCAATGGTTTCGAGCACCCGCTCGAATTCCGGCCTCAGCTCCGGCGCGACCTCCAGGAGCATTTCTCCCCGTGAGTACCCCTCGGCGATATCCCGCCGGTTCGGAATTTCCAGCAGTATCGGGATTTTTTCGGCTTCACAATATTTTCTCACCCGGTCATCTCCGCTGTCGGAACGGTTGATGATGACTCCGAGCGGCAACTTCAACATCCGTACGGTATCGACCGCCAGGGTCAAATCATGCAGACCGAACGGAGTCGGTTCCGTAACCAGGACGACAAAGTCCGAATCCCGGACCGCCGCCACCATCGGGCACGATGTTCCCGGCGGACTGTCGATGATCACATGCCCGGTGTTTTTTCCAGTGCGTTCCTTGACCGCACGGATCAGTGGCGGTGACATGGCCTGCCCGATTGCCAGATATCCGTCGGTCAGCGTCAAATCGTTCACCCGGCAGCTTCCCGCTTCCCCGATCCGGTACGGCTCCTCGGTCAACGCTCCGGTCGGACAAACCCGGACGCATCCGCCGCATCCGTGGCACAAGTCGCGGAACAGCAAAACCTTTTTCCCCAATAAGGCGATGGCATTGAACTGGCAGATTTCACTGCAACGGCGACATCCGTTGCAGAGCTGCTCCTTCACCACCGGCTTCAGAACGGTCACCGGTTCCTTTGTCGATTCCGCCTTTATGAACAAATGACAATTCGGTTCCTCGACATCGCAATCGAGCAATTCCGTCTCCTTGCCGGCGGCTTCCGCCAGCGCCAGCGCGATGGTGGTTTTCCCGGTTCCTCCCTTTCCGGAGGCTACTGCTATTTTCATCTTTGCCCTTCCGAGTTCCGAGTGATTATTGCTTCGGCGGCTAAATCAGCTTGCGTTGACCATAAGAAACATACTCAAGGCGCAAGCCGAATTACTCGCCGGAGCAATACCGTATAAAAGGTTTCATTGTTCTCTTCCGTAACCGCGAGGACCCGTTCCCGTACCAGTTCTTCCAGTATCTTCAGCACTTCCAGGTGGTGAATCCCCAGACTCGCCGCGACATCCCTGCTTTTACAGGGACGGCGTGACAGCAGATGGAGGATTTCCTCCCGGTTTGGCGGACGGGTCGTGTTTTCCCATTTGGCCGCGAAGTCCGCGATCACCTCGGCCGGGCCGGAAAAATATGACGGCAGTTCCATCATCACTTCCCGGAGCACCGGCACGGCGAAACTTTCACAGGGCGGACGCGCTACCGTATTCAATTGAATCAGCGTCGGATTGATTCGCCTTGTCAGTTCCGCGATTTCCTTCGCCCGGGAACGGGGATCGAATATCCCGCCCAGCAGAAAAACCTCCAGCCACATTTTTCCTTTGAATTTCCGCGAAAACGCTTCCAATCCGTCCACCACCTTGTCCAGGCGCAAGTCCGGACAGGGACGGTTCACCATTTCGAAATATTCCTGCGTTCCGGCATCCAGGGAGGGCGCCACGACATCGGCCGGCATCAGGGCGGAGCGAACGTCCTCGTCCCAGAGCAGCGACCCGTTGGTTATGACCGCCAATGGCTTGCCGGTGCGCTTTTTAATCGCTTCGATCAATTCGCCGATTCGGGAGTGAAGCGTCGGTTCGCCCGAGCCGGACAGGGTAATATAATCAAACGCGCAGTTCTCCTTCAGCTTCCGGTCCACTTCCCCGATGATTTCGTCCAGCGGGAAATACGCCTTGCGCTCCAGTGTTTTCGCCGTTGTCCGCCCCAACTGACAATAGACGCAGTCGAACGAACAGGTTTTATACGGCACCAGATCAATGCCCAGCGATCTTCCAAGCCGTCGTGACGGAACCGGACCGAAGATATATTTTGTCTCTTGCATTTTCATGCCCTTCCGCGTTTTCAGTCCGAATTTCAGGGAGAGGTTCGGATATAATTCATCATGCCGTATCGCCGTTTCAGTTCATCCGCTTTACGACGTATTTCATACTGTTCATCCGAAATGACCCGTTTCACAAACAAAGTTCCGTTCAGATGATCGATCTCATGCTGAATGCAGCAGGCCAGCAATCCACCGCATTCAATAACCAGTCGGGAACCATCGAGTTTCAGCGCTTCCAATACCACCACGGACGGACGTTCCACGTGACCATAAATACTCGGAACACTCAAGCATCCTTCTTCATGCATTGTGGTCTCTTCGCAATGGGAAATGATGCGGGGATTGATCAGAACCAGTGGCATCTGCGGCAACAGCACCGCTTCTCCGGGAGTGTTGCCGTTGCCGCGGGTCGGCACCCCCAAGGTCACCAGTCTGAGGCTTATGCCGACCTGTGGCGCCGCCAATCCGATCCCGTTAAAGGCGAGCATGGTTGCAATCATCCGTTGTGCCATCTCTCGGACTTGATCGGTTATTTCCGCAATCGGAGCCGCCGAGGTTTGCAATACTTTATCGCCGATGACATGTACTGCTAAATATGGTTGCATGGTTTTCAGCGTCATTCACTTCTTCCGGAATGGATCGCAGCTCTGCTTTCCGTGATGACCCAATCACCGACAGGCCTTTGCAGATCACGGGCAATCACCGGACATTTGATTTGTGTCAAGAAGAAAATCTTCTGATCGGAACTGCTCAGCGATTCATAGTTCCCTTGCCCTTTGGCGATGATCAGATCCGCGGAATTGAACTCATGCAAAAAATCGCCCGAAACCCGCGCAAGCAAAGTTCCCGGCGCATCCGATCCATTGCTTTGAAGCCTTGCCACCCCACTCAATCCGGAAGCAATGGCATCGGTCATGGTGACATCGTTGATCGTCGGCTTGCCGCGCACCGCGTATATCACCTGCTTGTGTCCCAACTGTTCGATCAGCAGTTTGTCGAAAACCGATTCGCCCGCGTTATCCCCCAGCACCATGATTTTCGTTGCGGACTCCACCTCTTTTTCAAGCCGGGCCAATGCCGTTTCGTCGATCGGCTGATGCAGCGCCATCTCCAATTGTTCTTCGAGTTGTCGCGGATTCCAGTCGAATATGGCAAAATCCAGAACATTCCCCACCAGGGCAAACCGCACTGCGGCAAGGAATGGCGTTTTCGAAGCCGCAATCACTTCCCGGATACGATCCTCATGACTCAACGCCGCGGCAATCGCCTGCTGTTTCATCTCGGAGTACGGGTCGGCATTCCCGCACTCTTCCCGGATAATCCGGTGAATGTACATCGCCATCTCCGGCGGAGACAGGCAGGGGTCGAAATTGGTTGCACACCTGAGGATACGTTTCATGACGGGAAAAACACGGCCTTCCTTGATATCGCAGAGTCGTATTGTCTTCAGTGCCTGCTGCAGCAGACATGGGATGCAGTCCGGATACGTTTGCATTACATCCAGTGTCCTTCTACGTCGGCACTCGTCGCTTCAATCAGTTGCCCTCGGGTGTAAAGTTCCATTGCTTCTCTTGCCGTTTTTGCCTCGGTATTGAAAATTCGAACTCCGGCCTCTTTCAACACCCGGAACGCCTTGGGACCGCAATGCCCGGTGATCAGAACCTGAACTCCGGCATTGACCACGGTGGTTGCAGCCTGAATTCCGGCCCCCTGAGACGCATTCAAATTCTGCGCATTGTCGATGATGTCGAAACTGTTGGTTTCCAAATCAATAATCAGGAAATGCGGCGCTCTTCCGAATCGCGCATCAAGATTTCCGTCCAGGTCATTTCCACTTGTCGTCACTGCGATTTTCATGATTTCTCCCTGTTGCCCGGCGTCAATTCAACCCGCCGGGCAGTTTATCTTTCCTGCTCAATGTCATTGGGGGAATTGTTCCGCTCTCGCTGCCGTCGGCAACACCGCTTCTGGCGTCCGCAACCCGGCATCGCATATTGAGCCCGAGACAAAAGCCCCTTCCGCCACGCGGCGATGATCTCATGGTAATCTCCGGCGATAAAGCCATGTACTTTTATGCCGGCGATTTCCGCCTCCATTCTGGCGTGACAGGAAATCGCGCCGCAGATCAACTGCCGCACATCCTGTTCCCGCAAAAACAAGACTTTCTCACGGGGACATCCTTCCGGCAGGGCGATTTTCTCTTCACGGACAATACCGTCATCGTTTACCTCCAGAATTATCGCCTGCCCGGTTACATCAAAAACCGGAGCAATTCGATCATTCCATTCGGTAATCGCAATTTTCAATTCCGCAAACCCCTGTTTATAAATTTTGTTGTTGATTCAGCATATATCGTGCCAGTTCAGTATTAAATTCACAAATAGCGTTTGTTGCTAAATACTTACACCAAAAATGTCGTATTGGAGGCATTGCAATTATGCAACACTATTAATGTTTCCGCAACGCTTTTTCGATGCAGTATTGCAATGTTATCAGTGGTGCGGGCGGTATAAAATTTCACGCTGTTCGATTTCAAATATCTACGGGCGTTACGACGCGAACAATCCCGCAAAGCGACGGTTCCGGTGTACGCCGAGGGTCAAAGACATCAAAATCAAGGAATACGTCCGTCTGGTACAATTGCGGTTCATCATTCCGCAACGGTATACATCACAAACTGATGAATGAACGGCTGGATAAACTCCGAAGAAGATACATCGCCGAACTTGACGCCTCCCAGCGGAGCCAGTTCAAACGCCTCAGAATGTTGTTTCTCCGGAATATGGAAGACTTGGACGCGGACGGCTTGCTGATTCTCGGAAATATGCGAAAACACTTCAGGGAACTGGCTGACGCTCATATGTTCAAGGAATCGTTGAGAAGCATTTATGCGACCGCCGAAAATGCACTGGAGGCCAGAGCGGCATTCCGGAGATGGGCGACTCTGGCGGAAGCCACCGGAAGTCCGGAACTTATCGCCATGGCAAAGACGATACGGGAAAAGTTAAAGGGAATTATCACCTACTGGACCTATGACCGGCTCAGCAATGCATCCACCGAGGGGTTCAATAACAAAATCCGCTGGCTCATGCGCCAGGCATACGGCTTCAGAGACTATTTCTATCTCAAATTGAAGATCTTTCAGTTACCTGCTCTCCGTACTCAAAAGGAGCTTTGATTTATGGCACAAACCGGAGAAGAGGCCTTCGGTTCGTATCTCGACTGCTACTCCGTTTATGGCGTTTTCATAATGACCGGAATGGTAGAATATGACTTTGCTGATGATCAACGACTTACTGCCTGTGTCTAAAATCGGAGGTGACACGGGTCGATGCCAAGAAATCTGAGCAGTTGAGCAGATTGCGCCGATGGAAGCCGTGTCCGATCGCAAAAACGATATGCCGCAAGGCCGAATTGAGCTCAAGTTTCGGGGCGGAAAACAAAAAAGCCAGTCACATGGACTGGCGTAGTAACGAAGATGGTGGAGGATTCTCTGCGAATCTGAAATTCGCCTATTTCTGAATCCACCTCAGAATCCTATGTCTGCGGTTTCCGCTCAAACTATTCCATGAGCATGTGTCCGATGCCACAAATCAGCGACCTTTGTTTTTTGCATTATACGGGGGGATAAATTCCATATTTCCCGTCATGCTCTCATCGCCTGCCCTGGGTCGCTGCCAGGATTTCAAGGCAAGTCCATTTCTTCATTACCATTATTATTGCCCTTATTAGAGGGTATTACCTCTATTCGCCGCCAACGGCTGCCAGCACCATGCCCGGAGCATTGCAGATATGTCGCGTTCTGCTTCATAACGGTTTGAATCATATCCCGGCTGATTCCGGGACAGCGTTGCTCGACTTCTTTCAACGAAAACTCCGTTGTAAATTCATTGAGAGTCCGAATAATCTGCCCGGTTTTTTCTCCGCGTGGCGATTTTGTGGATTCAAAGCGGCTCTCGAAGTCCTTATAGACATTTTTGAAAGTAAAGAGCAGGTAATTGATATACGGCCAGGCATCATGTTTTCCGGTATGCCAATCACGCGACGACAACTCCAGCGTTTCATAGTATTGTTCTTTGGTGGACTCGATCATTTTTTCGATGCTGACATAACGCCCGGCCTCATATCCAAGTTGATAGAACATCAAGAGCAAAAGAAGTCGTGAAACTCGGCCGTTGCCATCCCTGAACGGGTGAATGCAGAGGAAGTCAAAATTAAATGCCGCCAATGCGATTAATGGCGAAATACGGTTGTCTCGAATAATCTCAGCATAATCATTGATGGCGTGGTCAAGATATTCGGCGACATTTTCCGGTTCGACGGTCTTGAAGCGGATGCGCGATGTTCCGTTCGGGTAGGTTTCAATGATGTCGCCTGATTTTTCCTTGAACTTACCGGAATCCCACATTCCCGGACGGGAAAGCGCGTGAAGCCGACAAATGGTGTCCAGAGAGAGATGCAATTTGTCGAACTGACCGTGAATCAACTCAAGGGCATTGCGGTAACCGCGAACTTCTTCTTCGTTGCGATCCCGCAAATTCGTATTGCCAAAAAGAACCGTTCCCACTCTTTTTTCGTCAATGGCGATTCCCTCGATACGGTTGGAGGATACTGCGCTTTCAATCATGGAAAATTCACGCATCCGCTTCAATCGTTGCGGCGATTGCTTGGTGTAAAGTTCCTGACGACCCTTCATCTCGGCAAGCTCGGCAAGCTCCCATGATGTAATCAATGGGATATTTTTCAATTTCGGCAAAAAATGTAAAAATGTATTCAAAATCTTTCTCCTATATTGCGTCAAACCACGAGAACTCCAAGGTCATTTTTCATTTTCATCAAAGGCTTCAAAGAAGATATCCTCCATGGAGTCATGATACCCCCAACCGATCCCGTCAGTACTTTGAGCGATGGACTTCAATTTATCAATATACTCAGAGCGGCTTTCTCCTGATGGAATGTCATTCACAGCGGCACAAGCCGCCTCGAAGAGATTTTCCATGCTCTCGTAATACCTCTCGTCAATATCTCCCATGTCCAACGTGATTTGATTGCCGGTTTCGGCGGCGTAAATGTACAATTCCGCCAGTTCGGCCAAATCTTTTCGGAACATCCGATACGCTTTCAGCCATAAACCGACTTCCTTGAAATTCCAAATCTTTGTAGTTTCTCCGCGACGATTCCAGCTGTATGACAGCGCTTTTTCGATTTTCTTTTGCGTTGCCTTAAAGCATTGTTCGGCGTCATTACCAAGAAACATGTCGGCAAAAAGGCGGTTATCCTTATTGATCGCGCAAAGCTCCTGTACAAAACCACATAATTCTTCCACGCTCAAATCAGTCAACTTGCGTTTTGTCTTTCTTATCTCAGTATTTTCATGTTTGCTCATATCGTCGCTTGCTCCTTTGTCGCTCCGGCGGCCAGCCGAAGTCAATGATTTTTTTCGCTACTGCATTGTTCACGTGCTTCTACCATTCAGCGAGCTTCTGCTTTCTGATTCGACGACCAGCCGCGTTGAAGAGTTCTATCAGTCTTCAATCGTGGGGAACCGTGCACTTACGTCGGAATGTGCCTCCTATATCTTCGACAACCGTTCGTGCACAAGCGGCAACAGTATTCCATCGACCTCACGTCTAAAATTCTCGTCTTCGAGATATTTTTCGCAAAACTCTTGATTCTTTGCCATACGCCCCAAAACCACGTCCACAATAGTATTATCGTATATGATTTTGAAGAGGTCGAGCGGATTCTTCGCACGTAAAACCATTTCTTGATTGTCGGCCATATCCTGCACGAACTGTTCCAATACCTTATCCATCTCTGTGAAATTTGTGCCGAGGCGTTCGTTAAGGCTTTGAATGATAGCAGACAGAATTTCTTTTTCGTCTTCAAATGGCAAGCCCGTACCGGAGGTTTTGCTTTTCAGAACGCCGTCCTCTTTTGCCAGCGCGATAGAACCCTCGGATACTTTCTGCACCCTGTAATACTGGAGCATTACATCGTTGCCAATGTCTGGAGTGCGTTCAGTATCATCTTTCGGCAACTTACGAAGCAGACACTTGGCATAAGCATGGAACTTATGGAGTTCCTCGTCACCGAGATTGATAATGTGTGTAAGGAATGCATACAGGCGAATAAACTTCGCAAGTGCGCCTTTAAAATCCATCTTATCCTGCTCTTCGGTCAGTGCCTTATATTTCTCGACAGCGGGATCGATGAACGCGTTCAGCTTCGCAAGGTCAATGTTGCCTTGTTGCTTACTCTCCCTAAAGAACACCTTGCCGAAATCGTTAATTTCATCTTTCCTATAGAGCATAAAGCCATCAAGCGTATTCTTGATGTCGTAGATGACGTTGGGGTCGGTCGTTTCGGACACCCCCGTCGCTTGATAATAGTTTTGGAAAGCCTTTTCGATATCCTCGCGGGAGTTGACGAAATCCAAAATAAACGTCTCTGTCTTGCTGCGGCACGAACGATTGACGCGAGAAAGAGTCTGCACGGCCTTGATGCCAGACAGTTTCTTATCGACATACATCGTGTGCAACAATGGTTGGTCAAAGCCGGTCTGATATTTTTCGGCGACGATTAGAATCTGATACTCGGCAGTGTCGAATTTCTCCACGGTCTCGTTGTCCGGGAATTTGTTCAGGTTGGACTCGGTGTACTCTTTGATTTCTCCACTGACTTTATCTTTGACCGTTCCGGAGAACGCTACCAAGATGCCCAAGTCATAGTGCATCTTTTTTATGTAGCGTTGGAACTCAAAGAAATACCGTACGGCGTGAAGGCGGGAACCTGTCACAAGCATCGCCTTTGCCTGACCGCCGATACGGTGCTGTACCTGACTGCGGAAATGCTCGATGATGACCTCCGCCTTCTGCGCGAGATTGTGCGGGTGGAGACTCATGTATTTGCCGAGCGCCTTGTTTGCCAGGGTCTTGCCATACACAGGATCGCTGGAAATTTTCTTTCCGATTTGGAAATAGGTCTCGTATGTCGTGTAATTTTCGAGCACGTTGAAAATGAAGTGTTCCTCAATAGCCTGTCGCATACTGTAAAGATGAAACGGTTCCGGCTTACCGCTGGAGGATTTTTGCCCGAAGATTTCAAGCGTCTTTTGCTTGGGTGTAGCCGTAAAAGCAAAAAATGAGAGGTTCGGTTGCTTACCGTGTGCCGCCATTTCATCGGCGATAACCTCGTCAATGTCCTTTCCCTCGGCTTCGGCTTTCGCCTCTTCCACGGCAAACTCGTGCAGTTTCTTTTCTATAGCATCGTCACCCTGCAAGGAAATATCGGCTAAGATTTCTTTCATTCGCTTGCTTGCATCGCCGGTTTGCGATGAATGTGCCTCGTCCACGATGATGGCAAACCGCTTGCCGGAGGTTGACACCTTTTGCACATCCACAAATGGGAATTTTTGCAAGGTGCAGACGATAATCTTGTCGCCGTTATTCAACGCAGTTGTAAGTTGCTTGGAGTTTTTGTCCACAAGCACGACTACGCCCGGCTTATGTTCCATATTGTAAATGTCGCGCTGTAACTGCTTGTCAAGGACACGGCGGTCGGTGATTACGATAATGCTGTGGAACACTACTTCGTTGCGAGCATCGTGCTGGTTCGCCAAGTGGTGTGCAAGCCACGCTATGGAGTTCGACTTGCCCGAACCCGCCGAATGCTGAATCAGATAGTTCTTGCCGGAACCGTTGGCGTAAACATCCGCGACAAGCCTGCGAACGACGCCCAGCTGGTGATAACGCGGGAATATCAGTTTTTCCTTGCCAGTCTTTTCGTCCTTCGTCACCTGCACAAAGCGCTGGATGATATCCAGAATGCTGTCGCGCTGCAGGATGTCTTTCCACAAATAGGCCGTACGATAGTCGCCATCGGCGATAGGGTTGCCCGCTCCGCCATCCTCGGTACCTTTGTTAAACGGCAAGAAAATCGTATCGAGTTTTCTAAGCCAGGTCGTCATCCAGGCTTCCTCGGTATCTACGGCGAAATGCACAATAGCCCGCTTTTTGAAAGCAAGCAGACACTCACGCGGATTGCGGTCATTCTGATACTGCATGATGGCGTTCTTGTATGTCTGCCCTGTGAGCGGGTTCTTGAGTTCGATGGTAATTATCGGCAGACCGTTCAGAAAAATAACGGTGTCAATAGAGTTCTCGTTGGCAATGCTGTATTTTACCTGCCGTGTTATCTGTAGGACGTTCTTGGCATACAGAGCGGACAGGCTCTGGTTCATGCCGCTGCCCGGTTTGAAGTAGGCAAGCCGTACGGAGATGCCAAGATCAACCACGCCATGACGCAGCACGTCGATCATACCGCGTGAGGCAAGCTCCGAATTCAGACGCTTGAAAAACTCCGCCTCGGCGACGGTTTGGGAGCCGTGCCGCCTGCAAAGCCCTTGCCAGATGTCGGGCTGTGTGTCCTTTATGAATGCGATAACCGCGCCTTTGTCCATCGCCAACTCACGATCAAAGTCGGCGGGATTGCCTTTCTTATAGCGGTCAGCCTTGACTGTGCCCTCGGTGAGCCACCATTCGATTTCGGATTCAAATGTACGCTCGGTTGTATTTATAGTCATAGCCTATCCCTCCGCGACTTTAATTTTGCCCGTGACCGCATCGTGTATGACGATTTGACGGTACTGCTTCAAATTTTCTATCTGCACCGTGATATCTGCAATTAGGTTTTCAACCCTCGGTATCGCACCTTCCAAATACTTCGCAATTGCCTTTTGTTCTTCGACCGGCGGTTGAGGCAACCGCATATTCAGAAACTGGTCGGACTGAAGTCGCCACCGTCCGAGGTTGGAAACGCCTTGACCCAAACGATAGAATATGCGGTTCTTGTAGCACATCTGAAATAGGTATTTGTAATAATTATGGCATTGTTCCTTGCCCGGCAAAAAACGGAACACTCGATAGTCTGGACTGGTCACGCCTTCGAATGGACTGCAATCGACCCAGCCAGTAAGCAAGTCCATAGAATTCATAGCGAAGTCATTCACATTGACCACCTGATAGTTTGCATAGGACTCCGCCAATTGCCCGTCGTTGGATTCTATGTCGCGTACTTTCAACCCGCATTGTGTAATGGAGAGCACGTCGCGGTCTTCCTTGCCGTAAATCCGCTTAACGATTTCAAACATCCACTTAATCTTAGTTGTCTCCCAGTGCGCAGGCGTATCGCCAATCCAGTCCACGCAGCTATCCTTCATCGTCGCCGATTTATCAAGTCCCTTGGTGACCGCTTCCGCGATGAGGTCTCGCTTATAGCGGTCAAGCATCTCCGCTTGGCGCGTGAGATCGGCGAGCAAGGTGTCGATTTCGGCAGTGCGGCGGTCGAGGTAGGCAACGATAGCAGCTTGCACGGCAAGAGGGGGGAGGATTGTCTTCAGCGAGGACAAGGCTGTGCTTGTTATCGCAGGATAACTTATGCCTACAGAATAACGCTCAACATTCGAAACGAACCAGTTGGCATTCAGGGAATAAAATAAGTATCGACGGTTTACATCTTTCCTTGGAGTATAGACGGCAAAGCCTGTGGAGCAGATATTATCGTTATATTCTTCATCTATGTAGGCGATTGCTTTTAGATAAGTTCGAACGGTAGAAATAATCGTGTCGCCTGTCTTCACGATGCGCCTTGCTCGGCTTGGAGCATTGGCAAAAGAGAATTCTTGCGTGCTACAAATACCTTGTCCATAATTTACCGACCCAATGTCAATATAAACGACTTCGGTTTCTTCATCGGTACTTTCTGGCAAAACACGAGTATTGCACGTCGCGATATATTTGAGCGGCTTTGACTCCCAAGTTACTGGAATGTACGGCACTAATGGTATACCGCTTTCTTTGTATGCTGAATATCTTTCCACGCTCACATCTCCCCGAACAATTCGGTGATCGCCGACTGAATTTTCACTCCCAGTGACTGAATATCGCGGAGGGTGTCCTCGGCGTTGCCCAGTTCCGTGTATTTGTAGAAATGGCGCGTAAACGGTATCTCGTAGCCCTTCTTGGTCTTGCTCTCGTCTACCCAGGCGTCTGGAGCATAGGGCAGAACCTCCCGCTTCATGTAAGCAGTGATATCTTCTTTGAACGGTATCTGCTCGGTGTCCCGCAGGTCGGTATCGGGTTCGGGGTTGCCTTTGGCATCCGTGCAGATGTCGGCGGTCTCGTCTTTTTCGGACAGTCCCGCGAGGATAGCTTTCATAAGCGGTGCTTTCACGTCAAGCTCCGCTTTTTTGAATGCCTTCTGGAGCAGCTTGGCGAATTCGGCGCGATTTTTATAAAGCACCGTGCTGTCAATTGTGCCAATGGCGGCAATGATCGCTTCCTGTTGTTTCTTGCCATCCGCGACATCTTTGGCGATTTCGTCCGTTTTGCGTTTGCGACTTGCTGCGAGAGCGGCAAAAGTCGCCTGTTCACGGACACGGTCTATTCGCTCCGCCGAGGCTTGGAAGTTAAGCCGCAACGGACGCTCGACTGTCACTTTCCAATAGGCGAAGTCATTTTCATCAAAAATTTTGCAGAACTCGCCTTCCATAAAATCGCCGTATACACGGGTCAGTTCGTCTTTTTGTGCCTCGCTGATTAGCTTGCGTTTTTCGCCGAGGGGTTTGCGCATACGTTCAAAGAATGACGTGCCGTCAATAAGCTGAATCTTGTCTTTACGCACACCCTTTTTGCGATTAGTTACAATCCAGACATAGGTTAAAATTCCCGTGTTATAGAAAAGCTGATCTGGCAGAGCGATGATGGTTTCAAGCCAGCCGTTTTCAATAATCCACCTGCGGATCTCGCTTTCACCGCTTCCGGCATCGCCGGTGAAGAGCGGAGAGCCGTTAAATACGATAGCAAGGCGGCAACCGGTCAAGCCCTTTGCCTTTTCGTCATACTTCATCATTTTGCTAATCATATGCTGCAGAAACAAGAGCGATCCGTCCGACACGCGCGGAAGCCCCGCGCCGAAACGGCCGGCAAAACCGCGTTCGTTTTCGTCGCGGATAAACTTCTCGTATTTTTTCCACTCCACACCAAACGGCGGATTGCAGAGCATATAGTGGAAGGTTTCGTGCTGCAGGGCATCTTCGGTAAAGCTATTGCCATGGTGGATATTTTCATAGCCCTTGCCTTTAATCATCGTGTCTGATTTACAGATGGCATAGGTCTTTTCATTCAGTTCCTGTCCGTAGACCTCAATGATAGCTTGATTATTCAGTTCGGTGGCATATTCGATGCCCGCCGAAAGCATACCGCCCGTGCCCGCCGCCGGATCGTAGAGCTTTGCCATAAAGCCCGGCTCGTTGATCAGCGACATATCCGGGGTAAACAGCATAGAAACCATCAGACGGATAACCTCACGTGGGGTGAAGTGTTCGCCGGCGGTCTCGTTTGACATTTCGGAGAACTTGCGGATAAGTTCCTCGAAGATATAGCCCATTTCGTTATTGGAGACGTGGTCGGGGTGCAGGTCGATGTCGTCGACAAATTTGGTCACGACAAGATATAGCAGATTCGCTTTTTCCAAGCGGGCTATCTGCGAGTATATGTCAAAGGACTCCAAGATCGTCCGTGCATTTTCGGAGAAACCTTTAATGTAGTCGGTCAGGTTGTCGGCGATATTCGCGGCATCATTTTTCAGCTTTGAGAAGGTGAACTCGCTGATGTTATAAAACTTCAAGCCGCCGGTCGCGCCCTTGAACAAAGCTAGTCGCGCGTATTCGCTTCTGCCGGTATCCTTGCGGTGTATTTCCAGAATCGTCTCTTTGGTCGGCGCAAGAACGCTGTCTAAACGGCACAGCACGGTGAATGGTAGCATAATATCACCGTATTCACTTTGCTTAAAGTCTCCACGCAGGATATCGGCAATCTTCCATATAAAATTGGATTTCTCTGAAATGTTAATACTCATTGATATCTACTCCTTCTTTGCATAAACGTTCATAGCGTTCATTCGATATAATCACGGCTATTGGCTTGCCGTTTTTCATGATATAGGCAGTTGAGTCCTTCTCGACGAGATTTCTTATCAAGCGCGAGGATTGTCCTCGGTTGAATTCCGCGATGTTCAGGTGTTCCATGATTGGGACCTTGCGCGGTGTTGTTTTTTTGCCTGACATTATATTTCCTTCTCCGGACGTGCTAAACTTATAACATCCATAAATAGTATAGCATGATAGATTGTAATTACAAGCTATATTATACAGAATTTCTAAAAATATTTTAGTATTGTAAAAGTAATTACTTTTGCAAGTTGGATTTTACTGTAAAAATCCCTAGGGGAGATGTTAATTGACTTGCAAGATTATCTTAAACCGATCAGGAATTGGATTTTGATGAATTCAGCGATGGTTTCTGGCGTAGAATTAGTGACCGCTGTTGAAAAAGTAGAGGTATGCGGCGAGGGTTGCATAGCATGTTACTGAATGTAGGGTTTCACCCCCTGTTGCATAGGTCGTTTCGACATTTCCTTTGGGCATTTTTAGTCCGATCATCGCGCGGGTACTCATTTTTCGCCCCCGTTGTCGATGGTTTTCAGGAGGTTGCGGAGTTCCTCCGCTTGGGCGGCGTAGCCCGCCTTGGTCTGATGGGCGGCGAGCAGTTGGCTCGGGTCGCGGTATTCGTTCAGGTCGATTTTGCTGGCGGTGAATTCGAGGTTGGCGATCCGCATGCCGATCTCTTTTCTGATTTGTTCGGTCGTCATTTTGCTGTTCCTTATTTGTAGCTGGGTTTTTCTTGGCGGGTGTTGGCGGCGAAGGTCTTGTTTTGCCCGGCGAGCTTGATTTCGCCCATCGGCTCCCAGTCGCCGTTGCGCCAGATTTTCGTAATGAAGCCCTTGGCGTTGTTTTCCAGCATCGCCTTCTTTGCGGAAGGGAGGTCGTAAAAAGTCTCGCGGTATCCGGTTTCGTTGTTGACGACATCGTAGGTTTTCATTGCTTCGTTCTTCGATTGCGCCGGGGGCTTTCGTCCCCCGGCTGGGTTGTGTTTTACTTCCAGTAGGTGTCGTGCAATTGCCTGCCTTCAGGGGGCATGAAATTGTAGAAAAGGAAGAAGTCCGTGCCGTCTTCGGTCTGCGTGTTGAATCCCTCTGGCTTCCATGCGACGACCGTCAGCACCGTGCCGACCGGCATCGTCACGGTCGGGCATTTGTAGTTTGTCCAGCTGGCTTCTTGGGTGAGTACGATTCTTTCCATTTCCCCGTTCTCCTCAGTTTTTCACGATCCAGTATTCTCCGTCGAAAATGTCGATTCGCTTGCCTTTGGCGGCGAACTGCTCGTTGGCTTTGCTAAACCCGCCCATCCTGGCGACTTCTTTCGGTCTGATCCATCCTGAAACCATCGTCTTATCTCCTTGCTGTTGTTTGCATTGACTACATATTACCTCCAGCCCGGCGGTATAGCCAGTCGGGATCGAAAGATATGCCGATAATAGATTCCGGCGGGAAAATGAAAAATCGGAAATTGACAGTTGACAGTTGACATCTTGACAGAGTTGACAAAACGGGGCGGTTTGTCAGTGTTGTCAACGTGTCAGGTGTCAATTTCGAGAAATTCACTTTTTGTGGAAAACATGCCGAATGATAAGATTGGTGATGGATTTTACGGAATTCACGGTTTTCTTACCGAGCGGCAAGAATAGCGCTTGCGATTTCTTTTTGGGTGAATACAATCTGGTGAACTATATGAATATAAATATCCGAAAAAAATATCGATAAATAACCGAAAATACTTGACGAAAGCATGACAAAGCGCTATCGTAATAGCGACACGAAGGAGTTGTTGGCATTATGAAGAAATATAAAAAGCGGATTGCGGATGCGATACTCGTCAAAAAACTTGCGGGCAAGGGCGCGGTTTTGATTGAAGGTCCCAAATGGTGCGGAAAAACGACCACCGCCGAGCAAGTGGCCAAGAGCATTTTGTATATGAGCGACCCGGAAAGTGTCGAGCAAAATCTGGCTTTGGCCGATATCAGTCCGAAAAGACTGCTTCAGGGCGAAACGCCGCGACTGATTGATGAATGGCAAATCGCCCCGAAGCTTTGGGACGCCGTCCGGTTTGAAGTGGATCATCGGGACGAACTTGGACAATTTGTCCTGACCGGTTCGGCTGTTCCGCCCTCCATGGAAAAAGTTCATCATACCGGAACCGGCCGATTTGCCTGGCTGATGATGCGTCCGATGAGTTTATATGAATCCGGCGAATCGACCGGCGACGTCAGTTTAAAAGAGTTGTTTTCCTCCCCGAGTGACATCTCTGGAAAGAATAACCTGAACATCGATCAATTGGCGTTCCTGGTTTGCCGTGGCGGGTGGCCGCGCGCGACGACTTTGTCCGATGAGATCGCCTTGGAACAGGCATTCGATTATTACGACGCGGTGGTCAATACCGATGCGTCGCAAGTGGATGGCGTCAGCCGGAACCCCGAGCGGGTGAAACGGTTGATGCGCTCTTATTCCCGTCATCAGGGGACGCAAGTCGGGAATCAAACCATTTGCGATGATATTGCGGCCAATGACGCGGCGACGCTGGATTCCGATACGGTGCTTTCCTATATCAATGCCTTGAAAAAGATTTTTGTGATCGAAGATATGTCGGCCTGGAATCCGAATCTTCGCTCAAAAAGCGCGATACGAACCTCGGACACCAGATATTTTGTCGATCCTTCCATCGCGACCGCCGCGCTTGGGCTTGGTCCGGATGATTTGATTGCCGATTTAAATACGTTCGGGTTGCTGTTTGAGGCGATGTGCGTTCGCGATCTCCGGGTATTTGCGGATTTACTGGATGGAAAGGTTTACCATTATCGCGACAGTTCCGGCTTGGAATGCAACGCGGTGATCCATCTGCGGAACGGCTCCTATGGCCTGATTGAAATCAAACTTGGGGGCGATAGACTGGTCGCGGAGGGCGCTGCGAACCTTTTGAAATTGTCTGAAAAAATCGACACGGCAAAAATGAAAGCGCCATCGTTTTTAGCCGTGCTTACCGGAACCGGCGATTATGCCTACCTAGGGAAAGACGGGATATTCATCGTCCCCATCGGTTGCCTGAAGAACTGATTGCCGGTCTTGAAAAAAATCGTTTTTTCTTTGCCGACGGATCGCAAGGACACGTTTTGTCCGTCTGGCGGTCTATATTATCCAAAACATAAGAGGAGTCATAGCTCATGAATAAAAGAATGCGAAAAAAGAAACATCGCGGTGAATTCCGGGAATTTGGGTTCGATTTCATCATCCGCCATATCCCGATGGACGACGACAGCTTGCTGGCGTTTCACGACAAGCTTTTCGAGATGGAGGAACGTTTTCAGATTTATTCCGGCGGCGGAACGGATGACGACGTTTATTCCGGCTTCATGTCGGCTTCGTGGCGCGTGGATGTTGAGCGTCAGAAGGCACTGTTTCACGCGGCGCTGACCGCGATGCCGGAGGTCACGGCGGTCGAATTTGGAGAAAACACCGACGCCTGGTATGGCCCATTCAGCGATTAAGGTTGCCCATGGTTGAAGTGGATCAATATCGACATCCGGGACTGTATCGTTATTCGATAGAGCTTACGGAATACCCGGAACTGACCGATGAGCAGTATGCCGCCGTCATGTGCGACCTGGCAAGACGAGAGGAAGATCCGTTGCAGGAAACGGCTCGCGTGAAGTTGATTCAAGCTCATCTTGGCATGGTGCTCTCCATGGCGGTCAACACTTCGTTTCATTATTACGGATTGTCAATGGAGGATTTTGTCGGCATTGGCAATCATGCGCTGGTTAAGCGTTTCGCTTGTTTCAAGCTGAATAAGAATGCACGATTTTCCACTTACATGCGCAAGGTGGTGGAACGCTGGATATACGGCAATCTCAAAAAGCATATTATCTGGGATCAAGCCGACGATGTTGATTTGGAACTGATCGGCAACGACTTTTCCGGTCGGCGTTGCTGTGAATTCGTCCGCAAGGTGGAAGACGCAATTCATACGCTCTCCGACGAGGAGCAGACCATCGTCCGCATGTTGTTTTATGCGGCAGAGCGACCGGATATCAAGGCGGTGGCCAAAACGCTTCACCGTACCGAAAACGGGCTGAAATTGTCGTTGCAAAAAATCTGCGACAAACTGCGTCCGCAACTGCGTGGCGTATATCGTGTGAGGCATTCTTCAATATTTGTTTTTCAGACAGCCTTTCTGGCCAGGATACCGCTGATTCAAAGAAAAGTGATAAAAGCAATTCTCTTGGTTCGGCTTTTGCAATCGAAGGGAAAGCGGATATATTATTTGAATACGGATGTGAAACCGCGATACTGCCCGAAATATTCACTTGTGGAATAAGACATGGACACCAACAAGAAGATACGTAACAGCACAGTGGAATTCCTGATATTTGCCGCGCAAAACGAAGCAGATACCATTGAAGTCCGTTTTGAAGATGAAACGCTGTGGCTGACGCAGCAATCGATGGCGGAACTGTTTCAATCTTCGCGGAGCAATATTGTCGAGCATATCCGGCACATCTATGAGGATGAGGAATTGATTGAGGAGGCAACTTGTCGGAAATTCCGACAGGTTCGCCGGGAAGGCTCTCGTTCTGTAGCCCGGGAATTGCCGTATTACAACCTTGATATGATCATCGCAGTCGGCTATCGGGTGAATAGTAAACGCGCAACGCAATTCCGGCAGTGGGCTACCGCCGTGCTGCGGGATTATGCTGTTCGGGGATATGTAATTGACCGGAAACGCATGGAAAACGGTAAGTTTCTAGACAGAGATTATTTCGAACATCTGCTGGCGGAAATCCGGGAAATACGGTTGAGTGAGAGACGTTTTTATCAGAAAATCACAGATATTTACGCAACCAGCATGGATTACGATCCCGATTCTCCGACCACACGGGAGTTTTTTGCAAAAATACAGAACAAACTGCATTATGCTGTTCACGGACATACTGCCGCCGAATTAATTATGGAGCGGGCCGATGCGGCTCGGGAGCACATGGGGCTGGTATCATGGGAAAATGCGCCAGACGGGAAAATTGTAAAAACAGACGTTGTCATTGCCAAGAACTATCTGAAAAAAAATGAACTGGAAGATTTGGGACGCATCGTCAACGCTTATCTGGACTTGGCGGAACGCCGCGCCAAACGGCATATTCCGATGACAATGGAGGATTGGGCAAAACATCTGGATCGTATTTTGATTGCCGATGATATGGAAATTCTGCGCGATGCGGGACAGATTACTGCGGAAATCGCCCGGGAACATGCTGAAAACGAATTTGAAAAATATCGTGTCATTCAGGATCGTCTGTTCAAGTCCGACTTTGACAGGCAAATGGATTTGCTTGAGCAGAATGAATCAATAGGTCGAGGGTTGCAGAATGACTGACAGTGACGCATTGATACTGATCAGGGGAAAAATACAATGCGATATAAAAAGCTGGACGTCTGTTGACGGTCACGGAATTATGGTTGAATTCGGATTCCCGGGCAAAAATCTGGAATCATATATTGAGTTCGATTATCCGCACAACCATTTGTATTTTGAAATCCTTGATATGACGGATTACAAGGACGGAGAATTGATTCCTCTGGATTCTTTCCGGCGGAAATTTATAATAAGCGAATCGTTTTCAAACACGAATGACGACGTTTTCAAAAGAATCAACGAGGCTTTGAAAAGCATATAATCGTCATTGGATTGCTGCGAGTGATATGTGAAGAATTTGAACCATCGCAATTCCTTGTAATCAGAAGAAAAACGGATATATTATTTCATAAACATATATCGAAAGACCGGTTGAAGAAGGTACCGTTTGGTACCGTTTCCAGGGAAAGTGGTACCACAAAGTGCCGTTTTGAAGGGATGGCAGAATCAGGCAAAGATTGAGTCAAATTCGATAATTTGAGCGTAAATAAACAATTTACGATCAATTTTTGAACTTGATTTAATTTGAAAATGGTACAGGGTCCGGCCACCATTTTTTGTCTATACGCCAGTCCAAGTGACTGGCTTTTTTGTTTTCCCCCTCAAAAGTTGAGCTCAAACCAGCTCAAAATACCAAGGGCGTCACGGTTTATTCATGGATCAGGGGAACCGATATCCCGGCGGCGCGTGTCGGAAAGCGTCGGCTGTTCGACAAGGCGGAATTCGACCAATGGATCAAGGCCGGAAGGACGGCGGGCAAATGACGCAGCAAATATTTTTGAGCCGTGTTCAGAAAGAGTTCGCGGCGGAATGCGCCTTCCCGCTGTATCTGGCGCAGTATATCGAAGAAATCGGCTCCGGCACAACAGATATGATCCGGCGTTGCGGGGAAGCGGGACTTCCCGCTCCGAAATTTGAAGCCACGTCCACGGAATTCCTGGTCACGGTTTATCGTCCGGCAAAAGATTCTTCGGCAAGCGGCCCTGTGGAGAAAGCTGTGGCGAAAGCTGTGGCGAAAATTCTTCTGGCGATTCGGGATAATCCGCGGACGCCCCAAAAACAGCTCATGGAAATCACCGGACTTACCCGGCGCGGCATCGAATGGAATTTGAAAAAACTGAAAGAAACGGGGCGCATTGTCCGCGTTGGTCCCGACAAAGGCGGACATTGGAAAATTATGCCGGAGACCGCCGCGGGAGATGCCAATGGAGACGAATGATTTTACTTCTTATGCCCCGGCATCAAGGAAATCGCCCCGAACATAGGAGGACATGAAGATGAATGCGGCTTCGCCGATGATGCTGAATAAACCCGACCTTGCGGAATTCTGTGCCGACGAAATCCGGGACTTCGTTCTGGAATTGGTCGGCCGGGCGTTGAAAGAGATTCCGGCCGGAAAAGAGTGCCGCCGCCGGGAGTTGTGCGAAGCGATCCTTTCCGCCAACCGGGAATCCGGCGGACGGGCGCGACTTCGCGATGCGGCGGATGAAATACTGAAAGACTGGAAGGCTCAGGAATCCCAGATCGCCGCACTGGAAAAACAGGGCTTCATCGTCACGCAGGGGCGAAAACACTATAAGCTGCGTCGGGACAACGCAGGCTACTTTGTGACGCTGCCCGCATCGCCGTCCGACCATCGCGGCGGCGCAAATGCCGTTTCCGATTTCAATGGAAAATTTTTTTAGCGGACGGGAAACTATGACTGCGAAGAAAAACAAAGTGGAAAAACGAAAAGCGAAATTAAAAGCCCGGAAACGGCAGGTGGCGCTTGCTCATTGCGTCATGGCGAAACGTCTTGCATCCGCTCTGGAAACACTTTGCCTTCCCATTTTGCCGGAATACGTCAATGATGAAAACGGGATTGATTTGACGGGACGCGAAATTGTCTTCAGAATGGGCTTTATGGCTTGGAACATTGCCGTCACCGGTCAGATGGATCTTGCGTTTCAAGCGTTCGGCAAAACCAATTTGTCAGAAGAAGAACAGATGGTTGTCCGGAAGGAAATCATCGGACTGGTCCGGCAAAAATATGCCGAATATCCCGATTTCCGGACAGCCATGCGCGATTTTTCCGTTTCGTGGGCCAACAACACCATGCGAATTAAGGTCCGTCCCGGGGAGACTTATCCGAAACTTCCGAAAATCGATTTTTCCGATTCGCCGGAACCGCAGGAGCCCGCCCCGGCGTCCATTCTTTCGCTGCGGAAATCCATGAAACTGACCCAGGTCAAGTTTGCCGGACTGCTGGGCGTTTCCGTGAAGAGACTTTCCGCATGGGAGCACGGCAAGGCCGAACCCTCGGCCCCGGAGAAGGAAAAAATCCGCAGCTTGCAGGAAACGCACCATGAGCAAGCGTAACAATTGTGACAAGATTCCTCGGCGCAAGCGGATGACGCGGGAACGCCGTCTGCAATCCGCCGCATCGACAGATTTTCTCAAGACGCATCAGGCAAAGGACACGATTCGACACTATGCGCGGCGGTACGGCGTCGATCTCTTGTGCGCGGTTACGGAACTGCGCGTATTGGGAATGACAATCTCTCCGGAATGCGAGGAGAGCCTGAAAAAATCGCTGAAGGGCCGAATCGAGCAAAAGCGCATGAAACGTGAGAAAAACATTTTCCCGGCAGAGCCCGATTCCGACGAAATTTTTGCTTATATTGCCGGATACACCGCGTGGGGGCTCCCATATGGGACCACGTGGAAAGAACTGGAAAAATTCGCCGTGGCGGGAAAACGCCTGAATCGTCGTCCGGGGGTTGAAGCATGATCCCGGGGAAGAAGAATGAAACGGCCGATCCGAGAAGACGGCAATTGGTCGAACTCGGCGCGGAAAAACTTGCCGATATTCTGCTGGATTTTGCGCATCGGAATGACGAGATCGATGATTGCGTCGATTGGATGGTCGCGTCCCGGGAGACGCGGCTTGCGCTGGTCAAAGCGAAGATTGCCGGACTGCATAGGCTCCACGATTTCATCGATTGGCGTCATGCCGCTGAATTCGAGCGGAACGTGTCGGTTATTCTCGATGAAATCAAATCGCTGGATCCGCCTCCGGAAACCGGACTGTTGCTGGTCGCCGACTTCTTCCGTACGGATTCCGCCGTCATTGAAGGCTGCGACAGCGATTCGACCGGAATGATTTATGAATATGATGCCGCGGAGCTCTTCGCCGAATTCGCCAAACGCTGCGAGCAAAAAACTTCCGTCATGGATCTGTTGATCGAGCTGCTCGGCGATGACGACTATTCCGTTCGCGACAGTCTCCTCAAGCATGCCGCCGAATTTTTATCGAAGGCCAACTTGAAAGTGCTTTTTGAACGCCTGCAAAAAGATCCGGAGGAACTCGGCACACGCGGCAACCTTGCGGAACTGGCAAAGCAGATGAAGGATGTGGAACTATTCATCCGGTTGAATTCCGATCCGAAAACCGGAGAGCTTCCCAATTCCCGATTTTTGCCGATTGCCGAGCTTTGTTATGACTGCGGCAAATATCAGGATGCGATGTCGTGGCTTCAAAAAATTCCCAGGGAGGAATATGTGCCGTCCGATTTCAAGAAAAAGCTTTTTGCAAAACTCGGCATGAACCGGGAAGTCGAGGCGTTGTACCGAAAGTCCTTTTTTTCCTGCCCGTCACCGGAAACACTGGCGGAGTTGCTCAAGGCGGTCGGCAGGGATAAAAAACAAACCGTCATTGCGGAAGCGATGGAAAAATTTTCCGGAGAAGAATATTTTTCGACGGAAAGAATGAATTTCATGCTCATGCACGGAGGCGCCGAAGCCGCCGCGGCATATGTGATTCCCCGCTGGCGGAAGGTGGACGGGAACAATTATGCCGCGTTGAATCAGCTTTGGCCGGTCATGAAGCGCAAGGGCGCACCGTTGGCCGCCACAATCATTCTCCGGGCATTGCTGGATTCCATTCTGGAACGGAAAAAGGCGAAAGCGTATTACTACGGCGCGGAATACTGGCACGAACTGGAGGAGCTCGCGTCAACCGTTCAGAACTGGTTCGACCTGCCGTCCCATAAGGACTATACGGATAAAATACGAAGCGACCACAAGAGAAAACACGCGTTCTGGGCGGAGGTGAATCCGTGATCGCAAGGAAGCCCTGAGAGAAACAGATTCAATGCAGCCGAACAATCAACCGGAGAGCATGGCACCGAAAAAAACATTTTACCGGATTGAAGTCGCGTTGACGGAATGCCCGTTCGAAGTGACGCGCACCCTGATCGTTCCGGCGGACATTCGCCTGGACTATCTGCATGAGGTTTTGCAAACGGCCATGGGGTGGCGCGATTCCCACCTTCACGAATTCCAATCAAAAACAAAACGCTATGGCGTCAAGTCCGGGGAGGATGATGAAATCAGCGATGAGCGCCGGGTTCGTCTTTCCGGAATCGTCAAGCCGAAAGATCCGTATTGCGGCTATATCTACGATTACGGCGACGAATGGGTGCATCAGCTTCACGTTGTCGATTTCGACTGCGGGGGCGTGCCGCCAAAACGTCGGATTGCCTGCATCGGCGGCAAAGGCGCGTGTCCACCGGAGGATGTCGGAGGAACAACCGGTTACGCCGACTTCTGCGCCGCGATCAATGATCCGGAAAATCCGGAACACAACGAACAGATCGAATGGGTTTACGATATTTGCCAATACCATCGTTCTCTGAAATGGCCGGACGGATTCGATCAGAAAGACATCGACGGGAAACTTTACGCCGTCGAACGCTGGTATCGGCGGGAGACGGCGCCGAAGAAGCCGAAGCCGCCGCGGATGTGGGCATATGTCGGCAAAAAATAACACGAAAGAGTTCTTGTTTTATGAAGAAAATCAAGAAAAAGAAAAAGAAGCAAGCCGGAATCCCTCCTGTTCCGCATCATGCGGATGACCCGTTTTTCTCCATGGTCAGCCGCATGATGAGACCCGCGATTCGTAAAGTAAACGAGACGCTCCGCCGGAAATCGGGGGAACTATTTGCCAAGTTTTGTAATAGCGTATACGTCAAATGTTATGGCTTTGGGAAGCAGCCGTCGCAGGAGGCTGAACTTGAGTTGCGAAACAAAATCTGCACGTTGTGTATGATCGCATGGAATATCGCTTCCGCCTCCGATTCACTGGAAGAGGCCCGCGGTGAAGCGCGAAGGGTTCATCTTGATGAATTGAAACCGCATGAAAACGCAGCAGTGCAGGGAATGCTGGCTGAATTCATAAGATTGAAATGGCAATACTGCCGGGATGATATCGATTGCCTTGAACACGCCTCGGTTTTTGTCGGACCGACCGGCGATTTCTGTGTCGAAATTGTCTGGCCGGAAGATGAGTCGGAAGAACAACATCTGGAGTCACCTGAATCATGACCGCGAAACATCAAGCCGGCAAAAAGCGCGGACGGCCGCGCAAAGAGATCTGCCGGGCGCTGATTCCACTGGATACGAAAAAGATTTGCGCGGAATACCTGAAAGTGTTCAAGCGGCGAAAAAAGGCGCTTGAGAAGCTGGAAGCGGAATTGCTGCGGTACGACGAAAACGACGAGCCGGAATTTCAGAAATTTCTCGCGCGGACATTCGGCGCGGAGCAGACGCGCCAGCGCGAGTTGGCGGAACGGATCGGTCTCTGCCATGCCCGGCATGAGAAAATCTGTTTTCTGGCCCGGGAACACCGCATGTCGAAAGCGCGCTACTGTTATTGCCTGTCGGTCAAAGTCACTCCGGAGATCGACTTCTGGTCGGTCTTGGAGGCGGAGCTGGCGGCTTTTCTGGAAGCGGACCGGAAAATGCGCGAAGAGGAAGAACGGCGCGAATTTGAAGAGGACGCGCGAGATTTCCGCAACGACGATGATGACGATGACGAAGACGACTATGGGGATGATGAAGACGACGACGAGTTTTCCGGCGACCCGGAGGATGTATTCAAGCGCATCCTCGGCTCTCTGTTCGGCGAGGACGAGGAACCGCCGCCAAGCGAATCCGGGGAGCGCGATTTGAAGCGGCTCTACCGGGAACTCTGCCTGCGGTATCATCCGGACAAAGCCGGGCTCCACGATGCAAAGACCAAACGGCTCTGGAATGAAATCCAGGAGGCGTACAGCAACCGGGATCTCGCGCGTCTGCGTTTCATTCATGCCGGAGCCGCATTGGAATCGCAGGAATCGGAACTGGGGTGTTCCGAAATCGGAGAAATGATTTTCGACCTTGACTGGCGCATTCGAGGGACCCGTTCCGAACTTCGGGCGCGCAAGCAGACTCCCTTCTGGGGCTTTTCCTCGTGGACGGAAAAACGGAAGAAACAGGCGGTCAAGGAAATCAGGTTTGAATTCGAGCGGAACCTTCAGATGGCGGGGCGGCAACTGCGCCAGATGGAAACGGAACTCGAACGCCTTCTTCACGCCTGGAAACCGAAGCCGCAGCCCGTTTCGATGCCGAGAAGAAAAACGAAAGCCGAATTGCGAAAAGAAATGGAAGCGAAAATTCCAGACCTGTTCGATTTCAACATCTGAGACGCCGTCTCCGTCCTGTCATGCCAATTTACGCATCATTTTACCGGGTATGCACTTGACTGAAGTTGATACAAGGTGTACTATTGGCGGATAACCGGTTTGTTTGTCAGGCGGCTCAAGAAAGCGGTCCGGGAATCGACGAGTTCATCGGGGACCGGATCCGTCTCTTCGAATGTCGCGGTTTTGCCGAGGCTTGCCCATTTGGACAATCCGAGCGGGTGATAGGGTTCCAGATCCAATTCTTCCACGCACGGGTATTGGTCCGCCAGCATCGCGAGAAAGCTCAGGTTTTCCGGCGAATCGTTCTTTCCCGGAATTAGCGGACAGCGCAGGAAAATTCTTTTTTCCAGACGGTTCAGCAATTCCAGCCGTTTGAAGATTTCCGCGCCGTCGATGCCTGTAAACTCCCTGTATTGCCCGGGAAGACCTTTCACATCGAATAAAAACAGGTCGACCCAGGACGCGATTTCCCGGAACATTTCCTCGGACCCCCAGCCGCAGGTTTCCATCGCGGTATGGATGTTCTCCCCTTTCATTTTCCGGCAGAGTTCGAGTGAAAATTCAAATTGCGCCATCGGCTCGCCGCCCGACAGGGTGACGCCGCCGTCCGTTCCGAAGAACTCGCGGTCCTCCCGGACTTCGGCCAGGACATCATCCGTCGAGCGCATTTTCGCGACCGGGGCCAACGCGCCGGAATAACACGTCTCCGTACATTTCATGCACCGGACGCAATTGGTCCGGTCAAATCGGTGAACGCCGTTTTCAACGGAATGGCATCCATGCGGACACGCGGGGACGCAGTTTCCGCAACGCGTGCATTTGGACGGATGAAAGAACAATTCGTTTTCAAAATTCCGGGATTCCGGATTATGGCACCACAGGCAGCGCAGCGGACACCCTTTCAGGAAAACCACCGTCCGGATTCCCGGCCCGTCGTTGACGGCAAATTTTTCGATGTCGAAAACCAGGCCGTTCATTTTTGCTCCGTCCGCGAAATCACGTCGTTCTGCATTCCCGGGGTAAGCCGGGTGAAGTAACCCGAGAAGCCGCTGACGCGGACGCGAAGGTCCTGATGGGAGCCCGGGTTCTTCTGCGCGTCGAGCAGGTCGTCGCGATCCACGTAGTTGAGCTGAAAATGAAGTCCGCCCAAGCGGAAGTAGCTTTCGAGAAGTTTGACCGTTTTCTCGAAATGGGCATGGTCGGAAATCAGTTTTTTGTCCAGGCTCAGGTTGAAGACGCAGCTTCCGCACATGCAGGCGGAGGGATCGACGGTGGCGACCGCTTTCAGGACGGAGGTGATCCCCCGGTTGTCATGGCCGCCGATCGGGGTCGTCCCGAGGCTGAGCGGTTCTCCCGCGTGCCGTCCGTCCGGCGTGGCTCCGGTGAGTTTCCCGAAGTATTCATGGTGCGGCCAATATCCGGTCAGGTCTCCGATCAGGAACGGCGTTCCGAAAAGGGAGGTCATGCCGGCCGTGATTTCAGCGAGAAGCCCGGTGAGCGTCTGCGCGGTTTTGTTGGATTTCGGATCTCCGCCGCCGAAGAATTTCCCGTCCCGCTGCATGCGGGCGCGGATAGCCTCGGCACCCGCCCAATTGTTCTCCAGGTGATCGGCCAGCTCCTCCATCGTCAGCAGTTTTTCCTCGAAAACGAATTGGCGAATGGCGATCAGCGAGTCGATCACGGTGGCGAAGCCCATCATTGAGGCGCTCACCGCGATGGCGGCACATCCGCCTCCGGTGCACGAACAGGCCTGTTCGATGCACCCGTCCATGAAAACGGAAGAGAGCACATTGATGTCCCCGGCCCGATAGACATTGAATTCATTCATCCGGTCGTTGACACGGGTGAGGGTCCGTTCCAGGTCCTTCCGGAAGACGGCTAGGAATTCATCGAAGTTCCTGGCTGAACAGGCTTCCAGGCGGCGACGCGAGAATGTGTCCGTGATGGACCGGGCAAGATTTCCCATCACTCCGGAGAGGTCGATCGTCCCTTCAAACGCGGGTTCATTGCAGCCGACCATCACATAGCGGCAGGCTTTTTCGAAGGGAATCCCGGCAACCTTCATCAGCCCTTTGATCCGCGGTTCGTCGTTAACGAACGCGATCCGTTTGAATTTGTCATGGCGCTCGCAGTCCAGCATGAAACGAAAAACTTCCGAAGGCGTCTTCTCCGTCCAGCGCAGTGTTACCTGCGGACGGTAGAGCGGCAGCTCCATCATCGCTTCCACGATCAATCTGGAAAGATCGCAGAATCCGTCCGTGCGGTCGGGCAGGTAGCCGCCCACCGCGAAGTGGGATTCGCCCCCCTTGTCCGCATTCAGGGAACTCGCCGGAGTGAATCCGTTGATCGCCGCGAACAGTTCCTGGAGAAGCTCTTTTGCCTCGTCACGGGTCAGGGACCCTTCCGCCAGCTCCCGGTCGTAGAACGGCCGCAGATACCGGTCCGCCAGGCCGATGCTGTCCGGCAGGAAGTGCCAGCAGAGGAAGACGCTCTGAACGGCTTCCGCGAACGTCCGCGCGGGGTATTCGGGAACGCGGGACAGGATCTCATAACTTTTCAGCAGTTCGGCCTTGCGCCGCGGATCGGAAGTTTTTTCCGCCTCGCCGCGGGCGGTGAGCGCACAACGTTCCGCCCACTCGATGATTCCGTGGCAGACTTTTTCCATCGCATAGAGGAAAATCATCTTTTCGGTGTCACCAGCGTGATGCTTCCGGGATTCGCGGATCTGTGCAAGGTATCCGCGAATTCCATATCGGATAATCTGGCCGAAATCGGCGTTGGAGTGCTGCCATTCGAAACAGGAATAATTGTCGTCGGTCTTCAGGTAGAATCGGGCAGCGGCCCGGCCGAAAGCCTCATGCCCGAAACGCTGGAATACGTTGGCGGGAACCGGGCATTTGTTGAACCGGAGCTTCCCGACGAGGCGTTCGCCGTCCGCGATCACGACCGGCTGCGCCTCCAGATATTTGCAGAGATATTTCGCGGTACGCGCGGCCGGATTCATCCGGTCGTCGGCGGGGTCGTATTGGATCTCCGCCGGAATCGGATTGTAAGAGAAAACATTCGAATTACTGCTAAACGGGCGGTCGCATTGAATCTCCGCCGGAGTAGGATAGCAGCCGTCGGTATTGCTGATCTCGGCGAGCTTCAAGATTCGTTCCACCGTCATTTTTCATTCTCCCTGATATTTGTTTTTTTGGAAAAGGCATGTTATTTTATCTATGTGCACTAATAATATATGATGGGATAGCAAAAAGGGAATTCGTTTTTTTGTAAAATGGATATGCGTTTGAGGTAATTTCAAAAGTTTTTAATTCGGCGGGATGGAAAAAAGAGGCAGAGGGTT
>JBEBTY010000033.1:0-35023 GCA_040393525.1 Victivallis vadensis | reverse complement strand
GCCAGCGCTTTCGCCGCTGGATCACGACCAGCCGATGGGCTGGACCACGGCGGCTCTCGCCGCCTTGAAGGGTCGTGTGCGCGGCTTACCAGTTCTCGGCGAGAACTTCAAAGTGCGCCTGCGGATGCACGCACGCCGGGCAAAGCTGCGGTGCCTCAAAGCCGACATGAAGGTAGCCGCAGTTCAAACAGCGCCAGACGATCTCTTTGGATTTTTTGAAGACAGTGCCGTTTTTGACGTTCTCCAGCAATCCGCGGTAACGGCGCTCGTGTTGCTTTTCTGCGACGCAGATGTGATCCCACACGTCAGCGATTTCATCGAAACCCTCCTCGCGCGCCTTGGCGGCGAAGGCCGGATAGAGATTGCTCCATTCGTCATATTCGCCACCGGCAGCTTCCAGCAGGTTCGTTGCGGTGTCGGAGATGATTCCGGCCGGGAAACTTGCGGTGATTTCAAGCTCGCCGCCTTCCAGAAATTTGAAGAAGCGCTTGGCGTGCTCCTTCTCCTGATTGGCCGTCTCTTCAAAGATATTGGCGATCTGGACGAAACCCTCTTTGCGCGCAACACCGGCAAAGTAGGTGTAACGGTTGCGGGCCTGCGATTCGCCGGCGAAGGATTTGAGCAGATTCTTCTCGGTTTCAGTGCCTTTAACGGATTTCATAGTGCATTTTCCTCTCTATTGCTTGCCCGCGACATTCGCGAACGTTCTCAATCTTATTAAAGGTAGCAGTCGAATTGATAAATGTCAAGCGTTTTTGATAATTGTTATCAAAATTTGATAACGATATACTTACTCCAGCATCAGACTATTGGTGTAAAGAGGAGCAAAGAAGTCGAGATGATTCAACGATACTTCGGTATAATCAAGTTGTTCCGGATCGCACTGGTCGATGACGCTCGGGGCGGCGGAGGCGATGACGGCTGCCGCAAGCGCCGTGTTGCCGCAGATCTGGATGCGATTGTGAGGAATTGCGGGCAGTAGCCCGATGGCTTGTGCCGATTCCAGCTTGAGAGCCGAGGCGAAGCCGCCGCAAAGATAGATTGCGTCCAGTTCGTCCGGACGCTTCCCGGCGGATTGAAGCAATGCGAGCGTTCCGGCTTCGATGGCGGCTTTCGCTTTGAGCAACGCTTCGATATCGGCTTCAGAAACAGCGAGCCGGGAGGACAGGCGACACTGTGCGCCGCTCCCGGAGGTGCCTGCTTCGAGTTTTCCGAGTGCCGCAAGGCGGACGCGATCATAACGGCCGAAAGAATCGAGAAGTCCCGTTTTGCGCATTTCCGCGAGGAAGTCGACCAGGCCGCTCCCGCAAATTCCATTGAGTTGCCGCAGGTCGCCGCCGATGACATGGAGCTGGATGTGGCCGGATTCGCTGATGCTGAGGTGGTCGACCGCGCCGGTGTGGGCGCGACAGCCGACCGACGAGGAACTTCCCTCGAACGCCGGACCCGCCGCGGCGGACGCGATTCGGAGCCGCCCGCGGTCGTGGAGAACCATTTCGCAGTTGGTTCCGAGGTCGAGCAGCAATTCCGTTCGTGTGGCATCGCGTCCGAATCCGGTGACATACATTCCGCCGAGCACATCGCCGCCGATGTTGCCGGAGAGTGCGGGCCAGAGCGTGACCGGGGTATTCGCCGCCACGCCGGTGAAGCCGAATTCCTTTGCCGGTTGCTCCGGGAAGCGCAATTGCTGCGGCCGGAACGGTGCGACGCCGATCGATTCCGGTGAAAGCCCATAAAAAATATGGCTCATCACCGTATTCCCTGCGACGGCAATGCGGCGGATTGTTCCCGGTTCCGGCGTCAGTTCCGCAATCAACGGATCGAGCGTTTCCGTCACGAGAACGCGGCGAAGTGCCTGTAGTGCTTCGGGGGAGCGCCCCGCTGCGACGATTCGGTCGATCACGTTGTCGCCGAAGCGCGCTTGTGCGTTGGGTTGTCCCGCAGTTTTCACCGCGACCCCGTTCTTTACCAGCGCCGCCGCGACGGTAGTGGTTCCAATATCGAAAGCCAGCGTTATGCCGGATTGCACCGGGAGCTGTGTATCGGGGGAAAGGTGAAATGAGGTTTCCACCTGTTCGGCGGCCTGTTGCAACGATGCGGCGGGGACCTCGATCGCCCCCTCTGCGCCGGCGGGGTACACCCGGCAGGCGTTGGCGTCGCACGGCCCCTGTCGGTCAGCGTCGTACGCGACCCCCGAAATTCGGAACTTCCCCGCAAGCAATCGGATTCGGCAGCGTCCGCAACGGTTGTTGCCGCCACAGGCGAGATTGAGCCGGATTCCGTTTGCGCCAAGCGTTTCGCTGAGTGCGCGTTCGTCCTCTGCGGTGATCGGTCGGTGGCTTCCGGCGGTGTTGATTTGCAGTTTCATATTGAAGGCGATCACCAATTAATGAGCGGCATCCAGTTGATCCAGCCTGTTCGGGAGTGATTCAGAAGCCCGATCTGGAATCCGGGTTCGCTTTTATCGTTATACAGCCCGATTTGCAATACCTTGCGGTTGACGCTGTAATTTTCAAGTCCGAGTTGAAAAACGAAGCCCGTCTGCAGCTCGCCCGGCTCGTTCAGAAGTTGCGGGAGCTCCAGCGGTGCCCCGGTCACATTGAACAGCGCAATCTGCGCGCCGCTGCCCGATTCCGCCTGATTGAGCAATACAGAGAGTTGAAAGCCGTTGGCCGTATCGGCAAGGTTCCCCAGTGCGGCGATTTGCGTACCGTTCAGCGTCTGCGATTGATTGAGCAATCCGGCCGCCTGTATACCACAGATTTTACCGGCGTAATTGGCTCCGACAGCGATTTGCGCGGTGCCGTTTCCCCAGGTGCGGTTGAGCAATGCGATCTGCATTCCGTATTGGTTCTGCAGTTCGCCGTGCCAGCCGATCCAAAGACCGCGGTTCTCTTTTTCCTGTTGATCCTCTCCAGCAAAGGCGAGTTGAATTCCGGTAAAGTATTCGGTATGTGGCGTTCCGGCGAGGCAGATTCCATAGGTGTTGCCATATGGTGTCTGCGCGAATATTCCGATGCGCGGAGGGAACTCCACCGTTGGCTTCTGGTCGATTTTTGCCGGATCGATGGCGTGAGAGGAATACAGCAGGCAAAATAGAATAGCAAAGATTCCAAGATTCCTCATGGCGCGCTCCTTGTTGCGTTGGGAGTGGAAGAAAGACAACAAAATATATCACGATTCTCCCCGGTTTGCAATTGGGAAATACCAGGAGCCGGAGCGATTCTTCGGAAAATGCGTGATGAATCCGCTTGTTCGGGGAAAAGATTCTATCTATACCAATTCTTTTATTTTTGGTTGTTATATCCTGGATTTCTTTTTGATTTTTAGTCGTAAAGATCGAACGTTCGCATGTTTTTGTAAATTTGTGTGGGTTGCTATTGACATCGTTTGTTTCTTGTGGTATACTATTGTTCGTGTACCAATGTGAAAATATCGCGGAACTTTATCATAAAATGGGGGCGGCAAAATGAGGCGTTGTTTTACGTTGATTGAACTTCTCGTGGTGATCGCGATCATCGCGATTCTGGCGGCGATGCTGTTGCCTGCGTTGAATCAGGCGCGGGAACGCGCGAGAGGAACCGCATGCCTGAATAACCTCAAACAGCTCGGCACATTGGTGCATATGTACGCTAATGATTTCGACGACTGGTTTCCCAGCGCCCGCGCATACAGTGACGCCGCGCCGTGGAGTTACGTCATGGAAACGAATGGCTATGTCGCCAAGTCTTCCAAGGGCGGCGGCAGTATTCTGGTTTGCCCATCCGGAGAACCCTCCGGTTATGAAGATTATAAACAGGTTTATGGATTAGCCAACGGGTATAACTGCACGACGGCGACGGGAGTGCCGTTCAATGCCAATTTTTTCTGGTTCCGTCGCACTGCCGTCAAGCCGTGGATGGTTTTACTGGGTGACTCTGCCCGCGCCGGGAATTCCGCCGGTACCGCGCAGATCTGGTACATTGATACCTCCGACAGCGAAACGGGCGGAAAAGGTGTGATGGAAACTGCCGCGGCGAATAAGGTGGTTCATATCCGTCACAATGGACAGACACGCGGCAATGTCATCATGCCGGACGGGCATGGCGAAAGCGTGAATACCCGGTGGCTTCAGGAAAATAAAAGCGTTAATTGGATTGTCAACCGATTTTAACAAAATAAGGATCGATGCGCATGAAATTCTTTCTCTCACTATTCTGTTGCTTGGCCGCGGGCATGCTGGTTGCCGCCGAAGCGCAGCCGCTGCTCACGTTTTCTGCGGAGCAGCCGAAACTGGAGTTCCATAAACCGCAGGAGAAGGAGCAGGGCGGTTCCTACACCGATTTGCCGGATGGGCGCAAGGGCGTGCGGATCGATTGGAACAATGCCAAGTCCTGGTATACGGAATTTATCGCGGTGAAGCGGATGCCGCTCCCGGTGTTTGACGTGGCGGAGATTTTCGTTGATGTTTATCTGCCGGAAGGCGCGCCGCTCAAGAGTTTCAGCATTCGTCTTCGCGACAAGCAGGGAGAGATTCATCAGTTCAGTCAAAAGCTCGCGCCAGAGCTTTCCGGCTGGCAGCGGCTCAAGTTCACCGTTGACGCCACGCAGGAGAGCAAGTCCTGTTGGGGCGGTGGCAAGAACGCCAATAAACGGCTGGATTTCCCGGCATCGTTCATCGGATTTGCCGCGGATTTCAATCACAAAACCGGTAACGGCTGGATGGGGTTGGATGCTGTTTTGGTGAACGTCGTCAGCGCCCCGGTGGAGCCGGATACGGTGACGTTGCTCGCATTCTCTGCGGAGCAGCCGAAGTTCTCGTTTCATAAGCCGGAGGAGAAAGAGCAGAGCAACACTTACACTGATCTGCCAGATGGGCGCAAGGGTGTGCGGGTCGATTGGAATAATGCCAAGTCTTGGTATACCGAGTTCGCCGTCGGCAAAAGCATGCGGTTGCCGCAGTTCGATGTGGCGGAGATTTCGGTCGATGTTTATCTGCCGGCGGGTGCGCCGCTCAAGGGGTTCAATCTTCGCCTTCGCGATACGCACGGCGAATTTCATCAGTTCAACCAGAAGCTCGCGCCGGAACTCGTCGGCTGGCAACGTCTCAACTTTACTATCGACGTCGCACAGGAGAGCAAGTCTACCTGGGGCGGTGGCAAAAATGCCAATAAGAAGCTGGATTTTCCGCTTTCCATCTCCGGTTTCGCTGCGGATTTCAATCATAAGACCGGCAATGGCTGGATCGGTATGGATACTGTAACGGTGAAAGTCGTCAGCGCCCCGGCGGAAATCCGCCTCGCCACCGGTAGCGGCAGCCCGATTGCCATCGTGAAACCGGGCGAAGAAGATAAGCTGGCGATTGAGATCGAGAATCATCGCCCCTCCGTCATTCATATGCCGGTGGATTACAAAATCACCGATGCGCTGGGTAACCCCATCGCGCAGAAAAGCGAAACGCTGGAAATCGGCTCCCGCAAAGTTGGCCGCATTGCCCTTCCCGCGCCGACCGCTTACGGCGTTTATTATGTGACACTCAACTACCGTGAAACGCCGGATTCCCCCGTTGTGACACAAGCGATGCAATATGGCTATATGTCGCCCGCCGGACCGACGGTTGAGAAATCCGAGGGATTCATCTTCGGTATCTGCACGCACTTGCGTGGAAAACCGGAAGAGGATCAGCGGCGTGAAGCCATGGCCGCCGCCTGGTGCGGAGCCAAAGTCGCTCGTGACGACATCAGTTTTGGGCGTGTTATGCCGACGCCGGAGAGCTGGAATTTCGATCAATACGAAGTATTTCGGGTGATGCTGGAGAAGCAGGGGGTGGAACTTGCCCCGATTCTCCAATTCCCTCCGCAGTGGACCAAGCCCGAAGGCTGGAAATCCATCCGCGAACGCGGTCGTGGCCATTTCCCGCCGATGGATAAACCGTGGCGCGAATTCTGTACCCGGATCGCACAGGAGTTGCGCGGCAAGGTTCGCTATATCGAAATCTGGAATGAGCCGGATCATCCCGGTTTTGCCGATTTCTACGGCGACGAATATGTCCGTCTGCTCAACTCCGCCTACGAGAGCATCAAGGCGGTTGCTCCGGAAATGCAGGTGCAAACCGGTGGCGTTTCCGGCCTGGTCAGTCAGGAGCAGAAAGATCTTTTCCAACAGACCATCAAAGAGGGAAAATACGACATTCCGGCATTCCATGGGCATGGTTCGCTCGGCGGCTACCGTCCGCAGGTTCGCGCGCTTCGTGAAATGTTCAAGGGGTCTTGGTACGCAAATGAAACGGCGCTTTCCGCAATGAACATCGGTGAGATTCCTCAGGCGGTGGCGCTTTTCCAGAAGTTCCTTTACAGCTGGGCGAATGGAGCGATGGGGTACAACTGGTACGACCTTCGCAACGACGGGACCGACCCGAAAAACAATGAACACAATTTCGGGATGATCACCTACGACTTCCAGCCCAAGGCCATCTATGTGGTCTACAATATGCTGGCGAACGCCTATCGCGGCGGCGAATTCATCGCGCCGCTTTCGCTTCCCGGTACATTGGAGGGCTACCTTTTTCGTGCCGCCGACGGTGCGTTGCTGCTGGCGTGCTGGGATAATGACGGCTCGTTCGGCGGACGGACGGTCGCGCTCTCCGGCATCTCCGGCAAGGTCACTCAGATTGATCTGTTCGGTAATGAGAAAGAGTTGAACGTCCGGAATGGTCAGGTAGTGCTTCAGACCGCCGGACTTCCTGTGACGCTGCGATTCGACGGTATGAAGAAAGCGCCCGAAGTCAAAGGCGAACTGATTGCCCTGGAGAATTCTATCCTGATCACGAACGGGGAGAAGAAGGAATTCACCCTTCTGTTGAGCAATCCGACCAATCGCGCCCTGACGTTTGAAACGAAACTGAATTGCCCGGACAAAGTGACCGGCTCGCTCGAGCATGACAAAGTGACCGTCGCTCCCGGAAAGACGGAGAAGCTGACCGGTTCCCTGCTGTCGGCGCCCGGCTTCCTTTCGTTGGAGAAGTCGCCCGCGCAGATCACCGTCACGGCTTCGGCGAACGGGCTGTGGGAGGGGGAACTCAAGTTCCCCGTTCGTAACGCGGTGGTTCTGCCGCCCGAAGGATACACTACGCAGCCGAATTTCATTCTGGACAACGCCACTCAGGTGACCACATTGGTGGTCAATGCTCCGGATACCGCGCATCTTTTCTGGTCTGGCGTGGAAGATCTGAGCGGTGAAATCTGGCTTGGCCGCGATGGCGATACGCTTCTGGTGAAGGCCGAAATCACCGACGATGTTCATTGCCAGCCGAATACCGGCGCGATGACCTGGGCTGGCGACAACATCCAGATGGCGATGTTGCTGCCCGGACAAAGTGCGCTTTGGGAGATCGGCCTCACGCATCTTGCCGACGGCAAGAGTGAAGCGTTTGTCTGGCTGGCTCCGGCTGGTTTCGATGCCGCTGGAACCGCCGCCCGAATTGAGTTGAAAACCGGGCGTGACGAAGCGCGTAAACTGACGACCTACGAAGCGCGGATTCCGTTCCAGGCGATCGGCATGACCGATGCCATCGGCAAGCGCGGCTTCCGCTTCAATCTGATCGTGAATGATAATGACGGCGAACGGAGGGAGAGCTACATCGGCATCGCTCCGGGAATTGCGGAAACCAAAACGCCGCAGTTCTATCCGTCTGTCCGCTTCCGGTAACTCCGGATTGTAAAATCGGAGAAGAGAAGGTATATTGAGAAGCCTTCTCTTCTTCGTTTTCAGGAAATGAATCATGAAAAAGCGCCTCGTGGACAACAGCCTTTTCGGTCGGGTGAAAAACTCGCTGCTCGAAGAGATCCGCCGGATGAAAATCGGCAGCCGCCTCCTGCCCGAACGGCAGTTGGCGGAACAGTACGGCGTCTGCAAAGTGACGATGAACCGGGCGCTGAAAGAGCTGGTGACTGAAGGATATTTGTCACGGCAAGTCGGGCGGGGTACCTTCGTGCTTCCACGGCCTCAACCGGTGGCGCAGGTGGCGCTGAATGGAACGTCGCGCGGGGAAGTGATCATCGTTTATCCCGATTTCTATTCCCATGGCGTTCTTGAACGGGTGCGTCATGCGGAGCAGGAAGCGATGCGCGCCAATCTGCGGCTGATCAATGTCAAAATTCATCCGCAAGTCAATTGGGGGCCGCTTTATGAGTTGATCGAGGCGTGCCGGAATTTGCGCGGCATTCTCGTCATTGCCGCGATTCCGATGGAGAACGAACTCCGACGGCTCAATGAAGTGGGCTGCCCGATCGCGATTTTGGGGGAGATGCGGGATGCGGGTGCTTACGAGCGACTGTACGTTATCGGCAACAACCACTTTCAATCCGGTTACCTAAAAATGGAGGCGCTATTGGCGAAGGGGCATCGGAAGCTCGGATGGGTTCCCAACGAGCCACGTTCCATCGCCGGTGCTGAAGCGTTGCGGGGGATGAAAGCGGCGCTTTACCACTACAAGCTCCGTTATCAGGATCTGGTACGACCGGAAACCGGAATCCGATACTGGGAGAGTTCCATGCAGTCCGGTTACCTGCAAACGCTGGAGCTGATGAATGCGCATCCGGAATTGACCGCTTTGGTGATTGATACCATTCCCGGTGCGCTTGGGGCTTTGCGCGCATTGTATGAACTTGGCTTGCGCTGCCCGGACGACGTCAGCCTGGTGACCGCCTACGATTTTTTCGGTTGCGAGGCGTACACTTGCCCGCGACTGACCCGGGTGGTCGATTCCTGCGAAGATGCGATCAAGATCGCGATGCGGATCGTCGAAGATGGCGGGGCGGAAGCCCGCGAAATCACCACTGCGGCAACTCTTTCCGAAGGCGAGAGTATCCGGTGTCTGGGGTAGTTTTTCCGCTTTTTTCCGTCAGGATCGTTTGTAATACGGGGAAATCCGGGATATATTAGACAATCTATCAACGGTTCAGGTGGTTGCCGCCCTTTGTCCGGGCGGGAGAAACGGCTGCCGGACGCGAATTTACGAAAGGAAGATACGATGGACAAGGCTCAGAGAAGCGAAATTATCAAGAAGTACGGCCGCAAAGAAGGCGACACGGGTTCGCCGGAAGTTCAGATCGCGTTGCTTTCCGCGCGCATCCTCGAGCTCACCGCGCACCTCAAGCTGAATAAGAAGGACCACAGCACCCGCCGCGGCCTTCTGGCGATGGTCAGCCTCCGCAAGAAATTGCTGGCGTTCCTGATGCGCGAAAACCTCGCGAAATACATCGAACTGACCGACGCGCTCGGCATTCGCCGCGCGAAGTAATCGGTTCCGCAAAAAGCCGGAGTTCCCTGAAGGGGCTCCGGTTTTTTTGTGCCGCGAATATCGGCCGTTTCGGAAGAATAAAAAAATCCGGGAGTGAAGATATTTCTTCACTCCCGGATCTTCCAATCCGGATCGTCAGATCAAAGAGTCCCAGAGAGCGGTGTCTTCGAGTTTCTGACGGATGCAGTTGACGAACTCGGCGGCCATGGCTCCGTCGACGACGCGATGGTCGGCGGAGACGGTGATCTTCATGATGTCGCGTACCACGATTTCCCCATTGCGCACCACGGGGGTCGGCGTGCAACTGGCCACGGCGAGAATCGCGCTTTCGCCGGGATTCACGATGGCCTGGAAGCATTCGACGTTCATCATACCCATGTTGGAGATGGTGAACGTGCCGCCCTTCATCTCATTGGGTGTGAGTTTGCCGGAGCGTGCCTTCTCAGCGAGTTCGCCGGATTCCGCCTGAATCTCGTCGAGTCCCTTGCGCTCTGCGTTGGCAATGACCGGAACTACCAGTCCGTTGTCCACGGAAACCGCCATGCCGATGTTGATCTTCGACTTTTTTGAAACCGAGTTCCCGTCACAAACGGCGTTGACGAACGGGAATTCCTTGAGCGCCAGCGCGACCGCTTTGATGATGAAGACATTGACGGAGATGCCAATGCCGTCCTTCTTCAATTGCGCGCGCTTTTTCAGCAGATCGCTCATGTCGACAGGAACCGTGACGTAAAAATGAGGAATCGTCTGCTTCGACTGCGTCAGGCGCTGGGCGATGACTTTGCGCATGCCGTTGAACGGCTTCGGGCGCTCTTCGATCGCCGACTTGACGTCGGCCAGCGTGATTCGCCCACCATCGCCGGTGCCTTCCAACGAAAGCATCTCGATCTTTTCTTCGGCGGCAAGGTTCAGCGCCACCGGGGTGATTTTGCGGTCGAAATAACCGGTCGAATCAAGATAGTTTTTGACATCCTGTTCCGTGACGCGGGTTCCGGCTGCCGAAACCTTCGCCAGGTTGATCAAAAAGTCCTGCGCGAACTTCTTTGCACGGGGCGATACCGGCTTCTTCGCCGGAGCCGCCTTGGGTGCGGCCGGAGCGGGTGCCGTCACCGGCGCTGCCGGGGCAGAAGCAGGAGCTTCCGCTTTTGCCGGAGTCGCCTTGGGAGCCGGAGCTGCCGCTTTCGGCGCGGGGGTCGGGGCAGGAACCGGAGCAGCGGGCGCGGGAGCCGGAGCCGCCGCGAGCATGTCCGCCGGAATCGCTTCGCCGGGTTCTCCGACAATGGCCGCCGTGGTGACCATGACCGGGACTTCGACGCCGACAGGGGTGACGATCTTCAGGATCGTGCCTTCAAACTGCGATTCCACTTCGAGGACGGCCTTGTCGGTTTCGACTTCAAAAAGAACGTCGCCTTTGGCGATCTTGTCGCCTTCCTTGACCCGCCACGATGCGATGGTCACGGTTTCTTCGGATTGTCCGAGTTTCGGAACGGGGATTTTGGTAGCCATAATTCTGCTCTCCTGTTCCGGATGTGTCAGTACAGTTTCTTCACGGCCGCGACGATGTCGTTCACGGTCGGGAGGAACGCCTCTTCCAACGTATACGCCTGCGGCGCGATACCATTCTTGGCGCCGACCTTGAGCACCGGAGCATCGAGGTCGTCGAAGCACTGCTCCACCACCTGCGAAACGATTTCGCCGGTGAAACTGCCGACGTCGATACACTGGCTTACGACCACACAGCGCCCGGTCTTGCGGACAGAAGCGAAGATCGCTTCGGAATCGAGCGGCACCAATGTACGCGGATCGAGAATCTCGACGGAGATTCCTTCTTCGGCCAGTATATCGGCCGCCTTGATCGCATCGGCGACCGCCGGCCCCCAGGTGACGATGGTGACGTCGGAACCTTCGCGGACGATGTTCGCCACACCGAAGGGAACCGTGTATTCCTCTTCCGGCACCACACCTTTCACGTTATACAGCAACTGGCCTTCCACAAAGACCACGGGGTTGTTGGTGCGGATCGCGGTTTTGATCATGCCCTTCGCATCCGCCGGGTTGGAGGGATACGCCACGTAAGTTCCGGGAATGTGTGCGAAAATCGACTCCAGCGACTGCGAATGCTGGCCGCCGTAACCTTTGCCGCCGCCGACGCTGCAGCGGACGACCATCGGCACTTCGGTGGAGGCGCCGGTCATGTAGTGCCACTTGGCCGCCTGGTTGGAAATCTGGTCGGAGGCCATCAGCGCGAAGTCCATATACATCAGTTCGACCACCGGACGATATCCGGTCATCGCCATGCCGACCGCCGTGCCGCAGATGCACGCCTCGGAGATCGGGGTGTTGAAGACGCGGTCGCGGCCGAACGCTTCGAGCATCCCTTTGGAGAGCTTGAACGCGCCGCCGTATTCGGCGACGTCTTCACCGAAGAGTACAACCCGCTTGTCGCGCGCCATTTCTTCGCAAAGACCTTCTTTGATCGCATCGCGATAGGTGGTCATGCCTTCCGCATCGCGCTTGGCGCGGGGCAGCGGCTCATAAAGTTTCGGCCCGTTGTAGAGCGCGGGAACCTGGTCGCTGTTGCCGTCGGTGTACATGTATTTGATGACGTCGGCCGGATCCGGGTCGGCGGCGTCGGCGGCGCGACGGGCGGCACGGGCGTTCCGGGCGGCGACTTTCTCTTCGAGTGCGGTCAGATCTTTTTCGCTCAGAACCTTGCCGTCGAGAAGCTGAGAACGGAAGATGACGACCGGGTCAACCTCTTTCCAGCGTGCTTCTTCCTCGCGGGTACGGTATTCATTGCGCGGGTCGGAAAGCGAGTGCCCGTAGTAGCGGTAGGTGTCAAATTCGAGCAGAACGGGGCCTTTGCCCTGTTCGATGATGGCTTTGGCACGAGTGATGGCGTCGCGGACGGCGAGGATATCCATGCCGTTGACGACTTCGGCGTGCATGTTGTCGTTATCGAAACCGGCGGCGCGGCGGGCGAGGAAATCGACGCCGGTCACTTCGCCGTCGGCGCGTCCGGTCATGCCGTAATGATTGTTGATCAGGCAGTAGATAATCGGGAGGCCAAACTTCGTTTCGGCCAGGGGGCCGTTGAATTGATCTTGGCTTGCCCAGTTGAGCGACTCCAGAACAACACCGTTGGCGTAAGCGCCGTCGCCGGCGAAGGAGCAGACCACGCGGCCTTTCATCTTATCATCGATGCGGCAGGTCATGGCTGCGCCAGTGGCGATCGGAATGCCGCCGCCGACGATGGCGTTTGCGCCGAGGTGTCCTACACGGAAGTCGGCGATGTGCATCCCGCCGCCGCGCCCTTTTCCGTAACCGTCTTCTTTGCCGAACAGTTCGGCGATGGTACGGAAGACATGATCTTCCATCACCGCTTCGCGGAGTTCTTCTCCGGCGAGGTTGGCGAATTCCGGGCAGCGACCGCGGAGTTCCTGTTCATCCATGCGGCGGATTGCGTGGAATCCTTTGGCGATAGAGTCGCCGTGGCCGCGATGGGTGCTGGTGATGAGGTCGCTGATGTTGAGCATCGAACAGACGCCGGAGGCGGTTGCTTCCTGTCCGATGGAGAGGTGGGTGGGGCCGCGATAGTTGTAATCGCTGATGATTTCATAAGCGCCGGTACGGCACTTGTTGATCATATCTTCAAATTCACGGATCACGAGCATCGACTCGTAGAGTTCGGAGGCTTCGGCTTTGGTCAGCTCTTTGCTCTTGAAGGCTTCGGCCGGAGTTTTGGAATAACTGTAAGCCGGAATCGGATTGAGCTTGATGGTTTTCTTCCGGAATCCGGGACCGCTGTCGGAGAGATAGTTGTTCGCCATGTGTTGCTTTTTCCTTTTGCTCTTGCAAGTGATCGATTATACTTGAATAACTTCTATTTTTTTCTTTTTCAGCATCTTCACGAGATCAGGGGAAATTCCGGAATCGGTGACCAGCCCGGTAAAATCGTCGAGTGCTCCGGCGTCGACCAGCGAGGTGCGACCGAATTTGCCGGAATCTGCCAACAGATAAGATTTTCCGGAGCGTCCGAGAACCAGTTTTTTGGTGAACGCTTCGCCGGGGTCGGTGGTGGAAACGCCGGAGAGGGTCAGCCCGATGGTTCCGAAGAACGCCTTGCCGATATGCAGTGTTTCGCCGATGGGGGCGGTTAACGGGCCCACCAGCGTGCGTGAAAGCGGGCGGAACTCTCCGCCGAGAAGGATCAATCGATGACCGGACTCCATAAGTTCCGCGGCGGCCATGAGTGAATTGGTCACGATGGTGAGATCGCGGAGGTTTCCCAGTTTTCGTGTGAGGGCGAGAACGGTGCTGCCGCCGTCGAGGAAGATGGAGTCTCCGTCTTCGATCAATGCGAGGGCGGCTTCGGCGATTCGTTCTTTCTCTGATGCGCGAAGGGTTGCTTTTTCATGAAACAGCGGTTCACGTTTTTCTTCTCCCTCGACCCGGACGGCGCCGCCGTGGACGCGTTGGACGGCTCCGCGGTCTTCAAGGGATTGCAGGTCGCGTCGGACGGTTGCTTCGGAGACCTGAAGTGCGCCGGCGAGTTCGGCGATTGTCCGAACGCCGTTGCCGAGGGCGGAGAGAATCAACTCTTCGCGTTCGGGAGAAAGTAATTTTCGATTGTTCTTCTGATTATCCATATTTATATTGTACCACGTTTTTTCACATTTGCAAGTTTTTGCAACAATTTGAAAGATTTTTTTCAAAAAATGTCGTTCCTCGTAAAATCGACACAAACACGGCTTGCTGCAAGTACGCGCCACCGGCGGCTCGCCGGTCTGGGGTTTGGGGGCGAAGCGCCCCAACCGCCGGAGGCATTCGGTCGCCCCGAAAGCGCTCAACAGCAAAATTGAAAATTTTGCAGGGAGCGACCGCGGTGGAGTTGGCCATGAGGCCAACTCACCTGCTCGCGGCGAAGCCGGAGCCTCTCCTTTCCCTTTCCTTTCTCCTGCAATTCATTTGCCGCCAGATAAGTCAGGGTGCGAAGGTTCTTCCACAATTCATAAACTGCTAGGATAAACCAAGGCGCGAAGGCGGGTTCACGGGTTTCACGATATTTCTGGAGTGGCAGAGCGGCAATGTCGTGGGCTTTGTGGGGGAAATGCTTTTTCCCCCACGCCCCCTTTATCCACAATCACCGGCGAGCGCGGGGTCGTGGGATCGTTCCTCCACTACCACGGCGCCCCCGTTGGGGGCTTACTTGTCCGCCTTTGGCGGCCAACTCTTCAATTGCCCATTCGGGCAATGCCAGAGGGGCTTTTCGCTACGCTGCGTTCGGCTGCGTCGCGTACGCTCCTTGTTGCCCGCTTCGGCTGCGCCGAACCGTGCAATTCCCTCTCATCCGCTCCGCGGCGCATACCGCGCTTGAGTGACCTGAGGGTGGTGTTCGCAGGAGAAAGGAAGGGCGGAGGAAGGGCGGAGGAAGGATGTGAGGATGGTGGAGGATGGTGGAGGATGGCGCATATTGCGTTTGGGTGGGCGAAGGCTATTGTTCACAGAGGAGGCGGCATATTCTGTGTTTTTGTGAACGTGAGATGTTGTTTGCGAGGGGGGGGGCGGCGTACGCTGTGTTTTTGTGAATGTGAGATGCTGTTTGCGAGGTCGGAGGTGGCGCATGCGGCGGTTGCGTGGCTTTATGTGATATGAACTTTAAAGTTCACTTAATTGCTTGTCTGTCAACCGATAAAAAGTGGAAAAAAGTTGCTGTTCCCCTTGACTTTGTGGTTGTTTTTGATATAATTAATAACAGTGATCAATGAACAATTGTGATGAACATCAGGGATTGGGACGCAGGGAATGGCAGAGTATTCGATTCGAGATATTGCCCGTCTGGCGGGTGTTTCAGTCGGCACTGTAAGCCGGATTCTGAATAATGCGGAGAATGTTGATGCCGGAATTCGGGAGCGAACGCTGGAGGTGATCCGGCGGGTCGGCTATCAGGCTCGCCGTCGCGGTCGCCATGCCGAACGGAGTTCCGTATCTGCAATGCGGACAGAGGGGCGGGCGCATAACATTGCACTGCTCTCGCCCGGCATGAGTCCCGCATGGCAGGGGAATGACCTTTGGGCCAGCTATATGGATGGAATCGAAGCCGCCTGCCGCGAGCGCGGCGGACGGGTTACGCTCTACATGGCCGACATCAAGCAAGACGACATTGTCCGCGAGATCTCCCGCAGTGCGGACGGTATCCTGATCAAGATGGAGGCGACACTTCCGGACTATGCGAAAGAGCTTTTGCGATTGCTTCCCGCGGTCGGTTTTGGCGCGATGCACTCATACGACGCGCTCCCGCAGGTTGTTATCGATAATCACGCCGGTGGCATGATTGCTGCGGAGGAGCTGATGAAACTTGGGCATCGCCGGATCGCATTCGTCAACCATCAAGGGCAAAACGGAATTTTCATCGCGCGCTCCAACGGCTATCTTGAAGTTCTTAAATCCGCCGGTTGCTTCCGCCCGGAATATCTTTTGGAACTCCCCGGGAGCGGCTCCGGGTCGCTGATCGAGCCGGAAACAGCGCCCCCCGATATGACCCCGGTTCTCGACCGGTTGTTGAACCTGCCCGAGCGTCCGACCGCAGTGATCGTCGGGAACGATTGGGGTGCGGTCGGTTTTCTGCGCGCCTGTGAAACACGCGGCATCCGTGTCCCCGATGACCTGTCGCTGGTCGGAATGGATGATTCCGGGCAGTTCTGTACTCTTTTGAATCCCGCGCTCTCCTCGGCTGCCATGCCGTTTAACCGGGTGTCGCATTTCGCCTGTTGTACGCTTTGTGATCTGATCGACGGCGTCGGCATTCACCAACGAAACACCGCTTCCATTATCCGCATCCCTGGAGAATTTCATGCCAGAGCTTCCATCCGTCCTTGGGAATCAATCGAACGAAAATAAGGAGTATTCATGAAACGAAAACCATTTACACTGATCGAACTTCTGGTTGTAATTGCAATTATTGCAATTTTAGCCTCAATGCTGTTGCCTGCCTTGAGCCAGGCGCGCAATCGCGGGAAAGACATCAAATGTGTTTCACAATTGAAGCAAGTCGGCGGCGCGGTCAGCTTTTACACCATGGACTATCAGGGATGGCTGCCGCCATTTCGTGGCATGTTCCAACGCCCGGAAACAACAACGCCCAGCGCGGAATATGCGATGACTTATCTCTCGATCTACCTGCCGGATCGCCGTTCCTGCAATGGACGGATCTCGACGCTCTTTCTCTGCCCGCGCGATGTGATCTCCGGAACCGACTCGTTCACTTGGGGCGTGACGCAGGCTGGCTCCAGTTACGGGTTCCACATGAAGATTTTTCCCTACAACGGTGGCGCCGGTGCAAAGGATGACCCGTTGAATTCATCTTTCTATGTCAAGCACGACAAGGTGAAGCCGCAGGCGGCAATGGTTGCCGACAATCATAAAACATGGCTCTCCACCAAGGCCGGAGATGTGTATTGTCCCAGCGGTTCCGGAGCGGCTCCGCAAATCCCGCTGCACGATGCGAAGTTTGTCTCCGTGCTCTACGCTGACTTGTCAGTGCGTCGGACATCTCTCAATGAATTTCTGGATATGGACACGAGAATCGATGGCGTGTTTAAATAAATCGAAAGGAAGATGATACAATGCGATTTCTAATGGGGTTATTTATGATGTTCACACTGACGGCCTCTCTGTTTGCCGCGCCGGATTACCGGTCCGAGTTCAAAGAGCTGATGCGCAAGGGCGCCGAGCAGTCCCGCTCCTACTGGCAGGGGGATCACTTCGGTGATGCGCCGTGGACGGACGCCGACACGGTTCTCAAGGGGCGCAGCAGCCACGATTTCGCCATGATCTATTGGAATTTCATGGATGCGAAGCTGAATGGAAACCAAGAGAGCCTTTCGCATTCCCTCAACCACTACAAAGCGATGACTGCCCGCTTCTGGAATCCGGAAATCAAGCTCTATAATACCGATTATAATTTCCTGATGAACACCTCCATCGCCATGACGCTGGCGCTCTCGCTGCGTGATGCCGGTGATGTGATTCCGGCGGAAGTTCAGGCGGATATCCGGGAGAAACTTGCCGGAATTGCTCTTTACCTGCCGACTTATAACACCGCGTTGATCAAGACGACGCAGGATTTGCGCGCCAACAACCAGGATTCGTTCGCCTCCTTTGCGCTCGCCCTGATCGCGGCGGAGAACAAGGACGCCAAGGTTCGACAGGACGCTCTGCAAAAATTCCGGACAGTACTGGATAAAACGCAGCAGAGTTTCTGGATCGAAGGCGGTGTCGATGTTGGTTACCAGTCGGTGGGGGAGGCGGCTTTTGCCGCTGCCGCCGATCTGCTCTGGGACGATCTTACGCATACGGAGAGGAAAATGGTCTCCGATCTCGGCTGGAATAATCGAATCGGGAACGGTTTCGGCCTCGAAAACGCTCGCTCCTCCAGTTGGATCAGGCAGGGGGGCGATACTTTCTCCTCCGGCCTCCTCGGGCGCGTTCCGAATGCGGCGGTTGCCGCCGACGCGGCGAATTTGTTTACTCGAACCCGTGAAAAAGGCTTTCCGACCCGCTGGTGGCTGCATGACCCCGCATCGTTGAGCTTCTTTAGTGGATTCTGGAAAAATGCGGATGCGATTGCCGCCATTGTTCCCATGTCGCAACGCTTCTCCATCGGCAGTCTTGCCTGTCAAATGATGCGGCGCGATGAGCAGCAGGGGTGGTACACTGGGATGGAGAAGGCGTACCTGACCGGCGACGGTGACGGCGCCACGGCGATTTTTGGTGACTACAGCCGCTTCAATCCGGCGCAGACCCAAAGCAAATTCGCCTCCGAACAGCCGCCATATACCCCGAATCCGGGCGGTCTGCGCTATCTCGGCTACAAGGAACATCTTTATGTCATTCCGGACGATCAACTTGGAATGCCGCGACTGGGCAGCGGGGATTCATTTCGTTACCCGCAGCTTTATGATCGCACACAGATTTCCGGCCCCGCGGCCAGCGAGTACTTGTTGACGCAGATTTTGCCGGGAATGAACGGGGCGGCTCCGATTCGGGTCGATCAGACTTTCGTCATCGCGGAAAATGTGTTGATCGCACTCTTTCACTCTCCGGATTCTTTGAAGAATCTCACATACGGTGTGACCATGCCCGCCGACAAAGCCGATCTCTCGGGAAATCGCATGAAGATTACCCAGTCCGCATTGGACGGCAAGGGAAAACGTACGCTCGGATTGACCGCTTACGGCCTGACGCTTCAGTTGGAATCCGATCGCTGGCGGCCTTATTTCAAAGACGAAATTGCGTTGGGGCAAAATAAGATCAAGCTCCCGTCGCAATTGCGCCAGGTGACTGGTACTTTCACCGGTGAGGCATATGGTGCATTGGTTCTTTCCCCGGAGAACCGGGCTTCGGAAGTGAACGTTTCGGAAGAGGGCGGCGTTGTTCGCATCAGCTTCCTCCTTGGCGAACGCCGATACGAGGGCGTCTGTGTATTCACTTCGGTCAGCGAAGTCACGTTCCGTGGGTTTACGGTCACAAATCCTCGGATTGGTTATCTGCAGCTTGCCACTCTCGACAAAGACGGCAAACTCAATGGATTCGCCGCCAGCGGCACGGGGTTTGCGGATTCCTCCGGTGCGTTCTTCTCCGCTCAGAGCGACGTGTCGGTGTCGATGCTGCGAGTGAACGGTACTCCGGTTCTTTGGGTGACCGGCGCGGCCTCCATCTCTAGCCGCTTCGGAGAGACAGGCGTCAGCTGGGTGGATGGCCGTTCGATCTCCTTCCCGGCAGATCTGGAAGACGATCGGGTTCAATTTTAATTACAGTCACAAAACTGGCGGCCGGATGAAATCAATCATCCGGCCGTTTTTTTATTCCAACGTTGTTTCTCGACAGAAAAAAACTCCGGCAGTCGCCTGCCGGAGTTGAGGATCAGTTGCTGCGATTACGCCAGCTTGGAGATCTGGAGGTCGTAGCCGGTCCAGTACTTATCCGGTTTCGCAATTTCAACTGCAACCGAATAGGTGCCGGCTTCCAGCTCGCTGCTGATCAGGTTCTTGTCCAGCTTCAGGAGCTTTCCGGCCTCGTTGTAGAGCTTCACCTTGATATCGTTGCCGATGCGCAAGGCATTGGTAAGGTTGTAGAGGTCGAGGTCGACACGTCCCGCCGCATTCAGATCGAACGAGAAGAAGTCGACGTTATCGCCGTATCCAACCCAGTCGCTGACATTGGCGCGTCCCACCGAGTCGAAGTTCACCGAGGTGGCGGTTGCCTGCGTGTTGTTGGCAGTGTTCCCGACCGGGAACGCGTCATACACGATGCTGGTGAAATAGCTGGTGTTTTGCTTGCCCTTGCCCTTGTCGCCGGATTCGATCACGAGATAAGCGCCGCCGGTGAACAGCATATCGCTCACCAGGAGCGGTTTGCTGTCGGTCACCGTCCAGCTCTTGATCCGTTTTTCATTGAGATCGTAGAGTGAAACCTTGACTGTTTTCTTCTCTTCAATCGCGCTGACCGAGAAGCTGAAGCTTCCCGGGCCGGCTGCGGTGATCTTGTAATAGTCCGCCGCGTCGCCGAACCCGACCCACCCGTTCACAGAGGTGTTTGTCGTTGTCGACAGCGTCTTGGTTTCCGCCTGGGCAAAATTATTGTTGCTGACCGCTTCCACCGGGAAGTAGGAGTCCTTGACGGAGAGGTCATAGGATGTGTTCTGCTTACCCTTGCCCTTGTCGCCGGATTCAACCACAATGTAGTAATCCCCGGCCAGTGCGAGAACATCTTTCTTGAAGATGTTGGAGGTATTGGCTTTCACCGTTGCATTCGCCACTCTCTTATACTTTCCGTCGACCAGCGAATACAAGCTGACGCGGATGGTCGAGTTCGGATCCATTCCGGCGACATTGACCGTAACGGCTCCGGCTCCGGTGGCGGTGAATTTATAGTAATCCGCCGCGTCGCCGAATCCGACCCATCCGTCGGAGAAGCTGCCCGTGCCGGACGTGTTCAGCGTAATTTTGGTTGCGCTGTTCCAGTCGTTGTTCGGGGTGGCCGCTTCAAAGTACTTGTCGTTGACGGTGAAGTCATAGGATGTATTCTGCTTACCCTTGCCCTTGTCGCCGGATTCAACCACAATGTAGTAATCCCCGGCCAGTGCGAGAACATCTTTCTTGAAGATGTTGGAGGTATTGGCTTTCACCGTTGCATTCGCCACTCTCTTATACTTTCCGTCGACCAGCGAATACAAGCTGACGCGGATGGTCGAGTTCGGATCCATTCCGGCGACATTGACCGTAACGGCTCCGGCTCCGGTGGCGGTGAATTTATAGTAATCCGCCGCGTCGCCGAATCCGACCCATCCGTCGGAGAAGCTGCCCGTGCCGGACGTGTTCAGCGTAATTTTGGTTGCGCTGTTCCAGTCGTTGTTCGGGGTGGCCGCTTCAAAGTACTTGTCGTTGACGGTGAAGTCATAGGATGTATTCTGCTTACCCTTGCCCTTGTCGCCGGATTCAACCACAATGTAGTAATCCCCGGCCAGTGCGAGAACATCTTTCTTGAAAATGTTGTTTGTACCGGCTTTGACGGTTGCGTTCGCCATTTTCTTGTACTTGCCGTTGACCAGCGAGTACAAACTGACTCTGACGGACATTTTTTCCGCAAGACCACTCACATTGACCGTGACGGCTCCGGCTCCGGTGGTGGTGAACTTGTAGTAGTCCGTTGCATCGCCGAATCCGACCCATCCGTCGGAGATACTGCCTGCGCCGGAAGTGTTCAGGGTCACCTTGGACGCACTGTTCCAATCCACGTTATTGGTCGGTGTTTCAAAGTCTTGCTTGTTCACCGTGATGGTGTATTTTTCAATGCTGTTGTTGTTGCCGGAAACTACCTGGATGTAATAATCTTTGCCGTTGTTGATGTCGAGCAGCAGATTGTCCAGTGATTTAGTCCCGTTTTTGAGCGAGAGGGTCTTGAGCCGTTTCCCGTTTTTGTCGAGAAGGTTTACTTTGACGCCGCTGGCTCGTCCCGCGATGTTTTCGACATCGGAAATGGTGATCGAAACCAATGCCGCTGCATTCAGTGTAATTTTGAACATATCGGCAAGGTCGGAACCGCCAACCGAATGGTTCTGCGAATTCGCAAACGGCAATGAGGTGGCTGTCGAAATCGAGCTGCCCGGATCCGTTGTTGTCGTCACCAGGAACTGCTTGCTGTCGCTCCAGCCGGACATGTTTCCGATGGCGTCAACTGCCCGGACCCGGAACGAATAGAGGCCACTGGTCTGGTTGAGGAACCAGAAACTGGTGTCGGTGGTCACAATGTAGGACACTTCCCCATTCCAGGAGGTCATCTCAATCTCGTAGTGAGAGAAGTTTGCATCCGTTGCCACGGCCCAGCTCAGTCCGATATCCTTGGAACCCTGGACGCTGATCGTTTTGAGCGACTTCAGGTCGAGCACCGGGTTGATGGTGTCGATCAAAAATTTACTGCCGGTCGTCCATGCACTGCTGTTCCCGACATAGTCAATTGCCCGCACCTTCCAGGAATAGGTTCCGTTGGTGCTGTTTGCCATGAAGATCTGCATATAGTCCGACTCGGTCGCGTCAAGCTGAACCGTCTGGGATTTGCCGTTGACCGTGTAGCTGAATTCGTAGAAACGAACGCCGAAGAGGTCGTAGGAGGCGGCCCAATCAAAATACGCCGTGTTCATGTTGCCCGCATCGCGGACAACCGACACTGTTAAATCGGTGATATTGGTCGGTGCGACAACGTCGTCAACACGGGTCGGCCTGTTGGTCCCCTCGTCGATGAAAGAAACCGGGGTACAGGTATACCATGCGCCGTAGTTGCCGCTGGTATCCACGGCGCGGACGCGCCAGTAGATCAAGTCGTTGTTCGCTACTGCACCGACCCCCTGGCCGTTTGCGCTGTTCAGCGTCAGGCTCTGCTGATCGGTGCTGAAGTTAAAGGTGCGGTTCGCCGTGAACGTTGAGTTGGCGGAAACCTGAACTTCATAGAGCACGTTGCCACTGTCATCGGTAAAGTCGCCGTTGAAAGTGAAGGTTACCCATGCGTCAGTGACCACCCGTTCCGTGATTTGAATCGGATCACTTGGCGTCGCGCCGAATCCAGAGAGGGTGCTGCCGCCTCCGTCGACGGTCGTGGTATCATACGTCGCACGGCCAGATATCGTCGGCGTGTTGAACTTGCCGCTCGGAGCCTTTTTGTCGATCAGGAACTGGCCCGCGTCATACTTGTAACTATTGCCGGCGTTATCGTAAACAGTTACGGACCATGTATAACGACCATCTTCGAGGCCGGAGAGTTGCTGGCCTTTTCCCACCGTGACAATGGCATGCAATGTATCTTTGTCGTAGGTCCCGATTTTGACCTTGTTGCCTTCTTTGTCGTAGTAGGAGAGTTCAAACTCTTTGACTCCGGAAATCGCCGTGCCTTCAGCCTTGTCGGTTGCTGAGGACCAGTTGAATTGCAGCGTGTTCGTCTGCGTGCTCAAATTGTAATTGTTGGTTACCGAAAACGCAGAAGTGTTGTTGAAGGTCGGCGCCATCTTGTCGCCGTACCAGACGCCGCTGGAAACGGAGGACTTGTTGCCTGCTTTGTCGAACGCGCACAATTCGTACTCATAAGAGGCTTCGTTGTTGACGGTCAAAGTCTTTGACAACGTTCCGGCGGACATGTTTTCCACAATCCAGCTTGACGCATCGGTGACACGATAACGCAACTGATAATAATAGAGATTCCCTTCTACCTCGTCGTAAGCGCTATCCCATGCGAATGATACTGTGATCGGCTGGGTGCCGCCGCTCCAAAGATAGCTTTTCTCCACCTTGCTGGTATCGAAAGTCGGAGCCAGGGAATCAATTTCCCAGGTTCCTGTCAGTTCTTTGGACGTTTTTCCGACATAATCGCTGGCAGTGAGTTTCCAGTTATAAGTGCCGTTCTCCACCAGATCGGCATAATCGGATAAGCGGAAAGTGTAATCAGTCTGGTTTTCGTTGACCACTGAAATGTCGATCGTCGTCCAAGCCCCGCCTTCTTTTTGCCAGGAAACAGTATAACGGCTTACGCCGGCGCGGTCGTCAGTTGCCGCCTTCCACTTCAGAATCAGATCCAACGTTTCCGTGTCACCGAGAACGTCGGTCGTGGTGATGTATTTTACCGTTGCGCTCGGCGTTTCACCAAAGACCGGTGGTGTAGTATCATCATTGTACACGCGGAACATTTCACCAACGGTCCAGTCGGAGATACGGTTATCGACATCTACTGCTTGAACCCGCCAGTAGAAGTATTCGGTGTTGTTCAAGCCGGAGAGCAAAAGTTCGTTGTTGACAACTTGTTTTTTTACCGATGCAATCGTGTCCCATTCAATTTTGTCCTCGTCCAGTCGGACAGTGGACTGGAAGTATTGAACAACATAGTACTTGAGCCCTTCGGAGTACTCCCCGGCTTTCCATTGCAGTACGCTGACGGCTGATGCACCTGATTGTTCGGCAAAATATTTTGCGTCGGTCGGCTGAGAACAGGTGATAATGTCTTGCTTTGTCGTTGGAGTTTCTCCATGATCGCCCCATGTCGTCCATTTGCTGACGCTGTCGCCGGAACCGAGATTCTGACGAATCCGCCATTCAATATTCTGATTCGCTTCGATATTGGCGAGGGTGACGCTCTTTTGGCTGCCGGCAATCGACTGGACAATGCTTTTTCCTGCTACGCCGTTGGTGACGATGCGGTATTCCACTTCATACATTTCACCTGCGGTGCCGTCTGCATCGTTCCAGCTCAGCTTGGCGGTGTGATTTTCGCGATCATACTGCATTTTGAGATCGTCAAGGATCTGAAGCGGTTGTGCCGCGACGGTGTCATCAGGCATAAACACATTGACTACAACCTGATTGCCGACAATGACCGCCTCGATTTTGAAAAAGAGCGTTCCATTGGCGTCTTTGAGCTCAAGCGGAGCAGCCCCTGCGGTGATGCGTCCGGTGGCGCCTTTGGAGGTTACCTTAAATACGTCAGAATCAAGTCCTGCCGGAGTTGACAGACCGTATTTTTCGATGACCGCCGTTGTAATCCCCTGATACTTGAAGTTGATGTCACGCGCATACCAGCCGGTGGCAGTATCGGTTGAAGTGGCGGCAGTTCCAAGGTTGCCCTGATAGATGGTGTAACTACTGGTCCCAGCATCGGTTGTGTTCAGATTCAATGTCACGTTGCAAGTACTGCTGAGTACCTGATTGCTGCCGGCCTTGAGAATTGCGGCTTGGGTCGCCGCCGCGCTGGAGGTTGCGTTTTTAAACGCCTGATTGTTCAGCACGAATTCCAAGTTGAGTTTCCCGAGGTCGGAGAGCACGTCGCCATTGACCCGCGCGTTACTGTCGACGATCAGTACGTTCTGGCCGTTCTGCAGGTCGATGTCTCCCTTGATATAGGCTCCTGCGGCAACTTCGACACGATCATCGTTATTGTAGCGGGTAGTCGCTCCTTTGGACGTGTACCAGCCGGCGAAAATAGAATAAGTGTTGCTGCCGGAAGTGGTGATGTTTCCAGACACGCGAAGATCCAGCGGCGCGCCGCTTGTGCCGCCGAGGATTCCGATTACGTAACCGGACCCGGAAACAGCAATGTCTCCGCTCATGTCGAATGTCGTATCGTTCCCGCTGCTGAATTTATCGGCAATCAAGCCGGCTGCCACAGTGTAATTGCGAGTATTGGTAACCGTAATGCTTCCTTCATAAGCGGAAGCCGTCAGTGTCTTGGCGCGCATGCCTGCAACATATTCCGTGGCGTAGACATAGCTATGGAAGTTATCGGCAACGGAAATGTTGATTGTGCTGCGAATTGACCCATTGACCGTGAGATTACTTTGGGCCCAGATCCCATAGATATTCGCTTCCAGCGCCGCAGGGCTGCTGGTATAAGTTGTGCTGGGGATTACCGTGCTGTAGCTGAGGTCGAAGTCGCCGGCGAAGTTACGGTTGGCGGTTAAATTTGCCGTTACGTAAATTCCGCAGAGATAGAGGGAGTTATCCCCCACCGCATTGGTCTTGCCGCCGGTATTGTCGATCCGAAGCTCGGAAACTTCGCTGCTCAAAGTGCCTTCAAAGACGCCGTTTATTGTGAGCGAGGAGCCGGAGATGCCGATTGAACGGATGGTGTTTCCCGTGGCGGTAGCCGCGGAGCCATCTCCGCCGCTCGAATACGCCTGAATCAACGTATCCTTTACTTCCGTATGGATTGAGTCGCCACGGTTGTTTCCTGTCAATGCGGACGGCAGGAAGTCGCCAAGGATGATTTCGGTTCCCTGAATGCCGATTGCACTGATGCTGTTATTGTTGGCGTTGGCCGTCTTGTTCGAGTCCTGCTTGCCGGCGATGTTATAGTTGGAAAGGCCGGTGTTGTTGGCTTCCGCATGAATCGCGCCATTGTAGTGACCTTTGAATTGAACCCGGCCGCTCGACCAGATTCCATAAGCCCCTATTGTGTTGTTGTTGTAGTTTGCGACATTGTAATGGGTCGTATAGAAATTGTTTGATTCGGAATACAGGAATCCATTGAAATGATTCTCCAGCAAGAGGGAGGCATTGCGATAGCCTGCTGCGTTGGCGCTGTTATTGTTGGATATGTCAATCGTTGCAGTTGCATCGTTTGAGGTCCCGTCATGGTAACCGACGAGATTCGCGTTGCTGCTGTAGGCAAAGATTTGAGCCGACATGTCGCCAAGGATGCGGAAGCTGCCGGAGCTGCGGATGGCGTATGCGCTGATATCTTGGCTGGCTTTAATAATGGTACTTGTCGTTTTTTCCCATGCAGACGGATCGAAGTACCCTATTTGGCGCGTATTGACAGTGTTGCCGACGATGATGACAGGGGATTCCGGGCCATCTTTTTTGGCGTTGGAGCCTGTTCCGGCATTGATGGAGCCGGCACCGGTTGCGGAGGCGAAATCAATCTCACCGCTACCGGTAAATTCAGCAACGGAAACGGAGCTTTGGTTATTATAGCCGTAATATAAAAGACTATAAGCTCTGTTGGTTGGATCTTCAAAAATATAGTTAGGCAAAGAAGTGGTTCTGTAATCTGTTTGTGCCGCTCCGCCCAGCGTGATTCTGGAGCCGCTGCCCATTTGCATTGCGGTGTAATGGGGGGTGGACTGGCTGCTGTATAGGTAATAGTCTTCGTCGTTGATCCAGCGTCCGCCTTCATCGTCTTTTGAATTCCGCAAAAACACCAGGTTACCTTGGGCTCCGATCCAACCCCAGTGCGGGTCGACAACATATTCATAGATCATAACTCGACGCTCCTTCGGTGTTGAGCAATAAAATAATATGCAACTTTAAAAATAAATTAATCAAAAAACAAAACTCTACAAGAATAACAATAGCATGAGGTTTTCTTTTTTCAATACATATTTTAGCCCTTTTCCCCTTTTTTTGGGAAAACGTTTGGCAGGAGAGGGATATTCTACTTTTTTCAGTGGGAGTGCCGGTGTGGGAGATTGACATGGATATGCCGTTACGCTATATTAACGGAAAATGTAATTCGGCAATTATCTCACGCAGGAGAGGAAGTGTTTATGAAAGAATTGATTGACAAAGCAAATGTGCTCGTGGAGGCGTTGCCTTATATCCAGAAGTTCCGCAATTCGATCATTGTGATTAAATTCGGCGGGAGCGCCATGGAGGACCCCGCTCTGGTCGAGAGTACCATGCGCGATATCGTTTTGCTCGAAGCGATCGGCATCCGGCCGGTTGTCGTTCACGGCGGCGGCAAGGCGATTTCCGCCGAGCTTAAGCGGTGCGATATTCCTGTCCGTTTTGTCAACGGATTGCGCTATACCTGTGACAAAACCATCGGCATCGTCGATGATGTGCTTCACAATGAGGTGAATGCTTCACTGGTCAAGCTCGGCAAGGAGGCCGGTGGCAAGGCGATCGGACTTTCCGGCAAGGGCATTCTTCGCGCCGTGCGCACCACGTCGGCTGATCCGGTGACCGGAGAACGTCAGGACGTCGGCTTCGTCGGTGAAATCACTGCCGTCAACTCCGCGCCGATCATGGAGGCGCTGTCCGCCGGCCTGACCCCGATCGTAACCCCGCTCGGTTCGGGAATCGACGGTCAGGTTTATAACATCAATGCGGATGTGGCGGCGTGCAAAATTGCCGAGGCTCTTCACGCGCGCAAGCTCGTGTTTCTTTCTGATGTGCCTGGCGTACTGGCCGATTGCGATGACCAGAAGTCGGTGATCCCGACCATCCGCACCGACGAGATCAACGGGCTGGTGCTGCGCAAAACTCTCTCCGGCGGGATGCTGCCGAAAATCAAAAGTTGCGTGGAGGCGCTCAACGCCGGAATCAACAAGGTTCACCTGATCGATGGCCGGGTCAGTCATACGCTGTTGCTGGAAATCTTTACCGATCACGGCGTCGGCACCCAGATCGTCCGGCCCGATTCGGTTATGTGATGAATGCTCCGGAGCGTCCGGTCGTTCTTGCCGGAATCAAGCATTGTGGAAAGTCCACGCTGGGGCACCTGTTGGCCAGGCGTTGGAAGTTCCCGTTTTTCGACACCGATACGGAGTTGGAACGGGAGTTTACGAAGCGTACCGGGAAGTTGCTCTCCTGCCGTGAAATTTATCGCGAGTTGGGGGAGGACGGGTTTCGCCGTCTGGAGGCGGAAACCATTGCCGCATTGACTGAGTCGCAGACGCGATGCGTCGTTGCGCTGGGCGGCGGTGCGGTGAATAATCCGTTTTTATCGCGCGAAACGTTGCGGGAACTTGGGTTCGGGGTCTGGATTGATCTGGACCCGGGAATCGCTTATCCGCGGGTGGTTCGACGGGGGTTGCCGCCCTTTCTGGCGTCGGCCGCGGAGCCGGAAACGGAGTTCCGGCGGATCTGCAAAGAGCGTGAGGCGTTGTTTCTCGCCTTTGCCCAACTCCGGTTTCGGATCGAAAGCGACCGCCCTGCGGAGCGGAACGCCATGGAACTGGCACAGATTATAGAAGAAAGAGGAACGGCCGAATGAGTGGAAACAGCTTTGGCAGTATTTTTCGGATCACCACATTTGGCGAGTCGCATGGCCCCGGATTGGGTGTCATTATCGACGGCGTTCCGGCTGGAATCCGGCTGGATGCGGAGCGGATTCAGCATGATCTCGACCGCCGTCGTCCCGGACAGTCCAAGGTCAGCACCATGCGAAATGAATCCGATACGGCGGAAATTCTCTCCGGCGTGATGGATGGCGTCACCACCGGCACCGCGCTTGCCATGCTGGTTCGCAACGGCGACCAGCGCAGCCGTGATTACGGTGACCTCGCCACTTGCTTTCGTCCCGGTCATGCCGACTACGGTTATTTTACAAAATATGGAATCCGCGACTATCGCGGCGGCGGCCGTTCTTCCGGGCGCGAGACCGCCATGCGTGTCGCCGCCGGCGCGGTTGCCAAACAGTTGCTGGCGCATTATGGAATTACGGTTCAAGCCTATGCTGTCCGGTTGGGTGGAGTTGCCGCGAAAAAAATCGACCTGAATGCGGTGGAGTCGAATATTGTCCGCTCCGCTGACCCTGACGTGGCCGAAGCGATGATTGCCGCGATCCGTGCGGCACAGGCCGAAATGGATAGCGTGGGCGGGGTGATCGAGTGTCGCGCCGACGGCGTTCCGGCAGGGTTGGGTGAGCCGGTGTTTGATAAACTTGACGCGCTTCTGGCGCATGCGGTTCTTTCGGTGGGTGGAGTGAAGGGGGTGGAATTCGGCGATGGATTCGCTGCCGCCGATTCTCGCGGCAGCCGGAACAATGACGCGATGTCGTCGGAAGGGAGCCTGACGAATCATGCCGGAGGAATTCTGGGTGGAATTTCCAACGGGAGCCCGATTCTTTTTCGTGTGGCGATGAAACCGACCCCGTCGATTGCACAGGAGCAACAGACGGTTGATGAATCCGGGAGCGCGGTAGCGATCCGCATTCACGGTCGTCACGACCCCTGCCTGGTTCCACGGGCGGTTCCGGTGGTCGAAGCGATGGCTGCGTTGGTTCTGGCCGACGCACTGCTGCGGCAGCGAAGTGCGAAACTTTAAGGAATCTTGAATGAAACTGACTTCGACAGGATGGGATCGGCGTGCGGAATGGCGGGCGCGCGCGGAAGCATTGCACCCGGAGTTGAAGCGCTGGACAGTTTTCCCCGTGGCGTTGGTCGAGCCGGAGTATTGCGAACAGGCATGGCAGAAATGCCAGATGCGTGAAACGGCTCCCGGCAATTCGCTGAATGAACGCGAATTTACGACCGGCGAAGCCTTCACAATTGATTTCGGGGAGTCGCTGGTTGGTCGCATCCGGCTCCGAATCCGCCCGGTCGGGCGAAACGATTCCCCTCTGCGGCTGACGTTGACGGCGGCCGAACTTCCCTATGAGGCCGCCGCTGATTTTTCCGGCTATCATGGATCGTTGAGCCGCGCGTGGCTGCAGGATGAAACGGTCAATATCGATGTCCTTCCCGGTGTTTATGAATTACCGCGCCGTTATTCGCTTCGTTACTTGAAGATCAAGGTGGTCGCCGCCGCGGGACGCGTGGTGTTTGACGAAATCGCGGTCGTCGCCGAGGCGGCGGAGCGCGAGTTGCCGAAGCCGCCCGCCGGGCTTACGCCGGAGCGCGCCGCGATTCATCAGGTTGCACTCCGGACGCTTCGCAATTGTATGCAGTCGGAGATGGAAGACGGGCCGAAGCGCGACCGCCGCCTCTGGTTGGGGGATCTGCGTCTTCAGGCGTTGGCTGATGCGGTCGGATTTCGTCGTTTTGATCTGATCGAGCGTTCGTTGCTGCTTTTGGCCGCAGGGACGGATGACGACGGGCGGGTTCCTGGATGTATCTACACGAAGCCGGAATTGCGGCATGGGAACGATGTGGTTGATTACGCCTTGCTTTTTATTCCGACCCTGGATGATCTGGTTTGTGAAACCGGGAATCTGGAGTTGGCGAAAAGCCTTTATCCACTGGCGGCACGGCAGGTCGAACTTTTCCGGCCGAACATGAGCGAAGACGATCTGGTTCGTTATGATGCGCCGGGCTGGATTTTTATCGATTGGGCGACGTTCGATCGGCAGACGGCAATGCAGGGGGTGCTGATCTATTCGTTGAAAGCGTTGGCGCGGTTGGCCGACCGTCTGGAGCTGCCCGCGGACGCCGCGGCGTATCGGGCGGAGGCGGAGCGGTATTCCGTCGCTTTGCGTCGTCTGCGCTATGACCGCTCGCGGAATCTGGTGCTCTCCGGAGCGGAAGACGAGGTGTCGTATGCCGGACAGGTCTGGCCGATTTTGGCCGGTGTGTTTTCGCCGGAGGAAGCGCGGGCGATTCTGATGGCCGTGGAACTGGTTCCAACGGCGCAGCGCCCGGTGACTCCGTATATGCACCATCATCTGGTGGAAGCGTTCCGCTTTGCCGGCATGACCGAGAAAGCCGATGCCTGGATCGACGCTTACTGGGGGGCAATGGTGCGGTATGGCGCGGATACGTTCTGGGAGGTGTTTGTCCCGGGCGATGATTTTCTCAGCCCGTACCACGACGCGCTGATTAATAGCGCCTGCCACGCATGGAGCTGCACCCCGGTCTGCTTTTTGAGTGAAGCATGATCATCGCTTTTGCTTCCGGTACTGCGTCGGACTGACGCCGAACTGCTGCTTGAACAGGCGGGAGAAGTGGAACTGGTTTTCAAATCCGTACCGATCGCTGATCTCTTTGATGGAGAGCTCGGAACGGGCGACCCATTTCTCCAGATGGTGAAATTGGAAGTTGAGAAAAGCTGCTTTGGGCGGCATCTGCAACACTTCATGGCATTTGCGCTCCAGACTGCGGGGCGTCATGCCCATCGCGCTCGCCAGTTCTTCCACACAGGCTCCTCGATGAACACGCTTCCGGAACTGCTCGAGCAAATTGTCGCGAAATTTCTCCTGAACCGTTTCTTTTAGAAACATCGGATTTAAAATCATCTCCGGCCAGCCGGGCAGCAACGTCCAGAAAAGCGCGGAGAACAGGCCGTTCAGCACATAGCCGGATCGGGCGGAGTCGCTTCGGCTCAACGTCTGAAACATCCGCATGAGTTCCGTAGCGTGGGGGACGTTCGCCGGGTTCAAAAGTCGTTGCGCCAGTGGCGCGCCATTCCGAAACAATACCGCGTTTTTGTCTTGCGGATCGTCGAATTCCATGCCGAAAGTGGCGACGAACAGCTCTTGTCCGTGCTCCAGAATTCCCTGATGCGTGTCCCCCGGCTGAATGAGCAGCAACTGCCCGGCATCCATGCGCAGATGCTCGCCGTTGAGGAAGCAGGCATAGGGGCGCGAGGCGGAAAGAATCAGTTCGTAGGCCGCATGGATGTGCTTGTCGTAGACGAAATCGGTTTTGGACTGAAAAAAGCAACTGTGTTCCAGTTGCGGCCGGATCGGGTTGATGCTCCGCAAACGGCCGGGGCCGAAGCGGAATTCCCGATGAAAACGCAATTGCTCTTCAATTTGCTGCAAAATCGGCTCCTTGTGTCGGAAACAGATATTCTTCCGGTTGTTTTCGGGATAGTAAATACGTTGCGATTTTCTTATATTATATCAGTTTACCGATAAAAATTCAATGGGGCAACGAAAGGGAAACCGATATGAATCATGTAAAGCCGGTGTCGTTGGAAGTCATGCGCGGAGTCACCTTCGGCTTCTATGCCCGCGCCGGAGTGCTCGGTTCCGATTGGGCCAGGCGGGAAGTTGACCGGATGGTGGAGATCGGCGTCAAATGGGTCGTTCTCTGCCCCATCGTGATGCAGGAAACGGGGCATACGACCCGGCAATACCGTGATTTTGAGGTGACGCCCGGCGATCACGAGTTGTTCCGGATCATCGATTATATGCACAGACAGGACATTCGGGTGCAGTTGCGCCCGATGTTGGAAACGCAGGATGGTAACGGGCGGCTTCAGGTCTGGTTTCAGCCGGATCGCGAACGTATACCCGGCCGAGTGAGCGATCATTGGAAGCGCTGGTTTGAAAGTATGCGGCTCCGCAGCGTGTTCTACGCCCGGATCGCCGGGGAGAGCGGCTGTGAAATGTATGGTCTTGACAGCGAACTGGATCGTACTGTTGATCAGAGCGCGCATTGGCGCGAGGTGATTTCCGCGGTGCGCGACTGTTATTCCGGTCCGGTGACCAGTTGCCACACCACGCATTGCGGATTGATCGATTATGAGCAGGTGCTGCGCGACAAATCCCATTGGTGGTACGATCTGGACCTATTGACATTGAGTTGCTATGCGAGCGGCGCCGATCGACCCGGCGCCTCGGTGGAGGAGATGCGGGAGATGTTGCGGCCGGAATTGGAGCGCTTCCGATGTATGGCCGAGTGGTACGGCAAACCACTGGCGTTTGGCGAATGCGGCTGTACTTCATCCTTTGGCGGTGCTATGAGCCCCTCCGGATGGCAGGGCACGGGCGGATATTCCCCGATGGAGCAGGCAAACTACATGGATGCGATTCTATCGCTTTTCTGGCAGGAACCATGGTGGCGCGGCATGTTCTGGTGGAAGTGGGATGAGCAGAATGTCCGAAAGGAATTCCTGTCCGATCACGCCGGGGATAAAGGGTTTACGATCTGGGGGAAACCGGCGGCAGAAGTGATGCGCCGCTGGTATTCCCGCCCCGATCATAACTGAAAAAGCGGCCCCATTTCTCCCCACGCTTTGTCGGCGTAAAAGCGGTGTTCGCCTTCGCCGACGGTGTGGCGGCAGTTGCCGGGAGCCCCGATTGCACGGTAGATCTTCTCCACTTGCGTGAACTGCTGCTTTGCCTCCGCGAGTGGAAAAATCGGGTCGTGATCGCCGTTGACGATCACCAGCGGCTTCGGCGCTGCCAGTCCGACCACGTCGGCACTTTCTCCGAATTCCAGCAGTTTCGGTACGTAGTTGCAGGCGCAGTGCGACATCGCGCCGATGCTGTCGCGGAACGAGGAGAAGCTGCAACAGGCGATCACATGGGTGATCCGATCCAGCAGCGGCCCGGCGAACATTGCGGTGGTGCCGCCGCCGGATTGCCCCAGAATGCCGAGGTGTGTCCGGTCGAAGTCGTCGCGGGTTTCCAGATAATCGATCAATCGATCCACGTCATACACCCGGTCGCCGATTGCAGTACGCCCGATCAGCAGGTTTTGAAGCGTCGGGAGCAGGCAGCCCGGGCGGTGTTCCGGATCGGAGCTGCGTTCTCCCATATAGCGCTGTTCCAGGCAGACGGCGGCGATTCCGCGGCGCATGCACTCAAGCGCGAAATCACGGTCGCCCTGGGTTTTGAGCGGTTCGTTTTCATCCTGCCAGCGAACGGCGATCGAGGTGTGCATCCCGGTGGAGTGCCCCTGCAGGCAAATGAAACTTTTGTACGGCGGTTTTGCCGCCGCGGGAAGGCAGAGGTAGGCACAGGCGCTTTCGCCCGCTTCGGGAGAGAAACGGATTTTTTCGATGGTTCCGAGCGGAACCTCTCGTTTCCACAGCGATTCCGGCTGAATCGGGGTGCGCGGCATGGCTTCCAGCCGATCGTATCCGAGGATGCGTTTCAGCTCCGGCAATGCCGCTTGCTTCCATTCCGCGAAGGAACCGAATTGATCGAATCGGAACTTGCCGATCGACTCCGGAATTTCCGGGAATCCGTTCTCTCTCATGTTTTCTGCTTTCCTATGTGGGTTATTTGGGGTATCCGACCGCCTGGATATAAAGAATATCCTCTTTTTCGCCCAGCGAAACCAAAGGCTGATAGTCCTCCTTGGTGAAATAGCCTCGGACGACAGTCGACAGTTTGTTGGCGGCGCAGTAGAGATAGATGTTCTGGCTGACGAATCCGCAGTCCACGTGTGCGTAACGTTCGAGAGGCTGTTTGGCAAAATCGGCGACGAAGATGACGATGAGCGGAGCATCTCCGGCGCGCTTCTCCGAGGTTTGGATCAGTTTGTTTGCAGCGGCGTCATAGCGGAATGTTCCTTCCGGAATACAGACGAAAAGAGTGATCTCCTGTTTGTTGCGCGCGGTCGGCGCGGTGCGCTTCCCGTCCGCACGATTGACGCCGATGGCCGACCAAAGCACGTTCGAGAGTTCCTGACGTGAAAGCGGCTTATCGCTGAACACCCGGTCGGATTTGCGGAGTTGCAGCGCTTCCTGAAGCGGCATCCCGCCGGAGGTTTCCGGCTTCGGCAGTTCGATGTCGGCGGCGACGAGTCCGGCGGCGGCGACCAGCGCGGCGAGCAGAGAAACGGTTTTCATTTTAAACGACATAAATCCTCCTCGTGGTTAACTGGTGAGATAATAGCACCGTATTCAGCGAAATTCAACTCATCTCTCTTTGCGGAACCGTCGAAATCGGCGAATGAAAACCGCCAGCAGAACCACCAGCCCCGTCAGAAACGTTTCCCCCGCCGTAATCAGTACGCACCAGAGGAGCATTGCGCCGGGATTGGTGTAGTAGACGTTGCCATCCTCCGCGTGAATGACATTCTGTGCCCCAATAAAAAATTCCGGGCCGAAGCAGGGGATGAGCACCTGAAAAAAAATAAACTGTGCGATCAGAAACGCGATGTAGAAAAAAAGGCATATGGCGATCAGCCCAAGCAGGACTTTCCCGATTAAAGACCACATTTTTCTCATCTGTTCTCCTTTTATTGTATTTAGATGTGTTCTGCGTAATACGTTAAATGCCTTATAATTAACGACTTTTGAGTCGTTT
>JBEBTY010000032.1:0-36225 GCA_040393525.1 Victivallis vadensis | reverse complement strand
ACAGACAACTATCTGATTATCAAGAGATTTTTTATTGTTCAGCAAACCCTAAATAACGCAAAAAAACTTATTCTAAAAATATTATTGCTATTATACTATATTTCTTTTTCGTGCCCCCGGCTGCCGCAGACAGAGCAACGATGCACAACCGCCCCATCCGGTGCATCATACAAAGAAGAAAGGAAGAGAGAAAAGAAAGGAAAAGGAAAGAAAGGAAGAGAGAAGAGAAAGCCGCGATCATGTGGCTATCGGTCGATGTTCCGCTCAGAAAATTTCGCTTCCCCGAGGGGAGAGTTTTCGTTGTTCCAGCGGGAGCGGCGCGAGGCGCAGAATAACCGGGACTCCGCCGCCAAGAAGCAGAAGCGTCGTTCCGAAATAGAGCCGATATCCGAGCAGTGTCGAATTCAGCGCAACCGCATGACAGAAGGCAATCAACGCACTTGCCAGCAACATGCCGAGAATCCCTGCCCCTGCCCCATTGATGACTGAAATGAGCATGGAGCTTGCAATCTGCCGCTCTTCCGGAATGGTTTGCAGGAAATAGTGCGTCAGCGCATTCGCTCCCGAAATACATCCGCCGCCCATCAGAAGGAAAGGAGGAATCATATAAACAGGATGAAATTCATCCGGAGCAAACACCCAGAATACCGTCGATGCGATCAGCATCAGAAACGAGTAGAGAATCACCTTGCGCGGTCCGAATCGACTGGAGAACGTCCCCGTAAGAAATGACGCCGCCGCACTGGTGCCGAATTGCACCAGTGCATACAAAAGCGCCTGCGTGTCACTGATTCCATATCCCCGCTTCAGTGCCAACATAGAAACCGGGATGAGCATAATCACCGCCAAATTGACGGCAAATCCGGAAAAAACAAGACATGCCATGGATTTGTTACTCAATGCCTTGCGTAGTTCCGCCCTCAACGGCTGCCGGGCCGATTCGCGAAGCCGTCCGGTTTCGTCAACCCGGGCGATGAAGCGGGAAGCGGTAAATCCCAACAGCGTTCCGGCAATGATAATTCCGGTCAGAACCCCCAGGCTGTCGTTGAGTTTCAGCAACAGGCAGATTGCCACCAACGTAATCAGGCAAGCGAGGTGGAAAAAGCCGAAATTTACACCGATGACGGCGGAACGATCCTGATCGGAAGTGATTCCGCCGATCAACGGCTGCGCCATCACGGCTCCCGCAGCCCGGAAGCCGTAAAAGAAAAACGCACCGGTCAACAGCAATACAAACGCCCCCACCCGCATTCCCGTACTGCCGGCAACCGCCGAAAGCGCAACCAGCAGCGCGGCGATATTCCGTGCCACCCAGAAATAGGATTGACATTTTGCCGCCCCGACTCGCGCGGTGACGGTCTTGCCGAGAGGCAGCAGCAAAAAGCCGAGATAAACCATCGCACCAAGAGTCGTGACGACGAAATCCGGACTGCCGATCCTGACGGCAAGCAAAATCAGCACCGTTTCTCCCAAACACATATATGAAAAGCCATTGATCAGGCTGAAGATATGGAGATTACGCTGCGACGACGCCATCTGCGATGACGTGAGCGGTTCTTTGCGAATCATGACTTCTCCCGGATAACTCCCCCCGCCGCCGATGCGACGGGAGGGAAAAGGGGAACTGCCCAACCGGGTCAGCGGATTGCCAGCACCTCGACCGGAACGATCGAGAGCGAACAATCCTCTTTCCCCTGGGTATAAATGATATAGAGCTTGCCATCGTGCTCCATCGCCTTGGGGTACGACCATTCGACCGGCTTCCCGGTGAAACCGCCGTTACCGTAACCGCCGAAGAGCCGGATCGCCGGCCAATCTTGATGGCGCACCTTGAAGATGCGTTGGAACAACCCTCCCTCCGGGCCGGTGACGGCGATGGAGAGCAAACTGCGCCCGGCTTCACTCTCCGGGCTGTTGGTAAGAAGATAGTTTTGCCCGGTGCTCAGGCGACCGGCAAAAGGCATGCTTCCGGCCAAAGGGAAGTTGCTCATGCCGAGCGCGCTCCAGCTTCTTCCTCCATCGCGGCTCTCGGCGGTGGGCGCGGTCATCATCTGGCCGCTGGTTCGGGCAGGATCCCACTCTTCGGCATGCCAGTCCGCCCGGTTGATGCTGGTATGCGGACGGCACACCGCGAATATGCGATCCTGCTGTTTCACCAGCGCGGTCTCCGGAAATCGGATGTTGATCTTATCGGGATTCGGAATCGTCACCATCTCCCACCGGGTGAAATCCTCCCCTTTGCTGATGATGACGGCCGCTTCGTACCAGCCGTGTTCGCCTCCGATGATCCAATCGCCGTTCCCCGTCGGCTGCGGCGCGCAAAATGGCAAGAACCCCGGAATCCCCGAGCCGGCCTGATGCCGCCATTGACCGGATGAGTCGTCGAAAGCATACACCTCGGTTGTCGGCTGTTCATTGCGCCAGGCGACGAAAAAGCCGTACAACGTACCGTTATGGTCGAAGATGAGCGGGTGGTTGAAAGAAGAAGCTCCAAGTTCCGGAGCCTGAACCCACGGTTCCGGTTCGCTCCAATGAATTCCGTCGACGGAAGTTTTGCCACGGATCACTTCGTCGCGGTTCTGATCCTCCATCAACGGATTGTTCGCCCAGCACGCATAGAATTTGCCGCGGTGCCAGGCGATGGTCGTTTCATGCAGATAGTGATAGACGCCAGGCTGGGCGCGTTCGACGGACACCTGCGTAATCACGTCGAGATCACACATGGTTCGGACGGAGGGGAATGGCACGCGAGGGTCCCAGACCGGAACAAGGGAGGTGCTGGCGGCCAACTCGGTGGAAGTGGGAATTGCGGTTCTCTCTGTCATCGTGAAACCTCCATATTGGTGAATAAGGAAAATTTTGCATTTCTCATATTTTATGTTATTTTTAATATATTTGCGTAAAACCCGGTTTTCAACGAGAATTTTGTGACAATACAGGGAATCATGTGACCATGAAAACATTTCGCAATCTGGTTCATTACTGTACGACCGCCGAGTACCCGGATATTCCGTTTCGGGTGCGCTCCTGCGGACATTACAATGTGGCAGGGGATTATCATGAACTGCCGTGGCAGGGCGATTTCCTTCAGCTCTACTGGTGTATGGAGGGGGAAGGCTATCAGATCATCCGCAACCGGAGGCATCCGTTGCACCCCGGGGAGGTCTGCTTTTTTCTAGCCGGAGATGTGCGTGAAATGGGAGGCTGTGGAAATTTCTGCCGTTACCGGTGGCTGGCCGTCGAAGGGCCGACCGCGATGCCGCTCTGGCAGGGGCTTCGATTGTCCCAGCTCCCCCGCCAGGTGGGGCGCTGCCCCGAGGAGTTGTTCATTCAATTGGAGGAAGAGATCATTGACTACACCCCGGACGGGTTGCGTCTGGCCAGCGCCACGGCGTTTCGCATCTTGATGCTGGCGGCAGGGCGCACCCCGACGGTGGTTCCATCCTACGATTATGCCGGACAGGCGCGGGCGGTAATCGACTCGCAATACCGCAATCCGCAATTGAACATCGGAGGGGTGGCCGACCGTCTGGGAGTGAATCGTTCCCAGTTGAGCCGCAAATTTCACGCCATTTACGGCGTGTCCCCCGCACAGTACCTGATCAATCGCCGCATCCAGTACGGCTTGGAACTGCTGGCGAATTCGGAGCTGCAGATCAAGGAGATTGCGGCGCGTTCCGGCTTCGCGGACCCGAATTATTTCACCAAGGCAATCAAAAAATATGCCGGAGAAGTGATCCGCGGCGGAAAGAGATGACCGCATAAAGCAGCACAGAAGCCGACGAAAACCCAAAAAATTTCCGCCCCGGCAATCGCCCGTCACATAGTTCCCTATATTGTCACAAAATTCTCGTTGAAAACCAAATTTCGAGCGAATATATTAACAATAGCATAACACGGAAGAGTGCAAAATTATCCTTATTCACCGATATGGAGGTTTTACAATGACCGAGAACGCAACCATTCTCTCTTTCGTCCAGCACGCCCGGGAAAACGACGCCTTTCATTCAAACTCAAAGGAAAGACTCATGAAATCTTGGAAGAACCCGTTTACACTGATTGAACTTCTGGTTGTTATTGCAATCATTGCGATTCTCGCCTCCATGCTTCTGCCGGCTCTGAACCAGGCGCGGGCACGCTCCAAAGCCATCGCCTGCGTCAACAATCAGAAGCAGATCATGTTTGCCTTGATCCAGTATGCGTCCGACTACAACGATCAAATGGTGGTGGCGACAAAATACGGGAACAGCAGCTCACCGGAAACATTCGTCACGGTTCTGACCCGCATTTCGAGCAACAGCGGAGCAATGCCAACTCTGGCCGACGGCGCCACGGGCTATCTGCCATTCAACTCGTTCAGCTGTCCGGGTAATTCCTTGAAGGTCAACAGCGTCAGCAATACTTACGGCATGTGGAAACAGATGGGCATCGACACGCGCGGCGACGACACCGGCTGGATCTTCAATACCAGAACCAATGTGCCGCCGGATTGGAACAACATCTACATTCTCCCGAACCGAGCCAAAGCCCCCAGCCAGACCTTTATCCTGGCGGATACACTGCGCTCCTCCGCAGTAGGCACGGATGCGGGTTCCCAGTACTGCATCTTCTATCCCGGCTGGTCGTGTTACGACTCCGGCGTCGGCCTCACGCATGGCGCCAGTGCGAATTGCGCGTTCATCGACGGCCACGTGGAGTCGATGAATCCAGGTAAAATGAGGCAAAGCCCCACCAAATTGAATTATTACGTGGATGGAACTTACACCGGCCGGACAATCTGATCGCAATCGAAGGGAAATCAAAAAAATGAACCAATATGTCCTCGTCCTGTTACTGGCGCTGCTTTGGATACCGGTGAAAGGGTTCGCGGCGGACGACCTGCGGCTCCCGATCGAACCGGAGCTGAAAGGGTGGCGCTTCAGCAACGGCCCCGAATTTCCGGGCGCAACAGGTTCCATCCGATACATCGGAAGCGGAGAACTACAGTTGACAGGCGATTTCACCCAAGGCGGGAAAGGATATGTCTCCGCCTCACACGCGGTCAGCGCACCCGGCGTCAACAAACTTTCGTTCCAGATCCGGGGAAATCTCGAATTGCTCGGGGTCCGCCTCCATGATGCTCAGGGACAGGTGCATCAACATTTCGTCGCGGTCGGCCCGGACTCGGATGAATGGGTCAGCATCGATATTCCGGTCACCGGCTCCCGGGTATCCCACTGGAGCGGCGCAAACGATGGGGTGTTCCGTGGAGAAGTAAGCAGAATCGAATTCGCCGCGCACCAGAACCATTTCCGAAGCAGGAAAGACGCCTGTGAAATCCGCAACGTGCAACTGAGCCGCGTCGCGACGACGCCGGAGAAACCGCTTGATCTCCGAAATTTCGACCCCCGCAAAGTGACAAGCAATGGACGCGCCTCGATCGACAAGAAAAATGACACGCTTATCATCGAGATACCGGGCAATCAGGAATTTGTCCGGGCGGGGGTCAACCTGAAACCGCAGAACGGGCTTTTCTTCGACCTCTCAGCCGGGTCGATATTGGCGATGGAGGTGACCAACCTGACGGATCACCCGGTAGTACTCTCCTGTCAAATTGAGAACTGCGGAGCCAATCGTTACCGGTTCAACGCTCAGGGAGGGCGTGAGTTCGCTCCTGGCGAAACGGCCGAACTGCGCGTGCTCTACTATCGCGACGGGATCGCGCCGGACAATGTTGTTTTTGAAGGCGTGCAAAATCCGCCGGAGGGACTGCGGGGAGCGAATAATCTTGAAGTGGGGAAAGTCACCAATCTCATGTTGTTTCGGGATCCGCCCGCCCGCGATCTGAAAGTCGCCGTGCGCAACATCCGGGTGGTGCCTCCTCCCACCCCGGTTTCCGACGCGGTCAAAAATGTGAACACATTTTACCCCTCCATCGATGTTTACGGCCAGTACAAGCACAAAGAGTGGACAGGCAAAACCCATCGCGACGAGGATCTGACCGCCGATCGCAAAGCGGAAGAGAAAGATTTGACGCTCAATTTACCTCCTGCCGACTGGAACCGGTTCGGGGGATGGAACACGGGGCCGCAATTCGAGGCGACCGGGCATTTCTCTACGACAAAGTACAAAGGGAAATGGTATCTCGTCGACCCGGATGGGAAACTCTTCTTTTCCCAGGGGATTTGCCAGATCGACGGGCGGGAAAGAACCGGAATTTCGTTACGCGAGCATTATTTTGAAGGACTTCCCGCAAACGACAAGGCGGAATTCAAGAAGCTATGGGGTACCATCAACGTGGCTCCGGGCAACAATTTTTACCGCAGAAAAAATATCTTGAACCCGGTTACCCTCAATTTTTTCGGGCTCAATTTATGGAAAAAATACGGCAGCGATTACGAAGAACTTCATCAAAAAAGAACGCAAACTGAGCACCAGATGAATCAGGATCGCCGCGATCAATAGAATCTGCGCAAGCAACCGCGTGAACGGAAACGGAAGCACCAGAAACCCACCGTTGTTCGCCATCACACCGTATGTGTAAAAATGCAGGGGAATCAGGATGAGGATCGCCAATCCGCTGATATGCCTCGCCCAGAACATCCAATTTGCCGCCAGATACCACGGTTTGCCAAATTTGCAGTTCCGCATGGCGGAGAAGCTGAAGAAAAAACCGGCGCTGGCGTGAAACACCAGCAATCCCAGCATGATTACGCCAAGGAGCCTCCCTCCGGCAGTTTGGAATCCGAGCAATCGATAACACCCCAGCAAACCGTGAACAAGGAGAAGGCCGACCAGCACCGCCGCCGCAATCGTATTCCATTTGCGTAATGCGAGCACCGTCACTTCTCCTTTATCTTATTTGTTTTTTTAGTGGCTCCGGTAATGCCGTCAAGAGTGGAGGCTTTTTCCAAACAAGGTCCCAGGCAGAGCAGCACCAGAATGGTGGCCACCAGCAAAATCAACCTGTGCTTGAACAGACCGGACTTCGATTTTATTTTACATTCCGCCATATTTCAACCCAATACCGAAAAGCGCCGGGCGCACGCCAACACGAACAAGATCACCTGAAGCCACAAACCAAATTAGATGCAGCTAACAAATCAATCGAATAGCCTGCCGCCTGAAAGCAAATTATGATTAGCCAGACCGGAGATTTGCAATTAGCCAGACAGGGGAATGAATAAAAATACAGCAAAGTCACGAAGAAATCAACTCGAATTGCGGAAATATTTTGATTGGAGTTTCGTAAACGGCCTCAGCCTGGTTGCAGGCTCCCCGCCAGGCACGCCTTCAGCTCCGGCGAGCCCGATACCGGCAGATACGGCCTCATTTTTGCTGGACGATCGAGCTTGATTGCTGTGTTCCGCCCATCCATGACCTCCCCGGAGAGAAGGCTCAGGGCAGTCGACGGATGGAAAAACGGAAGTCCGGACAACAAAAAACGGCACCTTTCGGTACCGTCATGAAATCAAAATGGTGGTGGGAGGTGGATTCGAACCACCGAAAGCGAAGCTAGCAGATTTACAGTCTGCCCCCTTTAGCCACTCGGGAATCCCACCAATATGGAGCGGGTAACGGGAGTCGAACCCGTATTACCAGCTTGGAAGGCTGGTGCACAGCCGTTATGCCATACCCGCAATATAAACAACATTTTCTGCTGAATATATCAATTTTGGTGCCGTCGGAGGGAGTTGAACCCTCACTCCGATGAAAGAACTAGGACCTGAACCTAGCGCGTCTGCCATTCCGCCACGACGGCACTGAATCAACCCTCGAATCCCGGAAGCCGAACAATATTCTTGCACAAACCGAGCCTGAATTCGATAAAAACTAATGTACATCGATTTTTTTAAATTGCAACCCCGGCCGCCCAGAAAAGATTGAAAAAAAAAGTTTTTGTCTTGGACTTCTTAATCTTTCGGCGCTATTGTATGGAATGAATTAAATTGGAAAGTGAAACATGGGTGTAAAAAATTGGAAACTAGTCGGGAATAATCTGGATACTTCGATCGATGCGATTCAACGCAAATTTGCGGTGCCGCGTCCAATCGCTCTTTTCTTCGCCTCGCGAGGCATTACAGAAGAACAAGTCCAGGATTTTCTGAATCCGCGCCTCTCTAACCTCAGCGACCCGTATCGATTCCCCAAAATCAAGGTCGCCGCCAAGCGGTTGTGGGACGCCATTGCAAACAAAGAAACCATCCTCGTCCACGGCGACTACGATACCGACGGGATCACGGCCAGTGCGCTCATCGCCCTTGTCCTGCGGCAAAACGGCGCCGACGTCCACTCCTTTATTCCGCACCGGTTCGATGACGGCTACGGGTTCACCCCGGAGTCGCTCCAAAAGGCGATCGATACCTTTGGCCCCGCCACTGTTCTGGTCACCGTCGACTGCGGCATAACCAGTTGCGACGCCGTTGACGAGGCGGTCAGGCGCGGTATCGACGTCATTATCACCGACCATCACGAGGCCGGTGCGCAGCTCCCCAACGCGATCGCCATCATCAACCCCAAAGTGTACCCGGAGTTGGAAGATCTGCAACTGCTGGCGGGAGCGGGCGCGGCGTTCAAGCTCTCGCACGCGTTCATCAAATATGGACGGGAAAATAACCTTGGCGGGTTTCAGACCCGACTGGAAGAAGTGCTCGATTATGTCGCCCTCGGAACTGTCGCCGACATCGTTCCCCTTCTCGGTGAAAACCGTGTCATGGTGAAATACGGCATCGAAACACTACGGAAACAGATTCGTCCCGGAATCCGGGCGCTGATCGAAACCTCGAAGCTCCGTTCCGAGCTTTCTCCGGCCGACATCACCTTCCGCATGGCGCCGCGCATCAACGCGGCCGGGCGCGTCGGGGATGCCAACGTCGCGTTGCAACTGCTGGAATCGGAGCACATCATCGACGCTTACGATTATGCGGCGCAACTGGAGAGTTTCAATCGCGTCCGTCAGGAAAAAGAGCAGGAAATTTATCAAGAAGCCCGCGAGCAGATCGAGCGGCACCTTGCGTGGCAGAGCGATTACTCGCTTCTGGTTGCCGGACGCAACTGGCACCAGGGGGTGATCGGAATCGTCGCCTCGCGCCTTGCCCGTGATTATAACCGACCGACCATCGTTCTGACCATTCAGGGCGATGACGCTTACGGCTCCGGCCGCAGCGTGGCCAGTTTGAATCTGGTCGAGGTGCTGAGTCGAACCTCTGATCTTCTTGACCGTTACGGCGGGCACCCGATGGCGGTCGGAATCGGTCTCAAAGCGGATCGAATCGCCGATCTTTTTGAAGCGATCGACTGCGAGATTCGCAAGCAGATTTCGTCGGCGGATCTGGAGGATGTGATCCGGTATGACGGAGAAGCGGAACTGCATGAACTCGGGCCGGAATTCTTCCGTTATTTGTCGCTGCTCTCACCGTTCGGGCACAGCAACGTCAAGCCGGTTTACCGGTTTAACGAGGTGCAAATCGCCCGGTGCTCCACGGTCGGCGGAGCGCACACGCGCGGATTGCTCCGCAGCAAGACCGGACAGTGTGATTTTATCGCATTCAACCGACCCAGTTCTAACTTTTACGGGAAGACGCTGGACGTATTGGCGACACCGCAAATCAACGTCCATCAAGGGGTAGAGATTCCGCAGCTCAATATTATTGACATTCGCGAAGTGTATTGAGCGCGAAAGCGCGGCGCAAGCCGCGCACTCCTTATTTTTTTCTGATGCGATCTCCCGCTCGCCAAAACGCGGGAGATCGCATAGCATACCCTCACTCCACGCCTCCACGCCTCCATGCCCCCATGCGTACCTTGCGACGCACCCCCTCCAGTAAATAGTACCAAGCGAGCGCATAATGCCCCGCTCCCTCTCACGGTAAACAACACCCTTTATCCACCTACTGCTCCCGCTGCCCTCTCCCTTCCGCGAATACCATCCTCAGGTCACCTAAGCGCAACATGCACGACTCCTACTCCAACTCCCCTTCCCTCTCCCTTCCACGAATACCATCCTCAGGTCACTAAAGCGCAGCATGCACCACTCCTGCTTCCCTTTGCTCTCCCGTCTACGAACACCATCCTTAGGTCACTTAAGCGCGGTATGCGCCGCGGAGCGGATGAGAGGGATGCACGATTCGGCACAGCCGAAGCGGGCAACAAGGAGCGTACGCGACGACGCCGAACGCAGCGCAGCGAAAAGCCCCTCTGGCATTGCCCGAATGGGCAATTGAAGAGTTGGCCGCCAAAGGCGGACAAGTAAGCCCCCAACGGGGGCGCCGTGGTAGTGGAGGAACGATCCCACGACCCCGCGCTCGCCGGTGATCGTGGATAAAGGGGGCGTGGGGGAAAAAGCATTTCCCCCACAATGCCCACGACATTGCCGCTCTATCACCCTAGCAATACCATGAAACCCGTGAATCGCCTTCGCGCCCTTGCTTATCAGGCAATCAATGAATTGTGAAAGAACCTTCTCACATCAGCTTATCAAGCAACCAATGAATTGTGGAAGGACCTTCGCGGCATTGCTTATTTGGCCGGTCAAGGAATTGCAGCACTCCGGCTTACAATAAATGAATCATGGGAGAAAGGAAAGGGAAAGAAGAGGCTCCGGCTCCGCCGCGAGCGGGTGAGTTGGCTTCCAGCCAACTCCACCACGGTCGCTCCCTGCAAAATTTTCAATTTTGCTGTTGAGCGCTTTCGGGGCGACCGGTTGCCTCCGGCAGCCAAAGGCTCCGCGCCTTTGGAAACCCGCCAGCGCTTTCGCCGCTGGAGCACGACCAGCCGATAGGCTGGACCACGGCGGCTAACGCCGCCTGTAAGGTCGGTTGTTTGTGGTTTTACCGCGTTTCGATCTCTTTGATTTCGTAGCGCGCCTTCAGCGTTTCGCTTAAAGAACCGTCCGCGTGCACTTCCCCCCACGTCGGCCCGGTTTGCTCGTAGGCAAAGCTCCAGCCGTCGTCCGCAAAGAGCCGCGCGGGCTTCGCCGCATCGCCGAACACACGAAGCGTCAGGCGATGGCGCATACCGTTCGTGACGTATTCGACCGGGTCGGCCAACGGAATCACGCTGTTCTCTTTGACCAGAATCGGCAGCTCTCCGAGCCCCGGCGAAAGCGTGACCTCGTCGGAATAATGTTCCCCCGTACGAAAATCACGCCACTTACCCGCCGGCAACGGTAACGTCAACTCACGCATCCCCGCACGGAACGGAACCACCAGCAACCGATCCCCCGCCAACCAGGCGTAATCCACGTCGCGCAACCGCTCGTCCTGCGGATAATCCATCGCCAGCGCCCGAAACGGCGGCGTTCCTTCAAACCGGTAAGCAGCAAAAGCCGCGTAAAGATAAGGCAGAAAACGCATCCGCAGCTCCAGCGCCTCGCGGGTCAACTGTTCCAGTCGCGCCTGCTCCTCAGGCGGATAAAATTCGTTGTTCACATTCTTTTCACGCACCAACTGGCGCCACGGCGGATTCGGCATCATCCAGATATTCAACAGCATCAGCGGCGAAAGCACCATCGCCTGAAGCCGCCGAACGTAGTCTTCGGGCGATGCGGCATGGCGGAACTCCGGCACCCAGAGCAGGCCGGAGAATCCACTGGTCGTCACCCCGCGGATGAATTCCGCATGGTCATAGAGATCGCTGTAAAGCACAAACGGTTGCGGAGAGGAAAAGGCGTGCGCGTTACGAACCAGCCCATACGTGCGGATTCCGGACGCCCGACAAGCACTGTCAATCACATCGGTATAATGTGCGCCAAGCATCGAGTGCATGGTTTCCCCATCCAGACCGGAGGGAAAAACCGAGCATTCCGGGAACGACCACGGGCTGGAAATGAAGTCTGAGTTATCGCATTCGTCGAGCTTGAAGCCACTGATCCCGTGTTCTGTCAAACGGCTCACATGATCGTTGCGGAACAATTCCCGCGCCGGTTTCAACGAGAAGTCCGGCACCAATCCGTTCCAAACCTTGAAATCGCCGGAATAGGGGCGCATCTCTTCATAAAACGGAGCTTCCGGATGCGTGAACACATGCTCCCAGAGGTTGATGCGAAAATTTTGCGCGAGAAGTTTGTTGACGAATTTTTCCGGCTCCGGAAAACGCTCCGGACTCCAGACGTAACTGCACGAATAAGCGCGTGTCTGCCAACCCGGTTCCAGCCCGAAAATATCGCAGGGAATTTGTTTTTCACGCAACTCCGAGGCCAACGCCAACGCCTGCTCGGCATTGAACGTTCCGCAGGCGCGATAGTGACAACCCAATCCCCATTCCGGCGGCAGCGCGCCGCCGCCGCAGTAGAGGATGTAGCGACGTACCGCATCCAGCAGCGTCGGTCCGGAGAAGATGTAGATATCCACACCCGATGCCGCCGGGATGTCAATCACCATCGGCGCGGTTGCGTTCTTTTTACCGGCGTACAGTTCGGCTTCGGTCAGGCGGATTCCCTGTTTTTCACTCTCCTCCTGTTTTGTGTCGAGCAACTCGTTGCCGCCGCAGTAGAACGAAGCGTAACGGGCTGTGTCGATCAACACCCCATAACCGGCGGTTGAAAAATAGACCGGGCAAGGCGCATGACTATCGCCGGTATCGGTCGCCGGATCACTGTTAACCCGGAGTGTGCGCTTCTTGCCGGTGTGTCGGAGGCGCTTCAAGTTAAGCCCCAGTCCATAGATATCCTCGCCCGGAGAGAGCGGAAGCTCCAGACGACACCCGCGCACCGAAACACGGAAACGAATCGACTTCGCGCCAAACGGTGCAGCGGCTTCCGGCAACCGGTCCAGTTCTTCGCATAACGGTGCCTTCACATATACTTGCCTGGAGGGGGCGTCGGCTTCCGGCGTGCCGAATGTCAGCCGGGAGACTCCGTGAGCGATTTGCGTCATAATTCATTTCCTCGTGATGAGCTGAATATTTCGGGGCTTTCCGCTTAAAATAGCGTCCGTAATCCGCGAATGCAAACACGCGTTCGCTTGACTTCAAGGGAAAAGCGCAGTAAATTGCCTTTTGTGTCCAAGCAATATCATGAACAATACAGATTGAAAACGGGATGAAATCATTTCGCAAGGAACTTACCCTGACATTGCCGAACCGGCGGCAGTTCGTCAACCTCACGCCGCAAGTCGAAACGGCTCTGGCGGAATCCGGAATTCGTGAGGGAATTCTACTTTGCAACGCCAAGCATATCACCGCCTCGGTGTTCATCAACGACGACGAATCCGGGCTGCATGGGGACTTTGAGTCGTGGCTTGAAAAGCTCGCGCCGGAGAAGCCGCACAGCCAATACGCCCACAACGGTTACGAGGACAATGCCGACGCCCACATGAAGCGCCAGATCATGGGTCGTGAAACCGTCGTCGCCGTCACCGCCGGGAAACTCGACCTCGGACCATGGGAACAGATCTTTTACGGGGAATTCGATGGGAAACGCCCGAAACGGATCCTGATTAAAATTATCGGGGAGTGATATCCGCCCTTGAAAAATTTTCACTCCCGCGCTATTTTATTCGGAATCCGTAATTACAGGAAGGAGAGTTGACCGACCATGCCACTTGACATTCAATGGTTTATTTTCGCGCTGATCAGCAACGGCGCGATTACTTCCGAAGACGCCGACCGTCTTTATCAGTCGCTTGAGGGGACACCCGAACTCGAAAATTATGCACAGCTTGTCCTCGACCAGATGGTATCTCACCTCTCCGAAGAGGATCAGCAATCAGTACTCGAACAGGTACAGGCAATCATCGACTACGCCGTCGCACAAGCGGAAACCGGAATCGCGCCGAACATGCCGACGCCTCCAGCCCGCCAGGGAGGCGCGGCGACAAAACCCGGTCGCGGCGGCGCACCCGCTCAACGCGGGCCGGGCGGATTCGCCCCTGCCCAACGTGCGTCGACATTTCGCTCCCCCACCCCGATCCCGACCGGACGGCGGTTTGAATCGGCAGCTCAGGCGGCTCGTTCCACCACTCCTGCCACCGCGGAAAAATCGGACGACGCACCTAAAAAACGCGCTGGAGCACGTTCCGGAATCGTGGAAGACTCCGCTACTCATTTCGAGAGTGTGAACATCGATCTCTCGCAGGTGAATTCCTACGCCGACCTCCCCAGCCTCAGCAATGTCGCCGAAATGAGCGATGCCGAATTGGCGGAACTGGTCATCACCCTGCTTACCTGCCTGCGTCACCTCGGCGCATCGGATCTTCATATTTCGGCCGGTTCTCCGGCATTTGTCCGACGCATGCTTCAGATCGAACGAATTGATTCGTGGATTATTCCGGAAGAGGATGCGTGGCGGCTCAACACCGTACTGCTCTCTCCCGAGCGCAAAAAACAGTTTGAGGCGGATATGGACATCAACTTCGCGCTGGAAGTCGGCCGCGACCGCTTCCGTGTCTGCCTGATGATGCAAAAGGACGGCTCGTCCTCCAGCTACCGCCTGGTGCCGGATCACATCTGCTCGCTTGAGGAACTGGGTTTTCTCGATCACGACATCGTCAACATCAAGCGGCTGCTGGACTATCACAACGGCCTCGTGCTGGTGACCGGGCCGATCGGCTCCGGCAAAACCACGACGCTCGCTGCCATGATCGACATCATCAACGAGAAACGCACCGACCATATCATCACGGTTGAAGACCCGATTGAAATTCTTCAGCTCTCGAAAAACTGCCAGGTCACGCAGCGTGAAATCGGCAAGCACACCATCAGCTACCGCACCGCGCTCAAAGCCGCGCTTCGTGAAGACCCGGACGTGATCATGATCGGGGAACTTCATGACCTCGAAACCATCGAGAACGCCATCACCGCATCCGAAACCGGGCATCTCGTGATCGGCACGTTGCACACCAGCGACGCGGCCAACACCTTGAACCGTCTGCTCGACGTGTTCCCCCCCGCCCAGCAGCCGCAAATCCGCGCGATGACCGCGGGCAGTTTGCGCGGCATCATCTGTCAACGACTGCTCCCGGCGGAAACCGGCGGGTTGACCATTGCCTATGAGATTTTGATCAACAACATGGCGGTCGCCAACATCGTCAGCGAAGGCAAGGCGTTCAAACTGAAATCAACCATGCAGATCGGCAACAAGCAGGGCATGTGCACGCTCGATCAGTGTCTGCTCGGCAAATACAAGGCGAATCTCATCTCTTACGAAACCGCCAAGTTCTATATGCACGACCAGGCGGAATTGCAGGATCTGGAGCGCGAATACGCAACCCGCCAGGCAAAGCAACTGCAAGCGAACTGAACCGGACAGCGAAGGAACTGAACAATCATGGAAACCGAACCGATCATCAATCAATATCTGCGGCAGATGCTGGAACTCGGAGGCTCTGACCTTCACCTCTCCATCGACTGCCCCCCGAAAGCGCGTATCCACGGCGATATCCAGGAACTGACCGACGAGATCATCACGCCGGAATACATGGAGGAGATGCTCAAAGAGATCTGCCTCCCGCGGCGCTGGGATCTGTTTATGGAGAAACGCGACCTCGACTTCGCGCACGAAATCCCCGGGCTGGCCCGTTTCCGTACCAACTTCATGTACAACTATCACGGCATGGGTTGCGTCATGCGTCAGATTCCGAGTAAAATTCTGACGTTGGAGGATTTGAAACTGCCGGAGGTTCTCAAGGAAATCTGCCATATGAAATCCGGCCTCGTGCTGGTGACCGGGCCGACCGGCTCCGGTAAATCCACCACGCTCGCCGCCATGATCGACTACATCAACGAGAACTTCAGCAAGCACATCATCACGATCGAGGACCCGATCGAATTCGTTCATCCGAATAAGGCCTGTACCATCGTCCATCGTGAAGTCGGGCTTCAGGCCGAATCGTTCCCGATGGCGCTGCGCGGCGCGATGCGTTCCGACCCGGATATCGTGCTCATCGGGGAAATGCGCGAAAACGACACCATGCGCCTCGGACTGACCTGCGCCGCAATGGGAATGCTGGTCTTTGCGACCATGCACACCAATAATGCGCCGAAGACGGTCGACCGTATGATCGACGCCTTCCCCTCCAACGAACAGTCGCAGATTCGCACAATGCTGGCGGAGTGTCTTCAAGGAATTGTCTCTCAGCTTCTCTGTCGCAAGAAATCCGGCGGACGGGTTGCGGTACACGAAGTTCTGCTCTGGGCGGACGGGCTGCCGAATACGATTCGCGAAGGACAAATCTCCAACATCCGCACCATCATCGACGCGGGCGCGGGGCGCGGCATGCGAGCCATGGACAACTCGATCCAGAAGGTACTTGACGCCGGAGACATCACCGCGGAAGAGGCTTACATGAAGGCCAGCGACAAAGGTCGCTTCCTCCCCTACCTCGAAGCGGAAGAGGCCGCCAAAGCCACCGCCGGGAAGCACTAAGAGAGGAACACCGGGAACATGTTGCTCGGAAAGTTATATACCGCGTGGCTGAAAATCGCCGGGGTTCACCGCTCCGACGACAGTACGGAACGGGGATCGGTGCGTAATTTCTTTTTCCCAAAATTGCGCGCCGGGTTCTTCCTCCGGTTGCTGGTGGTTTCGGGCATCACGGTACTGGTTTTCTCCTTTATTCTGATGCCTTGCGCGATCTCCGGCGGCAGCATGATGCCAACCTATCCGGAGCATGGATTCGTCTTTTGCAACAAACTGCGCTATCTGTTCAACGAGCCGAAACTGGGCGACGTCGTCGTCATCCGGCTGAAGGATAAGATCTATTACCTCAAACGTATCGTCGGGGTTCCCGGCGATACAATCGAGTTCCGCAATGGCGACCTTTACCGAAACGGCGAACGGCAGGATGAGCGGGAGTTCGTTCGCTACGCTTCCGATTGGAACCTGCCGCCGCGAACCGTCGAACCCGGCCACTTCTACGTTGTCGGCGACAACCGTTCACAACCGATCGAGCAGCATATCTTCGGCAGCGTCCGCTCCGACCGCATCGTCGGCTCCCCGATCTGGTAACGCGGTTCCGCGCCACGTTCGGGGAATCGAACTGTTCAGCGCCCCGGTTTCTCCCAGGTTTGAGCCGCAAAATATTCGGCGCAGAGCAAACAAAAACGGTTCGGATAGTCCACGGCGAACGAGCGCACGCCAAGATCGAGCACGGCAAAAAGATCCTCGCGCTCAAAATGCCACGGAAGCGCCTGCAGAAGCACACCTTGCGCCCGGGTCTCCGCCAGCATCAGCCGGATATCATTCGGTGCAAGCTGGTAGCGCCATTCGCTCCGCGCCTGATCGTCGTTCAAGTGAAGCTGAATTTGCTCAAAGCCGCCGAAATTTCGGGCTGCGAGCGCAGCAAAACGGCTTTTGATCTGTTCCGGCGAACCACCCAGCCAGATCTTGATCCGTACTTCGGGCTGCAGCTCCTTGAACCGGGCGGCGACGGTTTCATCGGTGGTGGCCAGCGTCACCTGCTTCGCCGCGCCGTAGTGTGCGATCAATGCCGAAAGCTGTTCCAACGGCGCGTTTTTGTAATCGATAATGATCTCTTTTCGAGCATCGTCACGAAGTTTGGCGAGCAGCTCGTCAATGCTCGGAATGATCTGATTCGGGTACCGTTCGCTCCCGATATCGTAACGCCGGACGGTGGAGGCGGGGAGTTGAGAGAGCGGCGTTTTCCCGGTCGCTTCGTCCACACTGCGCGCCGTGCGTGCCAGAAATCCGTCATGCAGCGACAAAAGGATTCCGTCGGCAGTGACGTTCACATCCGCCTCGGGAGTCCCGCCCAGCATCCATGCGTACTCGAATCCGATCGGGGTGGATTCCGGCAACTCGTATCCGCCGCCGCCTCGGTGCGCTTCCCATAGAATGATTCGGTTTTCAGTCAATTTTCCGCTCCTCTTCGACTTTGCCGGGCTCGCATTGGCGAATATATTCGCGCGGCGACAGCCCAACCCATTTTTTAAACACGGTACAAAAATAATTGCTATCCAGAAATCCGCATTTATAGCCGATTTCGCTGATGTTGTATTTATGATTGAAAAACCGCAACAGGTGTTCGCTTTCCTGTATCCGGCGCTCGGTCAACAATTCACGAAAACTCTTGCCCGACGTTTTCCGAATGACGCCGCCAAGGTAGTTGACGTTCACATGCAGCATCTCCGCCAGATCCGCCAGCGCGGGGTTCAAATGATACAATCTCCCGATAAAATGGCGGCACTGCTCCATATAAAAAGTTTCCTCGCGCTTTTTCCCGTGCCGGGAAGAGGATTCCGCATACTGCTCCAATTCCAGCGACACAAATCGTGCCAGAAAATCCGCACAGGTGCCGATCTCCCGGCGACGCTCGCGGGAGAGAACGCCGGGCTGGCGGCCACTCCATCCGGATGGAAGCTCCGTACCGGGAGGCAACAGATACCCGATGTAAACAATCGCGACAAGTTCATTTTCAAGCAAAACCGGCTGCGCATAATCCCAGATGCCTTTCGGGCAGAATCCCCAGAATGCCTTGCCGCGTGCGGCGATTTTCCGGCTGCGCGCCTTATTGGCTGAGCAGGCGGAAATTCCGTTGGGCTGTTTCTTCGTCCATCGACAATAATCGCCATGGTGATGATATTGATCGGGAGCCAGTTGCAACTCTTCAATCTCGGCAAACGCCGGATGCAGAACTTCAAGGTTAACCACGGTACCAAGTTTGGATTCCAGGCGTCGAATTGCAGTTTGCAGATTCATAAGCAAAACCTCCCTCCCATTCCTGTGATAATTTAAGATTTGATTTTACCTTTTTCAAGGTATCCGTCAATAAAACCTATAAATTAAATTAGAAACAGAACAATCACAGGAGGTGTTTGCCATGAAAACGTATGTGGAACAAGAAAAATCACTGCCCATCATCGCGAAAGTCGACGTTTTGGTCGCTGGCGGAGGCCCTGCCGGAATCGGCGCGGCACTCGGAGCGGCTCGGAACGGCGCGAAGACCATGCTCATCGAAAGCGCCAACTGCCTCGGAGGCATGGCCACCGCCGGAATGATGTCGCATTGGTGCGGCGGAACCGAATCCCCGTTGACCGACGAAATTTTCCGCCGCACCCAGGAGTCGCCGCTGCTTCCTCTCGCCGGACTTCAGAAGGTCAACTCCTGGGTCACCGCGCACGAGGCGCAAAAAACCGCGCTTCAGGAGATGCTGCTGGAGGCAGGCGTGATTCTGCAATACCACACCCGCGTCGCCGGTGCGGTGGTGGAGAACGATTGCGTGAAAGGCGTCATCACCGAGAGCAAATCGGGGCGTGAGGTCATCTTGGCTCATACCGTGATCGATGCGACCGGCGATGGTGACGTCGCTGCGGCGGCCGGAGCGGAATTCGTGCTCGGCCGGGAAAACGACAACGTCTGCCAGCCGGTGACGCTGATGTTCCGAATCGGCGGGGTGGATTCCGAACGCGCGGTGTTCCCCGGCAGTTTCGAGACGCTGATCGACCTGCCGAAAGGTGAGATTCAAGCGCTGGGGCGTCAGCACATCCCGCATCCGGCGGGGCACGTGCTGCTCTACCGCGCGCCGCTCCCCGGCGAAGTCTGCGTCAATATGACGAACGTCATCGGCATCAATGCCACCAATACGCGCGACCTGACCAAAGCGGAACTGATTTGCCGGGAGCAGATGGTGAAGATCGTCACCTTCTTGCGGGAATTCGTGCCGGGATATGAGAATTGTTATGTGGTGGCCAGCGCCTCAAACGTCGGTGTTCGCGAAACCCGTCACGTCAAGGCGCTTTATGAGCTGAATGAATTCGATATTGTGGAGGCGCGATTGTTTGAGGATTGGATCGCAACGCGGAACCACTTTAATTTCGATATCCACAGCCTCAAAGGGCCGGGTTTGGATGAGCATGGGGCGCAGCATCATTTCAAGTCGAAGGGGAAATATTCAGTTCCATTCCGCAGCTGCGTTCCGGAGAAATTGGATGGATTGCTGCTTTCGGGTAGAAATATCGGAGGAACACATAAAGCGCACTCGAACTTCCGAGTCATGCCGATCTGCCTGAATATCGGACAAGGGGTCGGTACCGCAGCAGCATTGGCTGCCAAAGAGAACATCCCCGTCCGGAACGTTGATATCAAAACTGTGCAAAAACGGCTGGAAGCCGCCGGCGTAAAACCCTGAGTGCAAGTAATACAGCGCGGCACCCGCCGCGCTTTTTCTTTGCATCTTTCCTACACACATAGCATCCTTCACCCATCCAAACACAATATGCGCTGCTCCCGCTCCCCTTCCCCCCTCTCGCAAACTTCATCCTCAAGTCACTTAAGCGCGGTATGCGCCGCTTCCCTTCGCAGTAAACAGCATTATTCGCTCATCCCAGGCGCAGCATGCACCACTCCTGCTTCCCCTTGCTCTCCCTTCCGCGAACACCATTTCCAGCTCACTTAAGCGCGGTATGCGCCGCGGAGCGGATGAGAGGGAATTGCACGGTTCGGCGTAGCCGAAGCGGGCAACAAGGAGCGTACGCGACGCCGCCGAACGCAGCGCAGCGAAAAGCCCCTCTGGCATTGCCCGAATGGGCAATTGAAGAGTTGGCCGCCAAAGGCGGACAAGTAAGCCCCCAACGGGGGCGCCGTGGTAGTGGAGGAACGATCCCACGACCCCGCGCTCGCCGGTGATCGTGGATAAAGGGGGCGTGGGGGAAAAAGCATTTCCCCCACAATGCCCACAACATTGCCGCTCTATCGCCCGAGCAACACCATGAAACCCGTGAATCGTCTTCGCGCCCTTGCTTATCAGGCAGCCAAGGAATTGGGAAAAGAAGAGGCTCCGGCTTCGCCGCGAGCGGGTGAGTTGGCTTCCAGCCAACTCCACCACGGTCGCTCCCTGCAAAATTTTCAATTTTGCTGTTGAGCGCTTTCGGGGCGACCGGTTGCCTCCGGCAGCCAAAGGCTCCGCGCCTTTGGAAACCCGCCAGCGCTTTCGCCGCTGGACCACGGCGGCTGACGCCGCCTGTATAAGGACTAAAGTGTCACGCCGTCTTTGAAGATCGCGATTTCACGGTAGCCGTAGGTTTCGTTACGCGCCTCTTCTTCACCGGAAGCCAGGCGAATCACGTAATCGAACAATTCCTCGCCCAGCGAATCCAACGTTCCACATCCCTTCACCAACCGTCCCGCATCGAAGTCGATCCAATTCGGTTTGCGCTCAGCAAGTTCCGTGTTTGTGGATATCTTTGCCGTCGGAATCGGCCCGCCGTAAGGAGTCCCGCGCCCCGTGCTGAACAACACCAGTTGCGCCCCCGCCGCCGCCAGCACTGTCACCGCAACCATGTCGTTACCCGGTCCCGTCAGCAGATTCAATCCGGGCGTGCGAAGTTCATCGCCGTAGTCCAGTACGTCCGTCACCGGAGAAGTTCCGCCCTTCTGCGTACAGCCGAGTGATTTCTCTTCCAGCGTCGAGATCCCTCCGGCTTTGTTCCCCGGCGAAGGATTCTCGTAAACTACCTGATTGTGACGGATGAAATATTCTTTGAAGTCATTTACCATCGTCACGGCACGTTCAAAAACAGCCTTGTCATGACAACGGTTGAAAAGCAATGTTTCCGCTCCAAACATTTCCGGAACTTCGGTCAGCACTGTCGTGCCCCCCGCCGCCACCAACAAATCGGAGAAACGGCCGATCAACGGATTCGCGGTAATCCCCGAAAGCCCATCCGATCCGCCACATTTCAACCCGACTTTTAACTCTGAAATCGAAATCGGTTCGCGTTTGTACGTGTCCGCGTTCGCAGCTAATTCATCCAGAAGTTCTAAACCCTGCTCAAACTCACAGCCGTCATCCTGCGCTTTGATGAAACGAATCCGGTTTGCGTCGTAATCGCCCAATCGGGCTTTGAAGCTCTCCAGCGTATTGTTTTCGCAGCCGAGCGCGACAACAAGAACGCCGCCCGCATTCGGATGCTTCGCGAGAGATGCGAGAATTTCAGCGGTCATTTCATGGTCATCCCCCAACTGTGAACAGCCGTAAGGATGCGGAAATGCCGTGCAACGCCGTCCGTTCCGCCGCTCGAATTCACGGGCGAGATTCTCTGCGAGTTTATTCACGCAACCAACGGTGGGGATGATCCAGAAGTCATTCCGGATTCCAACCTTTCCGTCCGCCCGGCGATAGCCGAGAAACGTGCGCCCTTTTTCCATTTCCGGGAGCTTTCCCGCGGCAACCGGCGCATAACGGTATTCGAGCTCGCCTGCCAGACTGGTTTTCAGATTGTGCGTATGCACAAAACTTCCCGGCACGATATCACAGGACGCGTGCCCGATCGGCATATCGTATTTGATCACCGGCTCCCCGGTTTTGACCGGTAAAAGCGCGAATTTGTGTCCGCGCCCGATCGATTCGGTCAGGGTGACGGCGACACCGTCCAGCACCGGAACTTCGCCCGCAGCGAGGTCGGCAAGTGCGACAGCGACGTTGTCCGTGCGCCCGATCTTCAGATAGCGCGGAAGTTCGTTCATAACAGACCTCCCACCGCGGCGGTGATTCCGCGATCGCGGATTGCCTCAAGATCGGTCGCCACCGCGGCGGTGAGCCCCGGAACCGCGTTCAAATCCTGCCCCCAGAAATCGGCGCGGCCGAGAATCGCACGCGCAAATTTGTCGTAATCTCCGTCCGCATCCCGCATTTTGCCGCACTCGTTGATGAAACGAACTTTGTCCGCATCGTCGCTGATCGGGTAGGCGCCTTTTGTGCGTTTCCCTTCCCATTTCCCTTCGGCGTTTTCGGTTCCGCGATAGAACTCGAGCAATGCCGCCAGCGAAAATGTGAGCGCCTTCGGCAAAGTTCCGGTGATTTCACGGTAATCAAGCAATGACGGCAACACACGCACCTGCCATTTCGAGATCGAATTGAGCGAAATCGAGATCAGCTGATGGTTGGCGAACGGGTTCAGGAAACGGTCGATGATCGACTCGGCAAACGCCTGTTTTTCATCTTCCGGGAGTTGTACAGTCGGAAACACTTCCTCAAATAACGCAGTGCGGAGAAATTTACCGAACAACGGATCGGCGGTCATCTGGTCCACAAGATCGAACCCGGCAAGATAGGCCGCCAGAACGCTCGACGTGTGTCCGCCGTTCAGAAAGCGAACCTTGCGGCTGCGATACGGCGTTTGATTCGCTGTCCAGACCAGATTCATCCCTGCCTCGGCAAACGGCAGGACGGAGCGGTATTTTTCGTCGCCTTCAATCACGAACAGATGGAAAATTTCGCCGCAATCGATCAATTTGTCTTCGTATCCAAGCTGTTCACAGATTCCGGCGGCTTCGTTACGCGGATATCCGGCGACGATGCGATCCACCAGCGTATTCAGAAACGCGCATTCATTGGCGAGATAAGCGGTGAATTGTTCTCCCAGCTTCCAGTCCGCCGTGTATTGAAGGATGCACTCCCGCAATTTGGCGCCGTTCCGGTCGATCAGTTCACAAGGAACCACCACCACGCCTTTTTGTCCGGCGCGAAACCGCTCATAAAGCAAACTGGTCAGTTTGGCCGGAAACGTGACTTGCGCCTTGCCGGGAGTGTACGATTCGGGTTGGTATTCGATTCCCGCCTCGGTGGTGTTTGAGAACATCACTTCCAACGTCGGCAGGCAGGCGCATTCCACTACCTTGCCCCACTCGGTTTCCGTTTTGAGGCAACCCTTCACGCTGGTGACGATGCGCTTGTATTCGGCGGCTTTGCCGTTTTCCATTCCGCGCAGGATCAATGTGTAAAGCCCGTCTTGTTCATTGATCAGATCCGCCGTTCCCTGCGGAAGCACCTGAACAAGCTGCACCATGCCGTTGAATTTGCCTGCTTCGTTCGATTTGTCGATCATCCAGTCGATGAAGGCGCGCAGAAAATTCCCCTCGCCGAACTGCATGGCCTTGACCGGATACTCCTGAACCGGACCCACTTCAATATTCGACGCCTGAATCCCCGGAAGCAATGAGCGGTTCAATCTCTGCATGGCTTTGTTCCCTTTATATTGTGCCATCGATGGCATTTCTGTTTTTAAATAAAATAGCATGGGATTGCGAGGAATGCAAACCGGATCGCGGGCTATTCCATAAAGAGGTTGCGGCCGGCGAAAATCGGCTCACTGGTGACACGGATTCCGAGCTTGCGCAATGCGTGTTCATCTCCCGGCGTTGGAAGGTGGCTGATGTGCATTTCACAGCCGGAGAGTCGGGTGAGTTTTTTCATTGCCAACTGGGCGGCGGGGTTGGTCGGCATGCTGACCGAGAGCGCGGTGAGCGTCTCTCCGAGGTCGAGGCTGACTCCCTTGTTCCGGTAAATCTTTTTCTTGAGCTGGCTCACCGAGTCAATCACTTGCGGCGAAAGCAAATAAAGGTCGTCCGGCAGCTTGGCCAGGAGCTTGATTGCGTTCAAAATACAGCTCGAAGCCGCGTGAAGCAGCGGGGAATTCTTGCCGATCACAATCGTTCCATCCGGCAGTTCGAGCGCGGCGCCGCAGAAAATGTTGTCGCTGCCCTTTCCCGGCTGGTGCATCGCTTCTTCGGCGGCGGCACGAGCCGGGCCGACCACTTTGCGGTCAAGTTCGGTGATCCCGAGGTCGTCCATCAGCAGTTTGACCCGGTCGACGGCGGTTTTATCGGAATTCCCCAGCGCATAGGCGCACATATAATTGAAATAGCGGCGAATGATCTCCTGCTTCGACGCATTGCAGCAGACCGCGTCGTCGGTGATCGAAAACCCGATCCGGTTGACACCCATATCGGTCGGTGATTTGTAGAGCTGTTCGGGCGGCATGATTCGCGCGCAGATCCGCTTGACGACCGGAAAAATTTCCAGATCGCGGTTGTAGTTGATCACCGCTTCGCCGTAGGCTTCCAGATGATACGAGTCGACCATATTGATGTCGCCCAGATCGGCGGTAGCCGCCTCGTATGCGATGTTGACCGGGTGCTTGAGCGGCAAATTCCAAACGGGAAAGGTCTCAAACTTTGCATAACCGGCCTTGATGCCGTGCTGAAATTCGTGATATACCTGAGAAAGGCAAGTCGCCATTTTTCCGGAATTCGCTCCCGGCCCGGTGACGATCACAATCGGTCGGTCGGTTTCAATATAAGAGTTGGAACCATACCCCTGGGGGCTTACGATCATGTCGAGATTTGTCGGATACCCTTCGATCGGCGCGTGAGTATAAACCTGAATGCCGCGACGCGACAGCTTATTGAGAAACGCCTTTACTGCCGGTTGTTCCTGATACCGGGTCACCACTACCGCCTTTACATCCAGCCCCCAATCACGCAGGTCGTCGATGGTGCGCATGGTGTCGGAGTCATAGGAGAGGCCGAAATCGGCACGCATCTTTTTTTGTTCGATGTCGCCGGAGTAGATGCAGATGATGATATCGATCTTGTCCTTCATTTTTTGAAGGAGGCGGATCTTGGTGTCCGGGTCGAATCCGGGCAGAACGCGCGCCGCATGGAAGTCGCAGAGAAGTTTGCCGCCGAACTCGAGATAGAGCTTGCCGTCGAACTCACCCGCCCGTTCGATGATGGCCTGGCATTGTTCGTTGAGGTATTTTTCGCAGTCGAATCCGGTTTTCATAAAATTCCTTGCAATCCATTTGTCTTGAATGGTCAAACCGGGATAGAATATACCATCCCTTGATCTGGAAAACAAGACAATACGGAACAAATCTACCGGAAAAGCCGCCTGTCTGCAGAAAAAAGCCGCTCGTCATCTTGAAATCTGCCATATTACAAGCTACCATATTACAGACTGTCTTTCTGTCGAAATCACAAACAATCGATATCACGGGAGGTCGACGATGAGCAACAACATTGGTTTTCTGTACTGGATTCTTTTCATTGTGACAGCTTCCACTCCGTTCCTCATCTTCGGCTCCAATCTGGTACGACTGATCCGGTTCAAAAAACGCTGGCCGATGATCACTGCTGACGCGCTGCGGGAGGTCCGGACGGTGATCAACATTTCCAATTCCCGATGGTTCTCTTATGTCGCTTACTTGTTGGCGCCGGTTGGCATTTGGCTCGCTATCTTTCTGACGATGAGCATTCTCGCTTATTCGGGAGAAGAACATGCGTGGTTGAAATGGTTCTTCGGCGGCCTCGGGCTGGCGCTGGTCTATCTGCTCACGCACCTCGCCTGGAGCATCGGGACCCTCTGGAGTCTGCGTTGCGCAAACCCCGCAATCGCCCGGGCAATGAAAGCCTATCGGAGCGAGTTCGTCGGTTATAGTGTCTTCATCCCGCCGAACAACGCCATCTGGCAGGAATTCGAGCAGGCGGATCAAACGGGCGAAGTTATCGACCCGACCGCTCCCGGCAACGGTTATTGGCGCTGTTTCGGCCGCCCGATGCACTGGAGCATCCTGTTCGGGGTGTTCTGCGTTTTCTTCAGCACGCTGACATTCATTGTCTTCGTCGCGGTTATGTGCGGCGCCATTCATGGCTTTACCCCCTCCTATTGTCTGGACTTCTGACGCCATGCGCAGAAACCGGAATCAAATAGCAGTATAAGCACAGCATCAGGCAAAATTGTTGCGAAAAAATAGGTGCATCGGGTTGAAAAAAAGGTAGTGTTGGTGTATCTTGCAAACGTGATTGTCTATTTTGATGAAGAAATCTTAACTAAATTTCACAAATAAAATAATAAAGAGAGTGCCGAGCGAAATGAAGAAACTGTTTACTGCGATTCTGCTGGTGCTTGTTGCCGCATCGTTCTACACGATGTACAGCAGCAGCGAAAAGCGGTCGGATGTTCCGGTCATCACCTGGCGATCCGATCCGAACCCGCAACGTGAGGAGCAAATCATGATGTTCCACGAATGGCTCGTAAGCAACGGCCATGTCATGCGGAACAAAAACGGCGAAGTCGTCATGTACTCTCAGGCGGACGCGGACGCAATGAATAAACTCTACGGCACCTCCGGCAAACCGCTGGGGCCCACCAGCCCGCACTACGTGAAAGCCGGCACTCCGCGCCCGAAGCTCCAGATGGTGCTTGAAACCGCGGACAACCAGAGCACACTGATTCAATCCGTTTCCGGCATGGCCGGCGACGTGTTCGATACCGGCGATGTACTCGGTTACTCTCAGTTGGGCGTCGCACTCGACATTACCCAGGCGGGCAGCGAGAACGGTTTCGGTCTTGCCAACACCTATCCGGGTATGGCGGGCGTGCTGAGCGGCATGGATGGTCAGCAGTACGCTTACCCCTGCAACGGCGCATGTTATGCGATGTGGATCAACAACTCCACGCTTCAAAAATACGGATTTTCCCGTCCGCCGGTGGAGTGGACTCCGGAAGAGTTCGAGAAGATCGGCAGAGAGTATGTCGCCAAAGCCAACGAAGGACTTTTCCGTCAGGAAAACTTCTTTATTCAGGCATTGGACAGCAACTGGGGTTGCATGATCGCCACCGTCATCAGCCGTAGCCATGGTTACGACATCTACAACGAAACCCTGACCCAGAGCATCGCGGACAACGATAAGCTCAAGGACGCGATCCAGCTCCTCTACAAATGGACCTATGTTGACCACCTTGCACCGAACGCGGCCGACGTCGCGTCGATGAACACCAGCGCCGGCTACGGCGGCGGTGACAGTTCGAGCTTCCTCAATGGCCGTTACGCCATGATCGTGATGGGGCGTTTTTGCCTGATCCGCTTCCGCGAGGAGCAGGAGAAGACCGGGACGTCGATCAACTTCGCGGTCAGCCAGATTCCGATGTATGAATTCAAAAACCTTCCGATCACAGTTCGCGCGGCAATGCCGTACCGCGGCAGCAAACACCCGGAACTGACGAAACTTTTCATGACGTTCCTCGCCAGCAAGGAGTACAACCGCTATATTGTGGAAGGAGCCGACGGTCTGCCGCCGAACCCGGATATTGTCGAAGAAATCATGGTGGAAGAAAGCAAACGCCGCCCGAACGAAAGCGACAGCAGCGAACTTGAGTTCAAATGGGCGCGCACCATCGCTTACCCCTCTCCGTACAGCCCCTACATCAAGGCCGGTTCGACCAACTGGTTGCAGAACGGAGTGAACCGCTACTTCAACAAGCGTTCGAGCCTTGATGAAACGCTGGCTTTTATCCAGAAACGCTACAATGACGAGATCGAACTCTCCAAGAGCGCCAATCCGGCGATGAAGAAGCACTGGGAGGCTGCCTGGGAAGTCCAGCAGAAGATCGACGCCTACAAGAAGGAAAACAAGAAGATTCCGGTAGAGTGGATCAAAAACCCCTTCTATGTCGGTTATTATCGTGCGAAAGGCATGTTGGATGAAAGTGGAACCGCGGGAGGCGTTAAGTAAAAATGGGTATGAGCAAAAAAGACATCAAAGAATTTGCAGTCGGGATCGGCTTCCTGCTGCCTAACATTCTTGGGTTCCTCGCCTTTACAGTCGTTCCGCTGTTGATGAGCGTCTACATGGCGTTCACCGACTGGAACCTGGAGATGCACAACTTCTTCCGTTCCGAACCGATCACGTTCGTGTGGTTCGACAACTTCATCAAACTGTTCCAGGATCCGGATTTTCCGCAGTATTTTGCCAATACATTCTTTATGATGATCGGAATTCCGTTCGGCGTGGCGGGCAGTCTGGTCGCCGCCTTGCTGCTGAACATGGATTTTGCGAAGGGCAGCAGCCGGCGGAAATTGATCACGGTTATGATCGTCACCGCCATCATGGTCGCCAGCTTCGGCATCCTCGCGGCGATCGGCCTCGGTGCGACGGGCATGACGATTCTGATGGTTTCTCTGATCGGCGGCGTTTTCGTTCTCGGAAGCATCGGCGGCAAGACGATTTACCGTACGCTCTTCTACTTCCCGTACTTCACCGCCGGCGTGGCGACCTTCATTCTCTGGAAGAAGCTGTACAACCCGCTGAACGGCCCGATCAACAACGCGCTTCAGCCGTTGCTTGATGCGCTGACTCCGGTTGCGGTCAAGATCAGCCCGGCTTGTGAAACGATCGGCATCGTCATCCTGATTCTGGTCGGCTTCCTCTTTCTCCATATGGTGCGCCGTAAACTGCGTCTCTGGCGCGACGGCGAAACCGGCATCGTCAGTATCTGGCTGGGAATGATCCTGCTTTCGCTGCCTCTGGTATTCTGCTGGTGGTGGGTTTCTCCGACCTGGATGCACGTATTGGGCAACTCGGCGGCGGCAAATGAAGTGACGCAGGTGGCGAATGAATTGTCATTCCTGAGCCGTGATGCGATGTGGGCGCTGCTGTTGATGTTCGTCTTCCTCGGCATTGGCTGGGGGCGTTTCCTCTACTCGGTTTATATTTTCAAGCGCAAATACCGTTGCGTCGCGGATCGCGGCATCGGCGACTCGGCGATTGTCGACGGGACGGTGATGGTGATCAATATGGCGCTCGTAGGGCTTTGCTGCGTCTTCTGGCTCCTGCCGGAAATGTCGGCGACGGCCGATGGTCTTCGCGCCCCGCAATGGATCTCCGATTATTACTGGGCCAAGCCGTCGTTGCTCATCATGGGCTTCTGGGGTGCGATCGGGTCGAACAACATGTTGCTCTATCTCGCAGGTCTCTCCGGCGTTCCGCAGGAGCTTTATGAAGCGGCGGACATCGACGGCGCCACATCGTGGCAGCGTTTTTGGACCATCACCTGGCCGCAGCTGGCCAACGTGACGTTCTTCATCATGGTCATGGCGGTTATTGGCGGTCTTCAGGGCGGATTTGAAATGGCCCGCGTGATGACCAACGGCGGACCGGCCGGTTCGACCACGACGCTGGCATACTACATTTATACGCAAGGTTTCAATACCGGGCGCCTCGGTTACGCATCGGCCGTTTCCTGGCTGTTGTTCCTGATGGTCTTTATCGTGACCATGTTCAACTGGAAGTTCGGCAACCGCTATACGAACGACTAAGGAAGGTTACTTTTATCATGCAGGAAAAAAATAAGTTCTGGGGCGGGTTCGCCAAATTGATCTCTCTTAACGTCGCTCTGACATTGATGGCGGTGCTGCTGGTTCTCCCGTTCTCGTGGATGATCCTGGCCAGCTTGAAGGTGCTCAGCGAAATCGAAGCGGACTCCTGGTTGCCGAAAGTCGCTCAATGGAGCAACTATCGCGACGTGTTCGATATGAAAGGCATCTACTTCGGGCGCTGGTACTGGAACACAGTCTTCGTTTCGATGTGGATCACCTTCCTTCAGGTGTTCACCAGCAGTCTTGCGGCGTTCAGCTTCTCGCGCCTCCAGTGGAAAGGGCGCGACAAAGTGTTCTTTCTCTACCTCGCGACGATGATGCTGCCGGGTCTTGTGATGATGATCCCGAACTATCAGAACATGATTCTGCTGGGTCTGGTCGACACCTACGCCGGTCTGGTTATCCCCGCTTCGTTCTCCGCGTTCGGTACCTTCCTGATGCGGCAGTTCATGATGAACATTCCGAAGTCGCTCGACGAAGCGGCCGAGATCGACGGCGCCACCAAGTGGCAGCTCTACTGGGACGTGGTGCTCCCGCTGGCGCGCCCGGCGCTCGTTACGCTGACTATCTTCACCTTCATCGGCAGCTACAACAACCTGTTCTGGCCGTTGGTCATGATGAAGACCCCGGATAAGTACACGCTGCCGATCGGTATGCTCGCGTTCCAGTCTTCGCAGGGTCAGCAAACCAACTTGCTGATGGCGGCGGTGGCGATGAGCGTGATTCCGATGATCGTGATCTTCGTCCTGATGCAGAAGCAACTGGTCAAGGGCATCATGCTTGGCGGTGTCAAGGGCTGACGCATGAAACGGCTTCCTCAAAGCGGCGGAATATTCCGCCGCTTTTTTTCTATCTTTCAATCTGCGCCTTCCGCATTGCCGGAAGATGATGAGGCAATTGTCGTCCGCTCCGCACGGCGGCGGCGGATCGCCTTCACCATCCGTCCGGAAGATGGGCGGCTGCTTGTGCTGGCGCCGCAGAGGACCACCGCCGGCGAGATCGATCGTATCGTCAAGCGCAACGCGGATGTTATTCTCAAACTTCGGGAACGTTACCGTAAGTACAGCGCAAACCGGATTTTCCCTGATTTCAGCGAGGGCGGAACGTTTCATTACCTCGGGCAGCTTTTCCCGTTGCGTTTCACTCGCTGCGTTTTTGCGTTCGAGCAGGCGTTTCTGGTGCCGGGCGGAAACGAGGAGGAGGTGCGCCGGAATCTGGAACGCCTTTACCGCAAGCTGGCGGAAGAGACGCTGACGCGCAAGGTGCCGGAGTGCGCGGAACGGTTCGGCATCCATTTTTCCCGGATTCGGATTGGCGGAGCCAAGGGGCGCTGGGGTTCCTGCAGCCGGGACGGGAACTTGAATTTCAGCTGGCGCCTGATCCGTTGGCCGGAAGAGGTGGTGGATTACGTGATCTGTCATGAACTGGCGCACCGGATTGAGCTCAACCACTCCGCTCGGTTCTGGCAGGCGGTGGAACGCATGTGCCCGGACTATCGAATACACGATCGCTTCCTCCGCGAGCGCCTCCCCGAATATTGTCCATGGTAGTGCTTGAAATTTCTTTTTCTGGCATGTAAATTAACACTCGGGTACTGCATGAAACAGTATCTGCAACCGGGGAGGTTTTTATGTGGACAGAAGGAATTGACATCTACAGCGTCCGGATGATCCGGACTCGAACCAATCTTTACTTCGGAGTCGGCGCGATCGCCCACTTCCGGGAGATCGCCGATCAGTTTGCCGAGCGCGGCATTTCCCGCGTGTTAATCATCACCGGCCGCGGCTCCTACAAAAGCTCCGGCGCATGGGCGCCAGTGGAGAAAGTGCTGAATGACAGCAAAATCCAATACGCGCTTTACGACCGCGTTACTCCGAACCCGACCACAACGCAGACCGACGAAGCCGTCGCCGCCGGGTTTGCGATTGGTGCACAGGCAGTCATCGCCATCGGCGGAGGCAGCCCTATCGATACCGGGAAAAGCGCGGCGATTCTACTGAAGCACCCCGGCAAGACCGCCCGGGAGCTGTTTTCACAGGGATTCACGCCCGACGGCGCACTGCCGATTGTGGCGATCAACCTGACGCACGGAACCGGAACCGAGGTGAACCGCTTCGCGGTGCTGTCGATCCCGGAAACCGAGCAGAAACCGGTGATTGCATTCGACTGCATCTACCCGACATGGTCGATCGACGACCCGGCGTTGATGACCAAACTCTCGCCGGAGCAGACCCGTTTCGTCAGCATCGACGCGGTCAATCACGTCATCGAAGCGGCGACCAGCAAGGCGGCGAACCCGTTCGCGGTCATGCTCGGGCGCGACACGGTCGAACTGGTGGCCCGCTATCTGCCGTATGCGGAGAAAGATCCCAATGACCTGACGGCGCGCTACTTCCTGCTCTATGCCTCCATGCTGGCCGGAATTTCATTTGACAACGGTCTGCTGCACTACACGCACGCGCTGGAACACCCGCTGAGCGCGTTGAAGCCGAACCTGTCGCACGGCCTCGGCCTTGCGGTGCTGCTCCCGGCCGTGGTAGAGGCGATCTACCCGAAAAAGGCGCAGGTACTGGCGGCGCTGCTTGCTCCGCTTGCGCCTCATCTCAAAGGCAAACCGGAAGAGGCGCATGAGGCCGGAAAAGCGGTACAGGTATGGCTCAACCGTTGCGGTGTCACCGAGAAACTGAACGATGTCGGATTCACGAAAGCCGATGTGGATAAACTGGTGGATATGACGCTCACCGAGCCGTCATTGGCGGGGTTGCTGGCGCAGGCGCCGGACTATGCCAACGCCAACGCCATTGCGGCGATCTACATGAATTCGTTCCTGCCGCTGGTCTGATCGAATCAATGCGAAGCCGGTTCCGTGGGAGCCGGCTTTTTTTCTGTCAACATTTTCCCGAACGAGCTTTGCAGAAGCGCCGCGACCAGATCGGGATTGCGCATATGAATGCCGGAGTAATAGAGATGCCGGAAGCATGCGTCGTCGTCGCCGATGGACTCGATCAGCCGCCGCGTCATCTCCCCCTCCGGGTTGCGCTCAAACGTCATCACCAGCAAGTTCGCCAGAAACGGGCTGCGGATCGTCTGGGAAAAATGCCCCGGCGGTGTGCGCGGCCCTTCGTTGGCAATGCAAAACGGGCAATAAGTGCCGATCAGCGAAGTCACTGCGCCCCACAGCAACAGAACGGCAAGCGGCAGATACTTCCATGCCGCCGGCTTCCACTCGAGCACCCAGCGCGCAATCAGCAGCCAGAGCGCCGGAATGATCGGAATCAGGTAACGGAACCCGTATGAAGCTCCACCGTATTCGTTCGTGAACAGGAGGTAGAACAAAATCACGGTGAATGCAAGGAAAAACGCACACCACTCCGATCGACGCAACTTATGCCGCAAACACCATACCGCGGGGAAAACCAGCAGCAGAAACGGCTGATAACTGAACAATCCGCGAAACCCGAACAACGCCTGATAAATATATTCCAACGACCCATGGATGCTGATGCCGAATGTGCCCGTCGTTCCTGCCAGATAAAGCGGAACCGGCGTTCCATAGGCGCAATAATTCAAAATCAGAAACGCCAGCGCAACCACGCCGCCGGAAATCACGACCAGCGCCAGGGACTTCCACCGTTGCGCCGCTGGCGACAGGGAACCGATGCCGGCCAGCGCCACAATCCCGCAGATCATGCCAACCGGGATATCGAACAATCCGACCGCGCCTGCGGAGAGCGCGGCAAGCACGGCCGCCTTCTCCGTCGGCTTTCGCCGGTATTTCTCCAACGCAATCAGCATGCACAAGATCAATAGAGCGGCCGGGGTATGATTGTTGAGAATCACCGAGTAGCTGCAAAGCCACGTGGTCAGGCACATGGAGAGCGCCAACAGCCATTTCAGTTCCAGACGCCCCCGCGCCGTTCGGCGCAGATGGTTGAACATCAGCAGAAAGAGCAAAACGGAGCATCCGCCGGAAATGACCAGATTCACCAGATAGATCGCCAGCATCCGATTATCATAAAAATTGATTCCGGTGGTTTTGTGAATGACGCCATAAACCAGAGAAGCGCCAAAGCTGAGCGGAAGCGGCTTGTCGGAATAAACGTGCCCATCCCGTTCCACCCGGTCGACTGTTGCGCCAAAGTTGGTGTTTTCAATATGGAACACTCCCTGTTCGCCAAGCGCCTGAATCACCGCGAAGCGGGACGATTCGTTCCCGGAGAGCGTCACTTCCTCCTTGGAATAGAGGACGGCGAAAAGCAGCAGGAAGGCGATTCCGGCATATTGCAGGCGTTTCGCTTTTTGGCGCATGATTTCTCCTGATATCGAATTAAAATTTGAGCCGGATAATCGCCTGGCGCAATAAAAGCTCGCTGGTCTGCTCCGCGGCCGGGAGTTCCGCCGCAAGCGACTTCAGAACCTTGTCGATTGCGTCGCGTTTGAAGCCGAGCTGTTCAAGAGCCAGTGCCGCATCGCCAATGGCTGTTGCGGGAGCGGCCGCTTCACCGGGAGAGGCAAACACACTTGCCGCTCCGGTCGAAGTCACCTTGTCTTTCAGTTCCACAATCAACCGCTCGGCGGTACGTTTGCCGATGCCTGGAATACGCGACAATAACTTCGCGTCGCTGGATTGGATCGCCGCGCAGAAATTCGGCACCGGCATGCCGGAGAGGATGTTCAGAGCCAGCTTTCCGCCGATCCCGGAAACATTCGTCAATTGCCGGAAGAGCTCTCGCTCCTCAACGGAGCTGAATCCGAAGAGGGTGATCGCATCCTCACGCACCTGAGTATGAACCAAAAGCTGCGCCTTGCCGCCGGGTGATGGAAGTTTCTCAAAGGTTGAGATGGGAATCAGCACGTCATATCCGACGCCATTCACATCGAGCACGCACGAGGTGAAATTCGACTCCGCCACGATCCCGGTCAGTCGTGCAATCATTTCTTCACCTCGATATCGAGTGAAATATCAGCGGCCTTGACGGAGTGGGTCAACGCGCCGCTGGAAACGAAATCGACACCGAGTTTGCCGATTCGCCCCAGTCGTTCCAGCGTGATTCCGCCGGAGGCTTCGAGTTTGGCGCGTCCGGCGACGATGGTCATCGCCTCGGCCATCATGTCATCCGACATATTGTCGAGCATGATGATATCTGCATTGGCTTCGGCGGCTTCACGCACTTCCTCCAGGCTGTCGGCCTCGACTTCGATCAGGAGTCCTGGGTGTTTCTCCCGGGCGCGCTCGATGGAGCGGGTGATGCCGCCTGTGCCTTCCATGGCGGCCATTTCGCGGTGATTGTCTTTGATCATGACTTGATCGAACAGGCCGATTCGGTGATTGGTGGAGCCGCCGACGGCGACGGCGTATTTCTCAAGGTTTCGATATCCCGGCGTGGTTTTGCGGGTGTCGAGAATCCGGGTACGGGAGCCTTCGAGTGCTTTTGCATACTTGGCGGAGGTGGTGGCTACACCGCAAAGGCGTTGCAGGAAATTCAGTGCGGTACGTTCGCCGATCAGAATTCCTCGAGCGGGGCCGGAAATTTCGGCAATGACTTCGCCGTACTCACAACACTCTCCGTCCTGTTTGATTGCTTTGAACTGTAATTCCGGTTCGACGGTTTTGAAGACGCGTTCGGCGACTTCGAGTCCGGCGATTACCATGCCCGGCTCCTTGCACCGCAACACGGCGACGGCGGCGGCATGCTCCGGAACGACGGAGTTGGTGGTCACGTCGCCGGCGTTGTCGAGATCTTCGTTCAGTGCGAGTTGAATCAGCAACTCCGCGCGACTCCAATCGATCTCCGGGATGACTTTATTTTGTTTCATAATGCGTCTCTTTCCTTATGCCCTGATGATATTTGCGATAATATACCGCCGATTCTGCGGAAAGTAAAGCGACCCAAAACAAGCCGGAACGACTTTGCCGTCTGCACTGGACGCTCCTTACCCGCCACCGGGTGCCACCCGGTCGGGTTCCAAGGGCGAAGCGCCTTGGCTGCCGGAGGCAATCGGTCGCCCCGAAACCGCTCAACAGCAAAATTGAAAATTTTGCAGGGAGCGACCGCGGTGGAGTTGGCAGGAGGCCAACTCACCCGCTCGCGGCGAAGCCGGAGCCTCTTCTTCCCTTTTCTCTCACAATTCCTTGGCTGCCAGATAAGCAAAGGCGCGAAGGCTCTTCCACAATTCATTGGCTGCCAGATAAGCAAAGGCGCGAAGGCTCTTCCACAATTCATTGGCTGCCAGATAAGCCAAGGTGCGAAGGCGATTCACGGGTTTCATGGTATTGCTCGGGTGATAGAGCGGCAATGTCGTGGGCATTGTGGGGGAAATGCTTTTTCCCCCACGCCCCCTTTATCCACG
>JBEBTY010000031.1:0-37315 GCA_040393525.1 Victivallis vadensis | reverse complement strand
GCGCGGCAGCGAGGCCGAAACGGCGCGGCAGCGAGGAAAGAACCGCGCGGCAGCGAGGCCGAAACGGCGCGGCAGCGAGGAAAGAACCGCGCGGCAGCGAGGCCGAAACGGCGCGGCAGCGAGGAAAGAACCGCGCTTAGGGAAGCAATAAATATCGCGGGAGGGAAAAGCCAAAGCGGAAAGACAGGCAACATTTCCTTTGTCGATTGCGGCTTTTGCTTTTTTGTAATTTTCTTGTCGAATGCCTCTTGACAAATCCCCCGGAGTTTGCTATAATTAATATCGTGGAACGTTCCACGAAACAAAAAAGGACTTTCTCTCATGGCTGAAAAAGCGAAGCGGGTCACCATCAAGGATGTGGCGGAACACTGTGGGCTCTCCAAGAGCCTGGTCGCCTATCTCATCAATGGCGACGGCTACCGGAAGAGTACGCCGGAGAACCGAAGAAAGGTGGAAGCCGCAGTCAAGGCGCTGAATTACCGTCCGAATCAGGCCGCTCGGCAGCTGAGCTCCGGCAAAGCGTTCACGATCGGCATCGCCATGCCGATGTCTGGAACAGGCTTCTACGGCGACATTGCTCTGGAGCTTCAGCGCAAGATCCGCAAACGCGGCTACGAGAGCCTTTTCGCTTTCTGGGCCGGCGACGATCCGGAGGAACTGCATGAAAAACCAATCCAGACCCTCTTCACCCGAAACGTCGACGGTGTCATCAGCTGGGATGCGACACCCCGTTTTCAAGAGATGGGGATTCCGGCGGTGGTTTACAACACGCCAAACGAACACTACGACGATATCACGCCCGACGACGAGTGGATGATCGAAACAGCCCTCCGTCATCTGACGGGATTCGGCCACAAATCCGTCGGCATCCTCTCCATGAAAGAACGAAACCGCATCTTCGCCCGAACAGTCGGCAAGTATCAACTGACGACAAAACCGGAGTGGATCTTTGAATTGAGCAGCTGGGGGCACCACCCACTGGACGCATTCGGACAATTTTACCAGAACTGTGATGGACAACTCCCTAACGCATTGCTCTGCCACAGCGGAGCGGAAGCGATTGCCGCCGTGTCCTCCGCGATCCGCAAAGGGATCCGAATTCCACAGAATCTTTCCGTGATTTCGCTGGACAATTCATTTGTCGCCGACTTTTTCCAACCCGCTCTGGATGCGTTCGACCTCCAAGTGGAAGAGATCGCCGAAGCTATGGTTTCCGCCCTGCTTGATCGCATGAGGCATCCCAATAAACCAATTGAACAGTTCAAGATCACTCCGAAACTGATTCACCGTGAGTCCGTCATCCAATCAACCGCAGGAGAGCAACGCTATGATGTCCAGTCGCAATAAAACGGCCGCCGGGAGCCAACGATTCACACTGATCGAGCTACTAGTAGTAATTGCGATCATCGCCATTCTCGCCGCCATGCTGCTGCCTGCCCTGAATCAGGCGCGCGAACGGGCTCGCGCCACCAATTGCATCAACAATCAGAAGCAAGTACTTCAAGCTCAAGTTTTTTATGCGGGAGATTACGAAGGGACCTGGGTCGTCAAGGTCGAGTATAACGGAACGCAGGAAAATTTTGCCACAGTGCTTACCCGTGCCGGTTCCATTTCCGGTCGATTGCCATTGAGCGGCGGATACATTTCATTGGACACCGTGATCTGTCCGAGCAATACCTTATCCTACAAGCAAGGCTGGAGAAGCACTTGGGGAACCGGACTGTTCGCAACCTACGGCATGCCGGACGGACAGGATCTGACCTGGTCATTTGGAGCGTCGCCAGGCGGCGAAATAGGCAAATTTTTTCTGTACAAAGGCATAAACACAATGCTTTATCCTGAAAAAGCTCGTCAGCCCAGCAAAATCGCCGCTCTCGCCGACACCAACAACACCGGGACAGCAATGCAGGAATACAAGGGTGGCTTTGGACTGTTTGGTCGCTGGTACATCCTCGACAGCGGCAAGGGCGGAATCCAAACCCGACACAATGGGCGAGCCAACATCGGCTATCTCGACGGACACATCAATGCGTTGACCGGCCCGGAACTGAAAACCGAAACGGTCAATAAGATATTGAATTACCTTGACCACAATGTATTGGAAAGAAGCAACTAATCCATAGCAAGAAAACATTTGAGGAACTATGAAAATTTCGTTTCTTTGTTGCGCACTTTTTTGCGCCATAACCCTCCCTGCCCTCACACCGGAACTGGTGTTGATCGGCGACCCCGAAAATCCGGCTAAAAACGTGCCCTATCGTGGCAAAGGCTCTTATCCGCGCGGTTCGGTTTCCTACCCTTACCGCATCGGAAAATCAGAAGTGTCCAACACGGAATACGCGAAGTTTTTGAACACATGCGCTACCCAGACAGACCCTTATCGCCTCTGGGATGAACATATGCAGATTATCCGGCAAGGAGTCCCCGGCAATTACCGTTATGTCGTAGCGACAGGCAAGGAGTCGGAAGGCGTATCTTATGTCAGCCGGGTCAACGCAGCGCGCTATTGTAACTTTCTGACGAGCGGCTCTCCGGAAAAAGGGGCGTACCGAATTGAAAGCAAAATCCGCAGCAACGGCCAGTCATACGACGCGATCGTGGGATTCCGCGATTTGACCAATTCCGACACGGCCTGTGTCTATTATCTGCCGAACATGTACGAATTCTTCAAAGCCGGATTCTACGAGGGTAACGGTTCCTATCGGGAAATTTCAGCGGCGAATCGCGAGGAACCATCTCATTATGGTATCGTCAAACACGCCTCCGGGTTGCGGGAGCATATGGAGGACAAGGTTCACGCCGGTGTGCCTTTCTCCCTTGGAGCGAGCGACAGCGACACGGACGGTGAAAGCATGAACACCGCCCGGTTCTGGCCGCAGGCGGAACACGAGGGCAACGCTCAAACCGGGTTCCGGATTGCCGCGACAGCTCCGCTTCAGATCGGCAGACATTTGAATGACAAGAGAAATTTCTTCTTGAACCGTTCCGAACAGGCAATGCTGAAGATCCGCCTGGACGCCCCGGATCGACAGGAAACACTCGCCGTCGAACTCCAGAATTTCGCTGGAGAAACCGTATGGGAAAAACAGATCACTCCCAAACTAGCCCGGGGCGTAACGACAATCCCGCTGGAACTGCCGTCAATCGATGGCTATTACGAGCTTCTGGTGAAGCCTGCGGATCAATCATTCCGGACAGTCATCCCCCTTGCAATCATGGTTGATCCGGTTGATAACGGCACGACAGGCAATTTCGGCCTTACCTGCCATATCGCACGCAGAGAGCGCATCTTCGACTTTGAAGAATTTGATTTCAATCTTCTCCGCCAACTCGGAGTAAGCACTGTGAGGGTTGATGTAAGATTCGACGACCGAGAGGGCTATTGGGATGTGTTGCCGCGAATCCACGAGGCAGGCTTGCGTCCGTTGGCGATTCTCCCCGGAATGGGCAATTATACGATAATGACACAAAGACGGCTTGCTCATCCGGAATTGGTGAAGAAATGGGCGGAGCATGACGTTGCACCGGACTTCGCCTGGTACGCGGAACAGGTATTCCAGACCGTTTCCCGATTCAAAGCGATCGTGAGGGACTGGGAAATCGGCAACGAACCAACGTTCTGGAACCTGCTGCCGGAGGATTATGCCCAACTATTGAAAAGCGCCAACAAAGCGGCGAAAATTGCGGACCCCGATTGCAACATCATCGCCGGGGATCTCAGCGCAATTCATTCCGAATTCCTTCGGATGCGAGGGGGCGAGTTCAGCGATTCTCTGGCAATTCATATTTATGGATTCTACGTCCCGAGCTTTTGGGGGCTGGCAGGTAAAATGCGCGAACTGAACGGCTGGAAGCAAGCAGTGGGGGTTCCGGACAAACCGATCTGGATCACTGAAACCGGAGCCTGCAATTACAGTTCCATCCATTTGATTCCGGTAGCCACTCTCGATGAAGTCCGACGCTACCAGGCGCTCCATATGCCGAAGATCATGGGCGGAACGATGGGGCTTGGAGCGGACAAGATACAACCGTACAATTTCCGCGACCTCGCGCTGGATCACCTGGAAGAAGAATTCGGTATGTTGGATCGCTACGGCTTCCCCAAGCCAGCCGCAGCCAGTTACCGGGCAACGGCGAAATTGCTCGGAGAAGCGACCTTTCGCTCCTTTCTCAAGGGTCACTCGTTTGAAGTCGGGAAGATTGCCGGGTTTCTCTTTCAGGACAAACAAAAACGCGACGTCGTCCTTCTCTGGCGGAATGATCTTTACGGAAACGATGACTTCCGCAAACCGTTTTATGAAATCATCAAACCGGCGGAAACGGTAAGATTGAAAGCCGCCGGCAACACCGTCGAACACTACAACCTCTCCGGTGGGAAAAGCACACTTGCCGTAACCAATGGTTTTGTGGAGGTTCCGGTCAGCGAGTATCCTGTTTTTGTGCGCGGCGAATTGTCCCCGGAAACTGAAGCGGTTCCCACAGCACATAAAATTCCGGAATGGAACTTCCCCGCGATGGAAGTGCGGATTCGTCCGAATTACCCGGCGCGGGCGTGCGATTTGAAAAGCTCCCGAACCGTGGAAATCACTGCCGGCTCCCCCAATACCGTGACAGTCAAAGTCTATAATTTGCAGAAAGAACCGCGTACCGGTGTCTTGCACCTGAGAGTCCGTCATCGTTGGAATGAATGGGCGTGGAACGTGACTCCATCGGCAATTCCGCTGACCGTACCGGGTGACGGCATGGGAGAAGGCACATTCACCATTTCGGTTCCCAAGATGGACAAGAACGACTTCCTTTTTTATATGGACGCCACATTCGGCCAGTGGAAAGACACGGTTGCCTTTTCTGTGAAGCCGCGCCAATTCAGCGTCAAGCAATGGATCACCTACTCCCGCGGCTATCAATTGTCGCAAAAAAGCGAAGACGAGATCGAGATCTCCTGGCAAAAATCACGTGATTCCATTGCCGGATTTACCGCAAAAAGCGCTTTCCCCTTCGCGGAAAATCAGACGGAGCAGGAATGTACGTTTACCCTTCCGATCAAACCGTCCGGAGCGGAAATTACCGCAGTGAACCTGCTGTTCCGCGACGCGACCGGAGATACCTATCAATTAAAACAAAAAGTTTCCCTGAAACCCGACCAATGGAACATGGTTCGTTTCAATACCGGGGACATTCACCGGGCAGGCGCCATCATTCATCGCGGCGGCGACGGGAAGATCGATTACCCGGTGGCATTGCATGGGTTCAACTTCGACGTCAATCTGGAAAAAAGCTCCGATTCCGGTTCCGTTTTGCTGAAGCATTACGAGCGCACCGGACAAAAGGAGCTTCAAACCGGCGGCGGCGGTTCCGTCGGTATGGATGAATAAAAAAACAGAGCCAATTTCAAAATTACTTTTTTGTTATGATTTTGCGAACTTATCTGAGTGGTTTTGCTATTTTGAAGAACTTCAGGCGTAGTAGCGCTACGCAAAAAACTCTTCAAGACAGCAAAAGCGCCAGAGAAACGCAAAAGCGGGCAAAATCATTTTGAAATTGGCTCAACAGTAAAAACATTGAATATCAAGGATCTTATGAAACGAATTCTCCTTTGGGTGTCGTTCTGCTGTGCCACTATGCTAACAGCAGAAAGCGTATTGTTTGACGCCGCCGAGAATCTCTCGGTATGGGGTTTGAATGAGGGGCGGGAGTTCCCCGGAGCCACCGGCAAGGTCGTGATCGGGGAAACCGGAAAAGTGACGCTGGAGGGTTCATTCAAAGAGAAGAGCGGATATATCGCCGGACTGTTCCGGCGGCCGCTGCCGCTCGGCTCCTCCAAGGTTGAATTTGTGCTGACTGCGGAAACACCCGTCAGTGTCGCGCTTCGGATTCTCGACGCCAAGGGACGTTTCTTCCAAAACGATCCCATCGTGCTGAAACCGGGAATGAAAACCACTCTTGCGCTCGCACTGGACTCTGCGGAGTGGAAGAACAAATGGGGCGGCCCGAAAGATTTGACCGATCCGGTTCCCATACAGCCGTTCAGGGAGATCTTCGTCAACGTGATCCGCCCCCACGGCGCGTCCAACGCCCGGGTCCGGGTGGAGGAAATTCGTATCGTCGGGCCGGAAGTCGCGATGGGTTCTGAATTCACCGTCACGCACCCACTTCACCTTCTGCTCCCGGATTCTGAGGACTCTCCGAAGCTCAAACTTCGCAATTTCGGGCGACAAACGTTGGAGCTGGCGGGAACCGTTACCCTCACCTCGTTTGATGAGAAAAAAACAGTGATTCCACTTCAGAAAATCCTTTCTTCCGGGGAGGCATTCCATTGGCCGCTGCCGATCGACCGGAGTCTTCAGGGAGTGTGGACAATGGAGTGGAGATTGACCGACCGGAAATCCGGGCGACAATTTTCCGGCGCCGAACGGTTCGGGCAGATGATCCCCGCCGGAACCACCCCTGACCGCACCCAAGGCTATCTGTTCGGAATCTGCACCAACCTGTGGATCTCCCCGGTCGGCGAACAGCAGCGCGAAATCGAAGCCGCGGCGCTCTGCGGAGCGAAAGTTATCCGCGAACAGATTCGCTGGAGCCTGGTCCAACCGAAAAAAGATGAATGGAAATTTGAATACTTTGACCGGATCGTGAACCAGGCCGACAAGCTGGGAATCGAAATTCAAACCACACTTCTCTCCGTCCCCCGATGGGCGATCGACCCGGACTACAAACCGATCCGTGAAGGTGGTTGGATGGATGCGCGGCTACCCGACTACGACGCGTTCCGCGAATTCGCCAAACGTACCGCGGAACGTTACAAAGGGAAAATCCGCTACTATGAAGTATTCAACGAGCCGGATTTGATCAGTTTCGCCAATTATACGCCGGAAAAATATCTTGAGATTCAGAGCATTGCATTCGACACGATCAAGGCGATCGACTCGGAAGCGCGGATTCTCAATGGCGGCATCTCCTCCATCGCCACCGACCGTTCCGGCAGTCGCAAAGGAATCATGACGCAGATTCTAACCAGCGGCACATGCGATATATTTGCGTTTCACGGCCATGGTGGGCTTCAGAATTATCTTCATCAGATGCCATATGTCCAAAATCTGCTGAACAAACACCCGATGCCGTGGTATGCCAACGAAACCGCCATTTCATCCACCGCCTCCGGCGAACATATTCAGGCGAGGACGCTATTTCAGAAATTCTTGATTTCCTGGGCCGAGAGTGCGATCGGTTACAATTGGTACAATCTCCGCAACAACGGATTCGACCCGAAAAACGGAGAAAATAACTTCGGCTTAATCACCAACGATTTCAAACCCAAAGCCGCTTATCTGGCATTCAATACACTGGCAACCCATTTTCGAGAGGCGACATTCGAGGGAGAATTCCCATGCACGGTTCAGTCCTACCGGTTCCGAGCCGAAAATAAAGACTTGTTGCTCACCTTCTGGAACAACAATCCAGCCGCACCGGATCAAGTCATTTCACTCGGCGGAATCACCGGCCGGATAGAGCAAATCGACCTGATGGGCAACCGGCGCACCTTGCCGACCGTCAACGGTGAATTGCTGCTTCATGTCACGCCGGAACCGTTTGTGCTGCGAATCTCCGGACAGGAAAGCACGCCGGAGTATACCGGCAACATTCTCGTATTGAACGATTTCTCCATCGATCCCGGCACAAACGCCCAACTGACGCTTCCGCTGAAAAATACGACGAAGCACACGTTGAAACTACAACTGACCGGCGTCCTCCCCGATGGCGTGAGCGGCAATGAGATCTCCGCCTCCCCTACCCTCCGTCCGGGTGAAACGCAGACGTTGACCTTTCGTGTCCACTCCGACACGGCATTCCGCTCCTATGCGGCAGCGCCGAAACGGATAACTTTCACGCTCAAGGCCGACGGATTCGCGCCGTTGGCCTTGCGCTGCCCGGTTTTGACCGCGATCAACATTCCGACAGGAAAACTTCCGGAGCAGCCGACATTCGTGCTGAACACCGCCGAGCAGGTACACGTCTTGATCACTTATGAACCCTCGACGGCACACCTTCACTGGACCGGTCCGGAAGATCTCAGCGCCGAAATTCGCCTCGCCCGGAACGGCGGCAAACTGCTGCTGGAGGCGCGGGTGACCGACGACGTGCATTTCCAGAAAGAGCGCGGATTCGCCACCTGGCAAGGTGACAACATCCAGTTCGCGGTCAAACTTCCGACACAAAACGATTTCTGGGAAATCGGGCTCACCCACCTCGGTGACGGGACGCCGGAAGTCTTCGTCTGGCGCGCGCCAAACGGGTTTGACGCGGAACAAACTGCTAAGAGCATCCGCCTGACCACTAACCGCGACGAAATGAAGAAACAGACGATCTACCGGGCGGAGATTCCGTTCGAGGCGATCGGATTGAATGACCGGATCGGGCAGGACGGCTTCCGTTTCAACCTGATCGTCAACGACAACGACGGTGAAATTCGCGAGAGTTTCATCATGGTCGCTCCCGGCATCGGAGCGGACAAAGATACCACAAAATATCCGCTGGTGCGCTTTCAATAAGGAAACCGCCAGACAAACAGCAAGGAATTATTGAGTTATGTTGTTTACTTTGAACAATCTTCAACTGGAGGGAGAGTTTCGCAACTGGAACGAACCGAAATGGGAATTTACCAGCGAAGCGGACGGCACCGAACTCCTGACCGTCGCGTTGAAGGCAAAAAAATCCGCTCCGCCGGAGCCGTTCACGCTCGACCTCGTATTCGACCGTAACGGTGCTGTAGGGCGCTGGACCCCTTCCGCCGACCGGAGCACCAAATATCTCGCGCCGGATTGGGATGGAACGTTTGAAACCGACCTCGCGTTTCTGGAACCGGTCGTCTGTTTCTTCGCTCCCGATGGAACCAATTCTGCCGCATTCGCGGTTTCCGAAGCGCGCCGGAAGCTGAAACTCACTGCCGGGGTGCATGGCAGTGGTAAACTGCATTGCCACATCGCGTTTTTCACCGTGCCGGAAGCTCCGTTGGACGCGTACTCGTTCTCCCTGCGGATCGACCGGCGCAAGCTGCCTTATCATGAAGTGTTACAGGATATTTCTGCATGGTACGCCGCCATGCCGGAATTCCGCCCCTTCCCTATCCCGGAGGCGGCATGGGAGCCGGTGTGTTCCAGTTGGTACAGTTATCAGCAGAATATCTTCGACCATGAGTTGGAGACGGAATGCAGGCTTGCCACTGATGACGGGATGAAAACCCTGATCGTTGACGACGGTTGGCAGACCGACAATAATTGCGGCGGCTTTGCTTACTGCGGCGACTGGGAGGTTTCCAAACGCCGCTTCCCCGACATGAAAGCACACGTGGATCGCATTCATCGACTCGGGATGCGTTATCTTCTTTGGTACAGCGTTCCTTTTGTCGGAATCAAGAGTAAAAACCTCCAGCGTTTTGAGGGGAAATACCTCTATTTTCGCGATGATCTCGACGCATGGGTACTCGATCCGCGTTTCCCGGAAGTGCGCGATTTCCTGGCGGGGAACTACGAACGCGCCGCCCGGGAATGGAACCTTGACGGCTTCAAACTCGATTTCATCGACTGTTTCAGCCGCAAGGGCGAAGACCCGGCGGTCAAAGAAAATTACGCCGGACGCGACTACAAAACCGTTTCCGAAGCGGTCGACCGCCTACTGGCGGAGATCTCCGGGCGGTTACGTCGGATCAATCCCGATGTGCTTCTTGAATTCCGCCAGCACTACTTCGGCCCGTTGATGCGCCGCTACGGAAACATGCTCCGCGCCGGGGACTGCCCGAATGATGTCATTTCAAATCGCCTGCGTACCATCGATATGCGACTTTTTTGCGGTAACACCCCCGTTCATTCCGACATGATCTGCTGGGGCTTGGAGGAGACTGTCGAACAGGCGGCGAGCCAATTCTTGAATATTCTCTTCAGCGTACCACAAGTTTCGATGAAAACGGCGCAACTGCCGGAATCACACCGCAACATGCTCCGTTTCTGGCTCCGTTTCTGGATGGAGAACCGCGAAATCCTGATGCACGGCACACTGAACCCGCTCTATCCGCAGTGGAACTACCCATTGATTTACGCAGAGAACAAGCACAACTGCGTCGCGGCGCTTTACTGTGCCGGGTTGACCGTCCGCCTGGACTCCTCCGGTTCCCGCCTGCTCTGCATTGTCAACGCGACGGAGTCGGAACGCGTCATCATCTCATTGACCGGCCCGGCGATAACACTGAACGCCTTCGACGCCGAGGGCAAGCCTTGCGGAAGTCGGACGCTGAAGCCGGGGCTGCAGGAAGTGAACATCCCCGTCTCCGGTGTTTTACAACCGTAAACAAAGAACCCGCTCATTCTCACCATTTCCCTGTCAGTCAACTTGAATTGACGGGAAATGGTGATATTCTTTCTCTATAACAAAGCGACACGAAGATAGAACAAGATGAGAGGGGAGAATGCGTTTATGAATCATTCTGAACTCGAAAAACAACGTGCCCCGAAGTCGAATGACATCACATTCCAGCAAATCTGGGATTATGCACTGGTCGGAAATCCCTTTTATCTGATCAGCGCCGGACTGATTCTCTACGCCTCAACCGTCATCTCCAACACCGCGAATATCCTGCTGGAAACCGGCATCCCGGTCGGAATCCTCGCCGGCTACACACTTCTTTGCGCCGCAACCGTTATCTTTATTGTCAAACACGGCGTATGGAGCGACGCGCGTTCGTTGCTTTTCATCATTCTGATCCTGCCGCTGGTTCTGTCGGCCGGGCTGGATGATAAGTTACTCTCCACCCCCGATAGCGGCCCATTCTGGCTGGCTGGTTCGATCCTTTTTTCCGCGGGGGTCTTTCTCTGGGTAAAGCGCGGGCTGGGCATTCGCCAATCCCGAGGAATATGGTGGGTATTCAGCCTGCTTCTGGCGATCTATTTCTTATGGCCGCTTCTACTTTCACGGCTCATCATCGACTGGCCGGACGAGAAAGAACCGGTCACATGGGGCCTGATTCTCTTCCCCTTCGTCTTCTCCGCCGCGGCGCTTCCCCTGCTTGTTGCAATCAACCGAAACCGGAACGGGATCGAAAATGGCACGCCATGGAAATTTCTCTCCGCATTTTTGTTCGGACTGCTTGGCTTTGCAGGAGCATTACGCAGTTACCTGATGACCATCTCGTTCTACCCCGGCGAAGGTGTCGGCGGATACGCGAAAATGGCCTCCGGATTCAGTGGTTGGATGCTGCTGCCCATCGTGTTGGTCGCCGCCATGGCGACCGCAGAATGGATCATCACCTCCCAAAGGAAAAAATCCGGGCTGATTGTCCTCACAATCGTCTTCACCATTGTCATCATCTGCCTCATGGGCCGGGTGCAGGAGTCCACGGATCTGGACGGGCGCTTCTACCGTCTTTTCTGGGGCCGCGCAAACGATACCGTGCCGCCATTTCTCGCATTGCTCGGATTGCTCGGCTACATGGCAATTCGCCGGGTAAAATGGGCAATCTGGGCAACTGCGATTCTCTTACTCGGCGCAGGAATTCTGATGATTCCTCACTATGTCACCATCCCCAGAGAGACAATCGAAGCGGCGCACTCCATCAATATCATCAAAGTCGCCTCCTTCGCCATTACCGGCCTCATCACGCTCCTGCTGACCGCGTTGGCAATCCGGTTTCGCAACCGCTGGGTTGCACTCGCCCTTTGCCTTTGGCTATACAGTGTCATCGGAGGGATTTTTCTGTACTACGGGCACCCGTCAATCCAGCCGACAATTACAGCAATGCTCCTGAGTGTTCTCGCCGTAGGCTGGATCACTCGCGACCGCAACCTTGAAATGCTCGGCTTGACCGGAGCCACCTGCTACTTCATCGCCACCTACGCCTTCATGATGTCATCATCATCCTGGCTGAACGGCGCTTATCTATTCGGTGGGTATGCTGTGGCATTGCTCTTTTTGATGCGCCGTTACTGGATTCCCGCCGCAATTGAATCCACATTGTTATTGTTCTGGGGATTTGTCGCGTTTCACGCATGGATCAGCAAAATGGAAATTCGCGGCGTCGGAGTCATCTTCTGGGGGCTGCTCCTCTTTGTCACGGCTTTCCTGATCAGCCTCGGCAAAGCCGGAATCCTCCAGAAGAAAATAAAACAATGCTGCGGGCCGCTCATTCAATTTCTCAAGGAGAAATCTTGAAAGAGCACGATTACCTGAAATATTTGCGGAAGTGCCGAATGCTTCCCCTGGAACCGCAAGCGCTCGACCCGGCGTTCCGTACAGTCGCGGTTATTCCAGCCTGCGATGAGTTGGAGAACATCGAGGAAACGTTGCACTCGCTCCACCCTGCCGACTCGGATGCCGTTCTGATTGTAGTCAACCACCCTGCCGACGCGTCGCCTCCTGTCCGGGAAGCGTCAGCAGAGCTTCTGCGCCGCCTTCGTTCCGGCTCGCTCTTCTGTCGCAATCTTCACTGGATCGACGCGCCCGACCTCACCGGCGGCGTAGGCGAAGCACGAAAACTCGGCATGGATGCGGTCATCGCCTCGCAAGCCCCGGAAAATCTGGAACAAACTCTCATCGCTTCGCTCGATGCCGACACCGTAGTCGAACCGGATTATTTCGCCGCAATTCAAAGCTCCTTCCGGCAGGATTCGGAACTGGCGGCACTGTCGATCCCCTTCCGGCACCGCCACGGCGCAACGCCCGAAGAAGAAGCGGCCATTCGTCATTACGAAGCCTATCTCAACCGCTATGTCGAGCAGTTGCGGACGGCAGGCTCCCCTTACGCGTTTCACTCCGTCGGCTCGGCGTTCGCCGTCCGCGCCTCGGACTACGTCCGCTGCGGCGGAATGCGCCTCCGCAAAGGTGGAGAAGATTTTTACTTCCTGCAGGCCGTCGCCAAAACCGGAAAAATACAATCCGGCAACCGGGTACTCGTTTTCCCCTCTCCCCGTCCGTCAGCGCGGGTTCCATTCGGCACCGGCCCCTCGGTTCGGAAACTGATGGAAGGCGCCCCCCTTCCCGAAATCTCCAGTCACGCCTTCGCCGGCCTGAAATTGCTCCTCGACCATACCGGCAAGCTGGAGGAAAACACGGAAGCATTGCTCGCTGCCCTCACACCGGAAATCAACGCCTTTCTGCAAGCAGAAAAATTTACCGAAGCATGGCCCAGAATCATACAGAACACCCCCGACCGCACCGATGCCCGCCTCGCCGCGTTCCACAACTGGTTCGACGGCCTGAAAACATTGCGGCTGCTGCATCACCTGGATCGGAAGCAATAAGGAGAACTTTCATATGTTACGCACCGAACTCGTCCATTATCTCGACCGGACCCTCAACCTCGCCGCCTTCCCCGGCGACGCCTCAAACAACGGCCTCCAGATGGAAGGAAAAATCGAAGTCAAACGCGTACTCTTCGGCGTCGACGGGTGCCTCGCCCTGTTTGAACACGCCGCCGCCGAGAACTTCGACTTCGTCTTCGTCCACCACGGCATCTCGTGGGGCGGCGAACCGCGCCGGTTCACCGGAATCCACGCCGCACGCTTCCGCATGATGTTCGGCAACGACATCAACCTCTACGGCGTCCACCTGCCTCTCGACGCCCATCCAGAACTCGGCAACAACGCACAACTCGCCAAACTCGCTGACCTGACACAGCTTGAGCCGTTCTGCAACTATCACGGTTATATGATCGGATTCCTCGGCCATACCCGCAAACTCGTCCGCGCCACCGAACTCGCCGCCGAACTCGAAGCGAAACTCAATACCAAAGCGAAACTCATCGCCGATCGCGGCCATATCCTGAAACGCATCGCCATCGTTTCCGGCGGCGGCGGCATGGACGCCCTCGAGCAAGCTGCCGCCACCGGCGCGGATCTCCTCATCACCGGCGAAATGGAACACGTCATGTATCACCCCGCACACGAACTCGCCACCCCCATCCTCGCCCTCGGCCATTACGCCACGGAAACCCTCGGCCCCAAAGCCGTCATGGAGCATCTCCGCAAACAATTCACCCTCGAATGCGAATTCGCCGATTTCCCGACCAGTCTTTAAAGGGAGTGGGAGAAAGCGGGGGGAATACCTCCGGCGGCTGGGGCGCTTCCCTCCAGGCTCCCGACCGGCAACCTGCCGGTGCGGGCGCATTTGACGTGCCGCCCAAAATGCTGGAAGGCTTGTTTGAATACTTCAAAGATCATGAGAGGCAACGGAATGCGCTGAACTCTCAGAGCCTCCCGTTGCAGGAAGTGTGATATGCAACGCGGCAAGAGTGGAGCGTGGGAATGGGAGGTTCCGCTCGTTTGGTGCATTGCATGGGGATGAGAAGTTTTGCTTGACGGATGAAACCACGTGAGCGCCGCTGCAGGGCGTCGGTTGTACAGAGTAGGTATTGTACATTCTCATCAAAACATTTGCGGATTTCCTTTTGTCGACGACAAAAGGAAATCCGCGTTACCAGCCACCGGGTGCGACCCGGTCCGGGGAGATCCGGAAGGGGCGAAACGCCCCTCCGGTGGAGTTTGGGGCAAAGCCCCAATATCCTAGAGCTTCGATGCTCCGATTTTGCGATGCCACATAGCGGCAAGCGGGCTGGAGATGAAGATCGTGGAGTAGGTGCCGATGATTACGCCAAGCATGATGACCAGCACGAAATCGTTGATTACGCTACCTCCGAAGAAGTACATGATAATCACCACAAGCAGGGTCGATCCACTGGTCAGCACAGTTCGGCTCAATGTTCGGTTGATCGAGAGGTTCATGATTTCCCATACTGATTTATCGGTATGGATCTTCAATTCCTCACGGATGCGGTCGAACACCACGATCGTATCATTCAGCGAATATCCGATGGCGGTCATGGCGGCCGCAACGATCGGCAGCGACATTTCGCGACCCATCAGGACGAATACTCCGAGCGAAACAATTCCGACATGCACCAGCCCGGCCAATGCGGCGAGAGCGAACGAGAGTTCAAACCGGATCGCGATATAGATACCCATACCGACCAGCGCCACCAGGATTGCGATCATGGATGTCTTGCTCGCTTCCGCGCCGACGAGGCCGCCGACGGTGGTTTCCTGACCGTCGCTCGCTTTGAGCTGCGGGAACTTTTCATTCAGCAGCTGGGTCACGCGGTCGTTAAGCGAAAACGCGTTTTCGCCATCGACGCCCTTGCGGTCACGGATCAAGACTTCCAGCGTATGCCCTTCCTTCGTGGAGGTATTGGTCTTGTAGCTGATTCGGACGTTCTGGTCGACGCTCTTCAGGAGCTGTTCGATTTCAGCAACCGGAACCTGTTCGGCGTACTTGTAACTGATACGGGAGCCGCCGGTGAAGTCGACGCCAAGCATCTGCTCGCCCTTGAGGACGAAAAGCAACAAGCTGCCGATGATCAACACCGCAGAGAGCGCGAATGCCCCTTTCCACTTCCCGAGAAGGTTGTAGTTCGGGTTGGAGAGAGCGCGACGCATCTTGAGCGTCTTCCAGTTCCGATACTTGAGCGCGTAATCAAAGATCAACCGGGTCAGGAAGATCGCCGTGAACAAGCTCGACAGAATACCGATCGACAACGTGATCGCGAATCCTTTCACCGGGCCGCTGCCGAGGTAGATCAGAACGATACCGCAGAGCAGAGTGGTGAGGTTACTGTCGATCACCGCCGAAAACGCGCGTTCATAACCGAGGTCAATCGCGGTGGCCAGACTCTTCCCGGCATCCAGCTCCTCGCGGATGCGTTCAAAGATCAGCACGTTGGCGTCTACCGCCATACCGATGGTCAGGATCACTCCTGCGATACCCGGCATGGTCAGGGTCGAACCGAATGCCGCCATTGCGCCCAGCAGAAGAACCACGTTCGCCGCCAGAGCAACGCAGGCGATCATGCCGGCACGATAGTAATAGAAGCACATGAAAATCGCCAGGAGAACCGAAGCGAGAATCCCGGCGAACACGCCGTTACGCACGTTGTCGGCTCCCATCGACGGGGCGGTGTCGTAGACCGAAGTCACATCGATCCGGAACGGGAAGCTGCCCGCGCTCAACGCGTCGGAAATCATCTTCGCCTCTTCGTTCGAGAAGCGACCGGTGATGCTGGCGTGCCCGTCGGAAATCACCGTCTGAATCGTCGGCGCGCAGTAGAGTTTGCCGTCCAGCACGATTGCGAGCTGGCGATGCAGGTGTTCTCCGGTTACCCGGGCAAAATCACGAGCTCCCTGCGGATTGAGTTCCAATGAAATACCGATCTGACCATACTGATCGCGGGTCGGCATCGCTTTGGAAACCGCCTTGCCGGTCATCTTGGGCAGGCGATCGACAAGGTACGGGGTCCGATCACGGCCGACCTCTTCCATCACCTCATACCCCATCGGCACCTGGAACGTGGCCGGGTCGTAATCCGCCAGCAACCGTGCGCTGTCGGCATGAACCAGACGGAATTCCAACTTGCTGCTCATTTTGATCAGCGAGAGGAGTTTATCCTTCTCATCGCGGGAGGTGATCGGAGCTTTGAGCGAAACCGCACGCGATCCGAACGGAGTGATATCCGACTCGAAGATATTCTGCGCTTCAAGGCGTTTCCGCAACGTTTCGATCGCAAGATCGCGATAGCGGTCGAATTCAGATTCGATCTGCCGCTTGCGATCCGCCAACTGCTCGGCAGTCGCGTCATCGGTCTGCGACGCGGTCAACTGATCCTGATCCGGAATCAGTTCCAGAATGAACTCGACGCCGCCGTTCAGGTCAAGACCAAGACGAATTGAGCTGGACGCGTCTTTACGCACCATCGCAATCACGTCTGCGTTACCTGCCAGGCGGCTGCCGTTTACAAGCGGAACAAGCTCAATATTCTTCGCATCCGCCGCTTCCAAAAGCGCCGCGGCCTGGTTCAAACCCGGCCGAGCCGCCTGGAGCTGCTTCGCGTCAAGCACCAACTCGGCGGCAACCGGGTTCGCCTTGTCCTTGAGCCTTTTGGTGAAGGTCTCGTAGAAATCGCGCGGCGTCAGCGGCCAGATTGCAAAGGCAAATACTGCAATCACCGCACAAATCACCGTTGTGCGAAGCTTCAAAAAGTTTCCACCCATATCCCTTATCGTCCCTTGTTAGTGTCACCGCGCATGGCAATCGCAATGGCGACTGCCGCCATTTCCTCCGGATTGTCCGCCGGTGTTTTTGCCTCAATCTGACCATTTGAAACCACACCCGGTTTCGCAGCCCCAAATCGAGAAATTAAAATTGTCATCATGTGGATTAAAAATGCCACAACAAAAGAAACAACGATCGTAATGAAATAAACTTCACCGATCACTCCCCATGCTGAGAGTTCTTCCATGTTTCGTTCTCCTTAATATACTACTGCAAAATACTAATGTACAGCGCCGCAATGATCGCAGTGGTGATAATTCCGAAGAAATTAGCGCCAATGGCATAGTGCATGATGATTGCGTTTGGATTTGCTTCCGCTGCACACTTTTGTGCAACCTTAACCGTCGTCGGTACACAACTGACAGCGGCAATGCCAATCACCGGATTGAATTTCTTACCGGAAACGAAGTACATGAAGTACCCGCCAATGATGCCGCCTACGCCAGAGAGCATCAGAGCCATCATACCAAACACCAACAACGGAAGAACCTTCGGGTTCATAATCGTCTGGGCTTCGCAAAGCGTTCCCAGCAGAATCCCGAGCGTCAGGGTTGCGATATACAGAATGATCTCGTTCACCAGGTACTTGAATTTTTCCATTCCAGATTCGCGAATCACGATACCGATAAAAAGCGCAAAGAGCAGCGGAGCCGCCACCGGGAACAGAAAACAAAGCAAAACACACGCAAATACTGCAAACGCAATCTTTTGCCCACTGGAGAAGTTTGCGTTTTTCTTGTCCGCCGGCATATTGATTCCACGCAGTCTCTTCGGAATCGTCAACCGAACCATATGCGGGAACACGGCATAAGCCAGTGCCAGATACATATAGGCGACCACCGTGATCGGCACAAAGAGATCCTCCGCCATCTTCAGCGAGAGGAACAGCACCATCGGGCCGTCAGCACCGCCGACCAGCGCAATCGACGCCGCTTCTTTAAGCGAATAACCGCCCCACATCACTGCCAACGGCAATGTAAGCAGTGTACCAAGTTCGGCAAACAGCGCAACCGTCGCCGAAACATAGGGGTGCCGCATGATGAAGCCAACGTCGATCAACGCCCCGATCCCGATAAAGATCAGGCAAGGGATCAAACCATTGCTGAATCCCAGCGTATAAATCGGCTGAAGCCAGTCGATCTGCATCAACGTCATCAGCTGATCGTTGTTACTGATCGTCGAATCAAGAAACAGATTGTTGATGATCGGTTGCGCTGCCTGCCCTTTTTCCGCCAGTTTCAGCGGGTCAAACATCATTCCAGCCACGTTGACGGTGGCCATGCCCAGCCCCATCGGAATCATAACCAGTGCTTCCAGAATTCCCTTGCGGCCAAGCCAGACCAAGGCAACCCCGAAAATCACGAGCAAACAACGTACCAGCGTGACCTTCCAATCCGAATTGGCAATGACGGCGAAACCTTGAAAAATCTCAAGGAACCGTTCCATAAAGTAATCCATGTTCAGTTCCTCCTCAGCAGTTGATTACGGCGAGAACCGTACCGGCCTGCAACTGCTGACCGGGAGTCACGTTGATGGCGGCAAGCACACCCGAAACCGGAGCGGTGACCAGAGTTTCCATCTTCATCGCTTCCAGAACCAGCAACAGATCGCCTTCTTTCACCGTATCGCCCGGCTTCGCGGCAAGGCGGATCACCACACCCGGAAGCGTGTTGCGAACTTCTTCCCCCTTACCGGTGGCAACCGGAGCCGCCGCCGGAGCATCGGCTGTATCGGCGACGGAGAAATCATAGCTCCGGCCGTTGACCGTGGCGGAGTTGCCGGAGAATTTCACGGCGAACGCCTTGCCATTCAGGGTGACGGTCACCGAATCCGATTTCGGAGCGGCGGCAACCGCCGCCGTCTTCGCTTCTTCGACCTTCGGAGCGTTCTTGCGGACGCCGAGTTTCGCCTCGCCCTTCAGGAACAGGATGCCCTTTTCGGCGCAACTTGCGGCGATGAAGACATTCTCTTCGGTAATCGGGAGATTGGCTTCTTTGAGCATCGTCTCGGCGGCTTTGCGACCTTTTTTCGGATTCTCGTCGTTGATGTCGAGCGGGCTGCGGGTGGTCGGCTCCAGCTTGAGCTGTTCGGCGGCGATTTTGATCACTTCCGCATCCGGCGTGGTCGGGGTGTTACCGAAATAACCGAGAACCATCTTGCCGTAACCTTCGGCGATCTTCTTCCACGGTCCGAACATCACGTTGTTGAACGCCTGCTGGAAGTAGAACTGGCTCACCGGAGTCACCGAGGTGCCGAAACCGCCCTTGGCGACCACTTCGTTCATCGCAACGATGATATCCTGGAACTTGTCCATCAATCCGTTGTCGCGCAGCATCTGCGTATTCGCGGTCAGCGCGCCGCCCGGCATCGGAGAGAACGGAATGATCGGGCAGACCTGCGTTGCTTCCGGCGGAATGAAATAATCTTTGAGCGCGTGCTGGAAGCTCTCTTCGAGTTTGACGATTTTGTTGATGTCAACTCCGAGGTCATACTCGGTTCCGCGCAACGCGTGCCACATGGTCAACACATCCGGCTGGCAGGTGCCGCCGGAAACCGGAGCCATGGCGAGGTCGATCTGGTTCGCGCCGCCATCCAGCGCCGCCTTGTAGGCCAGAACGCTGCAACCGGCGGTTTCATGCGAGTGGAACGCGATTCGGACATCTTCGCCGACCAGCTTGCGAGCCATTTTAATGGTCTCATATACTTTCTGCGGGGTCGAGGTGCCGGAAGCGTCTTTAAAGCAGAGCGAGGTATAGGTAATTCCGGAATCGAGAATCCGGCGCAACACAGTTTCGTAGAATTCCACCGTGTGCCCATTGCATCCCGGCGGAAGTTCCATCATGGCGACGACCACTTCGTGATTCAGCCCGGCGTCAACGATGCACTGCCCGCTGTAGATCAGGTTGTTCACGTCATTGAGCGCGTCGAAGTTACGGATCGTGGTCATGCCGTGCTTCTTGAACAATTCAGCATGGAGTTTGATCATATCGCGCGGCTGGCTGTCGAGGCCGACCACGTTGATTCCGCGCGACAAGGTCTGCAAATTCACATTCGGGCCGACGATGCTGCGAAATTTATCCATCACCTCGAACGAGTTTTCGTTGCAATAGAAAAACGGAGCCTGAAACATGGCGCCGCCGCCCGCTTCGATGTGTGTGATCCCCGCCGCCGCGGCCTCTTCGACCACCGGGAGATAATCGGAACTGAACACCCGCGCGCCAAATACGGATTGGAAACCGTCGCGGAACGCCGTCAACATAAAATCAACTTTTTTCATAACTCTTGGAACTCACCTTATATCGTTAATAGATTGGAAAACGATTTCATTTCATCAGCTTTTGCGCAAAAATACCGACATCATCACCGCAACCCGGCGCTGTCGCGCCCCGAAAGCCGTCGGTTGACGCAAGCGTTCAAGCCACAGCAGGGCCAGCTCGAACTTCGAGAAAATTGGCAAGGAAAAGAAGTCTCAGGGGAGCTATGCCCGAAGAGGCAAATAAAAGGAACCCTCCGAAGGGTCCCCCGGAAAAACAGTCAAATCGAAAGTGATCGGGAGGCATCAGAAGAGCCCGGTCACTCCCTGTCGAGCGCCAAGAACGAATCATCGGAACCGCATGGGGGGAACGAATGACGGGCAATTCGTCCGAGCGTCGAACCTGCTGAATGACCAGCGCATCCGTCTCCGCCGCTTCGCCATTGTCCGCCGCCGGGCGTGGAGCCGCGCATCCGCCCCCGAAGCAAGCCGTCGCTGCGGCGGTGATGCCGAGCGCTGCAAAAGGAGAAAGCAGGACACGAAAAATCAGCTTTTTCACAACAAAAAGACTCCCGGAAATTATCGTTGGTATTTAATATATCCGAAGGAAATCTTTTTTACAACCAAAAGCCCGGAATTATTCCAAAAAAAACACTGCTTTTTGCGAGCGGGAAACCCTTCGCGGATTCTCCGCTTTTTCCACATGGTCATTCCATACGTTAAAGCAACGAATAAAGTCAGTTACATGATTCAAAAATGTTCTTTTCTCCATTACATAATTTTCCGGTTTACGAATTTGTCGAAGGGAATCGCGCTATCTTCCGCAAATACGAATGGAATTCAGCTATTTTCACATAAAAAAAAGACCTCCGCACGGAAGGTCTTCTCGGAACTCGCATCAATAACAGTTCAGTTGCCGATCGAACCGTCGGGTTTAAACCAGGTTTGCAGGTTGTAGGGCATCGCTTTCAGTTCCAGCCCGGTGTGCATTGCGGCATGTCCGTCGGCAAACGCCGTTGCGGTGCGGCCGTTGTGAATCTCCATGATGCGTGCGGCGCTGCCCACATCACCCGCACGGTCAAAACGGGGGAAGGCGCGGGTGGGCGTGGTATTCCGCATGGTATCGGCAAAAAATGGATGGTGGGAGCGGCGACGTTGAGTGATCGCATCGTCCGATTCCCGGTGCGGCAAGCCAGGCCATTCATAATCAAAGAAGGGGAACAATGGAAACGGCTCGATCTCAAGCGAACCATCATCGCAGGCAGCCCCCTGGACTTCTCCCACATCAGCCCTCAAGACGCCCCTGCCGGAAAATACGGGTTTGTCCGCGCCGCCTCCAACGGAGAATTCAGCTTTGAAAACGCACCGGACAAACAGATTCGTTTCTACGGCGTCAACCTCTGTTTCAGCGCCAATACGCCGGACAAACAAACCACCGACAAGCTGGTCGAATACCTGGTTCGGATGGGGTACAACTCGGTTCGCATCCATCATCAGGAATCGGAAATCATCGATCAGAACGCCAACGATTCGCTGACATTCGATCAGGAAGCGATGGACAAACTCGACTACCTGTTTGCCAAATGCAAAGAACGCGGCCTCTACCTGACCACCGATCTCCATGTCAATCGGAAATTCAAACCCGGCGATAACATCGATGTGAAGAATCCGGAAACACTGAAAAATGTCAAGGGACTTCTGGCTGTCAACCGTGCGGCGATGGAGAATTGGAAAGAGTTCGCCCGGCGATGGATGAACCACAAAAACCCCTATACCGGTATGACATGGGGCGAAGATCCGGCACTGGCGACGCTCGGGACAGTCAACGAAGGCGGATTGGGAGGAAGTTGGGGTAGCAGTCCGGAGTTGATTCCAATCTATCGGCAAAAATTCGAGCAGTGGAAACAGGAAAAAGGGATACCGGCGGAAGACCATACCTCCTTCTCCCGTTTTCTCGCCGAACTCAGCGTCCAGACCAGTGAGGAGCAGCTTGATTTCATCCGAAATGAACTCAAGATGAAAACGATGCTCACTGTCAACTGCGACTTCAGGTTGGCGGATCGGCTTGATTTCACGGATGAACACGGCTATTTCGCCCACCCGAGCTTTCCGATCAATCCATGGAATCCGCCGATCCGGTTCGACACCAGCTCTCCGATCCGCAACAATGCGTTGCTGCAACGGGAGATCATGCCGCGGCGGCTGTTCGGAAAGCCTCTGGTAGTCACCGAGTTCAACTACTGCTATCCGAACCCGTTCCGCGCCGAAAGCGGCCCATTGATCGGCGCTTATGCCTCGCTGCAAAACTGGGGCGGGCTCTGGCGCTTTTGCTGGACCCATGGAGAAGGCGGGCTCAGAATTCTCAATACGCTCTACCCTTTCGACGCCGTCAATGACCCGATGCAGCAGTTCAGCGACCGGATTGCGATTGCGCTGTTTTTGCGCGGCGATATGACGCCGGGAAAGGAGAAAATATCATTCCCGCTCCCCCGTGATCCCGCCGCCCGCAACAATCTCCCGCAGGAGTTGGGCACGCTCGGACTGAAAACCCAGGTCGGCTGGCACATTGAGGGCGACACGCTGCCCGCCGGCGCCCGAATCTTCCAGCCCGGAATGACCGTAGCACCCGATCCGCGGCTCAAACTCACGCCAGCCGATGGAACCTTCACGGTCGTCACGGAACAAACGGAAACCGTCACACTGCCCAAAGGATCGCTCGCCGCCGGAACGCTCCGGGTGAAAAACGCCGATCGATTTATGACCGTCGCCGCGATCTCACGGGATGCGAAACCGCTGGCGGAGAGCAAAGATATTTTAATCATTCACCTGACCAACCTTTCCGGCAGCGACGTCCCATATGCCGACAGCGACACCTGCAACAGCTGGGGAACGCTACCGTTGCTGATCGAACGCGGCGTCGCGGAGCTGGAACTGACGAGCGCGGCGCCGTGGCGGGTCGCGGCGCTCGCGCTGGACGGGTCGGAGCTGGGTGAAATTCCGGGAGAATTCAAAGACGGCGTTTTCCGGTTTCAAGCGGACACCAACGGCTTCCCCGGCGGTGTGATGGCCTACCATCTGACCCGATGAGGGGAAATATTACGCCGGAGATTGCGAATCTGCAATCTCCGGCGTTTTTATGTTTACGCGATAATCAGCGAATCCAACAACCGCTCAAAGTCGCTTTTGAACACGTCCGAACGCGGAGGAATCTCGATCAACGTCGCCAGATTCAACTCCGGCAGGTCGTCAATCCGATCCAACGTTTCGCGTTGCGGGAAGATCGTACCGGGGAGCTTGACCGCCTGGTCGAGGAAGCGCAACTTCCCATTGATCACGCCCGAATCGAAATGCCCGTCCACATGTAAACTCTCCAGGCCGTCGTTTCGCAACGGAGAAGAAAAGAGTGAAATCCCCTTCACCGAGTCGGAAATCGACGTTTCACCATCCCTCACCAGACCGGACATGCTCGGGAGGGGCGGCAATCCGATTTCGCGGCTCCATCGGTCGTTCGATTCATAATAACGTCCGCCGGGCAGCCAGTTCCGGTACGGCGACGGGCCGTTGGGAACATAGAAATCCGTCGAACCATCCTGATCGGTATTCTGACCCGCATGCAGAACCGTCAACGTACCGAGCCGGTAGGTGACGTTGTAGTTGCCCGCAAGCGTGTCGCCGTTCAACGTATGCCCGGCAATCGTATTGAGAGATGAACCGACCTCTCGCTGGCCACCGGTGATATCAACGTCGGCCAGTCCCTCCCCGACAACAAAACCATCGCCGGAGACCTGATAGTTGGGGTTCATATGAACCTTGCCGTCATACACCCAGGTACCACCGCCGGAAACAATGATCACTTCACGCGGCGTCACGCTGAGAGTTCCGTCGACCATGACGATGTTGTAGTTTTCACTGACGTCGACGCCATGGTTGGTGATGGTGACCGATGCAAGCGAGTTCGCGCTCTGGCCCACGTTGAGTTGCCCGCCGGTGACGATTGCGGAGAGCATGTCGCCGCCGAGCAATTCACCGGAGAGCTGCCAGCCATCGTTAACGAGAGTGGAGCCGTTGTATTTCTGAGAATCGCTGTTCGCAGTCACAGTGATGGTAACCGACGCTTTGGTCACGGTCAACGTTCCCTCGACCAATGTGATGTGGTAGTTGTCGGCAAGCGTACCTGCTGCAAACTCGTATCCGGCAATGGTATTCTCTCGGCTTCCGACATAAATGATCGAGCCGCTGATATCGATGTCCACGCCTTCGCCGAAAATGAAGCCGTCGCCGGAAATCGTGGAGCTGCGATCGAAATGCTCCGTGCCGTCATACATCCAGCTGCTGCTGCCGGAGGTGATCGTCACGTCGCGTTTCGACACACTGAGCGTGCCGGTAATCATGACGATGTCATAGTTTTCAGTGACGTCGACGCCATTGTTGGTGATGATAACCGACGAGAATGAGTTCGCGCTCTGGCCGTAGTTCAACTGACCGCCGATGACGGTTGCATCGAGAACGTCGTTGCCGAGCAGTCCTCCCGCAGTGTGCTCCCAACCATTGTTGGTGAGGGTGAGCCCGTCGTACATTTTGGATGCACTGTCTGCGGTAACGGTGATGGAAACCGACGCTTTGGTCACAGTCAGCTTGCCTTCGACCAATATGATATTGTAGTTGCCCGCAAGCGTACCCGCCGTAAATTCGTATCCGGCAATGGTATTATTTTTGCTTCCGACATAGATGATCGAACCGCTGACATCGACTTTCACCCCTTCACCGGCGACAAATCCGTCGCCGGTGACCGTGGAACTGCGATCGAAATGCTCCGTGCCGTCATACACCCAGCTGCTGCTGCCGGAGGTGATCGTCACGTTGCGTTTCGTCACGGTGAGCGTACCCGTTGCCAGCGTGATATTGTAGTTGCGTGCAAGCGTTCCGCTGTCAAGCGTGTACTCTTCAACAGTGTTTTGCAACGATCCTGCGTTGAGGATTGCGCCGGAAATGCGATCCACCGTCAAACCTTCCCCATCGATGAATCCGTCGCCGGAGACCGTGGAACTGTGATCGAAGTGTGTCGTACCGTCATACACCCAACTATTGCTGCCGGCGGTGACCGTCACATCGCGCTTGGCCACACTCAGGGTGCCTGCAATCAACGTAATGCTGTAATTGCCGGAAACGTCCACGCCATTGGCGGTAATCGTGATCGATGTGATGCGGTTTGCGCTCTGTCCGAAGTTCAATTGACTGCCGGAAACGGTCGCATCGATCGTGTCGTAACCGACCAACAATCCCTCGGTCAATCTCCAGCCGTTGTCGGTGAGAGCGGTTCCGTCGTACTTCTTCGAGTCGCTGTTCGCTGTTACGGTAATGCTGCGTTTGATTACCGTCAGATCAGCGAAGAATTTGCCGAAGTTGTAAACACTGTCCGCCGTGGCGCTTGTCAGGCGGGTATTGTATGTTCCCACCGGGAGAATGGAGCTGCCGGAGAGCCAGCTCAATTTCCCCAGACTACTGCCGCGCACGGAGTAAGCATCCGGATTCGCGCCGGTTCTGCCGGAAATCACCGAGCCGGACAACTGCGCTCCATAGATGATCTCACTGCCGGTAAACGCTCCGAGGTTGTGACCAAGAAGCGGGTTGAGCACGATGGACCAGCCGGGATTCGCCCCGGTGCCGAGGTTGTCGTATTCCAAATAGACGACTCCATCCGCACTCGCCCGGTTGACTGCGTTCGAGTCGTGCAAAATCACATTGTGAATGTTGTCACTCAACAGCCAGGAGGAGTCCAAACGCGGGTCCTGCCCGGAAATCAGACCGGTCGCCGTCGCGTCCGAGATGGAAAGCTCAAAATTCGCGCCGTCCAGAATCACCATATTGTTGACGTTGTTCCCGTTGGCCTTGAACGTTCCGTTAACCAGAATGTCGCCCTGCTGGGTTTTGACCACATCGTGCACAACCGCCCCGGTTCCGTCGGTGAACGGAGTGGTGAGAGTGAGGTGGTGATACGATCCGGAGAGCAGATTTTGGTCGCCGCCTTTGTAGGTGACGGTTCCGGCGCTCATATTCATCGTCGCGTTGGAGTTGACGAAATTCCCGACCACATCGATATTTCCGGTTCCGGCCACAATGCCGTTCCGGTAGATGTGCTTCCCTTCCAATGTCAGCAGATTCGAGGTTACGTTGAACATGGTTCCGCTGTTGCCGCGCACTTCCATCCGGCGATCGGCGGCGTCAAAGGTGAAGCTCTTGCTCACGTTGACAGCTCCTGCACCGGAATCCAGTTGGAACAGCAATCCACTCGCGGAGGTGTAGTCATAAATCGTGGTCCAGATATCGTCCGCATACGAGGCCTTGTAGCCATCGTGGGCGTAACCGCCGTCAACGGCGTAAGTTTCAAGCGCCTCCCGCAGACTGATAAGCCCGTCGTAAGGATCGATTACATCCATATTGGTGGTGATTTCCATGCTGGCTTGCTCTTTAATGACGGAAACCGCGCCCATGCTGTATTTCGGGGGATCGGCGATAGCGTATTCGCCGTTGCCAAGATACCCGAGGTTGTCGTTGGCGAGGCGGTTTCGCACCAGCTGGTCGAACTTCCAGATCATCACGTCGTTCCCGGCGTAACTGGTTCCGGAAAAATCTTTCCACACGTCAGTCGTCAAATCGTAGAAATAGAAACGGTACCCGTTGGCCGCATCCCCGGTAAAGCCGACACGTGTCCCAGCAGTGGCGGCAAGGTTGGCGCCCGCGTCGGAGATGATCACGGTTCCGGTGGCGGGGTCGTACATATTGCTGCCGAACATGATGTCCTTGGACACATTCAAAATGTTGTGATTGGAGGCATCCTCCCACATTCTGCTGTTCACGGTGTCCGCCGCCAGAATACTGCCGACGGCGCTGTAGCGGATCGTCACTTCGTCGTTCTTCACGTACAGATCCTTACCGAACGAGGCTTCGTTGCCGACAAAGACACTGTTGACGATATCCATCTTGCCCAGTGTATAAATCGCTCCGCCCGATTGAGTCGCGCGATTCCCCGCAAAGGTGGAGTTCACCACTGTAAGTTGGCCGTGGAGGTCGTTGAAAATCGCTCCGCCGGAACCGAACTTGACTGTGTTGCCATAGAACGTCGTGTTGACCAGCGTCAGTTTGCCATCGTTATAGATCGCGCCACCGCCCTGCGTTCCACCGGAGGAGCTTCCGGTCTTGCTGCCCCCGGTGACCGTCAGGTACATCAGCGTGACATCCGCGTCTTCCCCGAAATTGAACACACGCGAATCCGTACCGACTTGAGCCGGGTCGATCGAAATGATCACTCCGCTCTCGAGTCCGCGCCCGTCGATGACGATGGTTTCCGCCGAAGTCACCAAAATGGTTGAATTCAGATAAATCGTATTGCTGCCGTTGAGAAAAGCGTCGGGATCGAAGGTAATAAGCCCGCCGCCGGCGTTCTCCGCCGCCAGAATCGCTTCGCGAAGACTGGTCACGCCATCGTACTCATCCACCACATCTTCAGTCGTATCCACAACAAAACCCGGCAACTCTTTGATGACGGTAATCGCACCGACGGTCACCCGTTCGGTGTCCACGCCGAGCAAACGTCCATTGCCTTTCTGGTCACGTGCCAGGACGGTCACCGCAGCGGCATTGACCGCCGCTCCGGTCAACAGATTGTAATAGGTCTGATTGTTTTTGCTGTAATACCAGTTGCCGGACGAATCCCGGGCGGCCAGTGCGCCGCTGGTCGCGGCAGGCGACGCGGGGTTCGGCGCAATGGTGCCGCTGGGTTCGTCGAACACCGTATATCCGGCGCCGAACACGTCGGACAAAGTCGCCGCCTGGGTGTTGTTGTTTCCGTTGACGGAACCGGAAATGCGCCCATAATAATTGTATGCCATATAAGAAGACGCACCGGCAAGCCGAATGTCTTCCGTGCCATTGCCGACGATGACACTGTTAATCAGTTGAAGCGAGCCGCCGCCGGATGTGGCGAACGCACTCCCCTGACCGGAAGATGCAGTATTCGCAGTCACCGTGGTTCCCATGCCGTAAAAGGTTCCAGCTGTGATGGAAACCGCGCCACCGGAACCAGCCAACGCATCATTTGCATAAAGTGTTGAATTGAGAAGCGTAACGCTTGCCGCGGCGGAAATTGCGCCGCCCGAATTCGCTTTATTCCATGCCAGTGCGCTCCGGTCGATTTCCGTCGAGCCTCCCTCGATCCGAAACGCGCCCCCGACTCCGGTCGCCGTGTTCCGATAGAACTTTGAACTTTGAACCGTCAACCGCCCTCCGGCACTCATGACGGCACCGCCATTGACGGAGGCGCTGTTCTGTTCAAAATGCGTCCCCATAATCGAGAGAACGCCCCGGTTATGGATCGCGCCGCCGTTGATCGCACTATTACCGCTCAAGGTACTGTCTTGCAGCGTCACATTTCCGTTGGCCGTCACCTGAAGCGCCCCCCCGATTCCGGACGTACTGTTGCCGGTAAACGTGGAATTGCGAATGGTCACCGTCCCCTGAAGCGCGTGGATGGCTCCGCCACTGACCGTGCTTGTGTTCAATCGAAACGTCGCACTGTCGATGCTTCCGGCAGCGCCGCCGGAGAGCTGAATGGCTCCGCCGTTCACCGCGCTGTTCGCAGTGAACTCCGGAACCGCTGACAGCGCGCCGACCGTAAATGTTCCGCCCGCGACAGCCAGTGCGCCGCCATCCGTCGCAGAGTTGTTGCTGAAAATTCCGCCGCCCACCGTCAAGGATTGAGTAGAGTAAACCGCGCCGCCAGTCGCCGCCCGGTTGCCGTCAAACATGCCGGTCCGGATCAGCAACGACCCTTGATTGTAGATCGCTCCGCCGGATTGCGTGGCCTTGTTCTGCTCGAACAGTGCGCCATCGACAACGACGCTGCCGAGATTGTATACGCCCGCGCCCGCTGTAGCCACCGCTCCGGTGATCCGCGCCCCGCTTCCAAGGAAGAGGGAGGCTCCGGTACTGTTATAAATCGCGCGCCCGGCATTGACGCCGTCGCCGGTGATTTTCGTGTTGGTTATATTCAGCGCTCCATGGTTGGCAATCAGGTCGTAACCGACGAATGAATCGCTGTTCTGGATTTCCAGCCCGTTGAGAGCCACGGTTTTCCCCGCGGCAATCGTAAACAAGGAAGGAGCGGCCGCGTCCGCAGTGAAACGGGCGCTCAACGTGCGGGTCGTGCTGCGGTTCAGGAAAAGCCCGTCAATCGATATGCTGTTGACCGTTCCTCCGTCAATCATCAGAGGACTGTCCAGGGTGACGACCGCCCCCATCGGCAGATCGAATGAAATCGTGTACGATCCATCCGTCGCCGTAGCCTGAGCATTCAGCGCATAGTTCAGCGCCTCTCGCAAGCTGACCAGAACCGTGAAAGGGTTGATCTCCCAATCCACCGTAGTCGTCACCAGAAGCGATGGAGTCTTGGCCGTGATCGGCAACGCGTGAGCCCCCATGCTGTAAGCCAGATTGGTATCGGTACGCCGGACTTCATTTTGTGCAACGTCGATCACAACATAAGAAGTGGACACTGCCGAATAATCCGCGATGTTGTAGTATGCCCCATTATGCAGGAAATAGAATCCATTAAGCCCATCTTTCGCGGCAAGCGTGCCGAGAACGGCGGCCTGGCTATTGGCGGAAAGCGCGATCGTGCCGTCCGATGTAACAACGATCGGCTGCTCGAACAAATGATTCTTGTCGATGTTGTCCACATTTCCGACATCGACACCCACGGTGAAAGTCCCGGCGATTGTATGGACGCTCGAATAGGCACTGTTGAGCACGCCTCCATTGGCTCCGAACCGAATTTCCGCATGATCCGACTGAATGATGCTGTTGATCAAATTCAGCGTTTGCACGCCGACAGAATTACCGTCCACAACAATAAGAGCGGAGGTGTCGACGCCGTTGTACAGCGTCGAATCAACGACGGTGATGGAGAGCATGTCGCCTTTGCCGTAAATCACCCCTGCGTTTGTTCCGGAGTTCCGGTTGCCGGTGAACGTCGAATTGACAACTGTGATGGAAACCGTTCCGGCGGAAGCGTACACGCCGGCTCCGTTCGTCCCGGAGTTATTCGACACCAGGGAGTTTTCGATGCTGATGATGGCCGGGCCGCTCAGCAGCACCATCGAAAGAGCACCGCTACCGGCCGCTCCGGTGAGTTGTCCGTTGGTGAGGGTAAACGTCGCGCTTTCGCTGTTGGTGAAGGAAAAGAGATTCTGAATATTGTCGTTTCCGTCCACCGTGAGGTTGCTTAAATTCACGTTCCAGAATTCACCCGACAAACCGTTTCCGGTAAAACTGAATATGCTGGAACCGCCTGCACCGTTCCAGTCGATCGTAACATGCTTGTCGTTCCCGACATCGCCGTTGATCGTGATATTTTTATTCATCAACGCCGTGTCGATCGAAAGCGCCTGATTCAACTCCATGATTTGACTGCCGGAGAACGCAGAGTGATCGAAGCTGATCAAAATGATATCGCGATCGCTGAGCAGCGCGGCCTGCATCAGGACGTAACTCAGCGTTCCCGTGATCGTGCCGCTGCCATCATCGACCGCCTGGGTCACGATCAAGTTGATCGCCTGTGGAGCCAGCGCTCCCATCGAGTAGCTGTTCACACCGTTCACCTGCCGGTGATTGCCGATCTGGTCGGTTGCAAAGATTGAGACATCCGCATCGATGAGCGACAGCGCTATCGTGGGATTCGCCACAGAGAACCAGCTTCCGATCGAAGAGGTTTTGAACACAAGATTATTCAAAATGCCCGAAATCGGAACGGTGAAAATTCCGTCATTCCGCGTGCCGACCAACGCACCATCCGTTCCGACCCTGGGTCCGGTGATGATATTGAACGTATGTGTCGTTTCGTTGAACACAGGAATGGGCGTTCCGAAAATATCGGTGGTGGTTGCAATATAAGACCCCGTGTTGTACGGAATCACGGACGCACCCATCACATATAGATCGCTGTAAAGCGAATGCACCAGATGCACTTCCCCCCCCTCCAACATGAAAATATCGTCGCCAAGCGTCGAGGTGTTTTCAGCGAAGATCGAGTTAATGATCACCAGTTGTTCATTCGAGAAACCGGTCAATGTATTGTGCCGTAAGAAGATGCACCCGCCGCGACCGGTGTTGGCTCCGCTTGCGACAGCGGAGTTTCCCACGAAAGTACAGCCGGAAAACAACATGAAACTCTTGTCTGAGGTTCCGGTCAATGTCGCGACACCGCCATTCAATGCCTTGTTGTTGTAAAACGTCGAGTTAAACACATACGTGCGTCCGCTGTCGTTGCTGAGCACCCCGGCGATATGTTTGGCTTCGTTGTTGGTGAAGGCGGAATCGTAGATCACCACGACCGCACCCTCCATCACCCGAATTCCGGCGGCTTTGAATTGGGAAAAATTACCATCGAACAACGAGTTTTTAATGGTGATCTGCGCACCGTTCTGATACGAAGCGATTGCTGCGCCATATCCGGCATTATTGCTGGTGATCCTGTTCTTGCTGAATACGGAATTGGTGATAGTCAAACTCTCGCTGGTGGTGTAAATCGCGCCACCATGTACATGCGTCTGGTTCGACTCGAACCGGGTGGCGTCGATGTTCATCGACTTCACCGCAGCATAAATGGCTCCGCCTTTGATATCGATGGGCGTTTCACTGCTGGTCGCGGTCATGTCGGTGGTTTTATTGCCGATAAAGATGGAGTTCTTGATCGTGACATTTCCAGTGGAGTGCGCAAAGACCGCGCCGCCAAGACTGTAGGCGGTGTTCCCGGTGAATTCGACGCCGATGAACTCAATTTCCGAGTCCGCTTCTGAATCCGTCGAGTTGTCGATATAGATGGCTCCGCCTTTGACCTTGCCCAAAATTGAGCCGGAGAGCGTGTTCGCATCGAACTTGGAATCCTTGACGGAGATGACCGTGTTGGTGGACGCAATCGCGCCGCCAAGCATGACCGCAGTATTGCCGATGAACGACGAATTGTCGTTGATCCGCAATGTGGAGTTCCATAGCGCAATCGCGCCGCCGCTGGCGGACGCGCCGGTAGCCTTGTTTCCGCCAAATGCAACCTTGCTGACCGTGAGGGTGGAACCATTCGCGTAAATCGCGCCCCCGGACATCGTTGCCTCATTGGTGGAGAAGCTGCTCAACGCAACCGTCAAAGTGGAGTTCAACGCATAGATAGCTCCACCACTGGCCGCGCTGTTGGTGTTGAATGTCGATGAATAAATCGAAAAACTCATCGTTTCACCCGAGTTTGCGGACATGAAGATGCCGCCGCCGAACGTTGCATAGGTGTTGCTAACGGTCAAGTGGTGAATGATCGCCTCTGTGTTGCCAGTGGCGTAGATGGCCCCGCCGTCTCCGTTGACCGTACTCCCGGAAATCGTGGTGCTATGCGTTGAGTTCGCCGATTCGATGAACAGCTCGCTGTCGGCAATGGAGATCCCACCGCCATTGACCGCAGTGTTCCCGGAAAGGGTGTCGGCGGATAAAAACAATTTGCTTTGCGACGCGATCTTGAACGCACCGCCATCCGCACTGGCGCTGTTGGAGAGAAATGAACTATTCTCAACACTGAAAACGGAGCCGTTTTCACCGTAAACCGCACCGCCGGAAACTGCGGTATTGCTTGTAAACGATGAATCAGACACCCGGACAGAACCCTGCCGTCCACCGATGGCGCCACCATTCACCGCGCTGTTTCCGATCAACATGGCATTGGAAACAGTCACGTCAGCATTGGCGACGAAAATCGCACCGCCACTTGCCAACCCGGTGTTCCCGATAAATACCACGGAGTCGAGAGAACCATTGCCACCCGCCCAGGCAATCGCTCCACCATTGTTTGCCGTGTTATTATTGAACGATGTTCCATTGCCGACAGACAGAGCATTCGCGGCATTGCCATCAAAATAGATTGCACCGCCGTCTTGAGTCGCCGTGTTATTGAGGAATTGTCCGCCGGAAATATTCAATGTACCGCCGTTGCCGACAGCAATGGCGCCGCCGTTTTCGCTGGAGGAAAAACCGTCGATGACGACATTTTCCAAATTCAGCGTACCGTGGTTTAAAATAGCTCCACCGGCTTCATTTACCGTGCCGGTGCCTTTCAGCGTCAGGTTGTTGAGTGTAAGAGAGCCATCTTCGGTAATGTTGAATATCTGTGTATTTTCGCCGGCAGTCAACGTATGGTTGTTTCCGTGGATCGTCACACCATAAAGGATGGTGGTACTGACGTTCAGGTCAGTATATGCCAGAGAATAAAATGTAAAATCGGCAACAATCTGATATTCCGAAGCCGAACCGAGGTTTTCCAAAAGGTCTTCAAAACTGGCGATGTTCACCGACGCCAGCTGTTCGCTAAAACCGTTGACGGAAATACCGAGCGTTTCAATGTTCCCGGTCTGGTATTCCAAAATCCAGTTTCCACCTCGCCCGGTGATGTCGCGGCTGGCGGCGACGTCCGCACCGGTTGCCCCGGCAATCATCGTCGCGAACTCCTCCCCGGCCGTTTCGGCGGCAAAGTTGCAACCATAAAACAAAATATCCCCACCGCTGGTAAGATGGGAACCCAGATTCGTCCACTGGACGGCATCGAAATTCTGCGCGTCATAGCGTTCGCCGTTGAGAGTAAAATATCCGCTGTTGCCGTGAGTGACAAAATGAAGCGCATCATACTTTGCACCGCTGGCATCCAGATAAGCATTGATTTCCGCCATGCCGTCTTTGCCGAAACTCAGAATCAGCACCTCCTGATTCGTCTTGAGCGAAGCAAGAATCGAATCGACGTCGCTCACACTGGAGTTTATGATAACCAACTCACGACCGACAGAAAAAGCGGCTTCCGTATTTCGGAACACGCCATCCACAAATTCCGAAAGCTCCACAGGAGCGACTGCCGCAGGAGTAACGACCGGGACTTCAACAACGGCGTCCGTCGCAGGGATTTCTCCTTGTATCAGCTGCTCAAGTTGATGGTCGATATCGACAATGTCGGCAGGATCGACCGGAACACCGCCATTTCCGACAGGTGAAATACCGGAATTTTCCGGCGGAACATTCTTCAGCGCATCTTTCTCTTCCTGGGCCTGCTTTTCGCCTTCGTTCACATTGGAATTCAATGTGGCTTCCGCTGCCGCAATTTCTGCCACGGCGGCGGCCTCGAACAGAACGCGTTCTTCCAAACGGAATATCTCGAAATCGTGTTTGCTCATGACGTTCCCTCCACGTCTTACTCCGGCCGCTCCGCAACAGACGTGGGCAGCCGCGTTGTTCTCCTCACAAACGCTACCCTTCGAGTCGTCTTTTACCGCCGAATTTGTCCTTCTTCCCTAATCCAATTATAGTTCGATCCATCGACGGTTTCTCCTCTTCAAAAAGTCCTGTCGAATCCATCCCAGACGGAGTGCCGTATCTTTTGACCATCCGCAATTTTAATGTGGTGCAGTTTGTAACCCAAAGACGAAAACCGCCTGACATCGCAATTTAAAAATCAAATTACGACAAAAGCGATTTACATAAGTCTTCCTAACCAAATTGGTTACAAGAGCACCATCCGTTGCAAAACATTATCATAGAAGCGATAATTGCTACATACAATATATGCGACAATGCGGTTTTATCAAATCGAAATTGCACAATCACTATTATCATTTTTCCAGAAAAATATAAGTTGAACGGCAATACTTGCATTTACATACATATTAATTTTCAAAAAAAGACTGAAGAACTCCATATACAGGTCCGAAAACGGCCAGCATTTCAATAAAAAGAGACTATATTGAATCAAACAGAAGGAAGGAATGTATATGACAGAAGACGAAAATCGCATCTGGTACTCGGCATTCAAATCCAAAGACACCCGATTTGACGGCCGCTTTTTTATCGGCATCTCCTCTACCGGGATCTACTGTAGACCGATCTGCCGGGCAAAATTGCCCAAGGCAAAAAATTGCACCTTTTATCCTTCCGCCGCAGCAGCGGAACAGGCGGGCTACCGACCATGCCTGCTATGCCGCCCGGAACTGACACCAGGAACTGCGCCGGTGGATGCGTCGCACTCCCTCGCGCTCCACGCGGCACGTGTACTGGAAGAACATTGTGCCCAACAACAAAAAATGGACGAATTTGCCGGGGTTCTCGGTTGCACCGCCCGTCATTTGCGGCGCACATTTTCCGCACAATACGGCGTTTCGCCGGTTCAATATCTACAAACATGCAGATTGTTGCTGGCAAAGAGTTTGCTCACCTCCACAAAACTCTCCATAAGCGAAATTGCCATGGCCGCCGGGTTCGGCAGCCTGCGTCGCTTTAACGCCCTGTTCAAGCAGCATTACCGCCTTCCTCCGACTGCTTTGCGGAAGCAGATCGGCAAAGAAAAAACAGAGAGCGGCCATGTCACGCTGGAGCTGGGCTACCGGCCACCATACCTGTGGCAACCGATGCTGGATTTCCTCGCCCTGCGCGCCATCCCGGGCGTCGAAACAGTCCGAGACGGGAAATATTGGCGTGCCGTATCCCTGACAACCGCAAATAGCAAACAAGCACATGGCTGGTTCTGTGTCGAAAATCGACCACAAAGAAATGTTTTATCCGTCACAATAAGCATAACACTACTGCCGGTGCTTCCCCGGATTCTGGCGCGCATCCGGCATATGTTCGACTTATCCTGCAATCCGGATGCAGTTTATGAAGGATTGGAGTCCATGAATCGCATCCGTCCCGGCCTTTGCGTACGGGGGCTTCACGTTCCCGGTTGCTTCGAGGCATTCGAGCAAGCGGTGCGCGCAGTACTCGGCCAGCAGATTACGGTCAAGGGGGCGCGCACACTAGCCGCGAGAATAACGGCAACTTACGGAACTCCGGTTCCCTGCGAAATCGAAGGACTGACACACGTGTTCCCCTCTCCTGAAACAATTCTATCGCTACCCGGATCCATTCGGGATCACCTCGGAGCACTGGGTGTTACCGGAGCCCGTGCGACTACCATTCTTGAGCTGGCACGCATGTTTGCAAGCGAGCAATTCAACCAGTTCATTCCACCAGCGAAAATGGTGGAACGGTTAAAAACCATTCCCGGAATCGGGGAATGGACGGCGCAATACATCGCCATGCGGGTTCTGGCTTGGACAGATGCGTTTTTGCCCACCGATTACGGCGTAAAAAAAGCACTGGAACCCCGAACCGAAAAAGAAATATCAGCCATAGCGGAAACATGGCGACCGTGGCGTAGTTATGCAACAATCAATCTCTGGAATTCGTTATAAAAGGAGACAATCATGTTTTACTCAACTCATTACGCATCCCCGGCAGGTCTCTTCACACTGGCGGGCGATGGAAAAAACCTAACAGGGATGTGGCGTGAAGGACAAAAGCACTTTGGCGCAACCATGCCTGACACGATGGCCACTCAAGACAATTTGCCGATCTTCATTGCCGCAAAACGCTGGCTGGATCGTTATTTTGCAGGAGAAAAACCCGCGATCAGCGAATTAGCGCTTGCCCCCGTCGGCGGCGAATTCCGGCAAGAGGTATGGCGAATTCTGTGCGAAATACCTTACGGGAAAGTGGTCACTTACGGTGACATCGCCAGAGCGATGGCAATCCGGATGGGACGAAAGAGCATGTCCAGCCAGGCGGTTGGCGGAGCGGTGGGACACAACCCGATCTCCATCATCATCCCCTGCCACCGGGTAGTCGGCGCCAACGGCAGTCTGACTGGATACGCCGGAGGCATTGCAACTAAAATTCAATTATTGAAACTGGAAAAGGTCGATCTGTCCCGGATGTTCATCCCCGCCAAAGGAACGGCACTGTAAAGACGCCTCCCCTTACAGGCGGCGTTAGCCGCCGTGGTCCAGCCCATCGGCTGGTCGTGCT